>NZ_LIGG01000001.1:2911501-3236788 GCF_001273925.1 Bacillus sp. FJAT-27251 | reverse complement strand
GGATGAATTATCCGGTATTAGCCCCGGTTTCCCGGAGTTATCCCAGTCTTACAGGCAGGTTGCCCACGTGTTACTCACCCGTCCGCCGCTGACCGTCGGGAGCAAGCTCCCAAAGATCCGCTCGACTTGCATGTATTAGGCACGCCGCCAGCGTTCGTCCTGAGCCAGGATCAAACTCTCCAATAAGACGAGACTTCCGTCGCGGGGTGTTCTTCCCCGTGATGGTTAGTCGAATCAATCGGGTATTTACGGGCAGTTATCCGCGGAGCGGATTTACTGCGCGTTGATACGCGATAAGAGTATGAGTAAGCTCATAATTTAAAACGTTGGCTCGTGAATCTCTATTATATAGAAGAAACACGATATTATTGTTTGTTGACGCTTGTTTGTTTAGTTTTCAAAGAACAATTCATTTCGTTGTCGTGATCAGCGACAGAATCTTATTATAAGACGTCTTACCAACTTCGTCAATACTATTTTAAAAAAATGTTTGAACCAAAATGATTTTGCTCAATTTCATTGTGTATGGCCGCCGAAACAGCTAAAACAGAATAACATCCTTTCCTTGGTTAATCAATAGAAAATTATCCCACCGCCAGGTTAAATGCGGCAAAAGATTTATATTATTTTCACATGGTCTAATGTTAAAATGAGAATGTAAACTTTACCCATTTCGAGGTGGATCTTAGATGCAGGAAAACGAACCCTATTATATAACCGAGTCAAAAATAAAGTGCAAATTACGAGGAATGAAGCCGGACGATATTCCCCGACCTCAAAAGGTAATCGCAGATAATGAATTGTTTCAGAAGAGAAAAGAATATAGCGAGATATTGTCGGTTGTCAGTTATTTTTCAAAAAAGGTGCTGGATTCATTACTAGGAACTCCGATATTAATCATTGTTTCTGATTCACACGGATATTTATTGGATATTGCGGGCAACGATATTATAAAGTCTACGATTGAAAAATTCGGAATTCAGATAGGCAGCCATTTTACAGAAGAAGATGCCGGAACAAATGTCATTAATCTGACTCTCCAGCAAAAACACCCAATCAGTTTGATTGGCAAAAACCATTACCATGAGTGTCTTCATAATATAGCTTGTTATGGGGCCGCTTTTCATTATACGGATGAAGAACAATTGCTGGGCACCATCAGTATCATGACTCCTATATCGTTCCAAAACCCAATGCTGCTCACCATGTTGGCCCAGGTGGTTGAATCCATTGAGCGCGAACTGCTCCTTAGAAGGCAAAACCGGAAATTAAATATGTTGAACCAAATCCTTTTAAGCGCATCTCAAAAAGGGATTGTCATTACCGACGAAAAAGGGACCATTCTGGAGTTTAACGAATTCGCCCGAGAAATTTTCAACCGGAAGAAAGGTTCATTTATTGGGAGGAGCATTTATAATATGGGTCTTCCGGGTGAGTACTGCAAACAAGTACTTGAGCAGGAATTGAAGTTTGAAAATGAGGAAGTTCATTACATTAATAAAAATGGGGACAAAATAATTTTCCTATTAGATGCTCAGCCCATCTATGAGGGTGACAAAGTAGTAGGAGCTTTTGGCCAATTCAGGGACATCACTGAACGCTACATTATGGAGGAGAAAATAAAAGAAGCAGAAAAGGAAGCACTAGCCGGGCGGATTGCTGCGGGTATAGCCCATGAAATCAGGAATCCGCTGACAACGGTCCGAGGCTACTTGCAATTTTTGAAAACGGATATGGAGGATAGCACAGCAAGGCTGTTTTCCAATGTATTGATTCCGGAAATTGACCGTGCCAATAAAATTATCTCCGACTTCCTTAGCATAGCAAAACCTTCTGTTCGCGCTGTTGAACCAATACGGATGAAGGATTTTTTACTGGGCTATCTCTTTAAGTTTCTAAATTCTGAGGCATTGCTGCATAATGTAGAAATGGATATCGTAATAGACCCCGAAACGAGTGATATGTCCATCATCTGTAATCGGGAGGAGCTGTTGCAGGTTTTCATTAATCTGTTACAGAACTCATTGCAGGCCAAAGGCACATCACCTTTAAGAATAGAAGTTTCGGCAAAGCTGGTTGATTCTCGGGTCCATTTTGTGTTTCAGGATAATGGCAAAGGGATTCCCGATCCGGTCCTCTCCCATATTTTCGAACCATTCTTTACAACCAGGGATGAAGGAACAGGGCTTGGCTTATCTGTTTCACGTAAAATTGTCGAAAATCATAACGGAAGGATCCAGGCAGCAAGCAGTGAAAATGGAACTACATTTGTATTGGATTTTCCCGTTATCCCGCAAAGCGAGGATTGCCTATTAAAAGAAGAAAAAACTTTAGTATAAAAGACGGCGGGACAGAGGTACATCCAACAGCCTCATCCCTCCGTCGCCAATTAAATCTAGCTCCTGCTCTCGCTTTAGCACGGGAACTCAAAAAAGGGTGCCTGACCCTCAATGCATTAACGCAGCAGAGGGTGCCTGACCCTCTTTGGTGCGGTGGTGTGTGTTAGTATGGGTACAGGGATTATGAAATGGGGGATGTGATATGGCGTATATTGAACCTGCGACTGTGGAATATAGGCGTGCGAGGATTGCTCTGTTCATTGCTGGTTTGGTGCCTTTTATGATGATTTACACGACGCAGCCGACAATGCCCCTTTTTGCGAATGAATTTAGTGTTTCGGCTCCGGCTGCAAGTTTAACTCTGTCGCTGTCAACTGGGTTTCTTGCGTTCACAATGTTGGCAGCAGGTTCTGTCGCTGATTTTGTCGGGATGAAAAAGATCATGGTTGCTTCCATGATCCTCACATCTCTAATGGGAATACTTTCTGCGGCAAGCCCCAATTTTTATACCCTGCTGCTTTTGAGGGCATTGCTTGGCATTTTCGTTGCTGGAGTCCCTTCAATTGCGATGGCCTATATTGGCAGAACCTTCAATCCGCTGCATACCACCATGATCATGGGCTTTTATATTGCCGGGTCGAGTATTGGCGGTATGTCCGGCCGGATTTTAACTGGCGTTTTGACCGATTTGTTCAGCTGGAGAATCTCTTTTGCGGTGATTGGGACTGCCACTTTAATTTTAAGTCTGGTGTTTTGGCGCACCCTCCCCACACAGCAGCCGCTTCCCGGCAAAAAACCTGAGTGGGGTTCCATGTGGAAGGCGTATAAATTTCATCTGGCAAATAAACAGTTAAACTCCCTATTTGTACTTGGTTTCCTATTAATGGGCAGCTTTGTATCAGTGTACAACTATATTGGCTTCCTGTTGACAAAACCTCCCTATAATCTAAGCCAGACCGTAATCGGCTTTATTTTTATCGTTTATTTATTCGGGACATTTAGCTCTATTTATATAGGAAAGAAAGCAAACCAAATCGGCTCAATTCCGGCATTAAAATTTTCCTTTGTTATTACGATAGCAGGTGCCGCACTCACTTTCTTTCCGTACCTGGCCTTGAAACTGCTTGGTCTTGCCGTTTTTACTTTTGGTTTTTTTGCGAGTCACTCGATTGCCAGCTCCCTTGTCGCCGAGAATGCTGAGAAAGACAAGGCCCAAGCTTCTTCGCTATATTTGCTCTTCTACTATCTTGGGTCTTCGATTGTTGGCTCCATTGGAGGTTTCTTTTGGGATCACTTCAGCTGGACAGGTGTTATTTTATTTAATTTAGTTTTGCTAACAGCAGGACTCATCCTGGTATCCATTCGCGGCAACTTAAACGCGGCATCTAGTTACAGGCAAGGTTATGCTAAAAATTCAAATTGAATCCTCCCTTCTCATGAAGCCATTCAAAACCCCCTTTTCTAGCAGAAACGGGGGTTTTATCTAACAAATTGCATCTTAATATCTTTTAAGAGATGGTCGGCTTCAATCATATGGTCATTCTTCAGGAGTAGTAGCTTTGTGCATTTCCTCTTCCAGTTCATTCACATGTTTTTCTATTTCGGCTGCCGTCCAATTAAATGCATCGGCCATATATGCTGTGACAGCTTTCCTTGTCTGGCGAACACTTTCAATATCAAACAGCAGGTCCCCGGTTCTTCTAAAATAAAAATCAACAAGGGTAGCGGCCCATTCCCGCTCTATGGCATACACGAGTTTCGCATAGGTGCCCAATGGGATGGAGTATTTGTCAACATTTGGCCTCCCCCTGCTTGCCAGGTCAAAAACAGCACTTGCGTTCGAGCCGTAGAAGGCGGCAAGGCGTTTGGCCTCCTCTTTTGAAAATCCGGCCTCCATGCCTTGGACTGCAGCAGCTTCAATGAATGCCGCAAACTTCCCGGATCCGCCGAAATCTCCTCCCGAAATCGGCAGATGCTTTGTTCGCACTGGCGGAAAACTCCTGCCTTCTTCTGCTTTAAGCTTCTCCGCCACAAGATCCACAATGGTCTCAGCCATTTTCCGGTAACCAGTCAATTTTCCTCCGGCTATGGTGATGAGCCCCGTCTGTGATTCCCAAATTTCATCTTTCCGCGAGATTTCCGAAGGTCCTTTCCCTTCTTCATGAATGAGTGGCCTGATTCCAGCCCAGCTCGACTCTACATCTTCCTGGGAGGCCTTTACATCAGGGAACATATAATTAATCGCATTGATTAAATAATCCATATCGCTTCGGGTCATCTTGGGGTTTGCTTTATCCTGGTCATAAAAAGTATCGGTGGTACCCACATAGGTTTTGCCGTTCCTTGGAATGGCGAAGACCATCCTCTTGTCCGGAGTATCAAAATAAACAGCCTGTTTTAGCGGAAACCGGGACTGGTCGATGACAATATGGACCCCTTTTGACAAAATCAATGTCTTGCCTTTCCTGGATCCATCCTTCTCCCGGATCGTATCGACCCAGGGACCTGCTGCATTGATAATCTTCCTGGCATGTACCCGGTACTCCTCCCCGGTCAGCTGGTCTTTCACAACCACTCCCGTCAGCACTCCATTCTCGATAATCAGTTCCTCTGCCTTGGAATAGTTCAGGGCCGCTGCTCCATTTTCCACCGCAGCTTTCATGACTTCCATCGTCAGCCTGGCATCGTCGGTGCGGTACTCTACATAATAGCCTCCGCCTTTTAGTCCCTGCTTTTTTACTAGCGGCTCTCTCTTGAGCGTTTCCTCCCTGGACAGCATTTTCCGGCGTTCACTTTTTTTGACCCCCGCCAGGAAATCGTACACCTTGAGGCCAATCGAGGTGGAGAAGCTGCCAAATGTGCCTCCCTGGTGGAAAGGCAGCAGCATCCATTCAGGTGTTGTCACATGCGGACCGTTTTCATAAACAATCGACCTTTCTTTGCCCACTTCGGCCACTACCTTGATGTCCAATTGCTTTAGATATCGAAGTCCGCCGTGAACAAGCTTGGTTGAGCGGCTTGAAGTACCTGCCGCAAAATCCTGCATATCAAGAACGGCTGTCTGGATCCCCCGTGTTGCCGCATCCAATGCGATACCAGCGCCAGTGATTCCTCCGCCGATTACGAGCAATTCAAATGTATTCTGTTTTAAATGGGAAATGATTTCATTACGTTTTAAATTTGTAAACACATTATTTCCTCCTTGAACAGGAAAAGAGACCGCAAAGAACATTACCCTACTTGCGGTAATGCTTCACGGTCTCTCCAGATCTCCTGCCGATTTATTAACTTATGAATAGTGTATCAGACTTTTCAATAAAATGAAATATTTGTATACCGCTTATTTAAATGCCATTGCAGCCTTCACCGCTTTTTGCCAACCTGCATACAGTCTGTTCCGTTCTTCCTCCGGCATGCTGGCTTCAAAGGCTGTGTCAATGGCCCACTGGGCAGCGATTTCCTCCTGGCTTTCCCAGAATCCTACGGCAAGGCCTGCCAGATAGGCGGCTCCCAATGAGGTTGTTTCACTGACAACCGGCCTTTCAACAGGGACATTCAGTATGTCGCTCTGAAATTTCATCAGGAAATTATTCTGGACCGCACCACCGTCGACACGAAGAGTCTTGAGTCCAAGCCCCGAATCGGCCTCCATTGCCGCTAAAACGTCCTTCGTCTGGTAGGCTAGTGATTCCAAAGTGGCACGGACGAAATGCTCTTTGCTGGTCCCGCGGGTCAATCCGAAAACCGCTCCCCGTACATCGCTGTCCCAGTAGGGAGTTCCCAGCCCGACAAAGGCTGGAACAACATAGACTCCGTCCGTTGATTGGACTTTGTCGGCATATCCTTCACTGTCTTTGGCGCTCTTAAGCATCCTCAGCCCGTCCCGCAGCCATTGGATTGCTGAGCCGGCTACGAATATACTGCCTTCAAGAGCATAATTGACTTTGCCGTTCAAGCCCCATGCAAGGGTCGTTAAAAGCCCATGATCCGAGCGAACCGCCTTTTCACCATTGTTCATCAGCATAAAACAGCCCGTGCCATACGTATTTTTGGCCATGCCTTCTTCAAAGCAGGCCTGCCCAAATAGTGCAGCCTGCTGGTCACCAGCCGCACCTGCAATCGGGACTTCCTTTCCAAAAAAGTGGTAAGCCACCGTTTTTGCATAAACTTCAGAAGAAGGCCTTACTTCAGGAAGCATGGAAGAAGGGACACCCAAAATGTCCAAAAGTTCTTGGTCCCATTTCAAGTCATAAATGTTGAACATCATGGTCCTGGATGCATTGCTATAGTCCGTAACATGGGCACGGCCGCCTGAAAGCTTCCAGATAAGCCATGTATCAATCGTACCGAAAAGCAGCTTTCCCGCTTCAGCCTTGTTTCTCGCACCCTCTACATTGTCAAGGATCCACTTTACTTTTGTGCCGGAGAAATAGGCGTCAATCAGCAGTCCTGTTTTTTTTCTGAAAAGGTCATTGTAGCCTTTATCTTTCAGCTCATCGCATATTTCGCTTGTCTGCCGCGACTGCCAGACAATGGCGTTATAGACGGGAACCCCGGTTTCCTTATCCCATACCACTGTGGTCTCCCGCTGATTTGTTATGCCTATTCCCTCTATCTGCTCCGGCCTAACATTTGATTCAGATAAGACACCGGCGATGACAGCCAGGACAGAGCCCCAAATCTCGCTCGCACTGTGCTCCACCCAGCCAGGCTTAGGAAAATGCTGAGTGAACTCCTTTTGAGCCATATGAGCAATCTCCCCTGCTTTGTTGAACAAAATCGCCCTCGTACTCGTAGTCCCCTGATCCAAAGATAAAATAAACTTCTCCACAAAAAATCCTCCCCCACATTAAAGCATTACTCCACTAACGGGTGCCTGACCCCATGTACAGTAAAGCGTTACTCCACTAACGGGTGCCTGACCCCGGGAAAAAAAGAATGGGAAGTTCACAGCAGGCGCACATATTACTGGCGTGTCTGTGTGAATCTCCCCATCTCCTTCACGATTCTTAACTTGTTATCTGCAGTATAAATAATTTTGAAAGCGCTGTAAACGGTTTTGCCTTATATTTTCTTTTTACAGCATGCCAATGAAGAATTCCACTTACGCATAATGCTTCCAAATATCTTTTTGCGATGTGGTGACTGCAACGGCACCAGCATTTAAGGCATTTTCAACATCTTCCACGCTGCGGATAAACCCTCCGGCGAAAAGGGGAATCCCCGCCTTTTCCCTCACTTCAGCAATCAAGTGAGGCATTGCCCCAGGCAGGACTTCGATAAAGTCAGGCTGAGTTTTTTTAATCAGCTTATAGCTTTTCTCCAAAGCATGTGAATCGAGCAAAAACACCCTTTGAACGGCCAGGATTCCTTTTTGCCTTGCCTTTAGAATGACACTGGATTTTGTTGAAATCAATCCATATGGCCTGTACTCCTGGCAAATAAATTCGGTAGAGTAATCATCGCTTTTAATCCCCTGGATCATATCGACATGGTAAAGCATCTTCTTGCCGTGCGCCTCGGCCATGGCACTTACATTCTTCAGCTGGGCAACATGCATTTCAAGAAACACGCCTATTTCATAAGGGCTTTTTAAAAAACGCTCAAAATCCTTCATATTTGAACAAGCTGGGAGAATCTTTTGATTCATCTTTTTTCATCCTCTTCTAATTCATTGTATCAATAATAGAAGCAAACACCACAAATGGCAAACTACACCATTTGACTTAATTACCAAATCCATAAAACTCCGCTATCCCTTCAGCAATAATTACCATGAAAATTAAATTATATAATAAAGAAGGAGAATTTAATATTTTAGAGAAATATTGTATTAATAATTCTTTTATATGTTTTTAATTCATATAAAGCAATTAAATATTAAAAAAGGAGCGTGCAATATGCAGCAGCAAAAGGTTTTGATTAACGGCAAACGATTGAAAGAAACTCTTGAAAAGTTCGCGGATTTTGGACGGACAAAAAATAACGGTGTTACCAGGCTTTCATTGTCAGAGGAAGATAGGCTGGCCCGAAATTATCTCCGCTCCTGCTGTGAAGAAATGGGACTGGAAGTCAAGGTGGACGATATGGGTAATATGTATGCAACCCTTGAAGGCACGCAAGAGAAGCAGCCGATTGTGATTGGGTCCCATTTGGATTCAGTAAAAAAAGGCGGCAGGTTTGATGGCGTTCTGGGCGTAATTGCCGGTCTCGAAGTCGTGCGGACACTCATGGAAAATAACATCAAACCAAGGGTTCCAGTCGTGATTGCCAACATCACCAATGAAGAAGGTGCCCGCTTTGAGCCTTCGATGATGGCTTCCGGCGTTCTTTCTGGAAAATTCGAAAAATCAGCCATGCTGCAAAGCACCGATACAGATGGTGTCACATTTGGCGCAGCCCTAAAAGCAATTGGATATGAAGGCGATGAAGCGGAACGGCTTAAAGAAGCAAAAGCTTTCCTTGAAATTCATATTGAGCAAGGGCCGATTCTTGAGCATGAAGCCTTGACGATCGGCGTTGTGGAGTGCGTACTGGGAATGGTATGCTATGAAATCGAGGTATCTGGTGAATCGGATCACGCCGGCACCACTCCAATGTCGATGAGAAAGGACGCCCTTTTTGCAACAAATAACTTAATCACAGAAGCGCGGACGAAATTAAATTCTCTGGAAAATGACCTGGTGTACACAATGGGGAGACTGAATGTCCACCCGAATATCCATACAGTCATTCCAAATAAAGTCGTATTCACCCTGGAAGCCAGACATAAAGATCCTGCCACGATTAAACAAGTCGAAGAGATTATTCTTGGTTTGACTCAATCGCCTGCCAATGAAGGCTGTGAAGTAAAAGCCACTAAACTATGGGGACGCGATACAGTTTGGTTTAATGAAGAAATTGTAGACACTGTCGAACAAGCGACAAAATCCCTTGGCTATTCCTATAAGAGAATGGTCAGCGGCGCCGGCCATGACGCCCAATTCATCGCCAGCTACATTCCTTCCGCCATGGTTTTTGTTCCAAGCATCAATGGCAAAAGCCATGATGAAGACGAATTGACCACCTGGGAAGATTGCGAAAAAGGAGTCAATGTCATTCTTGAGACCGTTCTTGCACTGCAAGCAGAATAATACTAAACCAGAAATCCCATTAAAAGGATTTCTGGTTTTTATTAATTGCGACACCAAATTTATAAAAAGCAATTAAAAATATAAAATTAAATTATAATTGCTAAATATTCTGAAATATATTAAGATTAAAACATGTTAACGATGTAAATATTTTGTTTTTAAATTCCCGAATATCTTTCTAGTAAGTACTTCTGCACCAATTAACTTCCCCCTGCCAGGGATATGCCTCCAGACCTCCAACCTGATAATTGCAAAGGAGATGATCATTTGTCAGCACTGGAAGGAATAAAGATTATCGATTTAAGCCGGATTTTGAGCGGCCCCTATTGCACGATGACATTAGGTGACCTTGGAGCTGAAATCATTAAAATTGAAAGTCCCGAAGGAGATGATACAAGACAATGGGGCCCTCCTTTCGTCGAGGGTGAGAGTGCTTATTTTTTAAGTGTGAACCGCAATAAAAAGAGTGTTGTCCTCAACCTGAAAACAGATAGTGACCGCGAAATTTTTTTAAGGTTAATAGAGGCAGCCGATGTGGTGGTTGAAAACTTCCGGCCCGGCACATTGGACCGGCTTGGTATCGGCTATGAAACACTGAAAAAACACAATCCCCAAATTATCCTGGCTTCCATCTCCGGCTTCGGCCAAACTGGTTCTTACGCCCAGAAACCTGGCTATGACATCCTAGCGCAAGGCATGGGCGGACTACTGTCTGTCACAGGCGAACCGGGCGGACACCCGACGAAAGCCGGATTTTCCCTCGCAGATGTCGGCACGGGGATGTGGGCAGGATTCGGCATATTGGCAGCCCTGCTGGAGAGGCAAAAATCAGGAGAAGGCCAATGGATCGATGTTTCCCTTCTGGACACGATGATCTCATGGCAAACGTATCTTGCCGGCAATTATTTTGCCTCTGGCAAAGATCCAGAACCAATGGGAACACAGCATCCAAACATCGTTCCTTACCAGGTTTTTGAAGCCTCCGACGGCCATTTTATCCTTGCGGTTGCCAATGAAAACCTTTGGAAAAAATTTGTGGCCTTAATGGGAATGAAAGCTCTTGAAGACCAGCGATTTAAGACAAATCCTGACCGTGTAAGAAACCGGGAGGAATTGATTGCATTGCTGAATGGAATCTTCCTCCAAAAATCCATTGGAGAATGGATTTCCCTGTTCGAAAGCCAGGGCCTTCCATGTGGTCCTGTCAACAAGTTCTCCAGCATTTTGAATGATCCTCATCTCCGGGAACGCGAGATGGTTGTCGAGAAAGACCACCCTACTCTCGGGAAACTGAAAATGCTTGGAACGCCGGTGAAATTTTCACGAACACCAAGCCGAATAGCCACCCTCCCCCCACAGCTAGGCGAGCATACAGAAGAGGTACTGTCAACGCTCGGGTGCAAGCTTGATGAAGCTGTTAAATAAGAGCCACTTATCCACTTATAGGAGGAAACTAACATGTTAATTGGAGTTCCAAAGGAAATAAAAAATAATGAAAACCGGGTTGCTCTCACCCCGGCAGGAGTCGCTGCGTTCCTTCAAGCCGGCCATGAGGTGATCATCGAGCAAAGTGCCGGACTGGGCAGCGGTTTTACTGATGAAGATTATCTGGATTCAGGTGCCGGGATTGTTCTAAAAGCTGAAGATATTTGGGCAAAAGCTGAAATGATCATGAAAGTGAAAGAGCCTGTACCATCTGAGTACCAATATTTCCGCCACGACCTGATTCTTTTTACATACCTGCATCTCGCCGCTGAACCAGCCCTGGCAGATGCCTTGATCAAAAGCGGGATGACGACGATTGCCTATGAAACAGTAGCAGAAGGCCGTACATTGCCGCTCCTGACGCCGATGAGCGAAGTGGCTGGCAGAATGGCTTCCCAAATTGGAGCACAATTTCTTGAAAAGCCTAAAGGCGGAAAGGGTGTACTATTGGGTGGAGTGCCGGGCGTTTCAAAATCAAAAGTGACCATTATTGGCGGCGGAGTAGTTGGAACCAACGCAGCTAAAATTGCAGTAGGCCTTGGTGCGGATGTGACGATTGTCGATTTGAGTGCGGAGCGCCTGCGCCAGCTTGATGATATTTTTGGCTCGAGCATTCAAACGCTGATGTCCAATCCCTTTAACATTGCCGAAGCGGTTAAGAAATCCGACCTGGTCATCGGCGCCGTCCTGATTCCGGGAGCTAAGGCGCCAAAATTGGTAACAGCAGAAATGGTCAGCTCCATGTCCCCTGGTTCCGTAATTGTTGATGTAGCGGTCGACCAGGGAGGGATTTTTGAAACAGTAGACCGAATTACTACTCATGATGCACCAATCTACGAAAAGTACGGTGTGGTCCACTATGCCGTTGCGAATATGCCGGGTGCGGTCCCGCGCACGTCGACCATCGCTTTAACAAATGTCACGGTGCCCTATGCCCTTCAAATTGCCAACAAAGGATTCAAACAGGCAATAGCGGAAAACAAAGCACTGGAGCTGGGAGTTACTACAGTGGGCGGTGCGGTCACTTATAAGGCTGTTGCAGAGGATCTCGGCCTTCAATATGTACCGGTACACCAAGCGTTGGAAACTGTTCCATCTTAATAGAAGGATAGTATATTGAATTCACTCTTTAATCGTTTCCCTAATAACTCCCCCGGGTTACTATCCTGGGGGGGTTATTAGGTCTATCTTTCTATTTTTAAAAAATACTAGAAATTCTGAATTTTTAGTTTAAAATAGAAGTAGATGTTTTATCATCTATAAAAATTTTTGAAAAAAACTGACATACCTCCCATTTTGTATGCGCTTACATTTCTGCGAAGCAGCTTTCTATTTTAAAAAAGGCTAGGGGGAATTTTTGCTTATGAAACGAACTGCCTATCGAGGAATAAGCTTTAACGAGGCACAAACAGTCGTGGCTAATCAGCGGTATGAACGGAATGAATCAAGGGAGTTTCTCAATGGGGTCTCCGCCCGATCATCATTTGGCCCTGGAATTTACCTGGTCAATGATCAGGAACTCGCAGCAAAGTATGCCTTTTGCCATGCAGAGGTGGAAAATGCTGCCCGTGCGGCCATTCTCAAGCAAAAAATCCAATTGAAGAATCCATTCATTTTAAACTATAACTATAGTGAAACACGGTTAAGAAAAGAAGCCTTGAACTGGAAATTTGCGCAGAATGAAATACCGGAAGAGGAAGTTTCAGAGAATGCTGATGAAATATCAAAAAAAGTCGGCCAGGTAATCATGGAATATCTTCTCTATCACTCCCATGATGGAATCATTTATCATATCAATGATGAAATCATTTACTATGTTCTGTATGATCAGGAAAACCAGGTGGAAAATATTGAGTTTCAATTCGTTTTTAATATCGAGGAACTGAATCAGAAGCCATCACAGTTCATATAAGACACGCCTGTCCCCTAAGCCCTATCCCTATTGTGAAATAACCAGAACAGGAAAATCCTGTTCTGGTTATTTTATGTTTGACTTTTTAATCAGAGCTGTCTGCCGGCATGCTCCTTGATAACACTGCTTACTGTATCAACCAGGAAGCGCAAATCCTCTTCTGTTGAAGACAAGGGCGGAGCCATGATCAGAACGTTTTGATAGCCGGGAATCGTGTCGCCATTCCGGCCGATTATAAGTCCCTTCGCTTTGCATGAGGCAATGATTTGGGTCGACAGCTCATCGGCTGCAGGTGCTTTTGTTTCCTTGTCTGCGACCAGCTCGATCCCATACAGGAAGCCTATTCCGCGTACATCCCCCACACATGCAAAGTTCTCCAGATTGCGCAGCTCACCTAAAATACTGCTGCCAAGCTCGGAGACCCGTTGAAGAATGTTCTCCTCTTCGATAATCTCGATATTTTTCAGCGCAACCGCACAGGCTGCAGGATGCCCCCCAAACGTGGATACATGGCGGAAATGCTGCTTGTCGCCTTCTTCCTTGAATTTTTCATAAATATAGGACTGAACGGCGGTCGCTCCTAGAGGCAGATAGCCGCTTGTCAAGCCTTTAGCCATGGTCACTATATCCGGCTGCACTCCTTCTGAATGCATAAAACCAAACATTTCGCCTGTACGGCCGAATCCGGATACCACTTCATCTACAATGAGCAGGACGTCATTTTCCTTACAGATTTCCGCTACCCTTGTCAGGTATTCTTTCGATGGAATCAGCACACCGCCTCCTGAAATAAACGGTTCCAAAATGACGCCCGCAACGGTATCGGGGCCTTCCCAGGTAATCACTTCCCTGATGTAATCAGCCGCAGCGAGATCATTTTCAAAGGTGCTGCGGTAGCTGTATGGCGGCGGGACATGGAGGAACCCTGGGGCGCTCGGCCCATACTTATCCTTGCGGTTAGCCTGGGCAGTGGCGCTCAGTGCGCCAAGCGTGGAACCATGGTACGCACGGTAGCGGGAAATGAATTTATACTTTCCAGAATTGCCATTTTGAACATGATATTGTCGGGCAATCTTAAACGCTACTTCATTTGCTTCAGAACCGCTGTTTGAAAAGTAAGTAGTATATGAGCCTTTCAGCAGGCTGCTTAGCTTCGCGGATAGTTCAATTCCCGGAACATGGCTTAACGAGAGCGGAAAATAGGAAAGGTTCATCATTTGCTCGTAGGCAGCCTGGGCAATTTCCTTCCGTCCATGGCCAAGATTCAGGCACCATAAGCCCGAAACTCCATCCATGTATTTATTGCCTTCAGCATCCTTAAACCAGGAACCTTCCCCCTGGGTAGCGATCATTGGGCTGGCATTGGGATTAAATCGGCTCATCGAATGCCACAAATGTTCCTGGTCCTTTTGAATCAAATTTTTGTTGTCCGTTTGGACTTGCATGAGTTTTTCCTCCTTTATAGATTTATCACCTCAATCTTACTGAACCACTTTCTTCTGATTGGCAATAATGATGTTGGAAAAATATTTCCTGGCATCTGCTGTTAAAATATGCAATTCGACCTTCTCTCCTGCAGGAGCCAGGCTATTGGCAGCTGGCACAAATTCCACGAATGCCCCGCTAAGGTTTTCTCGCACTGAGGCAATCTGGTATCCTGATTCCAACAGTGCATCGATTTTCTGTTTTTCTTCTAAAAACTCCTTGTATGATGACATTATCCATCCTCCTGCCTGATATTGTTTATACGGTAGCAGTTTCTGCTTCTGGTTCGTTTTCCAGTTCTTCTCCTGGATCAATCACCCAATCTCGCCCGACCGTAATGCCGAGATATTGCTCATCGCTTGGATTTAATAATTCGGCTTGCTGATACTTCCGGAACCACCAGTACTTTGTCAATGCATAATAGCAGGCAGCTCCTGCAATGAATCCAACAAAGAAAGAGTAGGTAGGGATGACAATTGACAAAATTCCGCTGATTGCCCAGGAAATCATTCCGGCCCAGTTGATGCCCATATGATATTTGTATTGCCCATTTATCTCATAAAGCTCTGGAACGTTCACCCGCCGCTTTCGCACCAAATAATAGTCTGCAAAAATGATGCCCACAATTCCAGCCAGGAGGCCCCCGCTTATTGACAAAAACGGCAACAGCGCATTAAACAACTGCCAAGGCTGAGTCACTATACCGATGATACCTGCCAGGCTGACACCAACATAGAAAGACACTTTGGGTCCACCAATATTTGAAAAGATCGTACCTGCTGGCACAAGGTTGGCGGTTGTATTCGTCGACCATTGCGCAAACACAATCATCAGCAACAGGACGGCCAGGACAATTCCGCTTGCCGAAGCCTGCATCGCGGCAATCGGATCATAGTTGCCAAGAGCTATAAAAGCAACGCCGCCGATTAAGACCATGGCAGTCTGAGTCAAAGGCATAGCTATCAGGGTTCCAACCAGCGTGGTTTTATTCCGCTTCACCCAGCTTCTCTCAAATTGCGGAGCTTTTATAAAGCGGGAAAGGGTTGAGAAATCTGCTGCCAAAGTGGACCAATAGCCCATGTTCCCTACCAGGATGACCATGAAAGCCGTGAACAAAGCCGTACCTGTAACTCTGCCTTCTGCCCATGCCCATACATTCCTGTCTACTGCACCAGCCTGGTCCACGAGTGTAAAGTACATCCAAATGGAAATCAGAATCAAAATAGGCGCCGCTAAATCCGCAAATCTTTCGAGTGCCTTAATTCCGATTGAAGTATTGACCACCTGTACAACAACAAAAATTAAAAAGCAAACAAACCAGTTATCAAAGCCTATTAAAATATTTAAAATGCCATTAATGGCTGCTGCACCGAAATAGGAATTAATTCCAAACCAGATGGAAGCCGCCAGCCCCCTTATCAATGAAGGAAAATGTGTGCCGATTGTGCCAAATGGTGCTCTAAGATAAACCGGGAATGAGATGCCGTGCTCAATTCCAATGTCGCCGATCAGCACCATAAACACCCCTATGACAAAACAGCCAACAAACGAAGCAACCAACACCCATACCAGGGGGATTGACTGTACCCCTGCGCCTCCAAGGGCAAAAGCAGCCAACACAACAGCCATCCCAATCCACATCATCGCAAAGCCAAATGTGCCAATGCTTCTGTCACGGTGGGCAATCGGCAGCAGGTCGGGCGATTTCAAATACTGACTATTTTTCTTCATCACATTTCTCCTTCTTAATAGACTCTGTTTAGGATTTGGCAGTGATGTATAAAATTATGGCTCCCTTGCTTTCTTTATATTTTAAGAAAAGGAAGGAATGGTTTCCTTCCTTCTAACAGATAAAAACGTTATTGCAATATGGTTGCCGCAGGTTTCACCTCAGACCCTTCAAAGCGCTTCCGCTTCAAATACTGGCCTTTGCCTGGTTTTCCAACAAATTGCTTGTCGCGGATGACAAATTCACCGCGTGATAAAACGGATACCGGTTCGCCGGCAATCTCCATTCCTTCAAAAGCACTATAGTCAACATTCATGTGATGCGTTTCGGCGGAAATTGTTCTTTCGGCATTTGGGTCAAAAATGACGATATCGGCATCGCTTCCAACGGCAATCGTTCCTTTTTGCGGGAACAAACCGAAAAGCTTGGCAATTCGGGTGGACACGATATCAACAAACTGATTGATGGAAATGCGGCCTTTTTTCACACCCTCTGAGAAGAGAATGCTGAAACGGTCCTCAATAATCGGGCCGCCGTTTGGAATTTTAGTGAAATCCCCTCTGCCCAGCTCTTTCTGGCCTTTAAAATTGAAAGAGCATTGATCCGAGCCAAGCGTCTGCAGCTGGCCGTTTTTCAAGGCATTCCATAATACTTCCTGATTCCATTTTTCACGAAGAGGCGGAGACCAGACATACTTGGCGCCTTCAAAGTCGGGTTTTTCCAGATAAGACTGGTCAAGCACAAGGTATTGCGGACAGGTTTCCCCAAACACCTGGTAGCCTTTCAGGCGGGCTTCGGCGATTTTTTCAACGGCAGCAGCGCAGGATACGTGGACTACATAAAGCTGGGAATCAGCAAGCCCCGTCAGCTGGGCAGCCCTGCCTGTCGCTTCCCCTTCCACTTCCGGCGGCCTTGTTAAGGCATGATAGATCGGGTCCGTATTACCTTCTGCCAATGCTTTGTTCACCAAATAGTCGATGACATCTCCGTTTTCAGCATGGACCATGACCAGTGCGCCATGTTCCTTGGCTGTCAACAGCGTACGGAACAATGTCGCATCATCTGCCTGAAAGACGTTTTTATAGGCCATGAACACTTTGAAGGAAGTAATTCCGTCTTCTTCAATGATTTGCGGAATCTCTTTCAGAACGTTCTCATTCACTTCACCAATCATCAGATGGAAGCCATAGTCAATGACGGCTTTGTCTTTTGATTTGTCATGCCAGGTTTTGATGGAATTCTTCAGCGGCACTCCTTTGTCGGTCAGGCAAAAGTCGATAACCGTAGTCGTTCCGCCGAAGGCAGCAGCAATTGTACCTGATTCAAAATCATCTGACGTAACGGATCCGCCGAACGGCATGTCAAGATGGGTATGGGGGTCGATGCCGCCAGGGAAAAGGTAAGCCCCTTTGGCATCAATAACTTCATCCACATTCTCGTTTAAGTTTCGGCCGATAGCAGAAATCTTCCCATCCTCTATCAGTACATCGGCTTCGTATTGGTCGGTCGCCGTTACAACGGTCCCATTTTTGATTAATTTTTTCATAAGGTAACTCCTCCTTTTTAAGAATTACAGACTGGCAGTTTAATCGCTTGCTGGCGTTCATTCCACGTCATCGGCTCACCGTTGGGGATTTCGATCATGTCAATGGCGCCATCAACCGGGCAGACAATCGAACAGAGGTTGCAGCCTACACAATCTTCTTCACGAACTTCAAGATAGGCATTGCCGTTTGGCGACGTCAGCATGTCGATACATTGGTGCGAAGTATCTTCACAAGCGATATGGCACTTGTTGCAGTTGATGCAAACATCATTGTTGATGCGAGCAACTACTTTATAATTCAAGTCAAGATTGCCCCAATCGGAATATTTCGGGACAGATTTTCCAATAATGCCCTCAAGGTTCACAATGCCTTTGTCATCCAGATAGTTGTTCAATCCATCGACCATATCTTCTACAATGCTGAAACCATGGTGCATGGCCGCCGTACAGACCTGGATGCTTCCCGCGCCCATCAGCATGAATTCAACGGCGTCTTTCCAGGTGGACACTCCGCCCATGCCGGAGATAGGAACATTGATTTCCGGATGGCGCGCACATTCCGCCACCATGTTCAAGGCAATCGGCTTAACTGCAGGACCGCAATAGCCTCCATGCGCTCCCTTCCCTGCAACATTCGGGTAGGTCTTCCATGTATCAAGATCGACGCCTGCCAGGCTATTGATCGTGTTGATCATGGAGATTGCATCAGCCCCGCCCTGTACAGCCGCATAGGCTGTTGCGGTAATATCGGTAATATTAGGCGTCAGCTTGACGATGACCGGTACCTCTGCGACTTCCTTCGCCCAAAATGTCTGTTTTTCAACCAGCTCGGGAACCTGTCCGGAAGCCGCTCCCATGCCGCGCTCCGCCATTCCGTGGGGGCACCCGAAGTTCAGTTCGAAGCCATCAACGCCGACATCCTGCACCTTTTTAATGATTTCATGCCAGGCTTCCTGCCGGGGCTCCACCATAACCGAAGCAATCACGGCATGATTCGGGAACCGCTTTTTCGTTTCGTATATTTCTTTTAGATTCACCTCAAGAGGGCGGTCGGTGATCAGTTCAATATTGTTGAAGCCTGCAACCCGCTGGCCGTTAAAGCTTGTTCCGGCAAAGCGGGATGAAACATTCAGGATCGGATCTCCAAGGGTTTTCCAGACCGCTCCTCCCCAGCCTGCTTCAAATGCCCTTTGCACTTGATAGCCCGAGTTGGTTGGCGGAGCAGAAGCCAGCCAAAATGGATTCGGTGCCTGAATGCCAGCAAAGTTTACACGTAAGTCTGCCATGATAATTCCTCCTGCCTATATTAGGATTCTATTAAACACTTTCCAAAGCGATCTCACCGGCAACCAGATGCTGATGAATGGAGTGGGCTGTCAGTTTTCCTTGCTGGGCAGCGGTAACGACCATGGCGTCTCCCTGGCCATCTCCAAAAATGACATCGCCTGCAGCGTATACCTTAGGATTGGACGTTTGATGTGTATTCAGGTCGATTTTCACAACCCCTCTGTTGTGTTCAAGGCTGAACTGCTCTATAAGAGGAATGTAACGCGTCTGGCCAATCGCTTTTATGACCGCATCTACTTCCATTGTAAATTCAGAACCTTGAACAGGCACCGGCCGGCGGCGGCCAGAGTCATCAGGCTCCCCCAACTGCATGCGCACACATTCCATCGCTCTCACTTTTCCATTTTCATCCTTCAGGATTCTGGTCGGCTGAGTCAGCCATCTGAACTCGACGCCATCCTGCTTCGCAAATTCGTATTCAAACTCGTAAGCCGTCATCTCTGCCTCTGTGCGGCGATAGACCATCTTCACATCGCCTGCGCCAAGACGTACGGAACAGGTTGCCGCGTCAATGGCGGTATTTCCCGCCCCGATGACGACAATTTTTTTGCCAATGAACTGGTGGTCAAGCGGCGGTGTTTTAGTGCTTTCGACGAAATCAATGGCGTCATACACCCCTTCCGCGTCTTCCCCTTCGATTCCAAGCATCGGAACTTTTGACATCCCGATCGCGAGAACAACAGCGTCATAGTGATCGATGATTTCCTCTGCCTGGATGTCTCTGCCGACCATTGTATTGAGAATGATTTTTACGCCAAGCTTTTCGACTTGCTCTACTTCCCAAAGTGAAACTTCCTGAGGCAAACGGAAGGAAACAATTCCGTATGTATCCAGGCCGCCCGCTTTTTCCTTTGCTTCGTAAATGGTCACTTCATATCCGAGGCGGGCCAATTCACGTGCTGCAGAAAGCCCTGCAGGACCGCCGCCGATGACGGCGACAGTTTTTCCGTTGCCTTCTCCCGCTTTAAACAACTGTGCATTATTGTGAATCGCCCAGTTGGTAGCATGACGCTGCAGATTGCCAATCATGATTGGCAGTGAAGCATCATTCAGAACACAGGCTCCTTCGCACAATTCTTCTGTTGGACAGACGCGGGCACAACTCGCTCCCACTGGATTGGCTTCCATGATGACTCTCGCGGATCCCTTCAGGTTGCCTGATGCTATTTTTTTAATGAAAGATGGAATATTGATTCCTGTCGGACACGCCTTGATACAGGGAGCGTCATAACAGTAAAGACACCGGTTGGACTCTTCTGCAGCCTCCTTATTGGTCAACGCCGGCTCAATTTCCTGGAAGTTCACCCTAAGATTATCGATAGAAATTTTTTTATTCTTCACGCGGTTTAAATGCATTTTTCACCCTCCTCACTTATTTTCCGTGCGGCTTAATATAGACCGTTTTATATTCTGTATAGAAATCAACAGCCGTGCTCCCGACTTCCCTGAAGCCGCCAATGCCTGTGCCTTTAATTCCGCCAAACGGAAATTGAGGCTCGCTGTAGGTTGTCGGCATATTGACGTGCGTGAAACCGGCTTCAATCCTGTTCACAAACTTCATTGCTTTTTCCAGATCATTTGTGTAAACCGTTGACGATAAACCGTATTCCACGTTATTGGCCCATTCCAGTGCCTGGTCATAATCTTTGGCTATCATCACAGCGATAACAGGCCCAAAAATTTCTTCCTGTGCAATCGTCATGTCAGGTGTGATATTCCGGAACACTGTGGGAGCGACAAAGTAACCAAACGCAAGGTCTCCTTCTGTCAGCCTTTTGCCGCCTGTTACTAAAATGCCGTTTTCCTTTTTGGCAATTTCGATATATTCCAATACACTTTCCATCGAGCCCTGGTCGATCACCGGCCCCATCTGGGTGCCTTCTAGCAGCGGGTTGCCGACTTTCATGCTTTCTACTTTCTGTTTCAGCAGTGAGATAAATTCTTCGGCAATGTCTTTTAACACGATAATCCTGCTTGTGGCGGTACATCTTTGTCCGCTTTCTCCAAAACCGCCAGCAATCGCATGGTCAGTGGCAAGCTCCAAATCGGCATCCTCCAGTACGACGAAGGGATTTTTTCCGCCCATTTCCGCCTGGAAGCGCGCTCCCCGTTTGGCAATCAGCTGGTTAATGCCAAGACCTACTCCATTGGATCCTGTAAATGAAATGGCCTTTATATCCGAATGGTTGGCAATTGCGTTACCGACGGCCGAACCTGGTCCGGTCACAAAGTTTAAGACACCCGGCGGTAAACCTGTTTCTCGATACGCTTTCACAAGCCACGAACTAACCAGAGGCGTTTGGCTGGATGGCTTGAAGATCACGGTGCATCCGCATGTAAGGGCTGTGGCAATTTTCCAAGCTGCGATGCCAAGCGGTACATTCCATGGAGTAATGATGCCAACAACGCCGATGGCCTCTTTCTTCGTATAGCCGATGATTTCTTTGTCCCAGGATGGAATTGTTTCTCCTGTAAGGCGCTCTGCTTCACCGGCGAGATATCTCATCGCCCTGACAGAGCGGATTACTTCTGCCTTTGCATCGGCATATGATTTTCCTACTTCCAATATTAATTGTTTGATAAACTCTTCTGATCGTTCTTCAAGATAAGACGCTGCCCGCAGGATATACTGCCCGCGTTCCGGTGCCGCTTCTGTTTTCCAGGTGATCAGTGCTTTTTTCGCTTCCTCAACGGCTTCCTGAACATCCTGTTCGCTGGACTGCTGGCAAATGCCCAGTTCCATTCTTGTATCAGCAGGGTTGTTCACGATAAAAGTATTGCCGGTAGAAGATAAGGTCCAATTCTCCCCAATGAGGTTTTGATAAACTTTTGTCTTCTCGGAAATTGCCATGTTTTTGTCACTCCTATGCATTTGAAAATCGTTTTCTTTTTTTAGAAAGGGTTGATTAAATTTTTAAAATATTCTTAAAAATAATAGTATTGTATCAATAAGTCGTTGTCAATACAATTGATTGCATTTTATTATATATTTATAAAAATCAAAAACATAATTTATTAAATTGATTCATAACTTACTCTCGATATGCCCTGAGGAATTAAAAACATATTGGTGGCCTTTTCATCTATTAAATTTATCTTTTAACTGAATGTATTGTAAAATATAGATAGATCGAATAAGTAATGACTATCAGGGAAGAAGTGAAAAGTTTGAAAAGGATAGAGCTGGAAAACACTATAAAATTAATAGAAAAGAAGATAGAAGGCTACCAGCAAGAACTGAAAAAATGCATGAAGCAGATGGAGGCATTGATAGTCCAGGAAAAAGAGCGTGAAAAATTTGTTTCCTCCAAGGAAATTGTTGATCTGATCGAGAGGAATGTCGGCAAGAAAATAAACATGTCAACGATCAAAAGATGGGCAGACGAAGGGTATTTGGGAGAAGTGATTGACGAGAAGGAAAAATTTTGGGCTCTGCAATCCAAGCAAGGAAAGAAGCGGTTTTTATACCCAAAAGCTCAAGCTTTTGCTTTTTTATATGAAAAAGGTTTTTTGCAGCCAGAATTTGATGTGCTCGACAGGGTGCTTGTAAAGAACCGTGAAATGGTGCCCATGATTGGAATTGTCATCAGCAGTTCGCTCGATAAGGGAGAGTTTCGGTATAACCTGCAGGTCGAAGGTACCTTAGACAGGCTAAAGGATGTAAAAGAGAGAGAACTTACACTTGCTACCGGGGATGTGAACAAAGCGTGAAGGCAAAAATCAAGCTGGCAAACACTGTATCCAACCAAGAAAAAGCACGTAATATCCGGGAAGCCAATAGAAAGGCGGACAATATGCTCGACATCTCCTTTAAGGAGGATTTGACGGAGATCTTCTTCGAGGGCGAGCGCATCCTTATTCCCGAAAAATCATGGTTTCATGAAGATATGCTGATAAATGGAATGTTAAAAGAAAGAGATGGCACTATCGAGATTATTCCACAGGATAAAGGAAAGACGGTCAACCTCCATTTGGATGCGGAATTGGTAGCTGAACTAAACGAAATTAAGAATCATGTGATGAGCAAAACTCAGCATGATATTATCCTGGAGCTGTTTAAAAAAGGTCTGGATCAATATAACAAAGAGAATAAATAGGCATAATAAAAACAAGGGCTCCTTCGAGCACTTGTTTTTATTATGCAATTATTTTCTAAAGAATAAAGGTTAATTGCTTTTAAAAATATGTTTTGTGCAGAAATACATTATAAATTAAAAATCAGGTTGGATGGACTCCCAATGTTTATCATAAAGCTTTCCGTTTAATCTCCCCACTCTTGGGAATTATGCTTAATAAGCATAGAACAGAGGAGTGTTCAAATGGGCAAGAACAAAAATAAACTAAAAGACAAAGCCATGACTGCAGTGAGCAAAGTCAAAGCGAACTTAAAGGAAACCTACTATCAGCTGGCGCATATTCCTTCCGTGTCCGTTCAGCAGCTGGCTGATTTCATCAGAACCCATCCGGACACACAAGTCAGCAAGAAAGAACTGCTTGGCATCCACTATTCGTTTTACAAGCTGCAGGCTGGAAATGAAAACTTTTATTTAGAAACAAATGGGTCGCGCATCTTGCAGCTGGATGGCTATGCAAATGGAGAAGCATTCGTCTCCTATCGCTCCTACCGTGATTCGTATGATTTGAATACACCGATAAAATTGAATTAACAGCAAAAAGAAGCAAGCGACCTGCCTTGCTTCTTTTTGAATTCTCCCTATATCTCCAATGTCCGGGCAATCCGCTGTTGCATGAACATGTGGCTTTCCTTGGCAATTTGCTCCTTGTCATTGTCCATGCTCGCAACATGGTAAGAGTTCTGCAGCACAATCATTTTCTTTTCAGTTGATTTTATATTCCCCATAATATAGTCGGTGTTTTTTGGTGGAACAACATTGTCGACCGCCGACTTGATTGCCAGCACCGGGCAGTCAACCTTGGGCAGCACAGCGGGGGT
The DNA here is from genome assembly GCF_001273925.1 of Bacillus sp. FJAT-27251. GTDB lineage: Bacteria > Bacillota > Bacilli > Bacillales > Cytobacillaceae > Mesobacillus_B. The sequence continues at coordinate 3,212,858 of NZ_LIGG01000001.1, read as the reverse complement.
CTTATCCATAATATTCTGCAGCTGATGGATCGCTTTTAATGGAACTTTATCATAGGTGATTTCAAATACACTCTCAGCCTTTATATCCGGTTCCCCTTCCCCTAGGTACCTTGGGGAAGCGGCATTTCTTAAATAATCGTACGATGGAAGACTTAAAGCTGTATTGATTAAAATGATGCCGTCAATTTCTCGATACTTGCTGGCCAGCCACAAAGTTAATGCTCCACCCATGGATTGGCCCATCACGAAAATGGTCTTGCACCGCCTTGTCAAGTCTACATACGCATTTTCCAGTGAGGCAAACCAGTCTTCCTCCGTACATTTCTCGATATCCAGATAGCTTGTGCCGTGGCCATTCAACCTTGGAGCGGAAACTGTATAACCGTAATTGGCGAGCGTTTCGCCGAGGAACCTTACACTTTGGGGCGTTCCCAGGAACCCATGGGAAATCAATATACCAGTTTCATTTCCTTCTATATAAAATGACTCTGCTCCACTAATCACCGGGAATCTTTCGTGCATAATGACTTCCTCCTAACGCCTTTTTTAAGGACGGATGTTTAATTTAATTATTCCGATTGGTTAAGTATGAATTAAAATTAACATGAATTTCACCATATTGCAACCATTATATTTTAGGGTTTCCCAAAAGCCGGAGACCCGGCACAGCAATTGACAAAAAACCCTGCTTCAACCGAAACAGGGTTTTTCAACCTGGATATCAATTTGCTTGATGATTTTCGCCGGATTCCCGCCGACCACAGCATTTTCCGGAACATCCTTGGTGACGACCGCCCCTGAAGCAATGACAGCATTATCGCCTATGCTTACCCCCGGATTGATGATGGCTCCCCCGCCGATCCAGACATTGTTCCCAATGGTCACCGGCTTTCCATACTCGCGTCCTGAATTCCTTTCAGCAGGGTGAAGCGGGTGTGTCGCCGTGTAGATATGTACGCCAGGTGCCAGCATGCATTTGTCGCCGAAACGGACTTCACATACATCAAGGATGATGCAGTCAAAGTTGGCGTAAAAGTCTTCCCCTGTGTGAATATTGTAGCCGTAATCACATCGGAAGGAGGGTTCGATGTTAATGTTCTCCCCAGTAGAACCGAACAAGGATTTAAGGAGATTTGTCCTGGTTTCGGTTTCTGTCTCCAGCGATTGGTTGAAAAGACGGACTTGCCGTCTTGCATTTTCTCGGTCCTTAACCAGTTCCGGATCAGCCGGATTATACATTTCGCCATTCATCATTTTTTGTTTTTCGGTTTTCATGGAAAACAAAACTCCTTTTAGTCAATTCATGGTGTTCGGGAAATTTCGGCTCAATCTGATTTTCTGCTCCTGTCTCTTTTTTATCCACCGTTGCAAAAGCGGAACCACAATAAACAGGATAAACAATAGCCTGAACAACTGGTAGCCGCTCACCATTGACAAATCAGCCTTAACAACGGCAGCGGTTAATCCCATTTCCGCAATGCCGCCGGGTGCCATGCCAAGGAACGCTGTTGCCAGTCCCATGGAAGTTACTGAATCCAAGGCCAGGGCAATCAGCAAAGAGGCAACAACCAGCAGCATGCTTCCTCCAATTGAAACGAGGCCAAATTTGCGGATATTTCCAAGCATTTGCGGATGAACGTTAAGCCCGAGATTGATTCCCATTATAATCTGGGAAATCACAATTACCAAAGACGGCAGTTCTGGTGCATGGCCGCCGCCCACAATCGAGACAAGGGCGACACCAATGAGCGGTCCGGTCAGGATGCTGTTTGGCAATTTTACCTGTTTCGCTGTGACGTACCCAAATAAAGCGGCTAAGATGTACCCCATATACCGCAGCAATCCGGCATTCTCCCCATTGGGCATCAGCGCCTGGGAGCCCTCATGGACGCTCCCGATTCCATATACTGTAAAAAATGGTACCAAAAGGACAACGGCCAAAAGGCGAATCACTTGTAAAAAAACCACGATGGTCTGGTTGATGCCCTTCATTTCCTTGCTGATGACCAGCATTTGTGCCAGCCCGCCAGGCACACTGCCCAAGACCGCACTTTCAAGATCAAGTTTGGCACTGCGGGCTGTTACCAGGCCAAGCCCGATGGAAATGGCAAGCGTAAGTATGGTCCCGGCCAGCATGAACGGGAAGTGTCTGACCACCTGCACAGCCGCTTCCTTTGTAAAGGCAGCTCCCAACATATAGCCTAATATAAGCAAAGCAGCGGTAAAAAGCCAGCGAGGCATATAAAATGCTGTTTTCGCCATAATCTGCCCTGCCGACACCGCAAATAGCGACCCCAAAAGCCAGGGCAGCGGAATGTGGAGACTATAAAACAAAAGGCCAGCCAGGACGGATATTCCTAATGCGGCCAAAAAAGACTTCCACTGTTCAACCATATTTATCTCATGCCCCCTTCCCCAGAAACAGCCAATTTAAAAGGTCGCTCAAATAACTGAATATTTATATTATAGCATGATGGGAAGATAAGGAAATATCAACCGCTCTTCCCTAGCCCAGAAGAGTGAACGGGTGAAATAGTCCATATTTAGCAAAGAGAAGGAATAACATCGTTTGTCTAGCGAATAAACTAAGTATATAATAGGCTAAGTACATGCTATACTATAAAAAGAGAATGAAAGAGGTGAAACGGTTGAAAGCCAATAAAACATGGAATCAGCATGTAGTAAAAGTGGAAAATAAAACGCTCGTACTTGAAAAAATCATCGAGCACTCCCCCATTTCGAGGGCAGATATTGCGGGGATAACTGGATTGAATAAAGGAACTGTTTCTTCATTGGTAAACGAATTGATTATTGAAAACCTGATCAATGAATCTGGGCCAGGTAAATCCAGCGGTGGACGCCGTCCCGTAATGCTGCATTTCAACAAGTTGGCAGGGTATTCCATAGGAATTGACCTGGGAGTCAACTATATCCTCGGTGTCCTGACCGATTTAAACGGAAATATTTGTGTGGAAAAACAGACAGGATTCACCGGCCTTGACTATGATGACATATTGATGGAATTATTCCATATCATTGATGCTCTTATTGCAGCTGCTCCACAGAGCCCGTATGGAATTGTCGGAATAGGAATCGGCGTACCAGGGATAGTCAACACGGGAAATGATATCCTGTTAGCCCCAAATCTCAACTGGCGGAATGTTCATTTAAAACCGGCGGTGGAAGAAAAATATGGGGTGCCTGTCATTATCGAAAATGAAGCAAACGCAGGGGCCTACGGAGAGAAAAAATTCGGTGCCGGCAAAACCTTTGATAATATCATCTATGTTAGTGTGGGCGTTGGAATCGGCGTGGGCCTTATTTTAAATGGCAGGCTATATCGCGGGAATAATGGTTTTTCCGGCGAGCTCGGCCATATGACAATCGACGTAAACGGGCCAACATGCGAATGTGGAAACAGGGGATGCTGGGAGCTCTATGCTTCTGAAAAGTTTTTGCTGCAAGAAGCGCGGCGAGCTGGTCTTAATAATGGTGAGGAGAACGATGCTTCCCTGCAAACCATCATTAAGTTGGCAAAAGAAGGGGATCCCAACGCCCTCGATGTACTGGACAAGGCAGGAAAATATCTCGGTGTGGGAATTAACAATATTATCCATGCCTTCAATCCCGATTTGGTCATTATCGGGAACCGCATTGCCTCGGCCAAAACGTGGCTGATTCCCCCTATACACAAATGGATAGAAAATCAGACGCTTTGGTTCAGTCAAAAGGACCTGAAAATCAGCTTCTCCGATTTGCTCGCCTACTCCGCTGCTTTAGGCGTAGCCGCTTTTGCTACGGAACAGTTTATAAAAAGCAGTCTGAGCGATCAGGCTTCCGCTCTCTAGGACATCTGTTTTCCAGGATGGCCCTCCCCATCTTGGTTTGTAAGCGTAATCTTTTATAAAAATCACTCGAGGTGAATATAATGTCAACCATCATGAATCCTATTTTAACAGGGTTTAATCCAGATCCTTCGATTTGCCGTGCGGGCGAAGACTACTATATTGCCGTTTCCACTTTTGAATGGTTTCCCGGTGTCGGCATCTACCATTCCAGGGATTTAAAAAATTGGCGTCTTGTCTCAAGGCCCCTAAACCGTCTCAGCCAGCTGAACATGATGGGCAATCCCGACTCGGGCGGCATCTGGGCCCCCGCCCTTTCCTACAGCGACGGAAAGTTCTGGCTGATTTATACTGATGTAAAAGTAACGGAAGGCCAATGGAAAGACGGCCATAACTATCTTGTTACCTGTGACACAATTGATGGTGAATGGTCCGAGCCGATACATATGAACAGTTCGGGATTTGATCCTTCCCTTTTCCATGATGAGGATGGCAGAAAATATTTCGTCAACATGATGTGGGACCACCGTTACGGCCATCATAATTTTTATGGGATTGTTCTGCAGGAATACAGCGTTGAAGAGAAAAAACTGGTTGGCAAAAAGCAGGTCATTTTCAAGGGAACCGATATTAAGCTGACCGAAGCGCCTCATTTGTATAAAATCAATGGCTATTATTATTTATTGACGGCTGAAGGCGGCACCAAGTTCGATCACCAGGCAACCATTGCGCGTTCAAAAGACCTCTGGGGTCCGTATGAGGTGCATCCTGAAAACCCTTTAATCACCTCGATGCCACACCCGAGGAATCCTTTGCAGAAAGCCGGCCATGCTTCTATTGTCCAGACACATACAGATGAATGGTTTCTGGCCCACCTGACAGGCCGCCCGCTGCCAAGGGAAGACCAGCCGCTTCTGGACCCGCGCGGTTTCTGTCCGCTCGGCCGGGAGACAGCGATTCAGCGTCTCGAATGGAAGGACGATTGGCCATATGTGGTTGGCGGTAACCAGCCTTCGCTTGAAATTCAGGGGCCGAATATTGAAGAAGTGGTTTGGGAAAGCGACTACCCTGAAAAAGATGAATTCAATTCCGAAGAACTCAACCTTCATTTTCAAAGCTTGAGAATTCCCCTGGGAGAAGAAATCGTCTCGCTTAAAGACAATCCGGGACATTTACGCTTATATGGCCGTGAATCCCTGACTTCGAAATTTACCCAGGCTTTTATTGCGAGGCGCTGGCAGCATTTTAATTTTACGGCAGAAACGAAGGTTTCCTTCCGGCCTGAATCCTTCCAGCAGGCAGCCGGTCTGGTAAACTACTACAATACACAGAACTGGACCGCACTCCAGATTACCTGGCATGAGGAAAAAGGGAGAATACTGGACCTGACAGCCAATGATAATTTCAGCTACAGCCAACCGTTAATGGGCCACGAAATTTCCATACCAGAGGATGTGGAATATGTCTATCTCAGAGTAGATGTGGAAACGAGCACTTACTCTTATTCCTACTCATTCGATGGCAAAGAATGGAACAGGATTCCCCATTCCTTCCACTCTTACAAGCTGTCCGATGATTATATCCAGGGAGGCGGATTTTTCACTGGGGCCTTTGTAGGAATGCAATGCCAGGATACATCAGGAGAAGGATTGCATGCGGACTTTGATTATTTTGTTTACAAAGATAAATGATGGATGCACAAAAGGGATGCCTATGGCTTCCCTTTTTATGTGCAGGCACTCTAATTTATTCATTTGATTATAGTTCTAAATACCCAAATACTTTAACTTTAACTAGTTCTTTTATACCGAAAATACAAAACTGTCAAAAAACTTAGTTTATCTAGTGGCTAAACTAAGATTGACGTTGCTATAATAGCAATAGGCCAGGTTACCGGTGCATACAGTACAGCCTGATTTGGAAACCCTTACAAATCGTAACTGGCTAAAACACTTTCAAGGAGGTTTGTGGACGTTTTTTTTGGTAGCCTTTTCAAATTATAAAAAAGGAGATTGGTAGAATGCTAAAAGTGTTACGTAAACCACTTATTACAGGATTGGCCCTTGCGCTGTTGCTGCCCGCCGCCGGCACTGGAGCTGCCGCTTCCAATGCACCGGTCAGCGCCCTGGAAGCCGCGCCGCTTGAAGAAAGGTATAAAGATTCCTTCAACATTGGAGCCGCGATTGAGCCTCACCAGCTGGAAGGCATCAGCGGAGAGGTTTTAAAGCGCCACTATAACAGCATCGTTGCGGAAAATGTCATGAAACCAATCAACATCCAGCCAGAAGAAGGAAAGTTCAACTTTGAAGAAGCCGACAAAATCGTCAAGTTTGCGCGCGAAAACGATATGGACCTTCGTTTCCATACGCTGATTTGGCACAGCCAGGTTCCTGATTGGTTCTTCCTTGACAAAGAAGGAAACAAAATGGTCGATGAAAAAGACCCAAAGAAGCGCGAAAAAAATAAAAAGCTTTTATTAAAGCGTCTCGAAACACATGTTAAAACCGTTGTAAAACGCTATAAAAATGATGTGGACTCATGGGATGTCGTCAATGAAGTCATCGATGATTATGCCCCGAACGACAAGGGCCTTCGTGAATCCCCATGGTATCAAATTACTGGCACGGACTATATCAAGGTGGCATTTGAAACCGCAGACCGTTTTGCCGTAAAAGATGCGAAGCTTTATATCAATGATTATAATACTGAAGTAGAAAAGAAACGTGACTACCTGTATGACCTGGTAAAAGAAATGCTCGACCAGGGTGTGCCAATTGACGGAGTTGGCCATCAGGCCCACATCCAGCTTGGATGGCCTTCCCTTCAGCAAATGGAAGATTCCTTCAACCTGTTTGCAAGCCTTGGCCTGGACAACCAGGTAACCGAGCTTGACGTGAGCCTGTATGGCTGGCCGCCAAGACCTGCCTACCCGACTTATGATGAAATTCCAGAAAGTGCGCTGCTAACCCAGGCTGAACGCTACGATCAAATCTTTAAATTGTATGAGCGTCTAGGTGATAAAATCAGCTCTGTCACGTTCTGGGGCATTGCCGACAACCACACCTGGCTTGATGACCGGGCACGCCAGTTCAATGACGGCGTAGGAAAGGACGCGCCATTTGTCTTTGATGTAAACTACAATACAAAACCAGCTTACTGGTCGATTATGGATTAATGCAAAAAGAAATCAGCTCGAATTTTCTGAGCTGATTTCTTTTTTTATGTTAGTAGCCTGTATTCACCATCCGGATGAAGTCTTCCATCGTGTGTTCCTGAAGGATCATAATCCGCGGAAGTTCGTATCTGTCGCTCTTGTCCGTGCTTAGGCCGCCGCCGACTTTGAAAGCACCTTTGAAGCCAAGCTCCTTCAGTACCGAAATCGTGTCGGCATTGTAGTTTCCATAAGGATAGGCAAATACATCGGTTGTCCTGCCTGTCAGCTCTTTTAGAGCTACAGTCGCGTTATTGATTTCTGCATATTGCTCCTCTTTGCTTAATTCTGCGAGGAATGGATGTGTAACAGAATGGTTCTCGATGTCGATTCCATTTTCCATCACCGTCAGAATCTCGTCAGCGGTCATATTCCAGCTGCCATCAACCCAGTCGGAGACCGTGAACTGAGTCGCCTTCATTCCATATTTCTGTAGAATCGGATATACATATGGATAGAAATCATCTGAGTTATCATCAAATGTAATAAGGACCGGCTTGGCAGGCATCGCCGCCTTTTTGTCGAGAATGTTGAAGTACTGCTTCATCGTCAGTGTACTGTACCCGTTCTCTTTCAGGTAGGCCATATGCTTTTCAAACTCTTCAAGGCTGAACTGCCAAGGATTTGTTGGGTCTGGATTTGGTTTTACCACATGGTAGAGCAGCACTGGTATTTCTACGGTTTTGCTCTTTTTGGCAGACACGGCAGAAAAACTGGAACTTGAGGCGAGCAGCAGAAAACTAATGAAGAGCACTCCCATCCATTTTTTCATTTTAATTCTTCCCTTCTATGAATTAATTGGTGAACATTTTTGCTTAGAATGACTATCAACTTTGTTCGTATATTGACTGAACTAACATAAGACCAGAACCCCTATTTTTCCTTTCCGTCCATCTTTCCCCCTTTTTAATAGCATCCTTGCCTCTCTATTTTACCATCCAGAATATTCAAACAACTATCAGACTAATTGCCTATTCACAGCTTAATTCAGCATTGGCTTGCCGCAAAAAAAGGACTGTGAATACAGTCCCTTATCCGTTAAAGCTTCTCTAGCAGCCATTGAAGCCTCTGAGCCAGAAGCCATGAAACATCCTGGTTCAGCATCCCTTCCCTTGTATGTGCTGGTGTGTAACAGCAGACCTTTCCTTTTCCAAACCGATGCTGCCAGCCTGCGAGAGAATCCCCATGCACCCCCGTACTCCATAGGTCCACTTCTGTTTTGGACTGGTCACAGACTACAAAATATTGTTCATCCATAATCGTGAAAGAATTGTTCCCTGTCTCTTCACCTTCCTTAAGAAGATAGGTGACCTCCTGAAGTCCTGGAGGATGATAGTCAAAGTATCCAAGCAGCATCTTGATATAGGCTGATTCAACCTGATACCCGGCCATGCCGGCATGCCAAGCGAGGATGCTTCCTCCCTCCTTTGCATAGTTTACAAGTTTTTGATCCAATTCTTCTGTCAGCCATGTATGTACTGGATCTTCCTTTGGATTGAGCTGGTCCATTTTCGCATTGATAAACAAGTCCGGCTTTTCATCGAGAGCCTGCGATAATTGTTCATGAGAAACATACTTGATTTGTATGTTCTCATTATTGGGCAGCTTGGCAACCGCAGCTTCCAGACCCGCTTTTGCATCAGGTGCAGAATGATAGAAATCCCCCAGCAGCGCAGCAATTTTGACCATGTCCCTTCCTCCTTACCAGTTCATTTTATTTCCTTGATAGTCCATAAACATATGTTCATCGAGTGAAGGCGCTCTCAATATTTGGCCCGCGATGCCAGCAGCTGATTCCATCGCATCAATCGTTGCTTCCTCATTAAACTTTCCAAAAATATAGGATTTCACATAACCGGGATGGAAGGCAAGGACCTTGACTCCAAATTCCTTCAATTGATTCTGCATGATAGTCAGCTGCATATTCAGCGCTGTTTTCGACATGCAATATCCATACTCCTTTTGTCTCCAGGAATCGGCAAGACTCCCTGCTTCTGACGAGATATTTGCCAGGATCTTATTGCTTCCCTTTAATAGCAGCGGAAGTACAGATTGAGAGACTCGCAGCGGTCCAAACGTATTGACTTCCATGAGCATTTTCATATCATCATAGTGAAACTCGCCGAACAAGTCACCAGACCGGTCCTGCAGGATTCCTGCATTATTAATAAGAATATCCAGCCGGCCTGCCTGTTCCTTTATATAGGCGGCGGCCCTGTCGACTGACTTCTGGCTGGTTACATCAAGCGTGATAAGATGCAAGTTCTCGCCATTTTCCGCTTTCAGCTCATCAAGCTCAGGCCAATCGTTCATATACCTTCCCGCAAAGACGATAAATCCAGATTGGAGGAAAACCTTGGTCAAAGCCAGGCCGAGTCCTCTGTCTGCTCCCGTAATATAAACTGTTTTTTTCATGGTCGCCACTCACCTTCCCATTCATTTAATTGAAAAAAAGCATCGCCCTGAAAACTAGGAAACTTCCTGTTGACGCTTATCTGTCCACAGTTTTTCCATTTGTTCCAATGTCTTTCCTTTTGTTTCAGGAATCCACTTCCAGACAAACAGCGCTGAGAGAACACTCATTAGGCCATAAAATCCGTATGTCATCCCGCCGCTGAACTCCATCATCATTGGATAGGTGGAGGAGATAAAATAGTTGGCGGCCCATTGGGCGGCGACGGCAATCGCAACAGCCTGCCCGCGGATTTTGTTGGGGAAAATCTCGGAAATCAGCACCCAGCAGATTGGTCCCCAGGACATCATGAACGACGCTGTGTAAATAATAATGAACACCAGCGTGCTTATGCCGATTACATTGGCAAACGCGAGGCTGGCCACACCGAACATCCCGACGGCCATTCCAATGGATCCTGTGATTAATAAAGGCTTGCGTCCCCACTTATCGACCGTATAAATAGCGACAACGGTAAAGATGACATTCACCAGTCCCATTACAATCGTTTGCAGCATGGAGGCATCCTTGGCAGCTCCCATGCTTTCAAAGATTCGCGGAGCATAATAAAGCGCAACATTAATCCCGACAAATTGCTGGAAGACCGACAGCAGGATTCCAACTACAATGACCAGCTTTCCGTAAGCAAAAAGCTTTTCCGTTTTCAAACTGCCAGATAAAGAGATGTTGTGTTTAATCTCCCCAAGAATCGAATGCGCTTCTGCAGGACCATTGATTCTACGGAGAACGGATAAGGCCTTTCCATCCTGCCTCTGCATCGCCAGATAACGAGGTGTTTCAGGAACGAACAGCAGCATAACTCCAAAAACAAATGCTGGTATTGCCTCGGAAGCAAACATATATCTCCAGCCGATATCATTGATCCACTCAATGGTTTGCCCATTGGCTATTCCCCAATTGACAAAATATACTACGAGCATCCCAAAAATAATCATGAATTGGTTAAAGGAAACCATCTTCCCGCGAATATCCGCCGGGGCAATTTCGCCAATATACATGGGCGTTATAGCCGATGCCAAACCAACCCCAATTCCGCCGATGATCCGGTAGAAGTTAAAAGTAATCAGCAAGCCAAGAGTAGGATCTCCCATGGTGAAAAAAAGGAACTCTGGGTACGCCGACCCCAAAGCCGAAACAAAGAAAAGGACAGCTGCCACAATCAATGAATTTTTGCGTCCAAATCTCGATGCAAAAAACCCGGAAATCAATCCCCCGATAATACAGCCAATCAATGCGCTGGACGTCGTGGCCCCATGTGCAAGCGCACCCAATCCGAGCGGCTCAATCAAATAGGTCTGAATGGATTTTTCTGCTCCCGAAATGACCGCGGTGTCATAGCCAAACAGCAAACCTCCGATTGCTGCCACGAGTGTAAGCATAAAAATGTAAGTTGAATTTCTCTGTGTTTTCATAGTTGCTTAAGACAGATTCATAGACTTCCTGAAGAGAGTTATTAATATAAAACAATAATTTGGACCCGCTTTCATTATAGTGAAAACAGGAAACAACATTTTTAAATCTTCATATGAATCCGCCCTTCTCCCCCTTTCTGTACAAACCATTTTCTATATATTGTATACCTCTATATTAGTTCGTGCAATCGATAAACTAAGTTAATATAACAAACATGACTTTTATACCATAGGCTCCGTAATTCAGTTAAAAACCCTCATTGGTGAATGGGTTAAAAGAAGCAAGCTAGGGGGAAGGGTGTAAACGTCTGGGGTGTCCTTCCCCTTAACAATCTGAGTGATGTCAGTAAATTTTTGGAATGCCTTCAGCTGCAGTGGATCGATCACCTAAAGTTATCCTGTTTCCCCTTTGTTCCCTCCCCTCTTTGCTGCTTCCTTTACGGCACTTTCTATTTCCTTGTACCCTGTGCAGCGGCAAATGTTGGATTCGAGCCATTCTTTGATTGTTTCGTCATCAGGGGCGGGATGATGACGGAGCAGCGATTCGCAGTTTATGATGAAACCCGGGGTACAGTAGCCGCACTGAAACGCGAAATGCTTGACAAATGCTTGTTGAATTGGTGTATCCTCTAACCCTTCAATAGTAACGATATTTTGACCAATGCCTTCTATCGCAAGCATCAGGCAAGATTTCATCGCCATTCCGTCCACCAGGACCGTACATGCCCCGCAGTCGCCATTTAAACACCCGGGCTTGGCACCTGTTAATCCAAGCGGTACCCGAATCGCATACAACAGGGTATCAGCAGGCCTTATAATGATCTCACGTTCCTCGCCATTCACCATTAGCCTGATCTGCTGCCTCATTCCAGCCCACCTGCGCTCTCCAAATAATCAATGATATCAAGAAGAGTATTCCTGACGACAAATATCCGATAATCCGCTGAACCTTCCGAATCATTCAGGATAGGCCCCGGCAGCATGGCAACAGCTTTTTCGACTCGCTCCAGGGGACTGGCGCCGCTTTTATTAATTTCCCTTTCCATTTCCTCCGACCGGAAAGGAAACGGGCAAATCCCGCTGAATGCCAGCCTGATTCCGTTTTCTGCTTGCATGGCCGCAACTGTCACGAGTGGGTAGCCTGTATTCCACTGCCTTCTCCGTTTGATTGAAACCGATGGAGCCGAAAGATACTGCTTTTCCGTAATCATTTGGACAAGGAACTCTCCTTCATCCAACTGCAGCTGTTGCTGAAATACTTCATTGATGGGAACGACTTTATAGCCCTGCCTTCCTGCTATGACTGCATGGCTGTCAGACAGCAAAAAAGGCAGGACAGCTTCTCTGTAAAAGATTCTCCCGCAAATATTCCCGCCCAGCGTAATTTTATTGCGTGCAGTATGATCGGCCACCTCACTCGCCGTTTTGGTTAGCAAGGGAAAAGGATTGGCCGCTTCAATTTCCGTCAATGACAGGGCCGCACCCAATACTAGATGATCTTCAGCAAATTCCATCACTCTGCATTCCGGAATGGACTTGATATCAATCACGGCATCCGTGTGTTCAAGCATCAACCTGCCAAGTGTAATAATTTCCGTGCCGCCTGAAAAAAACTTGGGCTTTTTTTCTTCTTTTCTTAAGGTCTGGAACAGCATACCTGCATCTTGCAGGGAATTCGGACGATAATAGTCAAAATCAAATGGAATCATGGCTTACCGCCTGCCTTTGTTCGCCAAATCAACTCGGGAGTGAGGGGCAGATAGTGCAAGGAAACACCGGCTGCTGTTGAAAGGCAGTTGCCAAGTGCAGCAGGCATCCCCAGGAGGCCGTGTTCGCCAACACCGCGTGCCCCATACGGTGCCTCCAAATGGGGTGTTTCCACAAAATCAACAATGTATTCCGGATTCTCCCCGAAATGGATGGGACGGTACGTTCGCAGCTGTGGGTTCATGATCCGGCCATATTCATCAAAAACAAAGGTCTCCCTTCCCGCAAAGCTCAGTCCCATGCTCATCGCTCCCATGACCTGCCCTCTCGCGGCCTTGTCATTCAGTACCTTTCCGATATCGATGACAGACACCGCTTTAAGAATTTTATACGTGTAATCTCGCCGGTCGAATTCTACCTCGACTGCATGGGCAGTAACCGTCCATTCTGGGCCTGGCTTTCCAGCTCCCGTTTCGGGATCCAGATGAGTCAGTCCCCTTAAGGTATAGTTGCCTCTGCCAATAATTTGACCGCCGATTGCATTTCCATTTGGATATTGATACCCATAGACAATATTGGGAAAATTTATTCCAATGGAGGGATCATCCCTCAAGAAGACCCGGCCGCCGGCCACCTCCAAATCTTTTCCTGAAACCCTTAACACACATGAAGCCACTTCCTTAATCTGTTTGATGACATCATCGGCTGCTTCAAGGACGGCCCTGCCAGCCATGAAGGTGCCGCGGGAGGCCACTGTTTTCCAGTGCTCCGGGGTTGTCTGCGTATCCACCTGCATCCGCACATGGACCTGATTCACATCCATTTTGAGCTTTTCAGCGAGTATTTGTGCCAGTACAGTTTTCGTACCTGTTCCGATTTCCACAACACCTGACATTAAATTCACGCTTCCATCGGGATTAAAGGTGAGCACAACCCCCGAACTAGCATCGGATTCAATTGTCGACGTTTTCCAGCTGCAGCTGACCCCTTTTACACGCAGCAATCGGTCGTTTACTTCGACAATTTTGCCCTCCGGCCAGTTAATCAACTCCCTGAGCCTGTCAATGCATGCCGGGAGGTTCCCTACCGTACTTGAATTGAGAACATATTGGGTCGGAGTTGAATCCCCTGGCCGGATGGCATTTTTATACCTTAGTTCAAGGGGGTCCATTTGAAGTTTTTCTGCAAGAATGTCCATGGTCCGCTCAATGGCAAAGGATAATTCGGAATGGGAAAAGCCTCTGAACGGCCCGGCATAAGGATGATTTGTGTACATGCAGTAGGAATCGCACCACACATTTTCAATATTATAGGGCCCTGTGCAATCCACGGATGCCGCCCTGCTGAGGTCGACTGATTTATCCGAGTACGCCCCTCCATCAAACAGATAGAAGATTTCTGCTGCCGTTAGTTTGCCATCCAGGGAACAGCCAAGCTTTACTTTTGCATCAAGACCAATATGGCAGGATGCAGTAGTCAGATCTTCCTCTCTCATGTATAAAAGCTTTACCGGCCTTCCTCCGACAGACTTTGAAGCCAAATAGGCGAGAATTTCCTGCTGGACGGTTGCTTTCCCCCCATATCCCCCGCCTACAAACGGAGTGTGGACAACAATTTTCCCAATCTCTTCCCCAAAATAAGCGCTGATCAGTTTTTTTACCATATAAGGTGCCTGTGAAGAAGTAGAAATGATAATCTCTTCTCCAGGCCGGATTTCACATATCGCACACCTTGTTTCCATCGCAGCATGGTCCGATGGCGAAAAAGAAAAACTGGCTTCCGCCACAACTTTGCTGTTTTCCCAGCCTAGCCCCATATCCCCTTTCCGTATTTTCGAACGGTGGGCGATATTGGTCCCCGGTACGGGAAAAATCCGCTCTTTTACATCGTATGAACCGAGCTGTTCATGTACCAGGGGAGCATCTTTTTCAAAGGCTTCTGCTGCTGAATTGACAACAGGAAGATGTTCGTACGTCACCTTGATTCGCCGTGCCGCTTTTTTGGCCGTCACGATATTATCGGCCACAACCAAGGCTACCGGCTCTCCGTAATAGCGGACTCGGTCGGAGGCGATAGGCGGGCGGTCACGAATTTCCTCACCAGTTAACGGAAAGGACCCGCCGGTAAGGATTGCTCTTACGCCAGGCACTTTCCTGGCATCTGATGTTTCTATGCTTGTTATTTTCGCGTGGGCCCATGGGCTTGGCAGCAGTGCCGCATGCAGCATTCCGGAACTTTGGACGTCATCGGTATATTTCGCCCTGCCGGTAACCTTTCTGTGAGCCTCTTTTCTGACAACGCTTTTCCCGATTATCTCCATCATGATTCTCCCGTTCTAAGATGTGGGGTCATTTTTGATTCCACAAAATTTTTTCCTCTGACTTTCATGTTTCAGAGTAGAATAGTCCTCTGCGGTATCTATATCGATAAAATAAGATTCATTGTAAAAATCGATTAGAATGCCTTTTTTGTCTTTGATGAGTTTGCGGGCGCCTTCATCCCCCTCCAGTCCCAATAGATGGGGAAACATTGCCCTTGAAAACAGGACGGGCGGCCTGGAAACCCCTTCAAAGCAGGAAGATACAAAAGAAACATGCTGTTTTTTTTTGTATTCTCCCAATACTCTGTTTATCATTTCAGCCGTTACATAAGGCTGGTCGGCGAGCAGGACCAGGATGGCGCTGCAGTCCATTTCCAAAGCCTTTTTCACACCGCTTTTCAACGAATGGCTCTGTCCTTGCTCCGCATCGGCACAAAAAACACACGACCACTTTTCACGGTATTCAGTTTTCAATTGTTCATGAATCCAGGTGGGAATCCCATCCGATTTCGTGACAACAATGATATGGTCAAGATTCGAATGGACGGCAGCATGAAGGGCCGCACTCCCGAGAATCCCGTTACCTAAAGGGAGGGCAAGCTTGTTGCGCCCCATTCTTTTGCTGCTTCCGGCAGCAAGATACACGCCGGCAATCACCCCCGTACCCATGAGGCTTCCCCTGCGTCTTTGCGGTATGCTTTAATCAGCTCCGCCACGATACTGACAGCAATTTCCTCTGGTCCCTTCGCACCAATAGAAAGCCCGATTGGCGCGTGGATGTATTCCGGTATTCCCCTATTTTCAAACAGGCTTTCTGTTCGGCTGCTCGTTCCCATTATTCCCAGATAACGAAAGTGATGGGAGCATATACTTTCAAGGAATTCCTTGTCCTTGTGAAAATGGTGGGACATAACCACGCAGGAATCACTATTTTGCACTTCAAGTTTTTTTGCGAGTTCTCCCGGGAATCCCGCCAAATGCTCTGCAGCATCCGGAAATTTTTCCTTTGTGCAATAAGAAGGCCTCCAGTCACATACCACCACATAAAAGCCAATCCGTGCTGCGAGAGATACGAGTGGTTTACTATCGGCCCCTGCCCCAAAAACGATTAATCTTGGACGCGGAGGATAGGTATGAATAAATACAGGTGTTGTTTGCCCAGACAGCAGATGCATCCCAGACTTTTTCATGAAAGAAACTGCTTCCTTGATGTTTTTCCGAAGGTTGCCTTCCTGCTCTTCTTTCCAAATGCCAAAAACCTCTCCGTTTAAGGGAATAAACGCATTCAGCACTTGGCACTTCCCGGGCGGCAGTTCTTTTATCCCTATCACTGGAACACCTGTTTCAATGAAATCCTTTAACTTGAACAGATCCTTTTCCAGCTGAACTGTGACGGGCTCGAGCAGGATGGTTACCCTGCCAGGGCAGCCGTTTCCGTATCCCCACAACGTGTCAGCTTCATCGTTCAAATCGTATATGACGAGCAAACATTTTCCGGTTTTACACACTTCTTGAGCACGGATTTTTAAATCTTCTTCCAGACAGCCGCCGCTTAAAACTCCTATTGTGGATCCTTCCTCCAAAATTAGCATGCAGGAACCTTCTTTTTTATAGGCAGACCCATTTACATCCAAAATAGTTACCAGCACTTTTTTCCCTTGAGCTTCTGTAAGCGCTTGGACTACCGGGAAGATATCATCCACTATATCTCCGCCTTCTTAATCAGTTTATTTTGAAAGACTATCAAATCTTTTTAATTTGAAGCCTTCTCAAGGAAGGAAAGGGAATAAGCCATTTTCCTGGCAAAATCAAGAGGAGGCTCAACCGATTGTACATGGAGATACATAATGTTCGGGCTGGTAAACAGCCAATGATTATGCAGCGCCGAAACAATCATTCCTCCCTGGACAACAGAGTGCATAAACCTTGGAATCTCATGCTCCAAAATGGCGATTTCCGCCAGGTTTAAGGCAATCCCCTTTTCATCGATTGATTCAAAAACAAGCTCAATCGGCATGACCGTATGGCTAAGTTTGCCTTGGACTGTCACGTTCATTTTTCGGTCTATCGATACCTGGCATGCACCGTTTTTTACTGTTGTCTTTCCGTTAAGGATCTTGCCAAACTGCGAACAGACATGATGAAAGTCATTCATGCTCCAACCACTCCCGGTTCACCAATTATCCATACGGTGTAAGTCTATGTTTCTTTTTATGCCAGTATGATGAATTGTTGCCAAACGACCTTCATACATAAAAACCGGGCGGGGAAAAATACTATTTTAAAAATCATTTTATGAGGTTATTATGAAAAAGAAAAAAATCGTTGAACGAACTGAGAATCGTCCACTTTTAATTATAAAAATGGCGGCTGGCTCCGCCCTCTCCTGGGAAATAGCCAAATTGGCCGGCTCCCACCACCCTTATTTGGCGCCTCTGTCGGTTATTTTAGGCTTGCAGTCAACGGTGGACCAAACGGTCAGGCTTTCGGTGAACCGATTCATTGGAACCATAATCGGCATTTTAGTAACCGTCCCAATAGCAAGCCATGTAAGCATAAACGGCTGGATTCTCGGGCTGCTCATTCTGTGCGGGGCTTTCATTGCCTTGTGGCTTAATGTTAATCGTTTGGTTTTGCACCAAATCGCCTTGACCATACTCTTTGTTTTTGTATTTGAGCAGAAAACAAAGCATTATGCGTTCGACCGAATGAGGGATACTCTTATAGGTTTAGGAGTGGCAGTATTATTGCACATGCTGCTGTTCCCGCCCAATTTTACAAAGAAGGCGGAACAGACCCTTAGTGAATTTTCAAGGCTGTTATCTGAAGGATTTATTAACATAGCCGGCCGACTGGAAAGTAATGCAGAAAAAGAAGAGTGGAAAATGGAGGCTGAGCAAAAAAACCTGCTTCAGGAACTCCACAATGCAAGAGAAATGATCAATAAGGCCTCTCAAAGCCTTAAGCTCAATCCAATGGCAAGTAACAGCAGGGAAAAACTTAGCGTGTGCAAAGAGAGAATGAAGCAGCTAAGCAACGGCTATTCGATTTTCATTCAAATCACTCCCCTGTTAAGGAATTGGGCCCTGTCGGATAAAATGACAGCTGCTGAACGGACAGCTTGGGCCCGCCAGATGAATGTCCTTGCCCGTTTTTATCATATCGACAGCATAACTGAGGCACCGGAAAAAGAAGGGGGAAATGATCAATTCATTATCGTTCCCACCCCGGGGGAACTGGAGAGCGGCAACTATAATTCTGCCTTGTATTACATCTTATCCATGAACACTTAGCATAAATCGTTTTACTAGAAAACAGTTGAAAATCGTCCTAATACAGGGTCAAAAATGGAATTACAAATAAATAGTTTTTTAACCAACACCGACTTTCTTCCTTTTTCATAACTTGTCTAATATAGGGGGAGTGAAAAACCCCTTAAAAAATAAAGAGGATGGAGGGTTAACACATGGGACACAAAAAACATTGTACCGTAAGCCTTGTTGAGATCATTATTGCACTACTGCTGTTTTTGGCCCTTGTAATAGCTGTATTGCTTGGAGCTCGTAAGGATGTTCGTGAATGTCTTGAAGAGTGCTTGGGTACTGCACTTTGCTTCTAATTTCGCATTAGTGTGATGCTTTAAGAGAACCCTCTTGAATATTCAAGAGGGCTCTTTTCTTATAAGGGGTTAGCTACGAATACCGCCCCGCAGCCAGGCACGGGATTGATAATGGCCAACCGGAATTTGAATCAGGCTTGTTTTATTTACACCATGTAATTGATTGAGCCGGTCTGCCAGATTTACGTCAAACCCCAAAAGCGGATGTCCGCCTAATCCCAATGCTGATGCGGCCAAAAGCAGTCTTTGTGTCAGCATGCCAGCCTACATTTGCTGGATGCGGTACCCTCTGTAACCCAATTCTTGAATAAGGTGGTCACGATTCCCTGTTATATGGAAGCATAGCGGCAAGTGGAACATATTTACGTTCCCTGCACCCAGCCCAGATTGCAGCAGAAGCCGGCAATCTCCCAGATTGACCTCCTCTAGTGAATGTCCAGCCTCATTATAAGCATATGTTCAATCTTGAAGTCCCTCGACATTTACAAAACAGCCAAAAATGGATAGACGTGTTCCACTATTTTCATGGAGATCATCCAGGTCATTGCGGTAATGATACATAGCCTTAGCGTGCTGAAGAAGTTCGGCCAGCTCAGCTAACGTCATTTTTCCCAAAACAAAATCTTTGTCAGGTGAGAAACGCTTTTGGAAAAGGGAAACCAAATCATAAGAATGCTGATCTGTGCGCGGCAGAGCAACCGACTGGCTTCCGGCATTTTTAATTTCCCTCACCGCCATTTTTCTAAAATATCTCGATGACTCTAACATCGATGCTTCATTCATCTTTGTGAGCATGGGAAACGGCTTGATTCTTTGTGATTTTGTAAAATGACTGGTTTGAATTTCTGGCAGGTCCCTGCATAAAGCGGCGGCAGATAAATCCGCGTCTCCAGCACATGACCAGTTTGTGGGTTCTACACTAAGCGGAATCACCGCATAGACACTCTCTTCTTTTTCATCAAGTCCGAGAAGATGGTTGACCGCTCGGTCCAGGTATTGAAAATAGACACCCGAAGAGAAGCCGAACACCTTGGAAACCTCCAGCAGCTGTCCAATCAGTACACCGGCATCCAAGCCTTGCAAGCGGTAAGAAAAATTATTGTATTTATAAAAATTCTTCCAGAACATGGAGGAAACAAAAACGGTGCCGAAACAGGCTGACAGATTACAGCGCCCGCCCAGTGCCCGGAATAGATAGGAGTCATACTGTCCCTCCCGCAATAACACCAGGCAATGGCGGGCCGCATCATAATGGTAGACCCCGGAGGGAAGGCCCTCAATCTTCAATAATACATATAATTCGCTGGGATAAAGCCCTCCCCCCCGAGGGAACGAACCGGCGGAAACTCTGGTGAAGTTCAGGTCCTTCTTCTGTTGGAACCGCCGACTGTGAAATTTCCGCCAGGCCGTAAACAAGCCATAGAAAATGACTGATTTTCCTCATTGTGGGCTCTGCAGGCGAATCCTTCTCTTCAAGGGTAAGCGGAGTGTCGTGACATAATGGAAAAGAAGGCAAGCCCCGATAAAGTTTATAGGGCAGCGGAGCATCTTCCCAATCCACTTCCCATCCGGGCGGGCTTGCCTTGTCAGTATCAAAATGAAGAAAATGCAGGAAAGTCTCTAACTCCATTTCCCTGCCCCCTTTTCTGATTATGGAAATGGATGTGGATGACAGTTAAGCTGTTCCATTGTCAAAGGCTGCTTTGTATACCCTAGTTTCATCGGAACCTCCAGCACTCTCTCCAACCCTGTCACTCTTGTCAAATGATGGCCGAATGTCATCGGCAGCATCCCTGGAATCAGCACTTTTACGCAATGCAATCCATTCACTTTCAGTTCTGGGGACGTCTGGTCGACCACAATTACATCCAGGCCGCAAAGCTTGATCCTCTCAAGCACTGCTTGAAGATCATCCCTCAAATCTTCGTGTGCAGGTTGCCATCTAAACTCCTCATCAAAAGTGCGCCATGGCCGGTCCTTGTTCAACAAAAATGCCAGCCGTTCCTCTGCCTGCGGCAAACCATAAAGCAGGCTATGGTCATCCATTTTCCGCACCAGGCTGGCATCCTGGTACATCCTTAAACAATCCTCCCTGCTGTTCTCGAATTTTTCATCAAGGGTCAGCATCATGGCCGCCATCTCGTGAATGGTGCTTTTCACTGCTCTTACTGGATCCAAATGGGCTCCCGCCGCACAAATGAGATTCATTCCATTTAGTTTTTTATTTTTTGCCAAAGCCCAGACGGCGGGAATGCCATGCTCCATCGTCGCATTGTAAAAATGGAGTTCATATCCCCCTACCGCCTCTACACGCTGAATCATTAAGTTCAGTTCTTCATCATTGGCCGAATAAGGATCCAGGCGAGGAAGAGGGAGCTGGGCATACCAGGTAAGCAGGAACGAATCACGCTCCACCGCTTCCATGATCCCGTAAAAAATTGCTTCCTCCAAACTGCCTCCCAAAGCACAGCCATTGGACGTTTCATACACAAATCCATTGCCGCAGCCCAAACTGTAGTACGCCAGGAGTTCAGGAACCAAAATCGGCCGTTCTTCCACTAGCGAATAGCCCCATACCCAATTCATTGGCCTGTCAGGTTCAAACTCTTTAAATGGAAATCCGGGGCTTTCATATTGTTCCTTGGCATGCACTCCGGCAGCGGGAGGGTGAAAAGCCTGATCTTTGAGATTATTATAGCTGTCATGGACCACTGTCCTTTTTCCATGAGGAGATATTCCGCAGGCCCGTTCCAGCCCCTCGAGAATCGCCGTCAGTTCACTGGATGCATAGGAATGGGTCCGTCCAGCGACTCCCTCGTCACCGGCGAATAAAGGCAGGTTCACGCCGACATCTGCAAATGGCGGAACAAGATCATATACCTTTTCATTAAAAAGACCCGTACGGGAATCCAAATAATCTTTTATCAGCACATTTTTAAGGTCTTCCATGGAACGGCAGCGGTAGCTTCCCGGGATTTTGGGACTGGATTTTAATGAAATCACAGCAGCTTCGGGGGAATCGTCAGGCAAGGAACTGCAAACATGGCATAATGGATCAGGTAAGATGGAATGCCAAGAGCCATTAAGGTTTTTAAGGTTAAGCAAAAACATGCGGCCCTGTGACAGAGCTTCCTTTCCTTGAAGAATCTTTTTTACCTCGCTCAAAATTACCTGGACCAGCTGTGAAATTGCTGTGCGGGATGCCCACGCGTCAGATTCCTTCCTCTCCTCCTCTGAAAACATATGTTGGATTCTCCACATTTCTTGCCGGTCCCGTCCGGCCATAAGTTTTCTGGTGTCTCCGCACTGGGAGCAACCTTGAGTCCCAATTCGAACGAGCGGTCCGACCACCCCTTCACCAAAGGAAATAAACCCCCGCAGCCAAGGAATCCGGGTACCTCGCATAATTTCTTCGGCCTTTAGATGGTGTGCAGGGTTCCAGGCATCATGCAGGACGAGGACAAGAGCTGCCTGTTCAGGGATATGCGCTTCCACTTCAGGATAAGAAAACACTGTGCACTGGGCCGACAGAACTTTTTTTGCCATAGCCGCCAGCCTGCCTTCGCCAATGACCACTATTTTTGGCTTCACAAAATCCCCTCCTCTCCAAACAGCACTCCATAAATTTTCACTATCTCTTTTTTCAAAACAGGCCCCATATCGACTTCAAGGAGTGAAAGGTGCTTTCCAATTTGCGCAAATCGTTCGATCGCGGCTTGAAGGAGTTCCTCTTCTGATGGAAGTGGGGGAATCATCAGGCTTATTGGCTCCCTTTGTTCATCAAGCTGCACAAGCACGCCTGCCTTTTCGTTCGACAACGCTGCTTTCAGCGCATTTTGAAGGGCCAGTGCTGGGTGTAATCCTATGCCAGGATGCCAGCGGTTTTTCCTGCGCACAAATACGACAGGGAATCCAGCCACTTCCTTACCGAGGGCAATTTCTGGCGTACCATGCATGGTAGACAATGCTTGCAGATAAAACCTGCACGTATCGTCTTCCACCTCGGCGAGTTGTGTCCTTGAAGCTGCATTTCCATGATTCCGCAATTGTCCATCCAGTTCTGCTTCCAGGCATTTTTTCAGGCTACGGCATACGGCTTCCTGTATGTTCTCTCCTGCTCCAATGACAACTGCTTCATTATCGGATGGATACAGCAAATCCAGCAGCCGCTCCACATATATTTCGATTCCTGTTAATCCTGCTTCCTTTCGGGCATTTTCATGGGTCAATTCTGCGCATACTTTGCTGGGCATCAGCTTCGCCGGCCCTTCCGAGAGCGGGTCTGTGACTTGGACCCGGCACTGCGAAAGCGGAAGCTGCTCTAGTTCTTCTTCGCCCAGGACATGGTAAACTCCACATTCCGAGGATGCCAGCTGGCTTAAGTACAGAATCAGCCCTCCCGGCTCATTGCGTCCGGGGCTTTTCTTCAGCTCCTCTTCCAAATTTTTTACCAATTGGACTTGGGGGCTATGTGCCACAAGCGGATGCGGCAGGAAAAAATGCCATTTTCCCTCGAGTGTTTCGGGATTCAGCAGGTAAAATTGGGGAACCATTTCTGCTTCTTGAGCCCGCCCGAGATGCTTGAATAACTCAAATACCATAATATTTGCCAGCAGCGCTTCAGCATTGGCAGAATTATGGAAAACGGCACTCTCCGGAAAAACGGTTTCGTGAAGGCTCCGCCAGGCGGATTCCCAGCATCCATCGGAGTCTGGATGGACCAGCGGCCCGGCGAGGCCCATCTGTTTATAAAAAAAAGCCGGCATGAACAGCTTTTTCTCTGCCCTGCATGCACTATGGAGCGAACGCAATTCCTCGAGATCCCCTTGCTGGGACACATATAAAATGCAATCAAACTCCTTTATTATTTCTCCCCAGGAATGCTCCTTTAACGTTAGCTCCTCGACTGAAGCTTCCGGGTCGGCATTGCGCGCATGGTTCACCAGTTCCTGTATTCGATCTCTTTTTGTCGGCAGTGCGGGTGTTATGAGCATATTGAACCTGGGCAGTCCAGACTGAAGCATAGCGGAAACCAGCGAAACGAACATAGGACCGGAACCGATGGCAAGCACCTTGGTTTGCCGGTAACACTGAAAACGGAAAGCTGGAGAGTCACCAAAGCTCTCCAAAAACTCAAGCTGCGATTCATACAATTTGACAATGTGCTCGCTTAACTGATGCGGGCTGTCACTGCTAAGGTCCCTGACAAACCCGTTAGCATGCAATACTCCGGCAATTTCATATACACGGTTCTTATATGGGCCAGACAGTCCCTTGGTTAAATATTCCAGTGTATGCTTACCATTGAACATCGGCATCAGCCTGGTAACCCACTGGTCGATTCCTTTTCCTTTCATATGGAACGAGCTTCTGTTATTGCGAAAATAAACACCCTGGTTTGGGTCAGGAAGGAAGATAGTATCTCTTTTGACTTTCAGACGCATCGTAGGCTTTAAATTATTCATGCTGCACCTCTTTATTTCGCTTTGGATAGCAGAAAAAAAACTTAGTCAGCCGGAAGAAATCCTCTTTGACTGCCTTTCTTGTTTCAGTCCATTCGTGTTCCAGTTCACTATCATCCTATGTACGCCAATTTGTCTCTTATGTCTCCGAAGCAAACAGAAAAACCTCTGCAGATTTGCAGAGGTCCCTCCTTTATTCTTACGGGTTTAGCGTCCTCCGCAGCGGCCTCCGCCACAACGGCCACCCCCGCAGCGGCCGCCGCAGCCGCCGCAGCCTCCGCAACGTCCTCCACAGCCTCCGCAACGTCCTCCGCAGCCTCCGCAACGTCCTCCGCAGCTGAAACAGCTGTAACAAGTAGAGCAGCTAGAGCAGCTGTAACAGCTATAACAGCTGTAACAGTTGTAACATGAGAAAATTAATCCAAGCTGCCTCTGCTGATCATCATAATATTCGGCGTAATCCCAGGGAACCGCATTGGTCGCCTGGAAATCACCAAGGCTTAAGTTCTGTAGCTCATCATGAAAATTGTTCATCCACCATACCTCCGTCTCTGTAATACAAAGGGCTTGACTAAAGAAATCAGGGAGTTGCAGATCAGATAACTGAACCTGATTGCTCTCTTCCACAAAGTATGAAATCTGCTTGGGTGTTGTTACTGGTTCTAATCCCCTTTCAAGCATCGGGCCACGGCCAAACAAAAAAGACTCACCCTGCTAAATAAAGTCAGGCTAAGTCTTTTGTTTCGCAATCCATTGGCTATAGCAATCAGGAGTGCAGGACCAGGAGTGAAATGGCTGGCTACTCCATCTGTTTAAACCCGTCCTGCAAAATCTGGAGCATCCCCTTGCTTGCCGCCGTAAGCAGTTTGTCTTTTGGAACAGACCGCTTTTCTTCCTTCCTTGATTCAATGCCGTTCCGGTAAACATACTTTCTGCGAAGGATTCCCTTTTTTTGGTTGTAATAAAGGACAAACCTTTTCAGATTGGATTTAAGGTCGGTATTTTTCCAGGTGATATAAAAAGCAGGCTGGTCCTGCCATTCTTCAACAGAAATCATGGAATAAAGCAGGCTTAACTGCAAAATGTTAAATTCATTGCTAAAAACTTTTACCTCCGTTTCCAAAGTTATTTTAGGCGTATCAATCGCCGGCAAGTATTCTTCAGCTGCGCCAAACTGCTTTAGCTCTTCAAGTAGTTGATTATAGGTCGTGATTTAAATCCTCTCCCCGCTTACAGCATGATCCTGCCGCTATTTGGTTGTTAGGTATTATAATATGGGATGATAGGTGTAGTTTTTACCTTTTACCCTTTGATTATAGCAGAACTGTTTTCCTCGTAAAAAAAATAAATGAAAATGATAAAAAGCGCATGGTTTCCATTTACCATGCGCTTTGTGCAAACAATAACAGCTGCTCTAAAGACCATTGACCCATCGGCCCGCCATCTCAATCCAGCTGGCTACTTCAGGCTGGACGCTCCGGTCATTATTCTTGCCTCGCGTTTCTTCTGTTCCCAGGGCCAGGCCATGAGCCCCCCGAGGATAAATGTGCATTTCAAGTGAAATCTTCTGCTTCAAAAGAGCATTTGCGAACAAAAAGCTGTTTTCAACAGGAACGGGTTCGTCGGTAAACGTGTGCCATAGAAAGGTTGGGGGCGTATCTTTGGATACCTGCTTTTCGAGCGAGACCTTTTCAAGGAGCTGCAGATCCTCCTTTCCGACAAGCGCGTCAAACGATCCCCTGTGGGCATGCTCGCCTGAAGTGATAACCGGATAGCTTAGCAAAAGGCCATTGGGTTTGATGACATCGGCTGGTACTCCAAGTTTTTCTGATAGAAACCCTTCATTCCAGAATACTCCCAGACTTGCTGCCAGATGGCCGCCTGCGGAAAAGCCGGCCGCGATGATTTTTTTATTATCCACATTCCATTTTTCCGCATTTTCCCGCACCAGCGCGACCGCTGAAGCAAGTTCCATTAACGAAGTTGGAAATACAGCCGGTGCGGTGCTGTATCGCAATACACAGGCATGGATACCCATGGCATTCAGCTTGATGGCAATCGGTTCTGCTTCCCTGTCCGAGGTGAATTCATAGCCGCCTCCAGGACAGATGATGACCGCTGGACGTTTGCGTTCACTGTCCATTTGCGGAGAATTGGACAAAAAATAAGTATAAAGCTTGGCCTGGGAATTATCTGTGGTAATATCGATTACTTCGTGAATCATAGCTTCTCCTCGCCTTCTAATGTATATCCTATCCATTGTATTCGCTTGATGCACTATTTACCTTTAGAATAGCAGCATGGCACAAAATCAGCCACTAAGAGAAACACAAACCCGGCAAGTCCCTTCACCTCTTTAAAGCAAAAAACGGTGCCTGACCCCCAGCGCTTTAAAGCGCTGGGGGTCAGGCACCGTTACTCTTTCTGCTTACTTTATTTTCTTTTAAATGCCAAAAGGTTTCCCGATGGGCAGGACAATTCTTCTGAAATGGGTGTTGAGCACAATGGCTGCTGAGCCATAGAAGGATAAGAGGGCAATGCCCAGCTCTGCCACGGCTGCCATCATATGTGTGGCTTCGTAAAAAATATCGAATGAACTTAGGGCCAGGCCAATGAACAGGAAGTCAATCAGGACAAAAATAAGAAACAACACTTTATGTGTTTCCATTGCCCCAATCGTCATAAACAGGCTGAAAATCAGGTAACCGATAAAGGCAAAACCCAGCTGCTTTGGATCCGCGTCAGCGGCAAGCTTCTCTCCGAATGCTCCGAGCTGAATCAGCCATGACATTCCAACTCCGAACCAAAAAAGCCCGAACGCTCCAAAGGCGGTTGTTCCAAAGATATTGTTATGCTTGGCATCGAGTACGGACGCATAAAGCTGGGCAATTCCGCCCAGGAAAAACGCCCATGGCAAAATGAAAGAAACGCCGTCTGTCAGGCCCAATTTCTGTGATGATGCAACCAATGTGACCATCGCGAGGCCAAACAAACCTAGTGCGGATGGATCTGCTGTAGTAATTTTCACTTGTGTAGAATTCTTAGTCTCCATGTTTTCCTCCTAAACGACATACCTATGTACTTTAAAGGATAAAAGAACCAGTGTCAACAAACCCGTTAAAAGTCCAAAAACATACAATTATTTGAACAGGATAAATTAGTTTACATAATATAATTATGGTTAAATATTTTAGAAAAGAGATATAAAAAAACMCCCGCCATGCATATATATCTCCCAAGGAGGGATTTATATGTTTGGGCTTTGGGCAACTATAACAGGCTTTTCCATTCTCTTCTTTGCAATGGTTTACTTCTTTTTACTGACGATAAAAGGGGCGGTCGACAGCGAGGATGCGTACCGGGTTGATCCTCAGCCGGAAAAAGAGCCTGATGATTGCGCTTAGACACAACTACTATTACATTTCCACCAACAGCCCCGCAACAAGAGATCAGGCCAGAAACTGAGTACCCTGCGAAAAATTAGAAAGGCTGCCCAATATGGCAGCCTTTTTACGATAAATCTCAAAAGTATTTTCCTTTTAAAGGATGCAACCAATTTCACCCTTGAAACTTTAGACCGACAAACTTCATTTCCGTCATTTCTTCAATGGCATATTTGACGCCTTCCCTGCCAATTCCACTCTGTTTGACTCCTCCATATGGGTAGTTATCCTGCCTATAGGTGGCCGATTCATTGATCCAGATACCTCCTGACTGCAATGCGTCCGCTACCCGGAACGCCCGGTCAATATCCTTGGTAAAGAGTCCAGCCTGAAGACCGAAAATGGAATCATTGGCGTTTTCCACCGCTTCTTCCTCCTGTTCGAACGGCATTACCGATACAAGCGGAGCGAAGGCTTCATCTCTAACAACCTTCATGTCCTTGTTCACATTGGTTATGATGGCAGGAGACAGGATCGTCCCGCTGAGGTCACCGCCGGTTTCGATGGTAGCCCCCTGCTGCCTCGCTTCTTCGATCCAGTCTTTGGCCCTTTTCGCGGCATCCTCGTCAATCATTGGGCCAATGTCGGTATCTTCCTCCCGGGGGTCTCCAATTTTAAGTTTGTTTGCTGCTTCAATATATTTCTTCAGGAAAGTATCATAAATCGTTTCCTGTACATAGATTCTCTGAGTCGATACACAGACCTGTCCGGAATAGGCAAAAGCTCCTGTTATCAGGCTGTCTACTGCCTGGTCAAGGTCCGCATCTTCAAAAACAAGATTAGGAGAATTGGAGCCAAGCTCCATGGTCACCTTTTTGAGCCCAGCGCCATTACGAATGATTTTTCCGACCGCCAGACTGCCCGTAAATGTAATTTTCGGAACATCCTCATGCTTGACGAGGGCATCTCCTGCGGTTTCTCCTTTTCCAAGCACAAGATTTAGAACGCCATCCGGAAGGCCCGCTTCCTGAAAAAGCTTTACCAACATGTAGGCGGACAAGGGAGTTTTCTCGGCTGGTTTATAAATTACAGTATTTCCTGCTGCAATGGCAGGGGCAATTTTATGAAGCGATAAATTTAACGGAAAATTAAACGGCGTGATGGCTCCAACCACCCCAACAGGTACCCTCTTGACAAAACCCATTCTGTTTACTCCGCGCAGAGCCGCATCCATTGGCAAAACTTCTCCCGTCATATGCTTCGATAATTCACTTGAAAAATGGAGAATTTGAATGGAACGCTGAATTTCGGCCCGGCTATGCTTGATTGGCTTGCCAGCTTCTGCGACAATGACTTCTGCAAACTCCTCCGCTTTTTCTTCAAGGATTCTGGCCGCTTTTAAAAGAATTTCGCCTCTTTCATGGGCAGGCATCTTTTTCATCGTTGTTTCGAAGGTCTCCAGGCTGTTCCCGATGGCTTCATCCATATCTTTTCTGTCTGAAAGGGCCATTTCGGCTACAGTCTCGCCGTTATAAGGATTTTGAACCAGCATCATTTCCCTTTGATCTTCAATTCTTTCCTCACCATTAATAATGGAACCGATTCTCATGGTTCTTCCTCCTTTCGTTTTAACAGAGCAGTTTCCCAAGTCTTTCGGTCAGTTTTGTGTTTTCACTATAGTCTACTGGACAGTCAATCAGGACAGGCTTGTTCAAGTCAATTGCTTCCTGTAAAGCGTCTTTTAATTGTCCACCTTCCCTTATGCCCATTGCTTCAAATCCGTAAGATTTGGCCAGCTGGATAAAATCGGGATTCCCGAATTTGACATTCGATGAACGGTTGAACTCATTCAGCTGCTTCCATTCAATCAGTCCGTATCCTTCATCTCTCCATAAAAGGATGACGATTGGAAGCTTTAATCTCACAGCCGTTTCGAGGTCGGCACTCGACATTTGAAACGCTCCATCTCCACAAACGGCAACAACATTTCTTTCTGGGTGGACCATCTTGGCAGCTATCGCCCCCGGTACCGCAATGCCCATCGAAGCGAGTCCGTTTGAAATCAGGCAAGTATTCGGTTCATACGCATGGTACATTCTAGCCATCCACATTTTATGGGCGCCAACATCGGAGATAACGATGTCCTCTTCCCCCATTACGGACCGTAAGTCGGAAATGATTTTCTGCGGTTTTACAGGGAAGCTTTCATCCTCGGAAAAAGCTTCCGATTCCTGAAGTGCCTGTTCTCTTACATGGCTAACCCAGTCATTATTCCGCTTGGCGGCAGACATGACACTTTCCAATTGCTTCAGGTTTTCCGCCATGTCGCCAATAACACTGTGTTCGACGGGATAATGGGCATCCGTTTCTGCTTCCCTGGTATCTATGTGCAAAACAGGAGTACGGCCGCTTGGATTCCAGTTTTTCGGAGGATATTCCGCCATGTCAAATCCCACCGCAATAATAAGGTCGCCTTCCTCGAATCCACAGTTGATATAATCTTTGCCGCTTAACCCTGCCGTAAGCAGACTTAAGTCATTTTTCCACGAAATAGCGCCTTTGCCCATAAAGGTATGAACGACAGGAATGTCTACCTTTTGAACAAGCTCACGGAGGCTTCCTTCTGCATGCCCCCTTTCCACTCCCATGCCTGCAAGGATGAGGGGGTGTTTAGCCTTTTCAATCATTTTTGCTGCTTCCTTGATGACCCGCTCGCTTGCCTCGATGTTAGTCGGCTTCCTGACCTCAATTGGTGTTGCGTCCACATCCTGCGCTGCAATATCCTCGGGAAGATCGATATGAGCAGCACCCGGCTTTTCTCCTTTGGCCACTTCAAACGCTTTCCGTACCACCTCGGGAATGATTTCCGCTTTTTTCACTTGTGTATTCCATTTTGTGACCGGCTCGTAGACCGAAACGAGGTCATAGTATTGGTGAGAAATTTTATGCTGGCGGTCCAAACCAGCCTGTCCGGTGATTGCGACAATCGGACTGTGATCCATATTGGCATTGGCCACTCCTGTTAACAGGTTTGTTGCCCCAGGCCCAAGCGTCGCTAAGCACACACCTGGTTTCCCTGTCAGCCGGCCATAGGTTCCTGCCATAAAGGCAGCATTAGCCTCATGCCTGGTAACAATAAACTCAATTTCAGAGTCAAGAAGGGCATCCATAATATCAAGATTTTCCTCCCCTGGAACCCCAAAAATATACTCTACCCCTTCCTGTTCAAGACATTTGATCAATAGTTGAGCTGCTTTCACCTTCATCACTCCTTTTCTTGAGTCACTGGTTAAAAACAATTCGTCTTCTTTTGAACTATTCCACTTGGATTCATTTCTAAACGAACTTCTACTCAGGCTATACCGGTTAAACCACTCCCCCGGAAAGAATGCCATGATGGCGCTCCAGCTTCCATTAATCCGAACAGCCCGCTGCATAGGCATCGGGAAATATATTTAATGACCGCATAAGCTACAATATCAAAAACAAAGGCACTTTCCTTTTTCAGGAAAGCGCCATAATTAAAGGGGGGAAAAGGGAGGTAACCTTTTCATAACTTATCTTACCTGCAAAATATGAACAAACTGTTAACAAATGGTGAAATTCTCTTAAATAAACCTTCCATCCCCTATTCCCCAGGATGGAAGGTTTAAAGTCTTGATTTGCTTATCCAAGAGAGGTAGGTCAAGCTTCATTGATGCACTAGTCCTTCCCTCGTTTAAAAACATGCACCCGTAAGAAAATGAATTACACAATATATAAAAGGGGTAAAGATTAATTAAAATACAAAATTAAGAGGAGTTTGATGATGGCTTTTTATATGTTTGATGTGGACGGAGTATTAACGGATGAACTGGCACGGCCTGACGAAGAGGTTCTTCGGTTAATTGAAAAGCTGAATGAACAGGAAGAGCAGCTCGCTTTTATAACCGGCCGCTCGCGCCAATGGCTGGCCGACAATGTTTTTACAAAACTGGATTCCTCCCTGGACTGGTCAGGCCTATATTGTGTCGCAGAACATGGTGCAATTATAGGAAAAGGACCGAACATTGAAACGTGGACGCTTGACCAGGATTTTGTGACCCCTGACAAAGTAAAGGACGAGCTTTATCACATTAGCCAGAACCAGGAGTTTAAGGGCCTGATAGAATGGGACGACACCAAAGAATCGATGGCCACAGTCGAATCGGTCCATGGTGAACCAGGAGATGACGATCACCTAAAAAAAACTAGTGGTGCCTTGAAGAAGTACGCCGAAAAAGTTAGGGAAATTGCCGGAAAGCATGATAAAAAGGTAGTGGTCTCCACCTACGGGGTTGACGTCATCCCGCCGGACCTATCAAAGAAAATTGGCGCAATATGGGTCCTCGGCCAAGCTTCATTTAAACAGCAGCCTGTTTATGTGTTCGGAGACAGCAAAAGCGACTTTGTAATCGCGGAAACAGCGTCGGGTTGCGGCGCAGACGAGGTCACTTTCTTTTGGGTTGGTGAAGGGGATATCCCTGAGAGTGAGTCGAATGAGATACAATCAAAAAATCCCTCTGAAAAATTTGCCGCCGGAACAGAGGAAATTTTAAAGAAATTATTATCAAGTTAAAAAGATTGAAAATTTTAAAAATGATGAGTATAATAGAAAAAAGGTCAAGGAGTGATAGGGATGGATGACAAGACGCTGTATTTGCCGCAGCCCGAGGGAAGCATTGCTGATTCGCTGGTAGCTGAAATGGTGTTAGAAAGAGCCCTGCTTAAGTTCCGTAAAGAGAAAATCCAACTGCAAATCGACCAGGCCTTAATAAAGAAAAATAAAGAGGAATTCCTGAGGCTGACAGAGGAATTGAAAAAGATATCTTAAATGGACTTATATAAAAGCAAAAAAGCCCATTTGCCTGGGCTTTTTTGCTGCTTCTAGACTTCGTAGAACTTAGGCGGTGAATTTAAATTTATCGAGTAGTGTACATTTCTGTATTCAGAGACCGGGATTCCCTGAAAGCGAGTTCCACATCGTGCCTTTGTTCTTCATCGATTTCTGCGAATACAAGAATGTTGCCCTCTTTTACATATCTCTCAAACTCTTTTGCATCATTCTCCGGGATGCCGGCGCCAGTCAATGCCCCTACAATGCCGCCGCCCGCTGCTCCAATTGCTGCTCCGCTAAGAGTTGTAGCCAGTGGTCCTGCAGCAGCAAGAACACCAATCCCAGGAATTGTCAAGAGACCTACCTCTGCAATCAGACCCGCAATGCCACCGAGAACACCGCCCGTTCCAGCACCAATGCCCGCACCTTTACCCGCATTGGCACCCCGGTTGGAATCGTTCCCCAATGTGTCCACATCTGTACGGTTTTCAATATCCTCCACTGCGTCATCATTCTTGGCAAAGACGGAGAGGTTATTTGAATCAAATCCGATTTCTTTTAATCTTTCAATCGCTCGCACAGCTTCTTCGGAATTCTGAAACACTCCGCCCACTATTGTTTTTTCCATCATCTATTCCTCCTCTGTGAATTGATTAATGGCAATTTTAAATCCATATAAAACAGTACCCGAGTGGAAATCGGGTAAACATGTTCCCAGAAGACAGCGGAAAATTGTCAAACAGCAGCCTGAAACTAGAATTTTTTTTAAAAATAAGATAAGGTAAAAATCTCAAGCAAAGACTAAATATCCATTCCTATAAAAGATATGAACAAGAATATTCGGGGAGTGACGCAATGATTACATTCAAGAACGTCTCAAAAAGCTACGAAGATGGAACGACGGCCGTTGATTCAATCTCTTTTGACATCAACAAAGGGGAATTTTTTGTCCTGATCGGCCCAAGCGGCTGTGGCAAAACCACTACATTAAAGATGATGAATCGACTAATCCCGATTTCAGACGGGACAATCCTTATTAATGGGAAAAGAATTTCTGATTACAATATCAACGAACTTCGGTGGAATATCGGCTATGTGCTTCAGCAGATCGCCCTTTTCCCACATATGAGCATTGAAGAGAATATTGCTGTTGTTCCGGAAATGAAAGGCTGGAGCGGAGAAAAAATCAGGGACCGGGTATCAGAACTTCTGGAAATGGTCGGCCTCGACCCTGCCACCTACCGCAGCCGGAAGCCAAGTGAGCTTTCGGGCGGAGAACAGCAGCGAGTTGGCGTTGTCAGGGCACTCGCAGCCGATCCTGACATCATTCTAATGGACGAGCCCTTTAGCGCACTTGATCCAATCAGCCGCGAAAAACTGCAGGATGACATCATCCACCTGCAAAAAAACATTCAGAAAACTATTGTTTTCGTCACGCATGATATGCAGGAAGCCGTCAAGCTGGCGGACCGGATTTGTATAATGAGGGATGGTAAAATTGTCCAGATAGGAACACCTGAGGAAATCATGAACAACCCTGCCAGCGAATTTGTTTATGACTTTATCGGCACTTCAAAAAGGGCTGGCGCCGGCTTTGAGCTAGGGAATTTTATGCAGCCATATAGTGGCCAACAAGATCCCTCTGCTAGCATCGTCCCAGTGACCGCAACATTAGAGGAAGTGGTAAAACAGCTGTCCATCCACGAACAACTGCATGTGGAAAGGGACGGAATCATCATAGGTACAATCAACCGGCAAATGATTGTCCAATATTTTTCACAGCACCTGGAGAAAAGAGGGACCGCTCATGCCTAATATCATGGAAGTTTTTCAAAAACGGCAAGACCAACTATTGCAGGCTTTGTTCGAACATATTCAAATTTCATTTGCGGCTCTCTTGTTTGCAGTGCTGATTGCCATTCCGCTTGGCATTTATTTAACACGAAAAAAGAATATCGCCGAGGGCATCATCGGTGTTACAGCTGTGCTTCAGACCATCCCTTCCCTCGCGCTGCTAGGTCTTTTCATTCCATTATTCGGCATAGGGAAAATCCCGGCAATCATCGCCCTTGTCATCTATGCCCTCCTGCCGATTCTCAGGAATACATATACAGGCATCAAGGAAGTGGACCCGTCATTGATCGAAGCGGCGATGGCGATGGGAATGAATACACGCAGGAGGCTGCTTAAAGTGGAATTGCCGCTGGCTATGCCTGTCATCATGGCCGGCATTCGCACGGCGATGGTGCTGATTGTCGGAACAGCAACCATTGCCGCCCTGATCGGGGCTGGCGGTTTGGGTGATATAATTCTTTTGGGAATTGACCGGAATAATACGTCCCTCATCATCCTCGGAGCAATCCCAGCCGCGCTTTTGGCCATTGCCTTTGACCTCCTGCTGCGAAAAATGGAGAAGCTCAGCTACAGGCAGTCACTGCTGACCATCTCCGCCATTGCTGTCCTCGCGCTGGCCATCACTATCGGCCCAAGCCTGTTCAAAGGTCAGGATGAAACTATCGTGATAGGCGGAAAGCTTGGAACAGAGCCCGAGATCCTAATCAATATGTATAAATTGATGATAGAAGAAGAAACCGATTTGAACGTTGAATTAAAACCCGGTCTGGGAAAAACCTCCTTCCTGTTCAATGCTCTGCAAACAGAAAGCATTGATATTTATCCTGAATTTACAGGTACAGCCATTTCACAATTCTTAAACACAACAGCAGTCAGCAATGACCGGCAGGAAGTCTATGAACAGGCTAAAAATGGCCTGGCAGCACAGTTTGATTTAGTGCTGCTGAGCCCGATGCAGTTTAACAATACGTATGCACTGGCCGTGCCTGCCGCTTTTGCCGAGGAGTTCCGGCTAGAAACCATCTCCGATCTCCACGCGGTGGAAAACCAGATAAAAGCTGGATTTACACTGGAGTTTTCCGACCGGGAAGATGGTTACCTTGGCATCCAGAAACTATATGGCCTTGAATTTCCAAGCTTGGCCACGATGGAGCCTCAGCTGCGCTACACAGCGGTCGAGAAAGGGGAAATCAACCTTATGGACGCCTATTCCACCGACAGCGAAATCAGGCGGTACGATTTAAAAGTACTTGAAGATGACAAGGAGCTTTTCCCTCCCTACCAGGGAGCACCGCTGTTAAGGGCGGAAACCGCCGAAGAATATCCTGAACTCGTTGATGCACTCAACCAGCTGGAAGGAAAAATCACAGATGACCAGATGCGCGAGATGAACTACCAGGTAGCCGTGGAAGGAAGAAGTGCCGAGGAGGTCGCCAGGGAGTATCTAGAGAGCGAAGGATTGGTTGACTAATCTTATGGCCGGTCCTTTTACAGAGCCGGCTTTTATTTAGGGACATAAAATACGGTAAGCATCTATATTGGCCAACTACTCAAAAAATCCGTCCGGGCAGCTGGACGGATTTTTTGCTTATACAGAGGCAAATGCCTGGCTGGTTTTAATCAGATTTTCCCTTGCTTCATTATACTCGGTGCGGAGTTTCTCTACATAATCTGCTGTACTGCTTACTTCTTTAATTGCGCCAATCCCTTGTCCGCTTCCCCAAATATCCTTCCATGCCTTTGCCTTGCCGCCTCCCCCAAAGTTCATGGAGGATGGATCACTTGAAGGAAGAGCATCAGGATCCAGGCCTGCTTTGCGAACGGAAGAAGCGAGGTAATTCCCATGCACTCCTGTGAAAAGATTGCTGTAAACAATGTCATCCGATGTGCTTTCAACAATTGCTTGTTTGTACTCTTCCACTGCTCTTGCTTCGTAGGTCGCAATGAATGGCGAGCCGATATAGCCAAAATCCGCACCCATAGCTTGAGCAGCGAGAACGGCGCTGCCAGTCGCAATCGAACCGGATAAGGCAAGCGGTCCATCGAACCATTGGCGGATTTCCTGAATCAGCGCAAATGGGCTCTTGTCTCCGGCATGGCCGCCTGCACCGGCTGCTACGGCGACAAGCCCGTCCGCTCCCTTTTCAATCGCCTTGTGAGCGAACTTATTGTTGATTACATCATGTAAAACGACAGCACCATAACTGTGCGCAGCGACATTGATTTCCTCCCGTGCGCCAAGGGACGAGATGATAATCGGCACTTTGTACTTGATACACATTTCCATATCGTGTTCGAGACGGTCATTCGATTTATGGACAATTTGGTTGATGGCGAATGGTGCGGCTGGCCGGTCCGGATTTTTGGCATTGTAATCAGCAAGCTCTTCAGTAATCTCTGCAAGCCATTCATCCAGCTGTGAAGCCGGCCTGGCATTCAGGGCTGGCATGGACCCTACGATTCCCGCTTTGCACTGCTCAATGACCAATCTTGGATTACTTATAATAAACATTGGCGCTGCAATAACCGGGATGCTCATCCCCTTTAAAACAGAAGGAACTTTTGACATATGTACGATACTCCCCCATTCATCTTCCAATTGTAAGCGTTGACATATTTTAAACTTACAGCA
This sequence comes from Bacillus sp. FJAT-27251, assembly GCF_001273925.1. Classification (GTDB taxonomy): domain Bacteria; phylum Bacillota; class Bacilli; order Bacillales; family Cytobacillaceae; genus Mesobacillus_B. The sequence goes on along the minus strand of NZ_LIGG01000001.1, from coordinate 3,176,085 downwards.
GTTTCCAGGGACACGTCAAGTCTTTATTCTGAAATTATAAAAAAATGAAATAATTCATTCTGCATACAGGTTTCTGCTGATAAAGAATTATGTTGAAAAAACTCAATTCATGTTTGGAAATTATCAAGATAAAGACGCTCTTTTTATTAGCTGCCAGAATATTCATATAGAAGGATTGCTTTGCAAAAGGAGTGGATTAAATGGGGAAAGAAACCACCCCTATAGAAAAATCAGCTTATGAATATCCCCAACTTAATGAACGGAAGCTGGCACTTGAGGAGCAAGCAGCAGCGGCAATTTGGCTCCAGGCATTTGGCATCATTGCTGAGGCTGTGATTATTACGAAACTCTTACCTTTGGAATATTCAGAGGAGGAAAACCAGATTGTCATCGGAGTGTGGATCCAGGCTATTGGACAGCTGCTGGAGGCAATTGGGGTAACCAGGGAGATCACTTCGACAGACGCGGGCCAGATTTTCAAGGCCCAAAGGACGGCCGTAGACGGAGACTGGCTTCAAGCCATTGGTGCCACCTTAGAGGCAGCTGGAGGAGAAAGAGCCATTGCCAGGTCCTTAAGGGAGAACAGATTGCCATTTATCCCTTAGCCTGTGTATATTTTCTTTTGGCTTCCCCAAACTACAAAGGATAGAAATTTCTATGTGATTGGGGGCATGCGACATGGACGAAAGAAAAGCAAGCTATCCGAACGTACAGCTGAAAGGAAAAAGGAACAACCAAAAAGGCGAAACCGACTCGGAAGTGCTGCGTTACGGCCAAAAAGGACCTGGGCAGAACAGCAAAAGCCAATAGCAATGAAAAAGGCAGCTAAAAACTGCCTTTTTTGGTTATTAGACGTAATTTGCTGCAAAGATTGCCCGCTCACATACCTAATATGGTATTTTCATTTCCCCTACAAGGAATAAAATCAAATTGAAATTTTATTCCCCCTAACTTTAGTTTTATTCCCCCTAAGGAGCCATTTATTCCCCCTAAGGACTGCTATATTCCCCCTACAGGGAATAAAAGCCCCTCGCAAACCGGTTTTATTTCCCCTTCAGCCGTTCCAATATCCTTCTCTTCTGGTACAGCATGGTCCCAGTCTCTGAAAGGTCGCTGACCATTGACCGGTTCGCGAATGCCCCAAAGAGGATTCCTGCGATTGGCACCATCTGCAAAAGCTTCTTCCATCCAAATTGCTCGGTGAAGGTTAGGGTTACTTCGCGCCAGCCTTGCAGCTGGGATAAGATTTCCCGTGATTTCCTATCACTGTTATCGAAATGGGAGAGTTCATTCAGGATTGCCTGCTTGCCGACGACATCCGCGGATGAAAACTGGAGGCATTTGATGATAAACACTCTTTCGCGCTTATCTTTCGGGTCATAGCCATGTATGATGGCAATATCCTGAAGCGTTTTTAACGAAAGTCCCAGTATAGCAGGAATATCGATCGCGAGCGTAAAAATGCCGCCGATCCCTGTGCTTGCACCTTGTATGGCAGCGGCCTTCTTCCGCTGTGCGGCAAGGTCGAGGGAAGATTGCTTCATCACCTCTATGGGGATGCCCTGCAAATCCTCCAGCTGGCCAATGACCCTGCCTGTTTTCTTTTCAATAAACCGAAAAACATTCTTCTCATTGGATAAATATTGCCCTCCGGATTGAAGATAACTTCCAAGCTCGTCCAGCAGGTTTCCGATTTTTTCCTGGACAAACTTCGGCGTCAACTTATCGAGCATCTTGAAAGGAAGCCGGGTAAGACGTTCCCAAAACCAGAGTCCCTTCTGGTCTTTTTCCCATTTCTCGATTTTTTTCAGCTCCGCTACTAATTGTTCTTTTGATTCCACCCTTTATCCTCCGCCCGTCCTTTTTTATTCCTTTTATTAACGACTCAGCTCATGTGAAAGTTTCAAATTTTTAGTTGAACCCTCCCATTATAAAGAAAAAACCTAGGGAGGAACAATCTTCTCCCTTAAAGCACATCACGTGTTAAACCAGCGGGTAAACGTTATACTATAGAAGAAATTGTACTTGGAGGGATTTTGTATGCGCATTGAAATGTGGACAGACTTTGCTTGACCATTCTGCTATATTGGCAAAAAGCGTCTGGAGGACGCTATTCAGAAGATTGACCATCCGATTGAGGTAACCTATCGAAGCTTTGAATTGGACCCAACGATTGGCCGGGATATAAAAGAAAGTATGTACGAAATGCTGTCGAAAAAATACGGCATGAGCATTGCACAGGCAAAAGCCAATACGCAAAATATGGTGCAGATGGCAAAGGAAGTGGGAATTGACTTTCAGTTCGACACACTGCAATTGACCAACACCTTTGATGCCCACCGGTTGACCATGTTCGCTAAAACCCAGGGCTTGATGAAAGAAATGACCGACCGGATTCTATATGCCTACTTCACCGAATCCAAACATATTGGCGACCATGACACCTTAACAAAGCTCGCTGTTGAAGTCGGCCTGGACCGTGATGCAGTTGCCGGCATGCTCGCAAATGGCGATTTGACCGATGAAGTGCGCATGGATGAAAACGCCGCAAGGAAATATGGTGTTACTGGTGTTCCATTCTTTTTAATCAATCAAAAGTATGCCCTCACTGGCGCCCAGCCAACTGAAGTCTTCGTCGAAGCGCTTGAAAAGATTATCGCTGAAGATGAGGTTACTGCATTAAACAGTGAAGATGGCGATGCATGCGGAGATGATGGCTGTGAAGTGCCAAAGAAATAATCGGCGTTCATTGTAACCATTTTAATAAATAGAAAGAGGCAGTCGATGACCGCCTCTTTCTATTTGCCTAATATAACAGATACTGTTCTCTCACTTCCATGAATTCTTCAAGTCCTGGCTGCCACTCGGCCTTCATTTCTTCGATTGATTTACCTGCCTGTATGCCTGCCCGGATGCTGCCATTGCCTACTAGCTGATCGAAGAAAGAAACACCTGCACTGTTAGGGGCACGGAACTGGAAGTCATTCGGGTACATGTCATGAATGGTTTTGACAATATACAAACCTGTTTCAAAGGGTTTAAAGGAGTTCCGGTTCGTAATATGGATCTGGACTCCATGATTCAGTTTGTTCGCATTCTTGGAGAACGTTGGTGTAAAAGACGCCGCCCTGAATTTGACGCCAGGCAGATTGTAGGAATTCAGGTTCGCCGCCAAATCGCTGCCGTTGATGAATGGTGCGACAATCAATTCAAATGGCTTGGTTGTTCCCCGGCCTTCGGAAACATTTGCCGCCCCTTCTATCAAGGCAGCACCAGGATAGACAAGAGCTGTCTCCAAGGTTGGCATGTTTGGGGAGGGAAGCACAAAATGCAATGGTGTTTCATCATAATACATATTCCGCTTCCAGCCTTCCATCTCGACCACGGTCAAATCAGCGCCAATTTCAAATTCTTCATTAAAAAGCCTGGCCAGCTCGCCCACTGTCATCCCGTGGCGTACTGGAATCGGATATTCCCCAATGAACGAGGAGTATTTATCCTCAAGCACCGGCCCCTCCACCTTTGTGCCCCCAATCGGATTTGGGCGGTCAAGGACAAGGATAGGAATATTGTTATCTTTTGCTGCTTCCATCGCCAGCGCCATTGTGTAGATATAGGTGTAAAAGCGTGTTCCAACGTCCTGGATATCAAACAGCAGGACATCGACATTGCTGAGCATTTCAGGGGTAGGCTTTTTCGTCGCGCCATATAAGCTGTAGACAGGAAGCCCCGTTTTTTCATCAATATACTTTTCAACATATTGTCCTGCCTGGGCATCCCCGCGAACCCCATGCTCCGGACCGTACATTGCCGTCAATTCGACATCTGGGTGATTGTAGAGCGTATCGACAATGCTGTTAAGCTCCTGGTCGACTCCCGTTGGGTTGGTAATGAGGCCGACCCGCTTCCCCTTGATCAAGTGAATCTCGTCTTTCAGCAATACCTCCACGCCTAGATGGAATTTCCCGTTTTTCTTCGCTTTATCATTTTTGGCTCCGACTGCTGTGAAAGAAGATAAAACCAGAGCCAGAACCAAAAATCCTGCAAGCCATTTTTTCAAAGTAAGCCCCTCCCTTTTTTAAGTCTAATAATCTAATCCATGCCCATAGCTAAATAATACGGAGCCGTCCTGGCTGTAAATGGTGACTGGCAGTTTCCCTGCAGGACGATTTTTACCAAAAATGGTCTCTACGGAAGCTTCAAAGCTTACCGGCCTGAATCCATACTGTGCAAGATAGGCATCGGCATCCGGATAGGCCATGATATCATATGGATTGCGGATTCCGACAGCAATCACTGGTACGTCCGTTTCTACCAGCTGATTGGCCAGTCTCATCAAATTGCTGTTCGGCGACCGGCCGCTGACGTTTGAAGTGGAGGTCCCCAAAATAATCGCATCCGCCTTTTTCACCAAATCCAGCTGGGCAGCGGAAAGAGGAGCAGAAGCTGTGATGTACTCGACATTTCCATGGTGTTTCTTCGCCTCCGCTGCAAGAAGATCCGCATTGGATCCGACGACTACAATTCTGTCTTTGGCATCAGGTTGTAGCGGAAGGACATCCCTGTTTTTTACAAGCGTAATCGATTTTGCTGCCGCTTCTTTTTCAATGTTTTTATGTTCGGGTGAGCCGACTGCTTTAATAGCGCTGGATATTTTTTCCTCTAGGCTTCTTTCCTTTTCGGTCTTTAGGATTCCGCGATTTAATTTTAAGGTCAAGACCCGTTCCGCAGATTGTTCAATTCTATCAATCGAGATTTCACCTGAGTTGACGGCTGCATAAAGTCCCTCTGCCACTTGCTGGATGCCAACCGGCATAAGCAGGATATCCGCCCCTGCCTGGACTGCCCGAACAGCTGCATCTACCGGGCCAAAATGGTCGGAAATCGCCTTCATATTCATGGCATCCGTTACAATGACGCCCTCATATCCCATATCATCGCGCATCAGACTCGTCAATACTTTATGGGAAAGGGTTGCCGGGACGGCAATTTCCGATCCGTTCAATTTTGAAATGGCTTTTGTATCATCGATTTTCGGGAATGTCACATGGGCGGTCATAATCGCATCGATTCCCGCATTCATCGCCTGCTGGAATGGATATAATTCCACTTCCTTCAGCCGGTCGAGATCATGCGGTACAGAAGGCAGTCCGATATGCGAATCCACATTCGTGTCGCCGTGCCCCGGGAAATGCTTGGCGGTTGCTGCCGTTCCTGTCTCCTGCAGCCCGCGGATATAAGCCTTGCCCAAATCTCCGACAAGCTCCGGGTTTTCCCCAAACGAGCGGACTCCTATCACCGGATTATCGGGATTATTGTTCACATCGAGTACAGGAGCAAAATTCATGTTGATGCCAAGGGCATGCAGTTCTTCCCCAATGGCTTTGCCGACCTTTTCAGCAAGTTCCCCGGAGCGTGCCGCACCAAGCGCCATATTGCCTGGGAAGTCTGTGCCCATCTGCAGGCGTGTCACGATACCGCCTTCCTGGTCGATGGAAACCAGCAAACCATATTTGTCTGCTGCCTGCTGGTAGGCGTCTACAAGCTTGACTGTTTGTTCAGTCCTTACCGTGTTTTCACGGAATAAAATGACCCCGCCAAGATGATAGTCTTTTACTAGCCTGGAAATCTCCTCATTCATGACGGTAACATTCTGGCCTTTCCAGGTTCGGAAGTCGGGCATCAGCATTTGGCCCACCTTTTCTTCCATGGTCATCTTGCTGACTGCCTGGCCGATTAGGTCATAGCGGGCACTCTCTTCCTTTTTCACCAGGATCTCACCCTGATTCCCTTTATGCTGGATTGAGATCCTGTCACTGAATGTGCCGTCACTGACTGATATTTTTGTTGTGCCATTTTGTCCGGATAGAGTAATCTCTCCCTGTTGGTTCACTGTGCCCACATTTTTATTGGACGATTTCCATGTCAGGTTTTCAGCAGCCAGCCGGAAGCTGCCATCCTCCAGCACTTGCAGAGGATTTAATTTCAGCTTTTGTTTCTCGACTTCCCTGGTGACCTGAGGTACGTTCAAATCAATGACAAGGTCCTTCACCTCCGATGGGGATGTTGCACCCCCGGTAAGCGGAATTCCTGTCAGCACGACGGCTGCGGCAATCAACGAAAAGAAAAATTTCCTGATCATTTGCTTTTTCCTCTCCTGTCTTTAATAGTTTCTTAACTCCCAGTCATTCCTGATGAAAGAAAGACCTGTGCCTGAGCTTAATTCCGGTTCAAGAACATACATCCCGCGGCCATTCACTGATGAATCTGTTTGATAGACGAATCTGAGCTTGATGGCCTCTTGTGGAATGTCCAATTCAAACTTCTCCCAGCCATTGCTTGCCCCCGTGAAGGATGCAAGCTGCTTCCAGCTGCCGTCCACCCATATTTCCACTTGACCATAATCAGCCTGGTTTTCAAGCTGGTGCCAGGCGGTAAAAGACAGCTTCTCGTCTTTTGCCAGATTCAAATCTCCTTCCATGACCTTGCTGACTCGATCTCCGTACCCCGCAAACCAGGCAGCTTGTTTCCCGGGAATCGAGACAGGGATACTGTCAGCAACCTGCCTGGCAAATAATCTCCGTGTCTGGTTTGTCGACACCGTGCTTCTTGTCGGGTGGACACGGTTCGTCAAAAGAATCGCAACGGTTTTATTGTTCGGACTTACGACGATGGATGTCCCGGTATATCCAGTATGGCCAAAAGAATAGGTTCCTTCCGAAAGGGCATCCATATACCAGCCTTGGCCAAGCTCCCAGCCAAGTCCATGATCATTGCCCGGGAAGGCGGCATTCTGGTTTTCCAGCAGAAGTTTCACTGTTTCCGGTTTTAGGATTTGCTTTCCGGCGTATTTTCCATCATTGATGAAAATATGGGCGAATTTCGCAAGATCACTGGCGGTTGAAAAAACACCGGCATGTCCGGCAACGCCGTCAAGCGACCAGGCATTCTCATCATGTACTTCCCCCCATACAAGACCTCGCGCTGGTGTGGACTGGTATTCCGTCGCCGCAATCCTTTGCTTCAGGGAAGCAGGGGGATTGTACATCGTATCCCTCATCCCGATCGGCTCTGTGAGATGTTCCCTGACAAACTCATCCTGACGCTGGCCCGAAAATATTTCGATCAATGCCCCGAGGGTAATCATGTTTAAATCGCTGTATTCATATTTTGTACCAGGAGGATTTTTTAATGGCTGCCTGAAGACGATCTCCATTCTTTCTTCGCGCGAATTACCTTGTGCATAAAGCGGAATCCATGCGGTAAAGCCGGAAGTATGGGTCAAGAGCTGGCGAATGGTCACATCTTGCTTGCCGCCTGCTGCAAACTCGGGGATATACTTGGCAACATGATCATCAAGCTCGAACTTTCCTTGTTCAAATAACATCATGATAGCGGCAGAGGTGAAGATTTTGCTGATTGATGCCAGGTCAAAAATGGTATCCTCCTGCATTGCGACCAGCTCCTCCATTTCGGTAAGCTTTCCGTCAACATATTTTGCCGAATGCCCATACGCCTCATGCTTGACAACCGTTCCGCCCCTTGCCACAAGGGCGACTGCACCTGGCATGACCCTATCTGATATGGCCTGGTTGAGCACCTGGTCGATTTTCCGGAGAGGCTCATCCATCATGCCCGCTCCTCTTGCCGAGCCGGGATGCAGGACGGGAGACACAGGCGGTACAGCGGAGTTCCAAGTGAAAACAGGATGCGGGKTTCGGGCTGGAATGGTGACTTTGTCTTTCCTTTCAATGGGTTGGTTCATGGATAAGCTGCCATTGGCGAAAACGGTGGACGTTCCAAGAAGAATGGTACAAACAGAAGTGAGCATAATCCTTTTGCCCTTCATAGGACCTCCTCGAAAACTGGATTTTCAACAGCAAGCTGAAACGGATTATGTATGTTTATGAGAGCGCTTACTATTGATAGATTCAGCATATCGCGTTCATCCATCTTCGTACATATCACCAAAGAACCATTACTTCCATTTTCCTGGGAAATTAGTCATGAGGATTCGGAATTATTTTTTACATTATAATGAAAAGTTGTGAAATTTCATTTTATAATTTGGTTGTTTTTTACTGGCAAGATGCTATGATAATAGATATAGAGAAGCTGTAAGCGCTTCACTACAAAAGTACTAATTTGTCTGTTTTCATCTGATTTTCATGAAAAAAGAAGGAAGGTGCACTAATGAAAAACTATGTTCAGAGAATCGGCCGGTCCTTGATGCTTCCAGTTGCCGTCTTGCCTGCCGCAGCGATTCTGATGGGAATCGGCTACTGGATCGACCCTGCCGGCTGGGGTGCAGGAAGTCCTGCTGCTGCCTTTTTAATTAAAGCTGGTTCATCCATCATCGATAATATTCCCGTCCTTTTTGCCCTTGGTATCGCACTCGGGATGGCGAAGCAAAAGGATGGGTCGGCTGCCCTGAGCGGACTGGTTGCCTATCTGGTTGTTACCACCCTGCTGTCGACCGATTCTGTGGCGATGCTGCAGGCAATCCAGCCTGAGAATGTCGACCCGGCGTTTGCCAAGATTAAAAATGCGTTCGTCGGGATTCTTTCTGGTCTTATCGCCGCGATGATGTACAACCGGTTCAGCCATGTCAAATTGCCGGACGCGCTGGCATTTTTCAGCGGAAAACGCCTTGTGCCGATCATGACGTCGCTCGCCATGCTGGTTGTCTCCGTGGTCCTGTTTTTTGTCTGGCCGGTCATTTTCACCGGACTGGTGTCATTCGGGGAGTCCATCAGTAAGCTGGGGGCAGTTGGAGCAGGACTTTATGGCTTCTTTAACCGTCTGTTAATTCCAACGGGCCTGCACCATGCCCTTAATTCCGTTTTCTGGTTCGATGTCGCAGGAATCAATGATATCGGCAAATTCTGGTCTGGCGAAGGAACAAAGGGTGTGACCGGAATGTACCAGGCCGGGTTCTTCCCTGTCATGATGTTCGGCCTTCCGGCTGCCGGTCTCGCCATGTACCATACCGCAAAAACAAAAAGGAAGAAGCAAACGGCCTCCCTCATGATGGCAGCCGGGTTTGCTGCCTTCCTGACCGGTGTAACAGAGCCGCTTGAGTTTGCCTTCATGTTCCTGGCTCCGATGCTTTACCTTGTCCATGCAGTACTGACAGGCATTTCCTTGTTCATTGCAGCAACTTTCAACTGGACGGCGGGCTTTGGCTTTAGTGCGGGACTGATCGACTTTATTTTAAGCTCAAGGCTCCCTATGGCCAACCACCCTTATATGCTGCTCCTGCAAGGGCTGGTCTTCGCGGTGATTTACTATGTGATTTTCCGTTTCATTATTACCAAATTCAATTTGAAAACTCCAGGCCGTGAGGAGGACACAGAGGAAGAGGCGGACACAGAGGGAAGAGTTTTTGCCGAGGACCGCTTTGCTGTCTTGGCGGAAAATATTTATGCCGGACTGGGCGGAGATGACAATGTTGTTTCCGTTGACAATTGCGTCACACGCTTAAGAGTGGAAGTCAAAAATATGGACGCCGTCGACAAAAACAGGATCAAAGCGGCAGGCGTACCTGGGATCAATGTGGTTGGTGCGCATAACATCCAGGTAGTTGTCGGCCCTCAGGTCCAATTTGTCGCGGATGAAGTAGATAAGATTAGGAAAAGAAAGAAGTGAAAAAAAGCCAGGGCAGCTTGTGATAGCTGCCCTGGCTTTTTTCATTGGAATGAAGCAGAAGAACCGTCCCCATGCATAATGAGTTCTATTGCCATGCCAGGCTTGATATACGCCAGCAAAGGCACTTGGTCGCTCTTTACCCTCCCGATGACATTGACGCGCTCATCCGCCTGCAGATCCATTTTCGTGATTTGAATCTCTCCCCGGTAGCGGCCATACCGGTCATTGTCCATCGTAATGGTTCCGGCAGGCCTGGCGATTGTGTTTTCGGGAGGAACAGGTTCACTGGTTCTCGTATTCATAAAACGAAGCACATCCCGTGAAAGATCTGGCCGAAGATGGTATCTTCCTTTTTTCATAAATCCCGATTCGATACGGAGGGTCAAAACTTGTTCCTGGTCGAACTTGATGAGCCGGTCCAGCAAGCCTCCCCCAGGATCGGGATCGCCAATATAAATATCCTCCACTCCTTCTTCCAGCAGTTCCATTGCCGCCATAAAAGGTTCCGCATTCCGGTGCTTCTCCAGTGTCGGCAGGCCCTCAAACAAGGGCCCCCGCTTCTCTCCGGCGCCTGGAACGTAAGCGCAAACCGGGATTTTAAATTTCGCATACAGTTCATTTTGCCTTCGAAAAAAATCCTCCCCTAGCCCCGTTTCCCGCCGCGGGTAAAAATTATGCCAGGCAAGCAGCTGATCGCTTTTTAATCCGCTGTCCAGCAGGCTTTGTATGTCTTTTTCAAATAAAATGCTGGCATTGACTGCCAGCTTGAATTCCTGCGCCAGGCTGAGGATTTCTTCCTGTTCAAAAAAATCATCCAGCCTCAGTCCGGAAACTCCCAAATTTTTTAAATCGAACAGGCTTTCAACCCCCAAGTGGACAGGAGTTTTATATGAAACATCGGCATAGACTTCGATTCCATTCTCCTTCGCCAAATGCAGCAGCCTCTTTGCCCGAACCGCCAGGTCTCCTGCTTCTTCAGGGATGTGAAGCGAGGTAAACGCCCGCTTCACCCCCGAATTTGCAGCCTCAGCAATCCGGCCTTCTGCCTTTGGATCATTCAGGTAAAAGGAAATTCCAATCAATCAAACTCACCCGCCATGTCATCTTTGAAGCCAAACAGGTACGTAAAGAGGAAACCGGCACCATAGGCGATCACGACCCCGATTAAATAAAGGAGAACTTCTCCCGTGTTGACAATGAAGGCGAGCGGCAGTCCGGAAACCCCTACAGCGATGGTTGCGATATCAAAGTAGGCCTGGAACGCACCGCCGACTCCGGCGCCAAGGCAGGCGGTGATGAACGGCCTTCCAAGTGGAAGTGTAACCCCGAAGATAAGCGGTTCGCCGATGCCCAGCATCCCTGACGGAAGTCCGCCGCCAATCGCCCTTTTCAGGCGCGGCTTCTTTGTTTTGACATAAATCGCAAACGCGGCACCCACCTGTCCTGCACCGCCCATGGCCAGGATTGGCAGGAGCGGGTCGTCGCCAATTGTATTGATGAGTTCTAGATGGACTGGTGTCAAGCCTTGATGAAGTCCAGTGACGACCAGCGGCAGGAATGTGGAGCCAAGAATGAAACCGGCAATCACACCGCCAAAGTCCAGAACCGATAATAAACCCTTCGTAATGATATCAGAAATAAATCCGCCAACCGGCATGAAGACCAAATACGTAAAAATACCTGTAATCAATAGAGCAACTGTCGGTGTAATAATGATATCAAGGGACTGCGGCACATATTTGCGGACTCTTTTTTCAACAAAAGCGATGAAGAAGGCGGCAAGCATGACCCCGATGAGTCCTCCCCGCCCCGGAAGCAGCGCTTCGCCAAACAGCGTAATGTTCGCGGCGGCCGGATTGATGATCAAAATCCCGGCCAAGCCGCCAAGCGCCGGCGATCCGCCAAACTCCTTTGCTGTATTGATTCCGACAAATATGCCAAGATAGGCGAACAGCCCGCCGCCAATCACGGTGAGAATAGCCGCAAGCTGCGACTCTGCAGACAGCCAGCCTGCCTGGATGACTGCCCTCGAAATCCCGGTAATCAATCCTGAAGCAACCAAGGCAGGAATCAGCGGAATGAAGATGGAAGCAAACCGGCGCAAGAACAGCTTGAATGGGGTCGCATTCTTTTTCTTCAATTCCCCCTTCACGGAGGCAGCACGGTCATCCAAATTGATTTCATCTGACTTTCTTCCTACCAATCTGCCAAACTCTTCGGTTACTCTATTCACTTTTCCCGGTCCAAGAATGATTTGCAGTGTTTCTTCTTCGACAAACCCTAGTACTCCATCAATCTTTTTAATAGCTTCCTTGTTGACGAGTGATACATCGACAGGCGTGACCCGGAGACGGGTCATGCAATGGGTATAGGACTGTATATTTCCTGCCCCGCCTAACTGCTCGAGAATCTTTTCAGCAAGAACTTTATTGGTTTCACCAGCCATTTTCTTCTCCCCCCAAAATGTTATTTGCCAGCTGATTGATCTTTTAAAAATTGAATGGCCGCCCGGGTCTTATCGATGGAATCCACCGTACCTTCATATTGCTCTGTCGCCATGCTCAGGAAGAGGACATCGATGATGAAAAGCTGGGCAAGCCTTGAAGATGTAGCAGCACTCCGAAACGGCGCTTCCGTCGAATAAGAAGTAAAGAGCTTTATATCGGCCAAAGAAGCAACCGAAGACGGTCCATACTTGGTTAAGCTAATCGTTTTAATTCCTTGTTCTTTCGCCAGCTTCATCACATGGATGACCTCTGGCGTTTCACCCGAGAAAGAAATCCCAAACACAATATCATCTTTATTCGCATTGGCAATCAGAGTCGCCACCAGATGCGTGTCGGAAAAGGCTGTTGCCCCCTTGTTGATCCGCAGCAATTTCTGCTGGGCATCGGTGGCGATGATATGCGAAGCGCCAATGCCAAAGAAATGGACATTCCTTGCTTTCAGCAGGGCTGAAACTGCCTGTTCAAGTTCATCATAGTTGATCACTTCCGAAGAATCCCGCAAGCTTTGAATGCTGTTGCTCAGCGTTTTCTGGACAATCATCTGCGACGTTTCGTCCCGCTCGATGTCCCTATATCCGTGTTCTTTCGGCTTATTCAAATCCCCGACGACGCGGACCTTCAATTCCTGGAACCCTTTCAGGCCAAGCGACTTGCACAGCCGAATCACGGCAGCGCCGCTGGAGTCTGTTTTCCTTGCCAACTCACTTACCGTGCTGTCAACCATCTCATAAGGAGAAGCAAGAATATACTGAGCGATTTTGCGCTCCGATGCCGGAAGCTGGTTCAGCATGTTTTCCACCATTTTCAATCCACCCGTAACCACTGTGCTTACCACCTTTTATCCTTGACTTTGAATATCCTCAATCGCCTTCCGGACATACCCGTCTGCCTGCTCGAGGATAAGGCTTGCTTCTTCCTTGCTGACACCCTTTTTAATCATCACAATCGCGAGTTTCACCTGGTGGTCTGCCGCCTCTAGCGTTTTCCTGGCACTTTCATAGCTCTCGCCCGTTACCCTGATGATGATGTGGATGGCCCGCTCCTTTAATTTCTCATTGGAGACAGACACATCAATCATAAGATTTTCATAGGCTTTGCCCAGTAAAATCATGGACGAAGTCGAAATCATATTCAGGATCATTTTATGGGCGGTTGCCGCTTTTAACCGTGTGGAACCTGTCAATACTTCGGGACCGACGATGACTTCAATCGCCTGGTCGGCCTCAAGGCTGATGCGGGCATTTTCATTGCAGGACAGCGCGACTGTTTTCGCCTTCTGTTCACGCGCGTACTTAAGGGCCCCAATGACATATGGCGTCCGGCCGCTTGCCGCAATTCCAATTACGGTATCCTTTTCAGTAAGACCAATTTTCCGAAGGTCTTCTGCCCCATCTTCCGGCCGGTCCTCAGCACCTTCAACTGCTTTAATAAAAGCATGTTCGCCCCCGGCGATGATTCCCTGGACCATGTCGGGATTGGTGCTGAATGTCGGCGGGCATTCGACCGCATCAAGAACGCCCAGCCTCCCGCTTGTTCCCGCGCCGATATAAATCAGGCGCCCGCCCTTTTTAAAAGATTCAAAGGCAAATTGGACAGCCGCTTCCACATACGGAAGAACCTTCTCCACGGCTTTGGCAACTTTCTGATCCTCTTCATTCATGATGCGCAGAATGTCCATCGGTCCTGATGTATCAATTTTTAGTGACCGATCATTGCGTGACTCGGTTGTTAAAGCTTTCAGATTTTCCTGCATATCCTATCCCCCATGCTGTTTACTGTCACCTTCACTTGTAAACTGGAAATGTAACCACTTTCATTTTAGTCTATTTGAAATGAAAGTTCAATATCCATGTTATTTTAATAAAAAAATATTTCAAACCAGGCAAAAAAATAGTGTTCGGAACTTCCCTGCACTCCGTTTTTATAAAATAAATCGTCTGATGGCTTTGGCTACCCCATGCTGGTCATTGCTTTCTGTAACGGCATCAGCTCTTTCCTTTACCTTTTCAGGGGCATTTCCCATAGCGATGCCAAGCCCGGCAGATGTAAGCATATGCAGGTCATTAAAATTATCGCCGATGGCGGCCACCGCATTCATCTCCAATCCAAGCCGGCTTACCAGTTTTTTTAATGCAGAAGCTTTCGAGGTCTTGGCAGGCGATATTTCCAGATTGGTAAAATTAAAACTGCTGCTTACCTCGAATTCATCTGTAAGGCTCTGCAGATGCTGCGTAAACTCCTTAAAGTTTCCCTCTTCCTTGGGAAATGCGGCGAACTTCAGGATGTCCGGCTTGTTTGCTGATACATAGTCATGCAGCGGATGTGCAAGTTTTACTTCACATTGACTCCTGAACCTCTGGCAGGCCTCCATGCTCCCGCCTGAAAGCTCCAAAGAGGGAATATTGTTTTCAATCCAGCTCAGGTTCCAGTCATTTTCTTCCGGCACCAACAAATGGTCCCCTTCGTACAGGTGCCCATATACCCTATATTCCTCGCATGCGTGAACAAAAGCCAAAACACCTTGATGGCGGAAAGTCGTTTGTTCAAAAATCTCCCCATTTGATTCCTGGATCACTGCGCCGTTATAGGCTATGATAGGGTGTGTTAGCCTGATGGTCTCTGAAATCCACCTCGTGGATAATGGAGACCTGCCGCTGCAAATGACGACCTTCCCGCCCTGGGCCTTATATTCGTGAAGCGCGTCAACTGTTTCCCTGTCAATTTCCTTTTGGCTGTTGAATAAAGTGCCATCCAAATCAACTGCCAACAGCTTATATTCCATGTGAATCCCTCCCCTTTTCCCCAGATTATAGCTAATTTCCGGGCAAATTTACAGCGAGGGAAAACGACAAAGCAAAAAGCAGCGCATCCCATCCTGACAAATCCGCTGCTTCCATCCTTCATTCAATACTCTTAATAAATATCATCCGCATGCTTGTAGCGCATTTCCTCAGAATGAATTTTATTCTTCTTATTCTGGTGATCCTGATTGGGATATTGCCTCTCTCCACCAGAGGAGCCCTGGCTATTATGGTTTGACTTTTCCGGCTGCTGTTTTTCATTCACTAATGTGTTCCCCCCTATTGGCTATAAGTAATTGTAGTTTTACCCAAAATGGGAGATTCATCCTTTTTAATGCTAATAATCTGGGGTTGTTATTTCCTATAGTTACGTTTTATATGTTACATTAGTAGAAGCGAAAAATTGAAAGGGGATTCTTTTTATGACCAACAACGACCAGCAAAATTCATTGCCTCCTAAAACTTGTTCCATTGAGCGCCTTGTGACCATGCCTGAGGATGTCAAGAAAGTGCTTGAAGGCAAAAAGACAGCTACCCGCAGAAACGGCCGCTATGCCGATGTTGGGGAAATCATGGTACTTGAAGATAAGAAGTTCAAGGTTGAGCGTGTCTATTCACAGTCCCTGGGCGAGTTGACCGACGAGCATGCAAAACAGGAAGGCTTTAATACTGTGGAAGAATACAAAAATTCAATTCTTTCCTATCACCCAGGAATGCCTTGGCTGCCGCAAATGAGAGTCTGGGTTCATGAATTCAGCGCTGTAGAATAAGAATGGACTGGCTTTATCGTTTCATTATTTATCTGCACGTACTGAGTGCGATAATCTCCATAGGGCCATTTTTCCTCCTGCTGCCGATAGTAAAAAAACTAGAGGCGGCAGCTGAAGAGAAAATCTCATCCTATCTGGAAATTTTCCGTTTTGCAGTCCGCCTGACCAAGCACGCCGGCCATGTACTTGTGGGTTCCGGTGTCCTTCTGGTCCTCATGGGACCTTGGACATGGGGTACTCCATGGATCATCATGACCCTCGTGCTTCTTTTCCTCTCGCTGTTTTTCCTGGCCCGCGCCTTTTCACCAACGCTAAGCAAGTTCGGGGAACATGGGCAGGACCGGGCAGAACTGGCCGCCAAGCTGAACCGTACCACCTGGATTTACATTATCCTTTTATCGGCGATGCTCTGGTTTATGGTCGTCAAGCCGCCTTTGTGGTGGTAAGCGGAAATAATTATGAAGCAGGCCCGTATTTGCGGTCCTGCTTTTTGGTCCGGGGTTAAAAGACTTCCCGGTGAGCATAATAAAGGACCGTTTTACTGTATTGGAATCCTCAGTGGTCCTCCATTACGCCTATGGAGGACTGTATTTTCAAATTCTTATTCCTTTTGGTCCTCCATTACGCCTATGGAGGACCATATTTGCAAATTTCTATCTCCTTTGGTCTTCCATCACACCTATGGAGGACCGTATTTTCAAATTTCTATCTCTTTTTGGTCCTCCATCACACCTATGGAGGACCATTTGCCCGCTTCCAGGCTTCCATACGGCATTCACCGCACCTTTCGACGAGAATAATTGTCTATCATTATGTTTTATATGGTACATTGAAAGAAAGTGGTATCCAAAGATTACCTGTAAGGATGTGTAGGGCATGCAAGCAATTGATCGGGCAATGAATATCATCAATATCCTTGCTTCGAAGTCGACGGAAGATTGGCTGACGATTACTGAACTATCCAAGGAGAGCGGCCTCCCTGTAAGTACGCTGCACCGATTGCTGAAATCGCTTGAAGCGCATAGGCTGATTGAGCAGGAGGAACAGACTAAAAAATATGGACTCGGAAATGTTTGGCTTGAGTATGGGCTGCAAATGTACGATTCGATCAATTTTACCAGCCATATACGATCTGAGCTGGAAAACTTGATGCATGTTGTGAAGGAGAGTGTCTACTACAGCAGGCCCATCGGCCATGAAGCCTTGATTATAGAAAGAATCGATTGCGAGGAAAACCAAATCAGGGTGATCGATAAAATCGGTTTAAGAATTCCTCTGAATATCGGGGCAGCCAACAAAGCGATGGTGGCTAACATGCCTGTTCAGCAGTCCAAGATCATTGTGGACTCCCTGATACCGGAAGGAGAGCGGGAAGCCTTCTGGGAAACCCTTGAGGAAACCAAAGAAGCCGGGTATGGAATTAGCCGCGGAGAACGGACAGAAGGCACGACAGCGGTTGCCGCACCAGTATTCAACCATTCTGGGGAAATTGAGGGAGCCGTGAGCATAGGCTGCGTCAGCTTCACTTTGACTGACGACCGGCTAGAGTTTCTGATCAACCATGTCAAGGAAACCGGTAAGAGAATTTCAGCCAAACTTGGCTATAAAGGACATTAAAAGAGCGGACAGGCATTACCTGTCCGCTTCCCTGTTTAGCAGCTTTTTTACAGTCGTATATCCTCATCTTTCAATACCGATTCATCCTTATTCTTATTTTTAAAATAATAAAAAAGATAGCAAGCTAGTAAAAATCCGATTCCAATCAGCAGGCTGACACGCTGGGTTGGGTCGAAGGCAAGGAACAACAAAATCGAGATGCAAAATACAATACAGACAATGGGAATCAAAGGGTAATAGGGAACCTTATACTTCAAATCCTCCAGCCTTCCTCCTCCTTGAAGATACTTCCGGCGGAACATGAGCTGTGAAAAGGCTATGCCAATCCAGGAGATGGTAACGGAAATTCCCGCGACTGACATCAGAAGGACAAATACAGTATCGGCGGCCATTACGCTAGTGAGCAAGGACAAGAGAGAGAACAGCATTGTGAACACAAGAGCGCTAAACGGGACTTTCCGTTTATTCAAGGTCCCGAACATCCTTGGCGCCATCCCTTCATTAGACATCGACCACAGCAGGCGGGTGGATGCATAGATGCAGGAGTTCCCTACTGATAAAATCGCCGTGAGAATGACAAAGTTCATAATGTCCGGAGCGTAAGGGATACCAGCCAAGTCCATCAGCGTGACAAACGGGCTCTCAAGCAGACCCAATTCTGCTGACGGAAATATCGCGGATAAAACAATGATGGAAGATATATAAAAGATGATGATGCGGAAAAGGACATTTCTGATTGCACGAGGTATATCTTTATCAGGATTTTCGCTTTCCCCAGCGGCGATTCCGATCAACTCAGATCCCTGATAAGAGAAAATGACGTTCATCATGGTAACAAAAAGGATGACAAATCCTGCCGGAAACAGACCTGATGGTGCCAGGTTGGCAAACTCCGGAGCAGGCCGGTCCTCCAGGGGAACAATACCGAAAATCGCCCCAACACCGATCAGGATGAAAAAGATGACGGCTACAACCTTTATGCCTGCAAACCAATACTCCGCTTCCCCGAAGGCTCTAGTGGTCAGCGCATTCAGGCCGAAGAGGAGAGCGATGAACAGTGCACACCATATCCAGATCGAAATATCGGGGAACCAGCGCTGCATCAGGATTCCGGCTGCGGTAAATTCAAGGCCGGCCGTCGTAGCCGAACCAATGAAATACATCCAGCCGAGTGTAAAACCCGCCGAGGGACTGATATACCGGCTTGCATACGTCTGGAATGATCCGGTAACCGGCATATGCACGGCCAGCTCCCCAAGGCAGACCATCACCAGGTATAAAATAAGACCCCCAAACAAATATCCGGCCAGCGCCCCGCCTGGTCCAGCCTGGTTGATGGTATACCCTGCATTCAGGAACAATCCCGTCCCAATGACTCCTCCAATGGAAAGCATAAACAAATGGCGGCTTTTCATGGCCCGATTTAACTGGTTTTGCTGAGAAATTGGCTGCTCTGTCTTCTCCATATCTCATTTCCCCTTTATCCTAGTATCTTCTTTATAATTGGCCCGAGCTTTTGAATTTCGGGAGGAGGTGTCATTGGTCAGCCCCCTCCGAAACGGGGTTATATCAGAATTATCTTCACTGGAATTTTCACCAGGCTAGCTCGACTCTTGGAAGGACTGGTCCATTAGATTTTCCATTTTAGAGGGCTTGCCCGTTCCCGATCCCTTCCTCTTGCATATACTCCAGATTAGCTTTTCAAGCATAGCCGGTGTCTGGACGAAAGCACTTTCCATATGAAGCCGTTCTGTGCTCTGGTGGGCATCCTTTCCAAAAGGTCCGACATTTAGGACCGGAGCCTGCAGCTTGAACATCTCGCGGAAAGGAATGCTGTACGCGGTGCCCCAGATTGGAGTATTATGCTCAAACGCCATCCAGCCGTCTGAACGATCCTGGTAATTCACATAACTCAAGTCGCAAATCCCATTGAAATAATGAACCTGCTCCACCTGGATTCCAAACTCTGCTGAAACCTCTTTCAAGAGCTGCACTGACTCAATGATCAAAGGGTCATCAGAAGAATTCACTGCCGGATAATAAGGCGGAGCAAACAAGAGGACGATTGCGGGAGCAAGCTCTTTGCAGCGGACCATCAATTGCTCGGCCGTTCGCAAGGACTTCTCTCTTTCATCCCACTCAGGATGCTTCAGCACCTCCTCTTTCACACGTTCTATCAGCTCTTTTCCCAGCTTCTTCTCTGCATAGTTCAGAAGGTCGCGGTATCTGAGCACCTGGACCTCGCCCACTCCCTCGATATGCTCCCGCTCACAGAGAGCCTTGTACGATTGGTTGCACTTTAATGCTGCTTCCCTTGCCGCCATTTCAAACAAGTCCATGATTTGGGATGCGCTTCTTTTCATGATAAAAACATTGTACAGGGCAACTGCATGATAAGGGGTCTGAGTGGAGTATTGCCCTTTCAGGTCCTTCTGCTGGAGCGAAACAGGCAGCGGGGTGCTCTCACCAAGTTCGGTTTCACGAAACAGCGGATTCCATTCCATCTGCTGCGTAAGGAAGGAAGAAATATAAGGAGCCGTAATGCCGCTAAGAGGCTCGCCAACATGAGATTCCTTCCCGAAGAAAAGAGCTGCTGGCATAATTTTCCCCATGGTTCCAGTGTATATATAATGCTTTTCGTCTCCCGGTTTTTGGGTAAAGGAAGGCTCCCCGTTTAAAAACAAAGTATAATGCAAACCAAATTGCTGTTTCATCTTCATCAGCACCTTGACAGCGGCCCGCATTCCCGCAGAATTTACTTCTTCATCGGGCACAGTGACAAGCATAAGATTTACCGGCCACTCTGCACTGCTTGCCTTTTCCATCAGTGACATATGAAGAGCAAGCCCCATCTTCATATCCATCGTCCCGCGCCCAAACAAATACTCTCCCGATTCCAAATCGATCCGGGCTTCCTCGTTAAGATCCGCCTTTCGGTTCACAAGCTCTCTTGTTAGCAGCTCGGGCTGGCAGGCCAATGGCTGGAGGTCCCCGAATTCTTCAGTGGCCACGGTATCAAAATGGCTGATGAGGACCACCGTATCCACAGCTTCAGGATGTCTGTAAAGAGCCGTCAGCAAATGACGTCCCCCTTCCGCATCGTGAAGGCTTAAATGCTCTTGATTCTGCTGAAAATAGTCCAGCTGAAGCATCTTATCCCTCAGCTTGGAAGAAAATATCCTTTCCCCCTCTGTATGAGTATGGCTTTCCCAGCTGACCAGTTCACAAACCAATCTACGCAGGCTATCCGGTGTGTCCCATAATAATCCTGTCATTCCCTTCACCCTTCTCCGTCCATTCTCTTGTTTAAAATCTAAGTGATAGGCAGCTTAAGCCGCCGTCCTGCTTCTGAAACTCGGACATGTCGAGCTCAATCGTTTTGTAGCCTGCCTGTTCTATTTTGAATTTTGTTGCCTCAAATTCCTTTGGAATCAGCACATAGCCGTTTACCATAATACAGTTCGCGGAATATTCATCCTCTCTCGAAACAATGATTTTTTCATAGTGGGAAAAGTCAGGATGTTCGACGAACTCCCCTGCAGCAACAATGAGGTTGTTGCCAAGATAGGCAATGCCTGTTTTTAAATGAAAGAACTCTTTCAGAGGAACAATGGTCGCCTTGTAGCCCTCGGATTCAAGAATTCCCTTTAGCTGCATTGCACCTTCCTGATTGGTTCGGACGGAAATTCCGATATAAAAGCGATCATCTGCTTGCAGGACGTCCCCGCCGTCAAGGGTGCCGGGAGCATCGATGGTATAGAGTTCTTTATAAAATCCTTTTAACACTCTCTCCATTTCAGCAATTTCGCCGTTCCTTGAGTCCGCACCCGGATTTGAAATCACTGCAAAACCGGGAGTCAGTACCGCCGTATCCTCCACAAAGGTGGAGTCGGGAAACTCCTCGCTTGCCGGCAGATGTGTTACCTCCACTCCGCATTTTTTCAGGGCTTCCACATAGGCTGCATGCTGTGCAAGCAGCCTGTCATAATCCGGCTTTCCCAAATTGGAGGTGGTCAATCCGTTCACATAGCTTTTTCCCGGCGATTTTACAATCACGTTTTTAAACATAATATACCTTCCCCTTTTATTTCTTATAAAATAGGAGTTCCTCATGAATTTCAGCTATTTTTCATTCTTTGTTGCGGATGACGGGACTTGTTAAACAAGTAGGGCCCCCTGTTCCTTTAAAGCTGATTTCATTGCCAGCATATTCATAGACGGTTGCCCCTGCGTCCATCAGCTTTTGTTTTGTCGACTGATTCCCGGACACCATCACACAAACGCGGGGGGCAAGAGCCAGAACATTGCATCCGAGCGTAAGATACTCGCCATCCGGGACTTCAATCAGCTGAATTCCCTTTTTTAGCAGAAGCTGACGGAAAAACACCGGCATCAGGCGGGAATGAACCACTGCGAGATCACGGTCGACCATGCTGATAAAGGACATAAGATGAAGGCACTCATTCTCTCCTTGATCATGGGGGAGCTGAACCACAATAAAGTCATCGACAAAAGGAGCCGTGATTTCTTTTAACTGTTTTATAGCCTCACAGTTTGTCCGGTATCCCAGCCCAACCGCCAGCGTACGGTCATCCAGCCAGACAAGGTCGCCCCCGTCCGAGACTGCTTCCCCGGTCAATTCCCCGATGACCGGAATCCCTCTTTCTTGTAAAAATTCCTTGTACACCAAGGCTTCAGGCTGCCTCAGCTGCTTTCCCGACTTTAATATAATTGCTCCTTCACTGGTGAACTTAATGGGGTCATGTGCATAAATCGAATCAAGCCCAACTTCCCGGGCAGCAGGAAGATATTCAATGTGAGGAACATGTTTCTTCAAGATGGCGAGGAACTCTTCGTACTCTGCCAAAGCCTTCTCGTAATTAGGTTCTTCTATATAATTATATTTCTGCCAATTTTCACTGAGATGGTCCTGACTGAAAAAAGCATCCTTGGGGTGTTTTACAATAACCCGTTTTAGTGGCTGAAACATCGATGAACAAAAAGAAGTTTTTATCATTTAAATCCCCCATTTTTCCGCTGAGCGGAAATAGTTTTTAATAATCGGAAAATTTAAATTAATCTTACAACACACCAATTCTACTGTCAATAGCAAACAAGGGGACGGTTCTCCTGCCTCATCTTTGATGAGGCAGGAGAACCGTCCCCTTGTCTTAATCCGGAAAATACTGATATTTTCCCAAATCGATCCATCCATCCTTACCAACTTCTATCCCTTCGCTTTCGAGGGAAAGCAGCTGTTCATGGTAGGAGTCATCCTCCTTGATGGAAATTTCCCCCTTGCTGTTCACCACGCGGTGCCAGGGAAGGTGATGCTTTTTACTCATCGAATGGAGGACCCGCACCACTTGGCGGGCAGCACGCGGACTGCCAGCCGCCCGCGCGATTTGGCCGTACGTCATCACACGTCCTTCAGGAATATTCCTTATCACTTTCACTGCCTTCTCCGTAAAGGGCTGCATGACATAACTTCCTTTCCGCTTATTAAATCCGCCTTAATCCTTTAACTGCTTTGGCTTCCCCTTTTCCCATATGTGTTCCTGTCCGTAACATAACTGTACACCAAATAAATGACCATGCAAACCGCTGTTGCAAGGAAGCCCCATCCGAGGGTGATTTGGTCAAGCAGCAGATAATTATTGCAAAGCTGCGCAGGCGACCAGATATACAGCCAGCCCATACCAAGATAAAGGAGAGCAAAAAAGGCAATCAGGGCGTTTTTCCACAGCGCGCTGAGCTTCGGCCAGCTGTCACGGAGCGGAACACCCGCCAAAAACGGCAGCGAGACAAATTTGAAAAGTTCCATATGCCACAGAGTCAACGCATCGTCCATCGTCCGGGGAATGGTCCAAAAAGAGACGATGATGACAAACAGCATAATTCCAGGGACCCCATTTTCATTCCATTCCGCAAAGAAGCGTGGAAATGCCTTCCTCAAACTTCCTGCCATCAAAAATCCGGAAAACACGAGCAGCGGCATCTGCATATGCATGTGAACGATCATAACCGACTCCATCAGGCCGGCCACCGGCGGGAGGGCCAGGAACAGAAGGAGCACAAGGCCAAAGAACGGAGCTTTCATTTTACTTTCCACCCTTCTTTCCAAGAATTCCGGCTGTTTCTACCGCTGCTTCTCCCGGCTTGGTGTAATCCATGATTTCAATCAGCTTCCCATCCGGATCTATCAGGTAAAAGGCCGAATTATGGGCGAAATTCCCGTAACCGTCGGGAATGACAATCACACCCAGCTCACCCAGAGCTTCTTTGAGTTCCTGTTTATCAGGAATCCTCGCCATCCGCCAGGTTTCTCCGTCACTGTTGAACATTGTCCGATAAAGGTCCAGAGTCTCGGGGTCGTCCCGGTCAGGGTCAAAGGAAATGCTGAGGAACTGAATTTCGCTGCCAATATATTCTTTTGGCAGCTGTTCATACACTTGCGCCATGTTCATTTCCAGCTGTGGACAGACCGTTCCGCACGCTGTATAAAGAAATGTGATGAATACATGCTTGCCGGCAAATTCGGAAAAAGGATATTGCCTGCCTTTGCTGTCTTCAAGCGTCACGTCCGGGAACAGCGGCTGCTCTTTAACCAGCTGGCTGACCCTGGACCTTTCGGCTGTGAATGCCTGAAACCCGTCAGTTCCAGCAAAAAACAGGACCACTCCAAAAAGAAGAACGAGCACGCCTGATAACACTGTTTTATTTTTATTTATCATGACCTCTCACTTCCTTTTAAAAGAAAGAGACAGCCTTGAGCCATCTCTTTTCCTGTTTTACCAAGTCTTGAATGGCGGCGAGCCAGGAGGCGCATTGACGATAAAATCAACGAGCGGGATGACATAGGCCATGGCGACAAGACCGATCATCAGCACGACCCACAGACCCCAGCGCTCGGTCCACTTTGGTGTTGGGGGTTCGCCTGCCTCTGCTTCCGCTAACGGGAACTCTGTTTCTCCCTTTGGCGCGAAAAACATCAAGTTGAACACGGCATACACCTGGATGAGTACACCAATCATCAGGAGAGTTCCGCCGATGGCCAGGAAAAACAGGTAAGGATTCCATCCCAGGGCAGTTGCATTGTCAAAATACGTGGTGTAGGACGTCCTTCTCGGTGAACCCAGGAGGCCGACCCAGTGCATTGCAGCCGACATCATCAGCATGCCGATTGTCCAGATGATGGTCTGGATGACACCCAAGCGGTTGATCTGCGGTGTCAGCACTCTTTTAGAAATATAGGGAACCAGCCAGTAGCTTAGGCCGAAGAAAGTCATGATGACTGACATTCCAAGTGTCAAATGAAAATGGCCGACCACCCACATGGTATTATGGACAACCTGGTTAAGCTGGTTCGTGCTCTGGACGATACCGCCAACACCAGCAGGAATGAAGGCCGCCATGGCGATAAATGGGCCAAGGAAGCGCACATCACCCCAAGGCAGTTTTTTGTACCAGCCAATAATGCCTCTTCCACCCTTCTTCCTCGCGGTCCGCTCGAATACCGCAAACATCGCGTACGCCGTCATCAGGGAAGGAAATCCAATCGCCAGGCTCATGAATACGTGCATATACTTCACAGACTCAGAGATGCCCGGATCAATAATCTGGTGGTGGAAGCCACCGGTAATGTTCATGATCACAAGGGCAATCACCACAATCCGGGTAAGCAGATCATTCCATCTGTGCCCGTCGATGATCTTCGGTACAACCACATACCAGGCAGAAAGGGCTGTCATATACCAGATGTTCACCAGTGTATGGCCGAATGCCCAGAACAGAGTGCGTGCGAGCATGACATTAATGGTTTCCACCCAGCCAATTGCCCACGGAATGATCATGAACACTTCAATCGCTACGGGGATGCTGCCGAAGAACAAGAGAACAAACACACCGGTTGCGAAAAAGGAGAGAATCGGAATATGCTCGTCAGGATTCTGCTTTCTCCAGTGTGCGACCTGGACGAAGGCCCCGAATGCGCACATCCATACTCCCAGTACAATGAAGACAAGGCCAATATAGAATGACGGGTGGGCGGCCATTGGTGGGTAGAACGTATACATGACAGACGCCTGATTTAATAAAATAGGTATGACTGCTAACACGAACCCGAGTATTTTCATCCAAAACCCGACCCAGGCCATGGTTCTGACTTTGGGGAGCAGGCCGCCCAATGTATGGGACATCCCGGCGTAAAAATAGCCGATGGTAAAGAACGCGGACAGCACGACGACCAGAAGCAGGCCGTGGGCCGTCAATACCTGGTAGTAATTCATCCAGACTGGAAGCTCAAGCAGTCCTGCCCTGTTCAATCCCTGCAGCAGCCCGAGCGTTCCGCCAAGCAATAAAGCAAGAAAGGCAACTGACAAGTATGATTTTGACAATAGGGCATCCCCGGTGCTGATGCCCAGCATATGGTTCAACTTATTTTTCAATGGAGTTCCTATTGGAGTTTCAAGTATTGGTTCCATTTTGCCGTCCCCCTTATTTCACGGTAATTGTCGTCGCCATCATCTGGTGTCCGGCGCCGCAATATTCATTGCACAGAACCAGATATTCTCCAGGCTGGTCGAACTTCTGCGTGATTTTTTGAATATATCCCGGCACGACCATCGCATTCAGGTTGGTATTGGCCACCTGGAAGCCGTGAACCACATCCTTTGATGTGAGTGTAAAGTGAACAGTCGAGCCAGCTGGCACCTCTATCTGGTTTGGCGTAAAACTGAATACCTGCAGCGTCATGACAACTTCATATTCGTTTTCGCCGACCTGCCTGATCCCAGGCTGGTCAAACGGTGCCGTCTCATCGACCTTCTGGGGGTCAATCCGCTCCCCGTAGCTCGGCGGACCCATTTCTAAAGCAAAAGTCTGATAACCTGTTATCAGCATGAATCCAATTATCATTCCAAAACTCAATATGAGCCATATCTTTTCTGCTCTATGCATTTTGTTTTCCTCCTTTTTAGATTCTTGCCATATACAAGCCATAAACCAGTAAATATGTCACAAACAAAACAACTCCAAGAATAGTGAGGGAGAAGACCGTTCCCTTGATTGAAAAGCTGCCTTCAGCTTGTTTCCCCTTCCATTTCCTCGCCATTTTTCATCCTCCCTTCCTTTTACCTTTCTTACATTCATAATAAATGAGAATCATTTTCAACCTAGTGAGGTGAATCACACCTTGACATATTTTTGCAACTACCAGTGCGCTTCCTGTGCAGGAGCTCCAAGCAAAGCTATTTTATGGAACACAACAGGTTGGCACGGTTTTTATGTCACAGAAGGTAATGAAATCTTCTTCATTCTTTTTTTATTACGATGATTTACGCAAGTGAATATGAAAAAAGGGCAACATATGTTACGAAAGAGGAGCTGGGGGAAAGCGGTGATGGTCATTAAGTTGCGAATTTTAACATTCAACATCCACCATGGAAGAGGGTTGGACCGTAAAGTGGATTTGGATAGAATCCGCAGGGTCATCCGGTCGGGGGATCCGGATATTGTCGGGCTGAATGAGGTGGATAAACAATATTCCAAACGCAGCGAATTTGTAGACCAAGCAGGTTGGCTGGCAGAAAAGCTGGATATGGAGCATGTTTTTGGACCAGCGATTACGTTAGATAGCCAGGAAAACCGCCAATATGGAAACGCCATTCTCTCACGGTTTCCGATTTTAAAAAGCCGCAACCACCCATTTGACTTTTTGCCAAAGGTGGTGGAAGACCGATCCCTGCTGGAAGCGGAAATTGAGCTTGGCGGCAAACCTCTTTCTCTGTTTGTGGCCCATTTAAGCTTCGCCCCTTTTCTTCATCGTAAACAAACTGAATTTATATTGGGAAAGGCGGCTGTAGGGGGTAAACGGTCGGTCCTGATGGGGGACTGGAACATGAGGCCAACCTCAAAAAGCTCGAAATTAGCGGCCAGCTATTTGCAGGACACAAACAATGGCCAGAAAAGGAACCTGACCTATCCGGCCAAGAATCCCAGAGTAAAGCTGGATTATATATTTGTCAGCAAGGAATTTGAGGTGTTGGGCGCCGAAACGATTAAGGTTGACCCAGCAGCTTCTGATCACCTCCCTTTATTGGCCGTTGTTGAGGTTTAGGATGCGAGTGCTCTAAAGAGTAAAATGGCCGTACATGACCAACATAATCAAGAGGTGAATAAGATGAAAAAATACACAGCAGCAGGAACAGATATTGAAGCAGTAAAAGCGAAAAATGCAAACTCGGGGATGTCCTATAACGAAGCAAAAGCGTTTATGGCGCGAACCACAGGAGGACATGGTACCGCCATATATAGCAACACCAATATCGAAGCAGTAAAAAAAGAGATCAAGCCAGAAAAGCACATATGACGAGCACCCTTTACCACATTAACGCACAGCGGGTCAGGCACGCTTTAGGTCTATTTTTAAAAACTTCGTAATATTAACTATATAAACAACCACAAAAAACGTTAAAAACACTAAAAAACACGATTCTTAGAACCATGCTTTTTTCCTTATTGACATAGAATTATAAGATGGGCAGTTTGCTGCAGCTGATTCGTCAAAAACCACCCTTCCCCTCCAAAAAAAGGAAGGATGGTAGAAGGATTAGGAAAAACCAAAGTCTTTCCAAACGAGTAATTACCAATATTATTGATGCAATTTCCTGGCTGCATTAACCAGTTCTTTTGCTTTCTCGGATAGAGAAGCAAATTCCTCAACGACTGGCTGGGCTGCTTCAAACCATTTTTGAGATTCTTCAGGAGTCATTTCATGGACTTTTACACCATTATCTCTAAAGATTTGCGCAGTTTCCCTGTTGGATTCGATTGCTGCTTCTTTGACCCATCCCTGTAAATCCTGCGAAACCTCTTCAAGAATTTTCCTTTGGCCATCTGACAATTTATTTTCCCAGGAATTATTGCTGATTACAAGCGGGTTGGCTGAATATAAAAAGGCATTGTCTCCCGTGTAATTAAAATATTTAACCACTTCAAAGATTCTGTAGGATAAAAAGGAGTCCAAAGATGTTAATGTGGCATCAATTGTATTTGTCTGCAGAGCACTATAAATTTCCGAAGATGCCATACTTGTAATGCCAGCTCCCTGTTCGCTAAGCATTAATTCTGTATCTTTACCTGCACCTCTAAATTTCAGTCCTTTAACATCCTCTGGAAGGATGATTTCTTTATTTTTAGAAGCGATGGCCATCGTACCCCAACCCCATACTAGATTCCTGACGCCATTTTCTTCAAGCAAACCGTTTAAAACAGTGCCAACTTCTTCGTCTTTCCATTGCCATGCTTGATCATACGATTGGATAATGCCAGGCAATAATGTGATGCTAAATTCCGGTACCTTTCCAGCATCATAAAAAGGAGCCCAAATCGCCAAATCAATAGCGCCTGATTTAAGAGTATCAAATTGCTCACCAGCTTTAACTAATGAATTTGCCGGGTATACCTGTATCTTGAGACTGCCTCCACTTGCTTTTTCAACCTCTTTAGCAAACCGTTCAGCCAGCAAAGAGCGGTAATCCCCCTTTTCTCCTTGAGGAGCAGCCCATTGGTGTGCTAATTTAAGGGTAACAGATTTTTCTTCGCTCCCATTGGTATTCTCACCCTGTACAGTATTGCTTCCTTTACTGCCACATCCTGCTAGGATTACGGTCAATAGGACAATTAGGTAGATAGCGAGCTTTTTCATTTGAATCATATCTTAAATCCTCCTGTCTAGTTCAAATTTTAAAGAATTATTTGGAGCCAAGTTTACGCTGTTTTCGTTTCTCAACAAAGGATGAAAATGTATCCCTGTAATTAGTGTGACCGACTAGATAGTCATTCGCTGCCTTCTCAATCTCCATTCTTTCTTCCAGGCTTGCACCGATCCCTGTGTTGATTACCTCTTTTACTTTTTTTACAGCGACCTTTGAGTTTGCTTGTATTTCTTTGGTGATCTTTTCTGAAAAAGAAACCAATTCATTTTCATCCAGAAGATGGTCTATTAATTGAATTTGAAGTGCTTCTTCGGCAGAAATAACGCAGGAACGAAAAAGAATTTCTTTTGCCTTTGACACCCCAACTATAATTGGTAAATTAGAGGTGCTTACAACTAACCCGTATGAAGCTCCCGGGAACCGAAAGGACGCTTGTCGGGAGGCTATGCGGAAATCGCAGGCAGCAGCTATCTCGGCTCCCCCGCCAAAAGCAAATCCATTAATTACACCTATTACAGGGATTGGAAGGTTTTGTATACACTTAACCATTTCTCCAAAACGACTGAGAAACAATTGATTTTCCTCAACCGTCATATTCAGAAATTCCATCGTATCAGCTCCCGCGCAAAAGGCTTGTCCAGCTCCAGTAATGACAAGAATATCAGCCTCTGATCTATCAAGGCATTCGAGAGCTTCCTCGACTTCCTCCATCATCCTCATATTAATGGCATTATGAACCCTTGGCCGATTAAACGTTAAATACGCCAATTTATCTCTAATTTCAAATAAGATGGTATTAAATGTCATCCTTCTGCCTCCTTTCATTATTAAAATATTTAATGAAAATTTGATTTTATGCTCACACTTGTTTAAGAAAGTAATGCTTTCAATCCATAAATTTGTTAGAATATAAAACAATAATATTTTTGTATTATTATAAATAATCAGATATATTTTGCGTTAAATTTAGACTGGGTGGGATTAGCATGAAAGTTTATGCTTTAGTTGGTAAAAGTGGAACTGGCAAAAGTACTAGCGTTCTGCAGTATTGCTATGAAAACAGGATAACCGCCTTCATCGATGATGGTTTGTTGATTGTTAATGGCAAAAAGAGTGCTGGTACATCAGCTAAGTATGAAAACAATTATATCCGTGCTGTCAAACGCGCTACTTTTCATTTTGAAGATCATCGCAATGAAGTAATTAGAGCGTTAGAAGAGCTAAGCCCTGAGAAAATTCTCATTGTCGGTACTTCAGTGAAAATGGTGGACCAAATCGCCTCAAGATTGAATCTTGGAAACATTAAACAATATATAGATGTTTCCGAGGTACGTTCCAATAAGGAAATTAAACTGGCCCTTTTTGTACGGAAAACACAAGAAAAACATGTCATCCCAATTCCATTTGTCCAAATTGAGCAAAACCGTTTTAATAAATTGATTGAAAAAGGTAAACTAATCTTTTCAAAGCAGCAGACCTATATTGGAGAGAACACAATCATCCAGCCAAACTTTACAAAGGGAGCCATCTCGATTTATGAAACGGTCTTTAAAGACATCATTATACATACTTGCAGCCAGCTAGACAGTATTGGCAAAGTAAACAACATCTCTTATGAATTCAAACATTTTCCTAGGTTGTCTGTTGCGATTGACTTAAAATGCCCTCTGAATCAAAATATTGTTCAATTAATCGAAGATATTCAGAGAAATATTTCAGAATCCTTGCTAATAACATTAGAAATTGAACTTGAATCAATTGATATTTCTGTTTCTTCTGTGAGAATCGGTACTGATATCACTCCAAAACATCCTTTGTCTGTTCGCTGAATCCTGGTTTTGCCCTAAAGGAGATATGGTTGTACCGGATTATTTTTAAAAAAAAGTTCCCTTCCTTTTTTATTATGGAACCAGCAAGATTTTGCCAACACTTTTCCGGCTATCAATATACTCATGCGCTTCCTTAACTTCACTCAATGTATATTTCTTGCTTATAAAAAACTGAAGCTTTTCCGCCTCAATTAATTTTAATACTGCCAAAACGCTTTCCTTTATGGTTTCTGGCCGTTTTTTCAATTGCGTACCCAGGCTATAACCTAATATTGAACGGCATGTTTTATGCAGATTCCCTGTTTCTGCTGAAGCGGATTCCCCCCCAAAGCATACAACCCGGCCAAAATCAGCAAGACAATCGATATTCTTGGCAAACAGGCTGCCACCAATAGGATCAAGAATGATATCAGCCCCCTTCCCGTTGGTCATATCTTGCATTTCTGCCAAAAACGATTCTTTTTTATAGTTTAAAACAACATCCGCTCCAGCAGCTTTTACTGTATCTGCTTTGTCATCACTACCTACTGTTGTAATGACCTTTTTTGCGCCAAGCAGTTTCGCGATTTGAATAGCAGTGGTCCCTACACCACCTGAAGCAGAATGAATCAGAACGGTTTCTCCATTTTTTAAATCTGCAACTTTTGAAAGCAAATTATAGGCAGTAACTGATACAACCGGACATGCTCCAGCAGTGTCAAACGGCATTCCTTCCCCAATTTTAAAAGTTAATATCTCATCGGCTACACAATACTCAGCATAGGATCCAGTGACCGGAAAGGCCATGACTCTATCACCAATGGATATATTTTTTACTTCTTTACCAACTGCTTCAACAGTCCCGGCAACATCCAATCCAGGCACTAAGGGAGGCTTTCCTTTTCCGTGATATTTTCCTAATCTCGATTTGACATCGGCAAAATTCACACTTGCCACTGCCATTTTTATCAACACTTGATTTGGGCCGACAGCAGGGACACCCACTTCAGCTAGCTCAAGCACATCTGGTCCACCAAAATTATTTATATAAACTGCTTTCATAGAATTTGCTCCCCAATTTCTAAATTATTTTTAAACAGTTGCATTTTGGGAATGAATGACTTTGGATTGGCTGAGTTCATCAATTTCTTCCTGACTGTATCCTATCTTCTCAAGAATCTCGATTGTATGTTCTCCTAACTTCGGTGGAACAGATTTTATCTCCCCTGGTGTTCTGGAGAACTTGACTGGAGTACCTAGCATTTTGATGGCACCAATGGTGGGGTGATCTCTTTGGACAATCATTTCACGCTCATATAAATGCGGATCATTTAAAACATCCGAGAATTTATTTACTGGCCCGCAAGGAATCTTGACGCTCTCGAATAATTCCAACCATTCTTTTACCGTTCCTGTTTGAAAG
Organism: Bacillus sp. FJAT-27251; assembly: GCF_001273925.1. GTDB lineage: Bacteria > Bacillota > Bacilli > Bacillales > Cytobacillaceae > Mesobacillus_B. The sequence continues at coordinate 3,143,794 of NZ_LIGG01000001.1, read as the reverse complement.
ACTTCTTCCAAAAGAGGAATAAGTAGCTCACGTTGTTCAACACGCTGGGGATTTGTTGCGTATTTAGCATCTTTCAAAGCTTCTACCCCGAGCGACTCGATAAATTTCTGCCATAAGGCATCATTTCCAACGGCAATAATGAAGTGGCCATCAGCGGCTTCAAATGCTTGATAGGGAACAATATTGGGATGTGCATCTCCCAGCGGCTGAGGATCTTTGCCAGAAGCAAAATAATTTCCTGCCAGATACGTTTGCCATGAAACGATCGTATCCAGCAGGGAAGTATCAATCCATTGGCCCTCACCCGATTGATGCCGTTCATGCAGCGCAACGAGAATGCCAAATGCCGCCCACATTCCAGTCCCTACATCTGCCAGGGAGAAACCCGCTTTTACCGGTCTGCGGCCTGGTTCTCCGGTCACCGACATAAGGCCGCCCATTCCTTGTGCTAAAATGTCATATCCCGGTTTTTGAGAATAACTTCCGGTCTGCCCAAAGCCAGAAATCGAAGCCAGGATGATACGGGGATTATGCTGCTTTAACACCCCATATTCAATGCCTAGCTTTTTTAAAGTTCCAGGTCGAAAATTTTCAACTACCACATCTGCTTCTTTAATTAGTCTGAAGAAAACCTCTTTTCCCTTTTCCTCCTTTAAGTTAAGAACCATACTTTTTTTATTTCGATTAACGCTCAAAAAATAAGCGCTTTCATTTTGGATGAACGGCGGGCCCCATTGCCTTGTATCGTCACCATTTGGAGTTTCGATTTTTATAACATCGGCACCAAGGTCGGCAAGGGTCATCGTGCAGTACGGTCCACTCAAAATCCTGGTAAGATCGATTACTTTTATCCCTTTTAATGGCGGCAATTGATTCATCTCCTTGTGAAATTTGGTTTTCTTTTTTCAACAAAAGAACGGACTCCCTCCGGAAAATCAACAGGATCGACACTGGAATCCACACCTGTTTCCCATGGAACGGAAAACGTAGGAGTGTTAAAAGCAGCAGCACGTTTGACAGCTAAAACAGAGGCTGGAGATTGATCCATTATCTTTTTTGCGATGGAAATCGTGAAATGATTGATATCCTCCTCCTTTTCGATTAGATAATTAAGTAGTCCTAGGTCATAACATTCTTTTGGAGTTAACAGGCGCCCTGTATAAACAAGGTCCATCGTTCTGCTCTTCCCGATTAAATCCGATATTCGTTTAACAAACTTTTGGTTCAGTGTAATTCCCAGTCTACCAACAGGAATACCCATTAAAGTATTTGGCGATCCAATCCTTATATCACATGCAAGTGAAAGGATAAATCCTGCCCCCAGCGCTGGGCCATTTATAGATCCGATTGTCGGAAGAGGAATCTTTTCAAAGGTTGCAATCGCTTCTTCCATTAAGCGAAAAGCTTCATTTGCCTCACTAATGGATAGATTGTTAAATTGCTTAATATCAGAACCTGCTGTGAAATGATTCTTGCTTCCTCGTATAATGACAATTTTGTTTTTTGGATTTTCCGGAATTCTGTTCCCAATCGCTGCCAAGTCATTCCACATTCGGTTTGTCAGCGCATTTTTCAAATCAGGCCGATTTATAGTTACAATGGCACAGCCTCCGCTTTCCTGCAGCGTAATTTTTCCATCCTTTTCAGTCCTTTTAATGGTTACTCTCACTGCGACCCCACCTCATTTTGTATATTGTCGACAATTTGTTTATAGAACCCTCCTTCCTCTTAAATTTATAAATGAATGTACGGATAAAATGTATTTTGTCGACAATCGATCTCTAAATGTAAGAATAATGGTAATACAGCTTTGGGGTGAAATCAATAAAATATTTTGAATTTATTAAATTTTCAATTCTTTTGTTGATTTTTCTGCTTTTACTAATTATGATTATCTTTAAAGAAAAATTGTCGACAGTTGCCTGTATGCAAAAAATATCATCGGGGGGTGTATGGGTATTATTTTTTATTTAAAACAAAAAGAAAGCGCTACCAAAAATAAGGGGGAAATCGAATGAGAAAAAAGTTAAAACTACTCTTAGCGGTTGTTGCAGTATTGATGGCTGCTACTCTCTCTGGCTGTTCTGGAAATACAAAAAGCAATTCCGAAAAAGTAGCAGGTGAAAGTGACCAAAAGCCAATAACCTTAAAGCTTTCCCATCAATGGCCCCAGGCCACTGCCAATGAAGGGGATTTTCGCTCCAGCCTGGCTGTAAAATTTGGGGAGGAAGTAGAAAAAAGAACCAATGGGCAGGTAAAAATCCAACAATATCCCGCGAACTCCCTAGTAAAAGCAGCCGAGCAATACGAATCCATGCTAAAAGGGGCATCTGACATGTCTGTCTATCCTCTTGACTATGCCGGAGGGAAAGTCCCACAATTTGGAATCACCCTCATGCCTGCACTTGTAAAGAACCATGAACAAGCAATCGCTTGGGAGAAAAGTGAAATTGGGGAGGAAATCGAAGAGCTTGCTGAGAAAAATGGATTAAAGATTCTTATCTGGGTTTGGAATGCAGGGGGAATTGGAACAAAAGGTGATCCAATAAAAGCTCCAGAGGATGTTAAAAAGGGTACCCAAATGAGGGCAGCAGGAAAAATGGTGGAAGAAATGCTGGCATCAGCTGGTGCTGGGATTACAAGCATGCCATCTTCTGAAATTTACTCCGGATTTCAGACTAACTTATTGGATGCAGCCGTTACCTCTAACTCTTCCTTTGCATCTTATAAACTTTTTGAACAAGTAGATTCTTTTACAACCTCTCTTGAGAATACGTTTTGGTTTATGTTTGAACCTTTGGTGATTTCTATGTCAAGCTGGGAAAAGCTTTCTCCAGACCAGCAACAAGTTTTTGAAGAAGTAGCAGCTGAATTGCAGCCTTGGGCATATGAAGCTTCCATCAAGGATGATGAAAACGTAGCAAAAGAGTTTGAAGAAAATGGTGTAACTGTGGTGGATATGTCAGATGAGGACTATCAAAAATGGGTACAATTATCTGAGCCAATCTGGGACAAGTTTGCAAGCGAAGTTGAAGGCGGTAAAGAATTATTGGACCTTGCAAAGAAAGTAAATCAAAATAATTGAAACTAAGTAAAACATGTTACATAGCTGCGTTTCACGCAGCTTTTCTTTCCATTGCTTCATTAATTTAAAAGGAGGAAAACAAATATGTCGAATAAAAAGCCTCTCTTCATTCGTATTATCGACTGGCTCAGTGAAGTCAGCGGCTACTTAAGCGGCCTGACAATCCTTCTCGCTACACTAGTAATTGTCCATCAAGTTATTGTCCGTTATTTTTTCGGCGGATCGACCATATGGCAGACGGAATTCTCTACCTATTTGGTCATGTTCACAACCTTTGTGGGAGCCGCCTATGGATTGAAACATAATTCACATGTTGGGATTGATGTTCTTGTAAACAGGCTTCCTCTAAAGCCAAAATCCATATTACGGATCATAACCTCACTGCTTAGCTTTCTGCTTACCAGTGTGGTCGCCTGGAAAGCTTGGGAAATGTGGCATCATGCAACAGAACTAGAATGGAAATCAAGTTCTGTCTGGGCTCCGCCACTAACTTACCCCTACTTCATTCTTCCATTAGGAATGACACTGCTCAGTCTCCAATTCATTGTGATTATTTACGACGAATTTAAAAACCTGCGAAAGATAAACAGCATCAATCCAGATGCCGGTCAATCTAAAGCCATGTAACCGGCATTTCATTTTAAATAGAAAGGAGAGACTTTTAATTTGAGTTCATTAACAATTGGAGCTTTTATTGGAATTTCAGGAATTATCATCATGCTTACAGGCATACCCATCGCCTTTGCATTAGGACTAATTTCAGTAGCGTCGATTATTCTCTTCCTTGATCCAGTACAATTTGATATGCTTGGGGATTTTATTTTTGGTTCCATTAATGATTTTACGTTGTTGGCTATTCCGTTATTTGTTTTTATGGGCGCGCTATTCGCCAATTCCAAGGCCAGCAAGGATTTATTTGAAGCCGCTCAGAAATGGACTTCTCGGATCCCTGGCGGGCTGGCAATCAGCAGTATTGTAGCCTGTGCTATTTTTGCTGCGCTTTCCGGTTCAAGTCCTGCAACAGCTGCCGCCATTGGGAAAACGGGCATTCCCGAGATGCAAAGACGGGGTTATTCCAATGCTATTGCGACTGGGGCAATTGTTGCTGGAGGAACACTAGGAATTTTAATTCCCCCTAGTGTGGTCTTAATTTTATATGGAGTAGCAGTTGAACAATCCATTGGACGATTATTCCTGGCTGGTGTTATTCCGGGCATTGTTTTAACCCTATTGTTCTGCCTCTGGGTGATGATCGCGGTTAGACTCGAAAGAAAAGGGTTATCTGTCAGTTCTCCTGAAGGAGCGACCTACATTACCACCTATCCATGGAAGGAACGGATTGCTTCCTTACTTAATGTCATTCCTTTTCTTTTGTTGATCACTGGAATTTTATACACGCTTTATGCAGGAATCGCTACCCCAAGTGAGGCTGCAGCGGTAGGTGCTGTCCTTTCCTTCTTAATGATCATCCTTTTTTACCGGTCGATGACCTGGAAAAAGTTGGTGCACATGCTTTTGGAAACAACCAAGGAGAGTACAATGATCCTTTTAATTACTGCTTTTTCTGCACTAATTGGGACAGTCTTAAGCTTTTTGTCCGTCCCTCAGGATTTGGCAAGCTTTATCATCGGTATGAACCTTTCCAAATGGCTGGTTCTGATTTTAATCAATATCTTTCTGCTCGTTTTAGGTTTCTTCATACCGCCCGCAGCAATTATTCTAATGACCGCACCCATTATCTATCCCATCATTGTGGGGCTTGGTTTTGACCCAATATGGTTTGGGATAATTATGACGCTAAATATGGAAGCGGGATTAATAACACCACCCGTTGGACTGAATCTTTTTGTTGTTAAAGGTATTGCACCTGATATTCCAACTTCAGACATAATAAAAGGTTCTCTTCCTTTTGTGGGTGTTATTTTTATTGCGATTGCCCTTTTTACTGTTTTCCCTGAGATTGTCACTTGGCTTCCGAATTTATTATTCAGTTAAAATATGTATATAACCAATTCAGGGTGCAGAATTATCAATATATTACAAAATGAAACAGGGAACATTTCCCCTGTTTCATTTTGTATAAGTGGCCTCTTTTTAAAGATTTCTCTTCGTGGAATCAAAAAAATTTGGTATTGTTATGATAATACAGCACCTTATTACTATTTGGCAGGAGGCCATTTTATCATGGAAAACACTTTTTTTAACAATAACTCTCTTTCCAGGTTAATTGCCGAACAGATTACCAAAGAAATTATCACAGGAAAATTAAAAGCAGGTGATAAATTAATTGAAGCTACTTATGCGGAGGAGTTTGGGACAAGCAGAGCTCCAATCCGAGAAGCCTTTTATTTGTTAGCAATTGATGGTTTGGTAGAAAGAATTCCAAGAAAGGGCTCTGTAGTAAAAGGATACAGCCAACAAGATCAAATAGATTTGCTCGATATTAGATTGTTTCTTGAACTCCTTGCTATGGACCGTATCGCTGAATCTGGACTATCCGATTCAGTATTACACAAAATGGAAAACTTGCTATCGCAAATGAGAACCGTAATGGGGAATCCAATTGAATATACCAAATTAAATCAAAAGTTTCATATGGCTATTATTGAAATGAGCAAAAGTGAAATTATTTACTTGATGTATTCACGACTTGGACTGCCATTAACTTCTTTACAACGAATTTCGCTGGAAGGAGAATCTATAATGAAAAAATCGCTCAAGGAACATGAAGAAATCTTACATTGCTTACAAAATAGAAAATTCGATGAAGCAAAGAGAGTACTAATTATCAATAATAAAAATGTAATTAAGCCAATTTTAGATAAAATGTCTACACTTAATAATTAACAAGAAACAATCCCAAAAGGAATTCCAGTTTTCCTCTTATTGCCTCTGTTTAAATAAAAAGAAAAGACAGATGGTTTCTGCACTGTTCAGAAAGCATCTGCCTTAAACATTATGAAACTTATTTAATATAGGCAACAGAAGGAATGGGGCACTGCCMCAAAGTACCTATTTGCTGTTCAACGGCAGCGCCACATCCCTGATGTCATTCTTTGGTGAATTAACGAGGGATGAAACTTCGTATGCCTTCATTAGCTCTGATTTATAGGGGACAAGGAGCGGCTTCAAAACAGCTGGCTCCTCGACGGTAGGATCAAGCCAGATTTGCTGATGGTCCTTTCCAAGGATAACCGGCATCCGGTCATGCACATCTTCTACAAGCGCATTTGCTTCGGTAGTAATTATGGTGCACGAATGAATGGCGACCCCGCCCTTTTTCCAGGTTTCCCACAGCCCGGCAAACGCAAAAGGCTGCTCATCCTTCATCATGAACCGGAATGGCTGTTTATCCTTCCCAATCCGTTTCCATTCGTAAAATCCATCAGCAAGGATAAGGCAGCGCCGTTTTTTCAGCGGGCCCTTGAAGCTCGCTTTTTGCTCTATCGTTTCCGCCCGCGCATTGATCATTTTATAGCCAATTTTTTCATCCTCTGCCCAAAAAGGAACCAAGCCCCAGCGCAGCATGGCTCCTTTCCGCCTTCCGTCCCTTCCCGGAGCGACCGCAAGCACCTGCTGGCTCGGCGCCACATTAAAGCGAGCATCCCATTCTCCGGCAAATTCGAATCCAAACTGCTGCATCAGCTGCTCCACATCTTCAAAAAGAGAAAACCGGCCGCACATCATAAAACCTCCTTCCTTCTTTCCTCTTTTATACCACTTTATCGCAGGTATAAAAAGCAAAGGGACGGTTCTCTCTGCTTCCTAGAAAAAGGAAACAGGAGAACCGTCCCCATGTTTTACAGCATTCTTTTAATCTTCTTTTCTATTTCTTCGACGGTGGCACCCAATGTGATTGCCAGTTCCTTGAACAGGATACCCTGGATGGTGATTAACAGCTTGCGCTCCTGTTCGTACAGTTTCTTGCCGTCCTTTTTGTACTCGAGCTCTTTCCGCATGAGGGTATTGGCCGTTTTGGCTATGTCCATACGGTTCCCGCCCTTTGCAATGGTATTGTATTTCAAGGCCCGTTGTTTGACATCTGCAATCCAGGGAATTCCCGGCTTGCTGAAGGACTCGATAATTTCCAGTGCCTCTTTCTTGTCGAGTGCCCTGAGCATGACAACCTTATCATTATTTACCGGGCTGCTGATGGTTAAGTTTGACTCCCCTAACGGATGCATCACATAATAGGTCCGGGTGACATCCGCAATCGTTTTTTCACATATATCATCAATTTTACATAATCCATGGACAGAATAGGTAATCACATCGCCAACTTTAAACATCATCCATATCCCCTTTTCTGCATATATGTCAACTTGGTTTACAAATTAGTATAACCCATTTAATTATTTTTGTCAACTTTGTTGACAATCAACCCTCCCTTATGTATAGTAAAAGCAAAATTAAGGAAAGGAGTGGAAAGGATGAATCCTGAATGGCAAGACCTTGATTTTATAGACCTTGTCAGCGAGCGGCATCTTCAGCTCCGCGAGATCACGGGAAAATTGTGGAATGAAACGAGCAACATATACATATCGAATTCGGAATGGTACATTCTGTCGAGAATTTATAAAAAGAAACCGACCATTGCCTTAGTCACGAAAAGCGTCAATATTTCCCGGCAAGCAACACACAAATTCATCAAAAAGCTGGAAGCGAAGGGTTTAGTGGCAATCAGTTCCCTGGAAAACAACAAAAAAGATAAATGTATTCAGCTAACCCCACTTGGTGAGGAATGCTATGAAAAGAGTGAATTCCTAAAAGCAGGAATCGAACAGCAAATTGCTGCCAAAATCGGAACAGACAAATTGGAGCTTCTAAGGGAAATTTTGACTTCCGACTGGGGTTTGGGAGATGATTGACGCTACCATGAATGTGGGGGTTCTGGAGCGCCCTGTTGAAGGGGAACTCGTAATGATAAAGGCCATTCCGCCTGAAGCCATAACAAAGATGGAACCGGAGGATTTCTTTTATTTAAAAGGCTTTGAAAACAAGAAAGGCACCATCACGGAAGTCATCGAAAATCATACTGGCATCTTTTCCTACCGGGTGGATTTTAATGAAAGCCTTTTCGGTTATTTTTATGAAGGTGACTTTTGCTGCATTTCAAACGGTAATTAAGAAAGCCAGATGGGTTCCGCATTCGGAACCCATCTGGCTTTTCATTCATTTATGAAGCAGGAGAACAGAACTGTCCCTTCGCCTCACTTTTTTGAAGCAGGAAAACCGTCCCTATACATCAAGGTTGCGGACGTAGATGGCGTTTTCCTCGATGAATTGGCGGCGTGGTTCGACTTCGTCTCCCATCAGCATTTCAAAGACTTCATCGGCGTCAATGGCATCCTGCAGGCTGACCTGCAGCAGGGTCCTGGTGTCCGGATTCATGGTTGTCTCCCAAAGCTGTTCGGGGTTCATTTCCCCGAGCCCTTTATAACGCTGCAGCCCTGGTTTGGGTGAACTTGGCAGCGTGGCCATGATGGACTTGAGCTCCCGGTCATTATAGGCATAATTGATGTTTTTGCCCTGCTGTATTTTATAAAGTGGCGGCTGTGCAATATACACATAGCCATGTTCGATAAATGGCATCATAAACCGATAAAAGAACGTGAGCATCAGCGTGCGGATATGGGCGCCATCGACGTCGGCATCAGTCATGATGATGATTTTATGATAACGCGCTTTTTCAAGATCGAAGTTTTCCCCAATCCCGCTTCCAAATGCCTTAATCATCGTCCCAATTTCGGCATTGTGCAGGATTCGGTCCATGCTCGCCTTTTCGACATTCAAAATTTTCCCCCGCAGCGGCAATATCGCCTGAAAATGCCGGTCACGGCCCTGTTTCGCCGACCCGCCGGCCGAGTTGCCCTCCACGATATAAATTTCACTGATGCTGGCATCCTTTGAAGAACAGTCCGCAAGCTTGCCGGGAAGTGTCGAAACCTCAAGCGCACTCTTCCTCCTCGTCAATTCACGCGCCCGTTTGGCTGCGAGCCTCGCTTTGGAGGCGACCAGGCTTTTATTGACGATGGTCTTCGCTGCTGTTGGATTTTCCAATAAAAACATTTCCAGTTTTTCTGCAAGAATAGATTCGGTGATCGTCCTAACCTCCGAGTTGCCCAGTTTCGTTTTCGTCTGGCCTTCAAACTGCGGATCCGGATGCTTCACCGAAACCACGGCCGTCAGTCCTTCTCGGACATCTTCGCCAGAGAAGTTGCCTTCATTCTCTTTTATGAGTCCGCTCTTCCTGCCATATTCATTGATCATCCTTGTTAAGGCCGTTTTAAATCCCGATTCGTGCGTGCCGCCTTCGTAGGTGTGGATATTATTCGCAAACGAATAGATGACGCTTGCAAATCCTCCCGTATATTGCAGGGCAATTTCCAATGAAATTCCTTCCCGGTTTCCTTCGATAAAAATCGGCTCCTGATGAAGGACTCCCTGGCCAGAGTTCAAATGCTCCACATAGGAGATAATGCCTCCCTCATAGAAAAACTCCTTTTCTTTCCCCTCACCGCGTTTATCATGGATGGATATGGAAATGCCCTTGTTCAAAAAGGCTAGCTCCTGCAAACGGGTTGCAAGGGTATCGTAGTCATATTCGAGGGTTTCGGTGAAAATTTCCCCGTCAGGGATAAAATGGATCGTCGTTCCTGTCTGCTCGGTTTCGCCAATCACCGCCAATTCACCCTGGGGTATGCCGCGTGAAAATTTTTGGTGGTGAATCTTCCCGTCGCGATGGACATATACCTCCAGCAGCGAGGAGAGAGCGTTGACAACCGAGGCCCCCACTCCGTGCAGTCCCCCGGAAACCTTATACCCGCCGCCGCCAAATTTCCCACCGGCATGGAGAACCGTCAAAATAACCTCGACCGCCGGCCTGCCTTCTTTTTCATGCATGCCTACGGGGATTCCCCGCCCATTGTCGCTTACAGTTATGCTGTTATCTGCCTCAATCGTCACACTGATTTTATCGCAATACCCTGCAAGGGCCTCATCCACACTGTTGTCGACGATTTCCCACACGAGGTGGTGAAGGCCCTTCGCCGAAGTCGAGCCTATATACATTCCCGGACGTTTCCGGACTGCTTCCAGTCCCTCCAGAACCTGGATCTGGTCGGCATCATATGCTTGTTTTTGCTGTTCCACTTGCACCATTCTCTTGTGATCCCCTTCTCTTTGGTAGTCTAAGAGTTATATCTGAATCACCGTTACTCTCTGGTATTCGAGATGTTCTCCCTGTATAAATAGTCAACCAAGTTGACTATTTAAGTGTAAAGAAAAACAGCAATTTTGTCAATCTGGTTGACGAAGCATAGGGGCGGTTTTGCTTTATCATTTCGAAACAAAAAAATGCCTGTCACTACAGTTATTTGGCAATAACCATAAGGTGACAGACATTTAGCCTTTCCTTATTCCTGCTTCTCCTTAAAAACCCTCCGAAAAACGCCCTTTGCCTTGTCCATCGACACGTCTTCGATGAAGTAGGCTATAGCTGCTTCGGACAGGGCTAATGTCCCTGCGGTCGCCACCACTCCGGAGATGATATGGCCGCCGACAGGTATGACTTTAAGAAGCTGTCTGGCTGCTTCCCTTAAGGCAAACCCGGCCGCAACGTTGGCTCCGAGGGCACTCAAAAATTCCCTGATTCCTTGTTTGTCCAGCTTTTTTCCGCCAATCAGGCCGATGGCGGTAATCATCGCCATCTGCATCCCGGTGATGACAGGGATGTCGGCTATGGGAATGGGACTGGCCCCAATCGCCCCCGTTGCCCCGGAAACACTTTTCCCTATTTTCCGGGCGAGTTTTTTCTGGACCGATTTCAGCTTGGACAGCTGGGCAAGTTTTAACTGGGCTTCGTTGGGCAGCTGGCCAATCAGGTAATCCAGCAGGACATCGATATTCCAGCGGACGTCATAGACGATTTTCCCCTCTTCAAATTCCATATAGCTGCTTACAGGGATCACCTGGACAGGATTGGAAACAGAGTCACGCAATTTTACAGACAGCACCTCAACTGCGTCGGCGATATTCTTCTCTTTTACTGGATGATTAAATGGCGGCTCATGTACCGACTTCGGGCTCAGTTCATCAACCTGGGTGACGATTCCCACAATCGGTACATCATATTGATGCTCGCTGTGGATCATTTCTTTCAGCTTGGCTAATTGCTGCAGGTCTTCATCAATCCTTGAGCTCACTTCTTTTGCCTTGCATAAAAACAAAATCGCATCCGGACATTGTTCTTTAATCGAAGCTTGGACCTCTTCCATCGCGGAGGCATGTGAAAAGGCTTCTTCCGGATTGTCTGCCTCCCCTAGCCCCCTCGTATCGAGAATTTCAAGATCTCCCGACTCGGACGTGAACTCATGCCATTTCCCCATACCGGTCTGCGCTTTTACATCCCCTACCTCGGCCCTCATCTCCCCAAAGATGGCGTTGATCAGGCTCGATTTCCCTGCTCCCCTTCTTCCTACGATTGCAATTCTCGCAGGCCTGGCGTCAAGGGTCAGCTCTTTCAGCTGTTCCAGCTCTCCCCTTATCTTCATTTTAATAGGCTCAGGCAGGACCGAACCTGCCAGCCCATCATAAATCGATTTTATTAAATCACTAATCTGGTCACGTTTAATTTCTCCAGAATCACCCATAGTCGGCTGCCTCCTTCTCTCTATATTTCATTTACCCTTACTATACCCCTTTGACAGGCAGGGAAAGCATGGGGACAGTTCTTGCGCATCATCCCCCCAGCGGCCGGCAGGCATCATTTCTATCGGTTTATACCCAAAAAACAGCCTATCCCATTGGGTTAGGCTGTTTAAAATGAAGCAGGTGAACACTCCCCCTGCTCTACTTAATGAGGTAGTCTTTGAGTTTTGGTTTTGGTTGGCCGAAGATTTCGGCTTCCAGTCTTCGCCCTGTTGGGGTGGCCGCAAGGCCGCCTTCACCTGTTTCCCTTAGGGCCGATGGCATGGTTTGGCCGATGGCGTACATGGCGGCGATGACTTCATCGGCCGGAATCCGGCTGGTGATGCCCGCCAGGGCCATGTCGGCTGCTGTCAAGGCGTTGGAGGCTCCCATCGCGTTCCGTTTGACGCATGGAACTTCGACCAGGCCTGCCACCGGATCACAAACAAGTCCAAGCATGTTCTTCAGCGAGATGGCCATGGCTTCGGCTGCCTGCTTCGGCGTCCCGCCTGCCATTTCCACAATCGATGCGGCGGCCATGCCGGCTGCCGATCCAACCTCGGCCTGGCAGCCACCAGCTGCTCCCGCCACCGTCGCATTATTCGCTATGACGAAACCGAATGCTGCTGCTGTAAATAAATATTCAATCATTTCCTGGCGGGTGGGATTGAGCTGTTCCTTCACAGCAAACAAAGTACCTGGAACGACCCCTGCCGATCCTGCTGTTGGTGTGGCGCAGATGACTCCCATCGCGGCATTTACTTCATTCGTGGCCATCGCCTTGCTGACTGCATCCAATAAGAGCGGGCCGGACAGGGCCTTTCCGCTTTTGATATAGTTCTGGAGCAGGACGGCATCTCCGCCAGTGAGTCCTGTTTGGGATTTCACTCCTTGAAGGCCGCGTTCCACCGCCTGTTCCATCACTTGCAGATTATTGTCCATTTTTGCGATGATTTCCTCACGAGACAGCCCTGTCACTTCGACTTCCTGCTGAATCATGATTTCCGCTATTTTCACCTGCTTTTGTTCTGCCAGCGAAACAAGTTCCGCTACATTTCGAAACATTGCGTTTCCTCCCGATGTTACAAATTTCCACTGCTTTATAAAACTTGTTCTCTATATTAATCAACGATTTTAATAACCCTGTTTACATTGGAAAGCTTTCGCAATTCCTCGAGGACATCCTCTTCAATCCGCTGGTCCACTTCAATGATCATGATCGCTGTTTCACCCTTTTCCTTCCGGGCAACTTCCATATGGCCAATATTGATTTCGTATTTTGACAGAATGGAAGTGACGCATGATATGACCCCAAAGCGGTCCTGGTGGAAAACGAGGATGGCCGGATCACCAGAAAGTTTCAAATGGAAGGAATTGATCTCCTTGATTTCAATCGTGCCTCCGCCAATCGATATGCCGACTACTTCCATCTCGCTGTCATCATCGTACAGATTCAGTTTCACCGTATTAGGATGGTCGGGCACGGCATCTTCCGGCTGGAAAACAACCTCCATCCCTGCTTCTTCGGCAATCTCCAGGGAATTCCGGATTCTCTCGTCAAACGTGTCAAAATCAAGCAGGCCGGCAACAAGCGCCAGATCGGTTCCGTGGCCTTTATATGTTTTGGCAAACGACCCGTAAAGGGATATGACGACTTTTTTTGGCTGTTTTTCAAATAAATTGCGGGCAACCCGCCCAATCCGTGCAGCTCCAGCCGTATGGGAGCTGGAAGGTCCAATCATCACCGGACCAATAATATCAAAAGCAGAACGATACTTCATTCATAACTCTCCTTTAATTCTCATCATTGCCTCACAATACAGCGTATTCCTGCCCTATTGCTCTGGAGCTCGCCATTTCAATTTTATAACCTAAACCGGCTTAGCCGTAATAATATACACAAACTCAATTGCCGCGGGACCGGCGCTTTGAATCCAATCCCAATAAAGCATAATCCTACACCTATTTTACCAGAAACACGAACAGATATCTGGCAAAATAGTTTTTTATCCTTATTTCCAACCTGGCAAAATTTTAAACTATCTGGTTTTCTTCTTCATTGAAACAAAAGAACCGCCCTATGCTTTGAAATTCCTGTCAAATTGGCTACTATATAGATAGGACAAATTCTGACAGGAGGAATAGCGATGCAATTAACCGTTTATTTAGCAGGGGAAATTCATAGCAATTGGAGAGAGGAAATTACGAAAAAGGCTGAAGAAAGGAAACTGTCATTGACCTTTGTTGCTCCGCAAACCAACCATGACCGGTCCGACAATGTCGGGGAGGACATTCTTGGCAAACAGCCGGGCAGCTTGTATAAAGATGATGCTGCATCAGACATTAACAACTTCAGGACACAGGTGCTGATGCAGAAATCCGATATTGTCATTGCCTTATTTGGCGAAAAATACAAGCAATGGAATACGGCGATGGATGCCAGCACGGCAATCGCAATGAACAAACCGACGATTATCATCCGGCCCGAATCATTGATCCATCCTTTAAAAGAGCTTTCCAATAAGGCCAATGTGACCGTTGAAAGTGTCGACCAGGCATTGGATGTCATCAGTTATATTTATGAATAGCCTCCGATTAAGCCGGGAGAAGGCAAACAGCCTTCTCCCGGCTTCTTTATTTCCTTCCCCATTTAAGCATTCCATCCCGCTTCCCTTAGTTCATCCGGCATACAAACTAAGTTTTCAATTCTATGGATGGAGATGTTATAATGGTTCTAGGTGGAAAAGCCTATATCATGTGATTAATATGCACTAGAAGAAAGCTCATTTTGGTAATTCCTTCTTCATTGTAACCGCTATCAAGTTTTCGAGTTGCTGCAATAAACAGGACTTCTCCAATGAAAGGGAAACAACTATGCTGAATTCACTAAAGAAATGGAATACCCTTCGCAACCAGATTCTATTTATCTTTTTACTGGTTATGATTATCGTGCTGCTGATTGTCAGTTTGCTTACATTAAGGCAAGTTTCTTCTTTATTGAAAAGCAATGCTGAAAAACAAATCAAGCAAGTGGCGATTGAAGCGAACGGCCGAATGGAATCCCTTTACGAGCAGGTGAACATGGCGGCCAAGCTTGTGATGACCGATGAAGAAGTCGAGCAGGCTTTAACCGATATTTATGACGGCAAGGAAATCACCTTCCTGGAGAGACAGGAACTGATGGGCCGGGTGAACAGAATAATAGGCAATACAGACGGTATCTTTGGGTTTCAGCTGTTTTCAGCCCAGGAGCAGCGCATTATCCCGCTTGATGATGACCCGCTGATTAACCGAATTGATAAAAAGTGGATTGCCGAAGCCAATCTCGCCAAAGGAAGAATGGTCTGGATTGGCGACGATCCCAACGATAAAAATAACTTTCTGGCTATCCGGAGGGTTAATTTGATGGAGCGGCAATTCAAAAATGGCGGGTATCTTTTGATCAGCATAAACCGCGACCATTTTACGTTCGCGAATGAAACGTATGATAACGACCAATATTCGATCCTGCTCGATTCGGACCAGAACCCAATCATTCAAAATTATCCCGGAGATATCACTAGCATTATTGAAAGCAATGAAACTACAGTTCAATTAAATCAGCGGGATTATATGGTAACAAAGCAGATTTCCAAACTAACCGGCTGGACAGTCCTGATTTTGACTCCGGTAAGCGAGCTGACAGAAGGAATGTCCGCCATCCGGACAGGAATTATTTTGACGGGGATTGCCGGGGCCTTTATTTTCACGATATTCTCCTACTTCCTGTCAACCATCATCACCAGACCGATCCTGAGGTTGACGAAAACCATGCAGCGTGCAGGAGAAGGTTCACTGACACTTAATCCCAGTGTGTCTTCGGTCAACGAAATCAATGAACTAAACAGCACCTATAATCAGCTTGTAAAAGAAACCAATCATCTAATCCAGATGGTCTACCAAAAGGAAATTCTCCGAAGCCACAGTGAATTGAAGGCCCTGCAGGCGCAAATCAATCCGCATTTTCTCTTTAATACACTGGATGCCCTGCATTGGTCACTGGAGGAAAAAGACGAAGAAGAACTGGCCGAACTGGTTGTCGCCATGTCTGATTTGTTCCGCTATACCATTACGAAGGAAACCGATGATGACTGGGTGTATTTAAAAGATGAGATCAAACATATCGGCGATTATATGGAAATCATGAAAATGCGTTTTGGCGACCGGCTGCAATGGCATGTCTCCGTTCCGGAAGAATATGAGCGGATTAGGATACCAAAGCTGATCATCCAGCCTCTGGTCGAAAATGCCATCCTCCATGGAGCTGGCAAAAAAGCCGGAAGCTGCCTGATTTCAGTAACCGTCGAACCAGTCAGGCAGGACAGCAAGGACCGTATCAGAATCACTGTCCGGGACAATGGTTCCGGAATGGATCAGGAGCGGCTGGAATGGATCCGAAACTCGATGAAAACGGGAGGCACCTCATCAGCAAGCGGGAAAGGCATGGCCATTTCCAATGTCTATAAACGATTAAATCTGTATTACAAAGGCCTTACACATTCCGACTTATTAATTGAAAGTGAATTGAACAAGGGCACAAAAATTTCGTTTGAACTACCGGTCGATGGAGGGGAATAAATGTTTACTAAAACTATTGTCATCGTGGACGATGAGCCAAGAACCAGGCAGGGCCTGCAGCGGGCACTTGAGAGCTGGAATAATGGGGAGTATGCTATCCTCACCGCAGAAAGCGGTGAGGAAGTCCTCAGGATAGCAGAGAAAAAGAAGATTCACATACTGTTCACCGACATACAGATGCCCGAGATGACAGGATTGCAGCTATTAAAAGCAATTAAGGAAAAAGGCATGTCCCCTGTCGTGATTGTCATTTCTGCCTATTCCGAATTTGAATATGCCCAGGAAGCGTTAAGGCTTGGTGTCGTCAACTACCTATTGAAGCCAATTGGCAAAAAGAGACTGATCGAAGCATTGGAGGAAGCTCTTAAGGTGCTCGAAAAGCAAGTAAGATTAGGCATGATTGAAAAAGTCGTGGATGAGAAGATTGTGAATGCCAACACTAAAATCGATTCCACCAAAGACTCCATCCGCACAGCAATGGCGTATATCGACCAGCATTTGAACGATGAATTGACTCTTAAAGAAGTGGCTGCCAAAGTGCACTTGAACCCAAGTTATTTCAGTGTACTGTTCAAGGAGCAGGTTGAACTGAATTTTAGCGAATATGTGACAAGAAGGAGGATCCAGCGCGCCAAGGAATTGATTGTTTCAACCAGCCTGCCGATCAGTGAAATTGCCGAAGAAGTCGGCTATAAAACATCGAAATATTTCATAAAGATTTTCAGGGAGACTGAGGGAATGACCCCCAACGCCTACCGAAAAGACAGCCAATGAAAAGGCTTTCTAAAAATAGTAGTATTTTTCCCAATCATAGGTGCCTTTTTAGAATATTCCCACGGTGATAGACTTTACTTGTAAGACAGAAACATACACATATTAAGGGGGTACTTAATGGTGAAGAAAAAGAAAGCGTTTACCGCTGTCATGTCAATGGCATTGGCAGGAAGTCTGGCTCTTGCAGGGTGTTCCTCATCTTCTGAAACATCAGGCGAATCAGGTTCAAGCGGTGATAAAACCGTAGTCAAAATGATGCATATGTGGCCTCAGGGAAGTGCCAATGCACAGTATTCAATCGTGGATGACATTATCAAAAATTACGAAAAAGAAAATCCGGATGTCGACATCCAAACCGAAATTTTGAACAATGAGCAGTACAAGGAAAAAATCAAGGTGCTATCCGCTTCCAATGAGCTTCCAGACATTGGAATCACATGGGCGGCTGGTTACATGCAGCCATACGTAGAAGGCAACATGTTTGCCCCGCTGGACGATGTCCTTGAAGGTGGCCTGAAAGAGGAATTCGTCCCTGGAACCATCGAAGCTTTTACAATGGAAGAGAAAACCTACGGCCTCCCTCTTGAACTGAACATTGCACCTGTTTATTACAATAAAGAAATCTTTGAAAAGAATAACCTTGAAGTGCCAAAAACTTACGATGAGTTCTTGAATGTAGTGGAAACCCTTGAGAAAAATGGTGTGATTCCAATTACAGTTGGAAACAAGGACCGCTGGACAGGCTCCATGTGGTACATGTACCTTGCCGACCGCATTGGCGGACCTGAGACTTTGAACAATGCGATCAACCGCACTGGAAGCTTTGAAGATCCAGCTCTTGTGAAAGCAGCTGAAGAAATCAAGAAGCTTGTGGACATGAACGCGTTTGTTAAAGGATATAACGGTTTGTCCAATGATGAAGCAAAAGGCTACTTCATGAACGAACAAGCAGCCATGTATGTAATGGGAACATGGGAGCTTCCGAACTATACAACTAGCCCGGATGTTGCTGATGAATTCAAAGAAAAAATCGGTTACTTCAAGTTCCCTACCTATGAAGGCGGAAAAGGAAACATTGACAGCTTTGTCGGCGGGCCTGGTGTTGGCCTGTTTGTCTCCGAAGCTTCAAAAGTGAAAGACGAATCAAAAGAATTTGTTGCCTACCTTGTTGAGGAATGGGGTAAGCGCTCTGTAACAGAAGCCGGTGTCATTCCAGCCACTAAAGTGGATACTGCTGGTACCGATCTTGCTCAAATGTACATTGATATCTTAGACGATTTAGGAAATGCGTCCAATATTACCCTATATGCGGATGTTCAAATGTCTGCCCGCGTAGCGGATGTTCACTTGAACCAGATCCAGGCTTTATTCGGCGGACAGTCATCTCCTAAAGAGTTTGCCAAGACACAAGAAGAAGCTCTTGCTGCTGAGAAATAATTATTGACGGTAAGAGGGCATATTGCTGAAAATATGTCCTCTTTCTTATAAGGAAGGGGACTATCCAACATGAAAAATGTAATGTCGAATAAATTCGTGATCACCCTTTACACACTCCCGGCTCTGCTTCTCATCCTCGTTCTCATCTATATACCAGTTACGCTTTCAGGCTATTACGGGTTTATGGATTGGAGCGGCATGGGCGAGATGAAATTCATCGGCCTCGAAAACTACGCCACCCTCATCAAGGACAATATGTTCTGGACAAGCACATGGCATTCGCTTCAATTAGCCATCTTCTCAACGGCCAGCTTATTGCTTTACCTCGGGATTTCGCTTGTACTGGCAAGCAAAATTAAGGGTTCGGATCTATTGCGTAAAATCTATTTGATTCCTATGCTACTATCATCTGTCGCCATCGCCCAGCTTTGGATGAAGATTTTTGACCCATCCAATGGAATGCTCAACAAATTTCTTGGGTTTTTTGGGATTGAAAATACACCTATTTGGCTGGCAGATCCAAATGTTGCCCTTTATGCCATTTTTATTCCAATCATCTGGCAGTATGCCGGGTTTTACATCCTTATCTACTATGCAGCATTAAAAAATGTATCTGATGAAGTGATTGAAGCAGCGAAAATCGATGGCGCCAACGCTTGGCAAATCGCCTATAAAATTAAGCTTCCGCTTATTTCCGGTGTATTTAAAGTAACGATTATGCTTGCAGTGGTCGGCTCATTGAAATATTTCGACTTGATTTATGTTATGACTGGCGGCGGACCGAACGGAGCCAGTGAAGTAATTGCTTCCTACATGTACAAAGAAGCATTCAAATTGAACAACTTCGGCTACGGAAGTGCAATCGGCTTTGGACTCCTTGTTATCTGTCTTCTGATGACTTGGTTAACTTCGAAACTAACGAAATCTAAAGATGATGATGTTCAATATTAAGGGGGATTGAAACAGATGAGTGAGGTTAGTACACAAAAGACAACAACGACCCTTTCCACATCAAGCGATACAAAGAAATCTTTTTTGAACAAAATCGGCTATGGATTTCTTTATCTTATATTAGGGGCGTTTGCGGTTATTCAGATTTACCCGTTAATCTGGCTGGTGTTCTTTTCTTTAAAAACCAATCAGGAAGTGTTCGGCCAGTCTCCCTTCTCCCTGCCCCAGGATCCTCAATGGATTAACTATACAAAGGCATGGACAGCTGGGAATATCGGCCTGTACTTTTTCAACAGCGTCTGGATTACGGTACTGTCCGTCGTCCTGACGATTCTTCTCGCCAGTTTCGTGACGTTTGCTGTTACACGGATGCATTGGAAATTAAGCGGTCTTGTTCTAGGGTTATTCCTGGTAGCTTATATGATTCCGCTGCATTCCACTATCATCCCGCTGTTCAACATGTATAATAATGCCGGCTTGATTGACCACCCTGCATCGATTGTTTTGTCTTATACGGCGTTTAACCTGCCGCTGACGATTATGATCTTACTGGGCTTTTATAAAACCTTTCCTCGGGAAATCGAGGAAGCGGCCGTCATGGATGGATGCTCGATTCACCGCATCTTCTTCCAGATTACCCTTCCGATGACGCTGCCGGTTTTATCGACAACCGCAATCATCAACATGATTTACAACTGGAACGAATTCGTTTTTGTAAACACCTTCATCAGTTCCGATAAGTTCAAAACATTGACAGTCGGAATCAACAATTTCGTTGGCCAGTATTTGACCGATTGGGGCGCGATTGGCGCGACTCTCGTTATCAGTATCATTCCAGTCCTGCTTGTCTTCCTGTTCCTCAGCGACAAGATCGTGGAAGGAATGGCCGCAGGATCGGTTAAAGGCTGATTAGCAGCATGACATAAGACCGATGCTGGTTTCACTTTTAGGAAGTGAACTCGGCATCGGTCTTTTTTAGGTATTGGCGCAAATGTGACCGCTTAGTTCTCATTTTTTACGTTAATGGGCGTTGTTGACGCAAATTTGATGGCCTGCCTTTCACTTTTTTGGGTCAATGAGGGCCGTTGGCGTAAAATTGGTAGACTGCCTTCCCTTTTTTGCGTTAAGGAGCGCTGTTGACGCAATTTTGCCGGCCTGCCATTCCCTTTTCTGCGTTAATGAGCGTTATTGGCGCAATTTTGCTGCCCTGTCCTCCTTTTTTGCGCTAAGAAGAGCTGTTGACGCAAACTCAGTGCCCACCCTTTCCTTTTTTTGCGCCAATAAAAAAAGGACCAATATCTGGTCCTTTACGTCTGCTGCTGCTTTTTGGCCATTTTATTAAACACCACATAACCTGCCGCCATAATGATGGCGGCGGAAAGGCTGCCGCCAAAGAAAAATCCGAAACCCGGCAGAAATCTCACCACGAAGATCACGGCAGCGACCCCCGCAATCATAACAAGGTTTTCAAGCGGGCTGATCAACATCATCAAAAATGCATTTTTGATCATTTGCACAAGCCTCAGCTCATAATGAACATACACAGGGAACAGATAGAACATGGTCATCAGAGCTGCCAGCATAAACAAGTATAACGGAATCTGAATCACGCTAATGCCCGTGCTGCCCGAGTTTCTTATAAAAACCAGGTTCAGGACAATCAGTCCTCCTACAGCAGCCATGAACAGCCCTAACCCATTGCCGTGCACCCATTCCGCTTTGTAGGTCGTCCAAAACGTACGGAAGATGGGAATGTCTGTTTCTCCCATCAGCCACTTGCGGATAATCGCAAACATCGAAATAGTGGCCGGGAATATTCCCAATACGACCAGACCCAGCAGCGAAAAACCAATCCACAGCAAGTTTAGATAGGCAAATTTCGCAATCCATTCCGTGGCGCCATAAGCCCGATTTGCCGTTTTACTCATCCAATCCCTCCGAACGGTCAGCCTTTGCCCTTATTTATTAATAAGGTCCTCTGATAAAGTCTTTTACCTTCTCCTCATAAAAACGCTGAATTTTTTGCTGTTCTTCCCCGGAGAAAGGCTTGGTTTCCAGCGCGGAAAGATTGTCCTGGACCTGCTTCATGTTTTTAAATCCTGGAATAATGCACGTGATTTCCTTCTGGTCGAGAATCCAGCGCAACGCCGCGCTTGCCATCGACCCGCGGCCTTCGCCAATCCACTTGAGCTCATCTGCCAGTTCGACACCTTTTTTAAATCCAAGGCCCGCAAAAGTCTCGCCTACATTGAACGCCTCGCCGTTTTCATTGAACCGGCGGTGGTCATCTTCCTCAAACACATGGTCACTCGTAAATTTACCAGTAAGCAGTCCACTCGCAAGCGGCAAACGAACCAGCAATCCAACTCCTTTTTTATAGGCCTCAGGAATTAAGGTTTCAAGCGGCTTCTGGCGGAACATGTTAAAAATGATTTGAAGGCTCTTTACATTTGGTTTTTGCAAACAAATCAGCCCTTCTTCCACCGTTTCGACACTGACACCATAGTGCCGGATCTTTCCTTCGCGTTGCAGGGTGTCAAGCACTTCGAAAACGGCACCGTCACGAAGGATCGCAGTTGCAGGGCAATGAATCTGGTACAAGTCGATTCTCTCGCGCCCCAGACGGCGAAGACTATCTTCGCAGTAGGCACGTACCTGTTCATAGCTGTAATTTTCCGGGTCGAAAATATCACCCTGGCGGCAGAACTTTGTGGCTATGTAAATTTGGTCTTCCTTCCCTTTCGTAGCTTTGGCGAGAAGTTCTTCGGCATGGCCGTCTCCATAAACGTCGGCGGTATCAAAAAAGTTAACTCCCTTATCCATGGCATATTCCAGGGATCTGATGGCTTCTGTATCGCTCGTCTTTCCCCACGAGCCGCCGATTGCCCAAGTCCCAAAACTGACTTCACTGATGTTGATCCCGGTATTTCCTAATTCACGGTAGTTCATGTCAATTTCCTCCTTTAAAAAATAATACCTTATTGTTCGCCCTCTGTCCGTTCTTGATAGCTAAAATAATCAAAATCGGCATGGTTCCTGGTGCCGCTTAAATCCTGGACACAAATTCCAAGAAATGCACCGGTAAAGCCCTGGTCAAGCAAAACACCGCCAACCTTTTGTTCAACATGATCGTCCGAAATTTTACTTGCATCAAGCACGGGGCCAATCTCCAGCCACGCGGTTCCATCCTCTGAATAAAAAAATTGCAGCTTCGCATCATCCAGGACCGCTTTTAGATGGACTCTGCTCCACCCCTCAACCGAAATTGGACGGTCCAATGGTTCATCGTATTTCCCCTTGTCGCTGGACATGATTCCGAGGCATTTCCCCAGTTCCTCATCATAGCTGATCCAAAGGTAATAATAATTCCTGGAGTTATAATAGTATACCAGCCCGGCCATTTGCTGGAAGGTTTCCGGTTCGAACTCGACAACCGTCTCAGCGGTGCACGAGAAGGCTTGCTGCCTGCGGGCAATCAGACTTTGCCTGTGGGCCGAACTAAAGGATTCGCGGCCAAACAGCCTTAAATAGCCCGGCCGTTCCGTGAGTGATAACCAGTCTTCTGAAAACGGCTCGCGTAGTGAATTAAAATGAATGCTCAGTTGTTTTTCATCAAAATGGTCCATTCTCTGTTCTTTTTTGAAAGGAGCCTCCGGCAAATCCGGTGCCTCAACCATTACCTTCGCTTCCGTCCCCCCGCCTGCCAGCCTCAGCCAGCCATCTTCTGTCCAGATGCCCTTTTGTATCGCCGTTTCCCTGCCTAGATTACAATTTAGCGAGGATTTTAACGGCCGGCCGGTTAAATGGACAAGGTATAGCTCGTCTGCCTGTGTGTGGACAATGCTCGCGTGACCCGCTTTTTGCAGCGGCAGCTCGGGATTCCCGGCCGATGTCAGGATAGGTCCAATCGGGTCGACCTCGTACGGGCCAAAGAGCGAAGTGGCTCGGGCTACCGTTACGGCATGGKTATACCTTGTCCCGCCTTCAGCAGTCATTAAATAATAATAGCCCTTATGTTTATAGAGATGAGGAGCTTCGGTAAGACCCAACTTAGTCCCTTTAAATATATTATAAATCGGACCGGTTAGCTTTTGTTCTTGTGGACAATATTCCTGCAGCAAAATTCCGCCAAATGAGTTTTTGTTCTTGCGATGGTCCCAAACCATATTGACCACCCACTTTTTTCCGTCATCATCATGGAAAAGCGACGGATCAAATCCGCTGCTGTTCAGATAAACCGGTTCCGACCACGGCCCCATGATGTCCTGGGCGGTTATCAAGTAGTTATGGGTGTCCTTGAAGGGTCCGATATGACTTTTTACATCTGTAAATACTAGATAGTACGTTCCCTCATGATAGCTTAAGCACGGAGCCCAGACGCCGCCGGAATCAGGATTCCCGAGCATATCCAGCTGGCTCTTGCGGGTAAGAGGGTGGGTAAGCAAACGCCAATTCTTTAAGTCCTTTGAATGATGGATCTGGACACCCGGAAACCATTCAAAGGTCGAAGTGGCGATATAATAATCATCTTCCACTCTTATAATAGAAGGATCAGGATTGAATCCTCGTAAAATAGGGTTGGCAATGTGACTCATGTCTTTCCCTCCTTATATGGGTAAATGAAAAGAAAGCCCCACGGATTGTGGGGTTTAATAGTTATTTTCTAAATTCCCTCAACTGATCATTAAGCGACTTGGTTTGCGTATAAACCTGCTGGTAGATTCCAAAGACCTTCTGGTACGTTTCCACGTTATCAGGAATCGGCTCATACGTTTTCGCTGTTTGCAGGAAAGCGTCGGCACATTCTTTAAGGGATGTAAACCAGCCGCTGCCGTATGCTGCGAGCATTGCTGCTCCCATTCCAGGACCTTGTTCACTAGAAAGTTTTTCAACCTTTGCATTGAAAATATCTGCCTGCATCTGCAGCCATGTTTCATTTTTGGCACCGCCGCCAATCGAGATGATGGAATCGATTGTTTTCCCGCTGCTCCTGAAAATCTCAATCGATTCATGCAGGGAAAACGTAATGCCTTCAAGCACGGCACGGGCAAAATGCTTTCGCTCATGAGCCGCATCCACACCAATGAAGCTGCTGCGGATGTTGGAATCGGCATGAGGCGTTCTCTCGCCAACAAGATAAGGAGTAAACAGCAAACCATTGCTTCCTGCAGGAACTTCAGCGACGCCTTCGAGGAACTGTTCGAAGTTTTCCTTTTTGGCAAAGGTGTCTTTAAACCAGCTTAGGCTGTAGCCTGCTGCCAGGGTCACACCCATGGTGTAAAAGGCGTTTTCTTCCCCATGGTTGAAATAATGGACCTTTCCCTCAAAATCAAGGTCGCTTCTATCCTCATAGGAAAGCACCACACCGGATGTCCCGATGCTGCATAATGTTTTTCCTTCGGATAGAATCCCGGAACCAATTGCGCCGCAGGCATTGTCGGCCCCACCCGCAAATACTTCCGTAGCTTCCGATAGTCCAGTTGCCTGGGCAAATTCAGCAGTTACATTTCCTACGAACTCATGGGACTCCACTAAAGCCGGGCAGAACTCCTTGGTCAGCCCGAAAAGGTCAAGAATTTCCTGGCTCCACTCCCGTTTGGCTACATTGAGCAACAGCGTGCCGGCAGCATCGGAGTAATCCATATGCACCTGCCCAGTCATCCGATAGCGCAAATAATCCTTTGGAAGCATAAAAACGCTTGCACGTGCGAAAATCTCAGGTTCATTTTCCTTTACCCAAAGGATTTTCGGCAAGGTAAAGCCCTCCAGCGCCGGGTTCTTGGTAATGTCGAGAAGCTGCTGTTTGCCAACGGTCTCATAAATATCCCCGCACTGCTTTGTTGTTCTTGTATCATTCCATAGGATGGCATTCCTAAGCACCTGGTGATTTTCATCAAGTAAAACAAGTCCATGCATTTGCCCGGAAAAAGAGATGCCTTCGATATCTGCTACATCTCCGCCGAATTGCTGGATAAGTTCAGCCAGGCCTTCCCTTGTCTTCTCCACCCATTCCTCCGGGTTTTGTTCACTATAACCGGATCTTTCAATAATAAGAGGATATGATTTTGAAACCTCGCTGCACACTTGCCCGTTTTGGTCTACAAGCAGGATTTTGACAGCACTTGTCCCGAGGTCCACACCGATTACGTATTTCATCACAATCATCCTTTTCTATAAAAATGTGCTGGAGTATAAACGTCCAGCACATTTTTCATGATTATAATTGGAAAGCTAATCTTATAGAGTTTCCAGTAGATACTGGTTGATGACAGCTTTCAGGCGCTCTGTTCTGCCGGAAGTGTTCTTGATTTCTGTCAATTGAAGAGCATAAGCTTCCAGTTCACGGAAGTTTGTTTTTCCTTCCACGATGTCAAGACCAATTCCTTTTGTAAAGCTGCTGTAACGCTCTTCGATAAAGCTGTCAAGCACTTTATCTTCAATTAGCTTGTTCGCAACTTTTGCACCGATTGCAAATGCGTCCATTCCGGCGATATGTGCATGGAAAAGATCTTCTGCATCAAATGAACCTCTTCTTACTTTTGCGTCGAAGTTCAAGCCGCCTTGGCCTAAGCCGCCGTTTTTCAGAATTTCATACATTGCTAATGTGTTTGTATAAAGGTCTGTCGGGAATTCATCTGTATCCCAGCCAAGAAGGGTATCGCCTTGGTTGGCATCAACAGAACCAAGCATGCCGTTGATACGAGCTGTTCTCAATTCATGTTCGAACGTATGGCCAGCAAGTGTCGCATGGTTTGCTTCAATATTGAACTTGAAGTAGTCTGTCAGGTCATATTTTTGCAAGAATGCAAGACCAGTAGCCACATCGAAATCATATTGGTGCTTAGTAGGCTCTTTCGGTTTTGGCTCGATCAGGAATGGAACATTCAAGCCGATTTCTTTTGCATAGTCAACTGCCATATGGAAGAAACGTGCCAGGTTGTCCTGCTCAAGCTTCATGTCTGTATTCAGAAGCGTTTCATATCCTTCACGGCCGCCCCAGAACACATAGTTTTCTGCGCCAAGTTCTTTCGCTACTTCGAGGCCCTTTTTCACTTTCGCTGCAGAGTAAGCGAATACATCAGCATTTGGAGAAGTCGCAGCACCATGAGTGTAGCGCGGGTTTGTGAACATGTTAGCTGTGTTCCAAAGCAATTTTACTTTGCTTGTTTTCATGTAATCTTTAATCATCGCGACGATGATGTCTTGATTTTCATTGGATTCCTTCAACGTGCTTCCTTCTGGAGCGATGTCCACATCATGGAAAGCAAAGAAAGGAACATTCAATTTTTCGAAAAGCTCAAATGCAGCTTCCACGCGTGCTTTCGCCAAGTCCAGGCCTGTGAGATGGTCCCAAGGGCGGATCGCTGTGCCTGCACCAAATGGGTCTCCACCGTCCGCTGTGAATGTGTGCCAGTAGGCAACAGAGAAGCGAAGAAGTTCTTCCATAGTCTTGCCATTAATTTTTTCTTCTGGATTATAGTATTTAAATGCAAACGGGTTGGTGGACTTAGCACCTTCAAATTGAATTTTATTCACTGTTTCGAAATAAGCCATGGGATTATTCCTCCTAGTATTTTCGTTTTTAATTACTTCATCATGTAAATGCTTACAAAAGGTTTCGAATGTCCTTTGTATGATTGAATTATAGCACTATAAGGTTAGTTTGTCTATCGGATAAACTAAGGTTTTTAAAAATATTTTACTAGAGTTTTTCACGTCATTTATTTTCATAAGGATCAATGGTTTGGATCGTTCCATCTTCGTTATATTTCAGTTCCGTGAATTTTACGGACCGCTTATGGTTCACACCGCCGGATAAGGAGCTGTCATGGTAGAACAGATACCATTTATCTTTGTACTGGACAATTGAATGGTGGGTCGTCCAGCCAATGACCGGGGTAAGAATCGTCCCTTTGAAGGTAAAAGGACCCATTGGGTTTTCGCTCACGGCGTAAACAATTTTATGGGTGGTGCCGGTGGAATAGGAAAGATAATAAAGTCCATTATATTTGTGGACCCATGGGCCTTCAAAGTATCTCCGGTCTTCGTCACCGGCAAGGATTGGGTTGCCCTCTTCATCCACTATGGAGATTTCCTTCGGTTCACTTTTAAAATTCAGCATATCATCCGTCAGTTCCGCTACAATCGGGCCTAATGCCGGTTCCGAAGCTGCCGGGCCTTCTGCATCTTGCTGGAAAGTACCTGACTGCCATTTTTCCAGTTGTCCGCCCCATAGGCCACCAAAATAGACATACGCCTTGTTGTCTTCGTCGACTAGAACGGCCGGATCGATGCTGAAGCTGCCAGGGATATAATTATCCTCCGGCTTGAAAGGTCCTGCAGGACTAGGACTGGTTGCTACGCCAATTCGGAAGATCCCGTCCTTGTCCCTTGCCGGGAAAAACAAATAATAGATGTTGTTCTTGTAGGCCGCATCTGGTGCCCAAAGCTGCTTGCTCGCCCATGGAATATCCTTGAGATGAAGCACTTCACCATGATCCACACAAGGACCATCTGCATCTTCCATCGACAAAACATGGTAATCCTCCATCTTGTACTGATCCCCATTATCATTGGAAGGTTCATCATGCTCAAGGTCGTGGGAAGGATAAATATAAAGCTTCCCTTCAAACACATGGGCAGAAGGATCAGCCGTGAAAATATGTGTCACTATAGGCTCATTAGGTTTCGAGTTTTTCATAATAGCCTCCCTAGCATTTGTTGTCTACAAATGTAGTATAAACGTTGCCGCTCACTTTGTACAGCGATTATACAAAGTTTTTAAATGCAGCACGGGGACGGTTCTGCTGCTTCTCTCCTAAGAGTGCATATGCACAGAAAACGCTCCTTTGCTGAAAAGCGTTCCTCACTACCTTGTTTTCGCACTATTTAATAGCTTAAAGGAAGTCATTATTGAAAAACCTATTCTAATGGAAAACATTCCAGTGTGTGATGCAAATTCAAGTAAGTTTACAAAAAAGCACCAGCTTGTTCCTGACAAATCAGACGCGGCTGGTGCTTTCTATTATTCCTTATAATTGCCTTTAGTTCTGACCGACTATGACCTTCTGGTTCAAGTTTCTCCCAGAGGTGAAGGTTGGAAGATGCTCCTTGTGTCCTTCCAGCAGTTCACTGGTCATTGCCCAGATTTCATCCAGTGACAAAACGGAAGATGTATGAGGATCCAGCATCACCGCTTGGTAAACATAATCTATATTTCCCGTTAAAACTGCTTCGACAGTTAACTGCTGAACATTGATATTCGTCATGTTCATAGCAGCAAGATGAGGCGGAATATCTCCTACATGGCAAGGCTGAATGCCAGCTTTATTCACAAGGCATGGAACCTCGACACATGAGTTATTTGGCAAGTTTGTTATTAAATCTGTATTTAGCACATTGCCCCATACTACAAGGTTGGATCCAGTTTCAATAGCATGTATAATCGGCGCACCGTATTCATGGCTTTTCTCCACAGGGAATGATTCACCTTTGTTAATTTTTTGCTTGGTTTCTTCAAATCTCTCAAGGTTCACTTCACTCCGGCGGACATATTCATCAATAGGAATGTCAAACCGCTGTATTAAATCTTCCCGTTTAATGAAATATGGGGTATATTCTGACATATGCTCACTTGATTCGGTTACAAAGTAATTCAACCTTCGCATCATTTCAAATCGTACTTTATCCTTCTTAAAAATCTCTGGCTTTTCCATGGCTTCAAAAAGTTCAGGATAAAGATTTGTTCCATTTCTTTTTAATTCGAGGAACCACGCCATATGATTGATTCCGGCAACCTTGTAGTCCAGTTCTTCAACTGGAATGTTTAAATAGGAAGCCAGATCATCAGCCGTATTTTGTACACTATGACAAAGACCGATGGATTTAATTGGGGTCGCCTTTTGGATCGCAAGCATCAGCATTGCCATAGGATTCGTATAATTCAATAGCAAGGCTTCGGGACAAACCTCCTCCATGTCTCTGCAAATTTCCAGCATGACCGGTATAGTACGCAAGGCACGGAAAACTCCGCCAACTCCTAGCGTGTCAGCAATTGTTTGCTTCAATCCATATTTTTTCGGGATTTCAAAATCGATAAGGGTGGATTCATGCATTCCTACTTGAATCAAATTTAAAACATAATCTGCGCCGGTCAAAGCCTCTTTACGATTTAGGGTTGCTTGCACGCTTGCTTTTCCGCCGTTTTGTTCTACCAGTTTATTTGCCATTTTCTCCGCTGTTTTGAGCCGTTCCTCATTAATGTCTGTCAATGAAAAGTTCGATTCAGCCAATTCTGGATAACTTAAGATATCCGTAATGAGCCTCTTTGCAAAGACGACGCTCCCAGCGCCAATAATTGTAATTTTCACCATAATAAATCCCCCTATAATTCTTTCACTCTAATAAATGCAAAACTCATTTCATATAACTTATTCTTTCATACCTGAACTAACCATTCCTTGAATAAAATAGCGCTGGAAGATTAGAAAAACAACGAGCATTGGAATCATAGATAGCAGTGTCAACGACATTAACTGTGGCCACTCGATGAAATGTTCTCCTTTGACCATGGCCAAACCTAATTGAACGGTGTACATACTTTGCTCGGAGACCGCGATCAACGGCCAGGCGAGTTCATTCCAGCGCCACATGAACGTAAAAATCACCAGTACTGCTATCAGAGGCTTTACATTGGGGAGAATGATCTTTCTGAAAATCGTGAACTCCCCTGCTCCATCCATCCTCGCTGATTCGATAAGCGAATCAGGAATGTTCATAATATACTGTCTCGCCAGGAACAGCCCAAAAGCCTCTGCAGCCCTTGGAACAATTAAGCCAGCATAAGTATTAATCCAATCCAGATATTTTAGAATATAAAAATTCGGCACCATGGTAATTTGGACAGGAATAATCAGTGTACTTAACACCATCATGAACAGGAAGTTCCTGCCMCTAAATTTATACTTGGCAAACGCATACCMTGCCAAACAGTTAATAAATACCGTCAAGGCAACAGCAAGGATGCTGACAATCAGACTATTGCCAACATACCCTGCGAATGGCGCTGCATTCAAAGCATCCGAAAAGTTACTCCAATGCAGCGTTTTTGGAAGGATTTGTATATCTTTGGCCGCTACCTCAGAAGGAGATTTTAGAGCTGTCGATAGCATCCATATAAACGGAATCAAAAAAAGAAAAGAGGTTACGCATAAAACAAGGAAGATACTTAGAGTTTTAATATTAAGTTTTTTTGTTCGAGACACAGGGACACCAATTACTCGGGAAACTTTATGATGTTTGGCAAGGATAGGTTTATTCATGCTCAATCCTTCTCCCTCCCCAGTCTCATTTGCATCATTGTCAGAAGCATAACGATAAAGAAGAAAAATGTACCAATTGCTGAGGCATAGCCCATTTCACCTTCAGTAAAGGCCTTTTGATAGATATACTGAACAATCACCGTTGTGGAATAGCCAGGACCGCCATTCGTCATTGTAAAAACTAAATCAAATACCATAAAGCCATGAATGACTTCCATAACCAAGATAAAAGTTGTTGTTGGTTTCAGCATCGGCAAAGTAATCCGCCAAAACTTCTGCCATCCGTTTGCTCCATCCATATCCGCTGCTTCATAAAGTGAATCGGGAACTGCTTGTAAACCAGCGAGGTAAATGACAAGACAGTATCCAATTCTTACCCAAAGTGTTGTAAGTATAATGGCTGGCATAGCCCAAGTTGAGGATGAAAGCCAATCTACCCCCTGCAAACCGAACCAGCTTAGGACCTCATTAAACAATCCGTAGTTTGGGTTGAACATCCAGGACCAAATTAGCCCGGCGGCTACCAGTGAAACGACCACAGGAGCAAAGAAAATAGTCCTAAACATAGCTCTAAGCGGGACCTTTTGGTTGAGAAGGAGTGCCCCAATTAATCCAAATGCTGCACTAAAAGGAACAGTTCCTGCAGTATAATAAACAGTATTCCAGAGGGAGGTCCAAAAGACTTTATCTTGGAACATCCTTGCATAATTATCAAACCAGGTTAGGTTAGGCTTTCCAAATAAACCCCATTCATAGAAACTAATATAGAAAGTAAACAAAATTGGGATGATCATGAAGGTGAAAAATAAGAGAATATTAGGCGCAATAAATAGATATGGAATGATCTTTATCGATCTCTTTTCATACCATCTGGCAATACTAGAAACCAATTGGCCTCCCTCCTTCTACATTTTTTTATGGTTCTAGAATGCTGTTAATTTTCGCTTCCAATTCCTTCGCAACCTGTTCTGGTGTTTTGCCTTGCGTGTACAATTCCTCAATTGAATCACCAAGAGCCTGATTAATTTTACTGAATTCAGGAGTTGTTACAGTTTGGGCCAGTTCTTCAGGCACTGTTTGGGACTGCTCAATAAATAGTTCCATCATACCTGGATCTTCAATTTCATATTCAAACGGACCTGTAATGTCTGTACGACTTGGCAAGAATAACCCTTGCTCTACAAATGTCTTCATATTTTCTTTTTCGCCCATAAACGCAACGAATTTCTTTGCAGCTTCTGCTTGTTTGCTGTTTGCCGGAATGGCAAGACCGTTGCCGCCAAGGTCAGACGCAGCGGTCTTTTTAGCAGGCATATAGGTTACTCCCCATTCATAATCCTTCATATCGGATTCAAATTTTGGGATCATCCAGTTTCCGTTAATCAGGAGACCTGCATTTCCCGATGTGAATAGCATGGTAGCGTCATCTGAACCTTTCATGCTATTACCCTTAGACATATAATTTTTGTAAGTATCTTGGAGGAAGGTTAATGTTTCAATTGCTTCTGGAGTGGTTACGTTTGCTTTCTTTAAATCTTCTGTAAGCAATGATGCACCGTTCTGGAAGAAGAATGGAAGAGTTCGATAAGCTGAAGAAGCGGTAGTGTTGCTGGCAAGTCCATTAGGTGCCAAGCCTTTTTCTTTAATTTGCTTTGCCACATCTGCTAACTCTTCCCATGTCCAAGCATCCTCCAGGGCTTCCGGAGCTTTGATTCCCAGCTCATCCAGGTATGTTTTATTGTAAAAAACTGCAAGAGTATCAGTATGGTGAGGAAGACCGAAAATCTTGTCTTTGAAAGTTACCGCAGTTAACAAACTTGGGTTAAAATTGGATTTATCTTTTCCCATTGTCTCGGTGATATCCAATAATGCACCCTTACTCGCAAACTCCCCTATTTTTTGGTATTGTACACGGAACACATCAGGAGCATCATTTCCTCCCATCCGAGTTTGAAGCTTCGTGTAATAATCCCCTTGATTCGGCGGTGGAACCTGGCTTTTCTTTACCTTTATATCTGGATTCTCCTCTTCAAACTTGGCAACCAAATCATTGAATCCCTTTTCTTCTCCACCCGCAGCAGCCCAGTACACAAATTCTATCGTTGTCTTTCCACTTTCCTTTCCTGGTTCCCCGCTGGCTGAAGATTCTTCAGAAGAGCCTGCGCAGCCGCTAAGGATGAAGATTAAAAGAAGAATAGATAAACTTTGAATGTTCATAAACCTTTGTAAAAGCGCTTTCATTTTGCCCAATCCCCCTAATTGTAAATTTTTTCAAAGATACCGCAAGGTAATAGAATAATCACCCCCTTTCAAATATAAGAAGCTCTTATATCAATTGCCCGCAACTTTTACGGACAACCAATTCAGTCGGTAAATAAGAAGTCAGTGGCAAGGGAATACTCCCTTCCATTCTTTGTAGCAGCATCTTCACAGAAATTCTTCCCATTTCTTCTTTATAAACTCTTACTGTAGAAAGTGGAGGGCTGACAAACTTGGACATTTCGATATCATCAAAGGAAACAATTGAGATGTCCTGCGGGATATTCATGCCTTCCTCTTGAATTGCTCTGTACGCTCCATGCGCCATCTGGTCACTTGCAGAGAAGATGGCGGTCGGGCGTTCCTTTCCTCCAAGAATCTTTTTCATTGCAGTATATCCCCCTTCTATTGTGAAGCGTCCATCCTGCACCCAATCTGGATTTATTGATATTTTCTTAGAAACCAAGATGCTCTGAAACCCTCGAAAGCGATCATCTTCTTTTTCTGACAATCCAAGGTATGGCGTGCTTGCACTTATACAGGCAATTTTTCGATGCCCCAAGTTCATTAAATGTTGAACTGCTCTTTCGGCCGCCTTAAAAAAGTCCACTGTTACATAATCCAAATTTATTTGCGGGGTGCCGCCCACCGAAAGAACAAATGGAATTTTACTAGATAAATTCTCAAGCAATTCGGTCTGTATTGGACCAACTACAATAATTCCGAGATTTTCAAGATCAAAGTTGTCAATAAAATCAAGGTTCAAGATGTCTTTTTGATCGTATGTAAAGTTCAATGTTAAACCTTGGTCAAGCAATTCCCGCTCTATTCCATAGATAACTTCACTAAAAAACGGATCCTGATACTTTCCTTTCATGTTGTATAAAATGCAGCCAATTTTTTTCTCATTTTTTCTGTCCTTTTTTCTATCATGTATTTTCTGGTAGCCTATCTCTCTCGATATCCGGAAAATTTCTTCTCTAGTCTCTTGAGGAATTGATGTTACTCCATTATTCAACACTCTTGAAACTGTTGATACAGAAACGTTCACCTTGTCTGCTATGTCCTTTAATGTCACTTTCATATGGCCATTCCCTTTCTTTTTCAGAAATATAACAGAAAATTTTCCTGTAGTTTTCTGAATTAATTTAATAATATCCTCTTTCGGAAAAAACATCAACATGTTTTCTGAAAAATCTACTTTTTTATCCAATCTCATTTCTATCTTATATCAAAAAATGACATAGTGATATAAGACATAGGAGGAAATACTTATCATTCTACAAATCCGAATAACTCTGTCCCTTATAAATGATTGAGATATGCTTTAATAACATGAAGGAAGCCAGACTAAGCGTCTGGCTTCCTTCGTATCATCGAGCCACTTTTTCCTTTTCCCTAATCTCTGTCACCTTTTCCGGATTCAGGGTAACATCATCCACGGAGGAAATCCTTCCCCACTCGTCCTTATGCACGATATGCTTCCGTTCGAATTTGGTCGGAGTATCAAGGCCGGCAGCACCTGCCAGGTTGAACAGTCCTTCCCTTATTGAGACAACATAATTGGCGACGCGGTATTGTTTTTCCTCAACCACAAGGCCATCCTGAAGCTTAGGGTCCGTCGTAGCAACCCCGGCGGGACAATGGTTGGTATGGCAAATTCCTGCCATAATGCAGCCGACGCTGATCATGAAGCCCCGGGCGATTTGGACGAGGTCGGCGCCGAGTGCGAGGGCAACGGCAATTTTATCCGGAGTGACCAGCTTGCCGGATGCAATGATTTTGACCCTGTCACGCACTCCGTATTTTTTCAGCATCTCATCGACTAGCGGCAAGGCCGACATGATTGGCAGCCCGACAGCATCCGCAAGCTCCTGGTAAGTGGCCCCGGTTCCTCCTTCACCGCCATCGACGGAAATGAAATCGGGTCCCTTGCCTGTTTCTTTCATGATTTTTGCCATTTCCTCAAGCGAGTCCATGTCCCCGACGACAATCTTGATGCCCACTGGCTTGCCGCCGATATCCCTCATTCTTTCCACGAAATCAAACAGACCGTAGTAGTCGCTGAATTCGTAGAACCGGTTAGGACTGTTGATTGTTTTCCATGGCTCCACAAGGCGGATGCGGGCAATTTCCTCGGTCACTTTCTGCCCTTCGATATGCCCGCCGCGGATTTTCGCACCTTGTGCCAGCTTAATTTCAAAGGCCTTTACCTGTTCAATCTCACTTTTCTTTTTGAATTCCTCCCAGGAAAATTCTCCTCCGGGAGTCCGGACGCCGAACAACCCTGGACCGATTTGCATCATGATATTGGGATTCCCGGCAAGATGATAAGGAGACAGTCCCCCTTCCCCGGTGTTCATCCAGGTTCCTCCAGCAAGGCCAAGTCCTTTTGAAAGAGCCGTAATCGCATTTTCCCCGAGTCCGCCGTAGCTCATCGCCGACTGCCCGACAAGCCCATTTAACGTGAACGGCTCCTGGCAGGTATGTTCCCCAATGATAACAGCATCCTCTTCACGGAGAAGGTACGGGTCAATCTGCCGGTCTTCCCTGTGCTCCTTCCGGCTCATAAGCCCTTCTTCATCAATTTCATACACTTTTGTATTGATTTTTTGGCTGTTGTCGATTCGCAGTTCTTCCCTGAGTTTCGGGAACATGCTGTTGCGGATGTAGTAACCGCCTTCATTAAAATTCCGTTCCGAACCAAAGCCAATCAGGCGCTCCTTGTATTTCCCCGCTTTGACCACATCCTGGAATTCCTTTCTTGAAAACGGTGTGCCTTCAGTATTGCTTTGGAATAAATACTGCCTGAGCTCGGGTCCAATCTGCTCTGTCATGTACCGGATCCGGCCCAGCAAGGGAAAATTCCTCAGGATAGAATGCTGTTTTTGCGTATCATCTTTGCGGTAAAGATAGGCCGCGGCTGCAGCCGTTCCGAGGAAAGCGCTCCCCTTCAATACCGCAGGAAGATATTTTTTCATTTTGGACATGTAGTGGGTCCCCCTTTGCTGTATTAGGATGAAACTTACAATTGCTGAAGCGCCTCGCGAATCGGCGTTTCGCCTGATGTCACATCGAAGGTTTTATTGAACGACTCCCTGCTGTCGAGAGCTTCGACCAGGACCGATGCCAAATCCTCCTTTGGAATTTCGCCATGCTCACCTTTCAGTGAAGGCGCTGCATTTACCTTTCCGCTTCCCGGCTTTTCCACAGGCTCGCTCGGCCTTACGATTGTATAGTTGATCTCTTCCTGCCTTAAAAGCTCCTCCGCCTGGTTTTTGCCTCCAATGGTGCCAGGACCGCCGCTTTCATTTTCATCAGCACGCAACGGACTGAGCAGAACAAACCTCTGCACACCATGTTCACTGGCCGCTTCCACCGAAGCTATCATGGTCTGATGGTCGATGAGGATGGGTTTTCCCTCTCCGGTCCTTGGGCTTGCAGCTCCCAGATAAATGACCGCCTCACAACCGGAAAATGCCTCCAGAAAATCCTGCGTTTCCATGACAACCACTTTCGAGGCACCAATTTTCGTCATCAACGATACTTTGTTTTGCGAACCTACAACTGCAACCGGCTCATGCTCCTTATCCGCCAACAGTTTGATAACATGCTCACCTGTCATATCCTCCGTTCCGATCACAAGTACTCTCATTTGTATGCCTCCTGATAGGTTGATATTAGATATCTACCACTTTAAAAGCTGTGGAAACCATAAAAGAAAGCCTGACCGCAGGGCCAGGCTTTCAAAACGTAATGATAATGTAAAAAGGAATTTTTTTAATCGTGACTGAAACTTATGCATGCTCCCTTACGTTTTAAAAAATAGTGGAAAATCACTGTTCCAATTATATCCAAAGGAGGAAAATAAAAAAACTTAGGAAACTTCCAAGAAACGACAAATTTCATTTAAACCTATCTTGTAGAATTGTAGTTAAAGTGTAATATATAGGTAATGTAAATGTAAACTTTTTGAAAGAACTCCAAGGTATGGGGGAGGAATGGGTATGGCACAAGTCGTACAAACAGATGAGATCATTCATCTATCACGTCAAAAACAAAACAAATGGTATAAAAACTGGAAAATAATTGTTCCAGGGGTTCTTGCCTTGCTGGCTGTCATCGTGGGGGCCATGAGCTATTACCAGGCAACCCATTTTAATTTTAATAGAACAATCAATGGAATCAATGTCAGCGGCCTTACAGCCGAAAATGCCCTCAACAAGCTGAAAACTACTGCGTTAAATAATGATATTTATATAGAAGGCCAATTAATCCTTAATGGAAAAGACACAGAAATGCATGTTACCCAAGAGGATCTGCCCCAGATCAAAAAGCTGCTGAAAAGCCAATGGACCTTCTTTCCTTCTTTCAGGGAAAGCAATTATTCATTGATGCCAAGCAAGCAGGATGAATATCGGGGCATGATGCTTAAAAACGATCTGGAACAAAAACTTCTCTCACTGAATGCCGGGCTGACCTCAGCCATCGATTCCCACGCTTCCCTTGAGAATGGCAAGATTGTGATATCCAAAAGCGTGGATGGAAAACAATATGACGTTGAAAATTTACTTAAAGAATACGACCAACATGGTTACACTAGTGAAATCCATCTGAGCCCGCTCTATCTTAGCGCCATTAAGGAAGACAGCGAGACGGTGAAGAAGGAAGAGAAAACCCTTCAGGCGCTTCTCGACCATACCGTGGAATATAAGGTTCAGGATAAGATTCATTCTATTAAAGGCAGCGATTATATTAAAAATGCCACGGTTTCAAAAGAAATGAAAGTCTCGGTTGACCCAGGCGACCTTAAAAAGAAAATCGCCGAAATCAATAACACCCAATCCACACTGGGGAAAGATTTTCAATTCAAGACCCATTCAGGTTCCGTCGTTTCTGTTAAAGGCCAAGGCTACGGCTGGGCACTAGATGTCGATAAGGAAACCGCAGCCATCCAAAAAGCATTTGAAAATGGGGAAACTTCGGTTTCCGTTTCCCATATTCGCGGAAACGGCTGGAACAATGAGGGATACGGCTATGAGACAACTGCCAATAACGGCATCGGAGACACCTATGCCGAGGTATCCATCAAAGAACAGCGGATTTGGATTTACCGGGATGGAAAGCAGGTGTTTACAACCAATGTCGTGACCGGCAAACATAGTACAGGGGAAGACACTTCCCCGGGAGTATGGTATATCCTTTTTAAACGCTCTCCATACACCCTTAATGGCACCTCGGTCGGCAGCGGCACTTATTCAATCCAGGTCGATTATTGGGCGCCGTTCACCAACAGCGGCCAAGGATTCCATGATGCAAGCTGGCGGACCAACTGGAACAGCAATGCCTACCTCACAGCAGGCTCCGGCGGCTGCGTCAACGTCCAGGCCAACGTCATGAAAACCGTCTACGACAACCTCAACGTACACGACCCCGTAGTCGTCTACTGAAGCACGGGGAAGGTTCTCCTGCATCAAAAAATAAACTCAGGAAATCATGACAGTGATTTCCTGAGTTTTTTTATGCGTGTTTGCTAGTTTATCTAGCTGTCCTAATTGGAATCCCTCTTGGACATGAGCAAACGGTTTCCGCTTCAATTTGTACGAATGGAGCATACATTCGGACTTGAGGCACCAGTTTTCGCTTCTGCCTGTCCGAATGGGATTTGCTTTCGGACTCGGGACACCGGTTTTCTCCCCGGCCTGTCCGAATCAGACCTCCATTCGGACTCGAAACACCGGTTTTCCTCTGCCTGTCCGAATCAGACCTCCATTCGGACTCGAACCGTCGCTTTTCTCCCCGGCCTGTCCGAATCAGACCTCCATTCGGACTCGAGACACCGGTTTCCTTCTCGACCTGTCCGAATCCGACCTCCATTCGGACTCGAGACACCGGTTTCCTCCTCGCCCTGTCCGAATCAGACCTCCATTCGGACTCGAAACACCGGTTTCCTCCTCTGTCTGTCCGAATCAATCCTGCATCCCGCTGTTAACGTTCTGTCAGGCAGGCGCGATTGCCACCCCTGCTTCCCAAAAGCTTTCCCCATTATGGTAGAATGGCAGGGATGCAAATTTTTCATGTCAGGTGGATTTACTTTGAGTTTAATCGAGAAGCTGTATACATTAATCATTTTCTTATCGGTCATGTTTGGATTAATCATCGGCCAGGCAGAGA
Source organism: Bacillus sp. FJAT-27251 (assembly GCF_001273925.1). Taxonomy (GTDB): domain Bacteria; phylum Bacillota; class Bacilli; order Bacillales; family Cytobacillaceae; genus Mesobacillus_B. The sequence goes on along the minus strand of NZ_LIGG01000001.1, from coordinate 3,104,488 downwards.
TCATTCGCACCCATGCGGCCGTTTTGATTGTGCCTTTATTGACCTCCATGCTGTATATCACATTCCTGCAAATTCCCCTTGAAAATATAAAAAGAGCTTTTAAGAATCTTAGGTTTACATACACTTCCGTCATCATCAATTTTGTCTGGACACCTCTTTTCGCCTGGTTCCTGGCATCCTTGTTTTTAGGTGATAACGAAGCTCTCTACATCGGCTTCATTATGCTGATGGTCACCCCCTGCACCGACTGGTATTTGGTCTTTACCGGAATTGCCAGGGGAAACGTGGCTTTATCAACTGCAGTCCTGCCCTTGAACTTCGTTCTGCAGGTCATCCTGCTGCCTGCCTACCTCCTTGTTTTTGGCGGTGCTTCCGGGATTATTGAACTTGAATTCCTTATTGAAAGTATTTTGCTAGTTTTGGTCCTGCCTTTTCTTTTGGCTTCTCTAACAAAAGCATCCTTTAGAAACAGGGAGAGGATTCAGGAGAAGATCCTATACAGGTTAAGTGCTTTCCCCATCCTCTTCCTCAGCCTGGCGATTGCTGCGATGTTTGCTTCCCAGGGACAATTGCTGCTCGAAAACCTGGAACTGATGGGACAAATCGCCATTCCGATACTGGTGTTTTTTGCGATTAATTTTATCATTAGCCAAAAGGTCGGCCAGTTAATGAAATTCCCTTATGAGGACCGGGCAAGCCTTAGCTTGACCACCCTGGCAAGGAATTCACCAATAGCCCTGGCCATTGCGATGACAGCTTTTCCGGATCAGCCGCTGATTGCCTTGACCCTGGTGATCGGCCCACTGCTGGAATTGCCGATTCTCGCCGTCATCACCCAGCTGCTATTGGTTCGGTCAAAGAATGTAAAAAGCACACATCCATGACGGCGATGTGTGCTTATAATTATTTTAATCCATATACTTGTCAACAAAGCCCCAAAGAGTATTCCAGTAGGTGACTGGGTCGACTTTTTCAGCGTCTCCATGATTCGCTTCCGGAATTATGAGTTTTTCTTTTTCCACATTGGCAGCATTATACACTTCATCCAGCATTTCAAACGGAACAAACGTATCTGCTTCCCCATGGATGAATAGCATTGGTGTATCGCTTTTGGCAACCTGTTTCACTGCATTTGCTTCATAAAGGTCATAGCCCGCCCGAAACCTGGTTACTGTATTGGCTGCGTTCATTACGGGAAACTCCGGCAGCCCGAACAAATCATCAAGCTGATAGACAAACACCTCGCTGACAGAGGAATAACCGCAATCTTCAACAATTACTTTGACGTTGGCAGGAAGCTCCTTTTCCCCGGATGCCATCATGACCGTCGCGCCTCCCATTGAAATCCCGAACAGGACGATTTCCGCTTCCGGGTCCCTTTCAATGATTTGTTCAATCCATAACAGCAAGTCCTTGCGGTCATGCCACCCCATGCCAATGTAATCCCCTTCGCTGTCTCCATGGCTGCGAAGGTCGGGGGCAACCACATGATAGCCTTTTTCGTGAAAATTCCGGATGTACCTTGTCATGCTCTCGGCATTGCTGGTATACCCATGGACGACGACCGCCCACTTATGCTCCAGGACATCATTTGCATAAACATTCGCATTCAAGTTAAGCTTGAGCTTGTCCGCTGAGACGACCTTCCACTTTGACGGCTTATGCTCTTTTTTAAAAGTATCGTCCGCCTGCTCCGCTTCCTCGGCAACCGATGCCGATACCGCTTCACTTTCGGCCAGATGCGGATTTCCTTCCAGGAACTCCTTTTCCTGCTGGGCACTTAACGCGAAATTGTAAAAGTAGTTCCCCACCAAAACATAGGCTGCCGCAAGCAGGACAACCAGGACTCCAGCCGTGATTCCAATTTTCTTCATACACGCGCGCTCCTGTCATTCTTTTATCTTTTTCCATTTTATCATTATGCCGTTGTATGGATAGGACTTTTTTGCTACGATTATTCAGACCATATTACCAATGTAGTAAAGGCACGCCAAAATTTCATGGAAATGAGTTGTTAGTAAATGAACATTGCCCCCGTTACTCCCAGGGATAATTGGGTTAAAAACATCACCCTCTTTTTAAGCAGCCAGACCATCTCCCTCTTCGGTTCGTCCCTTGTCCAATACGCCATCATGTGGCATATTACGCTCTCGACACAATCTGGATTGATGATGACGTTCTATATCATTTGCGGTTTTATTCCTACCTTTATTTTGTCTCCGGTGGCAGGTGTGTGGGCCGACCGCTATAACCGGAAAATTCTCATCATTGCAGCAGATGGTCTCATCGCAATTTCCACTCTTATTCTTGCCATCCTGTTTTTAAATGGCTATGATGCCATTTGGCTGCTCTTTTTGATGGCAGCAATCCGGGCGGTTGGAACAGGGATTCAGACTCCTGCTGTTGGTGCGATTTTACCTCAGATTGTTCCAAAAGATAAGCTGACAAAGGTGAACGGCATAAACGGCAGCATCCAAGCCATCATCATGTTTGTCTCACCAATGGTCAGTGCCGCCCTGCTGGCCACGACATCGCTTGAAGTCATCTTTTTCATTGATGTCATCACAGCGGCGCTTGCAATTGTTACCCTGATGGGCTTCCTGAAGATCAAGGTACATCAGAAGGCAGCGGAAAAGATTACAACAAGTTATTTCAGCGACTTTAAGGAAGGACTGCGGTATGTAGGCGGCCATGCTTTTTTGAAAACATTCTTTCTGTTCTTTGCCATTTTCTTCGTGTTGATGGCTCCTGCCTCCTTTTTAACGCCACTGCAGGTTACACGCAGCTTTGGCGCAGATGTATGGCGGCTGACTGCCATCGAGATTGCCTTTTCAGTCGGCATGATGGCGGGAGGGGCGATTATTGCTTCCTGGGGAGGATTTCCGAATAAAATCAAAACCCTTACCCTTTCAAGCATGGTGATGGGCGTGTGTACATTGGCGCTTGGCATCGCCCCGGCGTTTTGGTTGTATTTAGCGTTCATGGCATTGTTCGGGGTGGCATTGCCGCTGTTCAATACACCTGCCACAGTGCTGTTACAGGAGAAAATCGAAGAAAATTATCTGGGGAGAGTGTTCGGCGTCCTTGGGATGATTTCGACCTCGATGATGCCGATTGGCATGCTCATCTTCGGTCCCATTGCCGATGTCATCCAGATTGAATGGCTTCTTTTCGGGACAGGAGCCTTGATTATATTTCTTGCGGTCTTCATGGGCCGGAATAAAGTGCTCCTTGAAGCCGGAGAACCGGTTATGAACCCTGAATAAATAAAAAGGCAGAGTTGGATCTGCCTTTTTTGCTTGGATTGTTTGAGTACCACTTTCGAACTTAACCCAGTTTTTATATAGCTGTTTTAATCGTTTTAAGCAGCCAGCTTTTTATGCTCTTCCTTCCCAAGAAAATACTCCAGCAGTGTTTTGCATTGCGGCAAGGAAAAACCAACAATCGGTCCCAGGAAAAAGGCAATGATGACTGTTCCGATTCCAATAGGCCCCCCCAATAACCAGCCCAATATGAGGACCAAAAGTTCCATCCCATTCCGGACCCATTGTATGCTCCAACCCGTTTTGGCAGCAATCATGATCATAATGCTGTCACGCGGCCCTGAACCCAGGTCAGCGGAAACATAAAGCCCAATTCCATATCCGATAAGGACAATGCCCAGAATAAAGGAAATCACTGCTCCTATTACACTATCGACGCTTGGCAGCAGCCAAATAAACAAGTCAATAAAAATACCAAGCAGAAGCATATTTAAAAAGGCGCCTATCTTTGGGATTTTTTTCGCTGCAAGGGCAGAAGCCGCAAGCAGCAGGAATCCTGTAAGGATGGACCAGGAGCCAATCGTCAGTCCGATTTTCATTGACAGTCCATAATGGAACACATCCCAAGGTCCTATTCCCAGCAGCTTTCCTTGAACCGTCAAGGCAACTCCCAATGCCAGTACCATAAGCCCGAAAACAAAAAAAGACCACCGAAGGATCCATTCTTTTTCCATAATATCTCCTCAAATCTTCAAAAATTCAGCTAGACCACTATACCATAGCCTGTATACCGGTATCCATAAAAAATTAATGGCAATCCGGGGGCCCCGTTTTGATTACCCTTTTAAAATGGGGTATAGTAAATAAGCTATTAATCCATTTTTAACATAAGGTTGTGATTACGATCCGAATCAATAAATACATTAGTGAAGCGGGAAAAGCATCAAGAAGGGGTGCCGATAAATTAATTAGTGAAGGAAGAGTCACCATTAACGGGAAACGGGCCCAAATAGGCGACCAGGTGAATCCCGGGGATGATGTACTCGTAAATGGAGCGCCTGTCCGGGTGGCCAGGAATAATGTTTATATCGCTTTGAATAAACCTGTAGGAATTACAAGTACGACAGAAAAGAATGTCAAAGGAAATATCGTCGATTTAGTCAACCATCCATTGAGGATTTTTAATATCGGCCGGCTGGATAAAGATTCTGAAGGCTTAATCCTTCTTACAAACGATGGCGACATCGTCAATGAAATACTGCGAGCTGAAAACAAGCATGAAAAAGAATATATTGTTTCAGTGGACAAGCCGATTAATCCCGAATTTGTGAAGAATATGTCGGAGGGTGTGAAGATACTGGGAACCAAAACACTTCCATGTAAAGTAACGCCTTTATCAAAATTTGATTTTCAAATCATCCTGACTCAAGGGTTGAACCGCCAGATTCGACGCATGTGCGAAGCATTAGGCTACGAGGTATATAGGCTGCAGCGCATAAGGATCATGAATATCCATCTGGGCAATCTCCCCCCTGGTCAATGGAGGGATTTATCAAAGAAAGAGAAAACCCAATTATTCAGAGACCTGGACTATGAACCAAGGGAATGGTAAGAAGCCCGAAGTTATGAATGGAAATAACCCGGGAAGAAGCGATCAGACACGTCGCTTCTTTTTCATTTTCTATAAAATAAAAACCCGCCAATTGGCGAGTCCGTTGTTTTCCAGTTGGGGATGCTAAATTCTCCCTGTTGGTGATTCACTTACCTAAAAAACACCTTGTCGATATTGTATTTTGATTTGAGTTCATTAATGATATACGTTTCGTAAATTTCCCTATGGACCGGATCATCGATGACACAAACCTCGATTCTGGTTACCTCTTCCCTATGCAACTTGATCGGAGAAACAGTATCCTCAAAATGCTTTTTTATCCTTTGCCTTAATTTCCTCGCCTTTCCAACAAAGAGCAGTTCCTTATGCTGGTTATAGAACATAAAGATCCCCCCCTTGTCTCTAGGGATAAGATGAAAATCAGTAAACCCATAAATATTGCTTAATTCAGGGTTCTTCTGTTTCGTAATGGTAACAGTTGGTTTTGGAATACTGATGTTGATCACTAGCGTTCACTTCCTCTTTCGTTTATCTTTGTCAATGCTATCATAGCGTTATATAAAATGCCATTTACTTATAATGATTATCCTCATTACATATTTTCATGAATGCCGTTTTTCAAGCAATTTCCCCTGAACTTCCAATGAATATTTAATATAGTAAAAAAACTTTCCGTCCTACCCCCAGAATAGTAAGCTTGCAGCCTAAGCTTGTTTTGTAAGTCATTTTTCAATGTGTCATCCGTAAGTATAAGCTGGGATAGGATTTTTTGTGAATCAACTTACATATTACGGCACTTACCCATAAGGAGGAGTTTTTGTGAATGCGATTTTGAGGTGGAGTGTCAGGTCCTTGTTTGCCCCTGTGACCGGAAATGCAGGTGCGGTTGCAAGTACCCTCGGGTTTTTCCTGGCCTTTCTGCCAATTGATATCTTACTGAAAATAGCTTTGTTGCCCGCATTATCCCTTATGCTGCGGCTTAATGTCATCGCCTTATACCTGGGGGCGTTTATCACATTTTTCATTCCMCATATTCGAGACCTGCCCATATTGCATCTATTGAATGATTCGTGGCTGCTCTCCGTCCTGGAAAGTAAAATGAGCTCTTCCCAAGCGGTTATTTCAGGGATTTTCGGAGGATTCATTGGCCTTCTCTGTTATTTTTTCTTCCACTGGTTTTACAATTTAGGACTGAAAAAAAACCAGAAGAGCCATGATCATGTTTTCCTTGATCCTGCTAAAAGACGCTGGACGATTATTAAGCGGATGACTACAGGCTTTCTGATTCTACTGGCCGTGGTCTCTGCTATTTTTATTGAAAGTCTAAGTACCACCCCCGAATTACCGGAGCTCAGATTAGATAGCAGGAGCACAGCAGATAACGGGATTGAACCAATTAATGAAAGAATAAAAGAAAACGAGCTGTCCCCACCTTCTATTGATTTAAAAATGTCTAACAAGGCACAACTGCAGGAGCAGCAGGAAGTGTATGCTTTTTACGTCGATTGGGATGAAAACAGCAAAACTTCGTTTAATAAAAATAAAGATTCCATTTCAACCTTGATACCGGAGTGGCTGCAGCTGACTTCTAATCTTGACCTTATGACCAGGATTGACCAGTCTATTGTGGAAGAAGCAAAAGCACATAATATCAAAATCCTTCCCCTTGTTAATAATGTAGTAAACGACCAGTGGGATGGCGATGCATTGCACCGCTTATTTACTGAGCCTGGAGCACAGGAAAAGTTTATTAATAGCATGCTTACATATGTACAAAGAAATGACTTTGATGGTATTAACATCGATTTTGAGGAAATTCAGCCAAGGGATCGAGACCATTTCACGCAGTTCATGGAAAAAGTCTATCAAGCTTTTCATCCCAAAGGGCTGATGGTCACAGTGGATGTTCCGCCAAATAATTCAAGTTTTGATTACGCTGCCTTGGCGGCCAGCGCTGACCGTATGATGGTCATGTTATATGACGAGCACCATGCCCAGAGCAAGCCTGGACCGATTGCATCGATTGAGTGGGCAACACACAGCTTTCGCGAATTGAGTATTCCTCCTGAAAAGTTGATCATTAGCTTAGGAAGCTATGGGTATGACTGGGAAGAAGGCTCCAGCCAGCCAGCGAAACCAATCACCTTCCAGGAAGTCATGAACCTGGGGACCGGGACAGACCTCCAAATTTATTGGAGCAAACAAGCGGGCAACCCTTATTTACGTTATAAAAAGAACGAAAAGAACCACACCATCTGGTTTTTGGATGCCGCGACCTTCTATAATCAAATGAAATTGGCGATTGGCAGCGGCTCAAATGGAATCGCCCTTTGGCGGCTAGGCTCCGAAGATCCTGCCATCTGGAATTATATAAATCAGCCTGCTGAACTCATCAAGCCAACAGACGCGCTTAACACCCTGGCAAGTCCCAATCAGGTGCACCATACAGGTGACGGAGAAATTCTGACCATTGCTTCTCAATCAGCAGAAGGAAAACGGAAATTGGAATGGGGAGCAGACGGGCTGATCCAGAGTGAAACCTATGTTACTTTACCAGAGCCCACTCAAGTCATCCGGCACGGAAAACCCCAATCCAAGGAAATTGTCCTTTCTTTTGATGATGGCCCGGATCCAGCTTATACACCGCAAATCCTGGACATTCTCAACGAGCATCAAATCAAAGGGACCTTTTTTATTCTTGGGGAAAATGCTTTGCAGAATCGTGACCTGATTAAACGAATGCATGAAGAAGGCCATGAAATAGGCAGCCATACATTTACACATCCTGACATTACAGCGATTACCCCAATACGACTAAAAATGGAGGTTAATGCAACTCAGCGATTGTTCCAGGAAATCACCGGCCATTCGATGACCCTGTTCCGTCCGACCTATGATGCTGATACAATGTTAGCGACCGAAAGCGAGCAATCGGCCATATGGCAGGCACAGGAGATGGGTTATACGATGGTTGGCCAAAGCATTGATTCAAGCGATTGGAAAGGACTTTCCAGCAAGGAAATCGTTGACGAAATCCTTTTCCAGCTGCCAGAGGGAAATGTGATTTTGTTTCATGATGCCGGCGGCGACCGGTCGAGTACAGTAGAAGCCTTGCCTATGGTCATTAAGGAGCTTAAACAACAGGGCTACACCTTTACGACCGCGGGGGAACTGATTGGAAAAAGCTCCAGCTCAATTAATCCTGCTGTTCACGAGGCCAGTCCTTATTCAATCTACAACAAAGCTGTATTCCTCCTCATGGAAGGCTGGAAATCTGGACTTGCCATTCTGTTCTATTCGGCCATCCTTTTGGGAATACTTCGGCTGGCCCTGTTTGTTTTCCTTTCAGGAAGACAGGTGAAACGGTACAGGGAAACAAGGCACGAACATGGTTTCACACCTTTTGTCTCTGTTGTCATTGCCGCCTATAATGAAGAAAAAGTGATTTGCAACACGATTGATTCCATTTTAGCGAGTGATTATCCAAATTTTGAAATATTGATTATTGACGATGGATCCACGGATGATACGTCTCTGGAGGTCAAAAAAGCGTACGCCAGCCATCCCCTTGTGAAATTGATCCAAAAGGCCAATGGCGGAAAATCTTCGGCCGTCAATCTTGGTTTTAAGGAAGCATCAGGAGAGATCGTAATTGCTCTTGATGCGGACACTCTCATAGCCGAAAATGCCATTTCCCTGCTTGTCAGCCATTTTAAGAATGAACATGTAGCTGCAGTTTCAGGGAATGTAAAGGTCGGCAATAAGGGAAATCTCTTGACAAACTGGCAGCACATCGAATATGTGACTGGCTTCAATTTAGAGAGAAGGGCCTTTGCCGCCCTTAATTGCATTACGGTTGTACCCGGGGCAATCGGTGCCTGGCGCAAGACAGCGGTGGCAGAAGCCGGCTATTTTCAAGAAGATACGCTGGCAGAAGATACAGACCTAACTCTTGCTTTATTACGCAACGGGAAGAAGATTGAATTTGAAGAAAAAGCTTACGCCTTTACAGAAGTGCCGGAAGATGTGAAGAGCTTGGCAAAACAGCGATACCGGTGGGTTTATGGGACGCTGCAATGCCTGTGGAAACATCGGGACGCTTTATTCAATAAAAAACATGGCTCACTAGGGTTTATCGCCCTCCCAAACATGTGGCTTTTCCAGTACCTCTTTCAAATCATCTCGCCCATAGCGGAGATTCTGTTTGTATTCGCCCTGTTTTCAGGACATGGCGGAAAAGCACTGATTGGGTTTATTCTTTTCTATTTGCTGGATTTGTCTGCGTCGCTCTATGCCTTCAGGTTGGAAAAGGAAAGTCCCAAAACGCTATGGTCCCTGCTGCTCCAGCGAATCTTGTACAAGCAGCTGATGACTTATGTGGTGATAAAATCCCTCCTGTCAGCAATTAAAGGCGTAACCGTTGGCTGGGGGAAACTTAAGCGCAACGGAAATGCCACCCAGGACATGACAATTGAAGGTTAACCTAATAAGACCTTTCCCATTTGGGGAAGGCTTTTTTCTTCACAGAAAAAAGATCACCTCTCTGTGGTGATCCCTTTAACTGGTTAGCATTTAATTGTCTTTCTTTCCGTTTTGTTCCCGATTGGCCGTTCCCTTATCTTTCGCAGCTTGGGAAATCTCCTGCCCCCGATTTGTTGTCGCAGCATTTTCACTCTTTACAGTGGCCTTCGCAGCTGCATTTTCATTCGGGGTTCTCTCAGGTTCGTTGGCCGGAGCCCGATTTGCAGGTTTAGGAGCCGGAGCTGATTTGGAAGGTTCCTTAGGCGGAGCAGGACTGACAGGTTCGACAGGACTCCTCACACTGGCCGGCTTTGGTGGCGGAGCAGCTGACGGTGCGGCCTTTGCTGGAGCGCTTGCTTTCGGAGCAGGCCGGCTTGGTTGGCTGCTGGTGGCCATACTGCCGGAAGCAGATGATTTTTGAGTTGTTGTTTTTGTCGCCTTGTTCCCGCCAGTCTGGTTGGAAACCGAATTAGCTTGGATTGCCGGTTTTCTTATTGGACGAGCAGAATCATCAGAAGCCCCTTTTTGTGCCTCTTTCCGATTTGTGTCTGTAACGGCTATCTCCTGTTTCCTGATCAGCCCGGTTTTCCTGGAATCCCCCGACATATGGAAAGAAAGTTCTTTGGCGATAAGACTCATGGGTTCTGGCAAGAAAGAATTGGTCACAGAAAAGGTAACCGCCCCTGCTAAAACCATTGCAATGGCACCCTTGGATTTGTTACTCATTAAATTCCCCTCATATTCTTTATATCTAAAAAAGAATACGATAGACACCGCCACAATGTGGGGGTAATAAGGCAGATTCCTCGTCGGGCAAAGGGCCAGGAAGTCATACTGAAAAACAAGAATGGCCAATCTATTGAAATATATTATTTTCTACCCGCAAACCTACTCCGTTGTCTCGAGGGACGCCTCGACAGCAGGGCTAATTTCCGCATGAGGATAGTTGATTCGTTCCGCGAATTCCACCCAGTCAAGATTAGCCATCATCAGCAGGTAACGTTTTCCGCTGGAAGGATCACTGATGATAATATGGTCACGGCCGGCCGTTTCAACACGTCCGTGGTAAACCATCGCATTCCATCTGCTGTTGCCTTGATAAGTAAAATAAAAGGTACCTACCTTGCCTTTATTGAAGCGCAGGATGTTTTCGATAAAGGATTCTTCCACTCTTCCCATCGGAAGACCTTGCCCAGTGCCTATCGGGACAACCGGGACGGAAAACGATGGACCAGAATGCGCTCCTGCCGGAAAGCCAGAAGGTTGTGTCTGCTGCATCGGCATGGTCCGCATCAAGGATGCCGGAGAAAAACCAGAATGATAATTCATCGGATAAAAATATGAGTCTCCAAAAGTCATGGGAAGCTCAGCTCCTTTTTCTGTTATCGGTAAAATTCTGGGCAGTAGCCCGGTACAGCAACATAGAAACAATGGTTTCTATACGCGTGGTCGAACTTCGTCATGGGGGATCTTGGCATCGTGGGGGTGCAAGGTTCCCTGAACTTTTTTCCCGGGCTAGGATTAAAAAACCAAAGATTCAATCTCGACCGGGGGTCCCTGTAGCCGTGCAGCAAATCTCTTGCCCGCCGAAGGTCCTCCTCATCGGGGCGCTGTGTATACAGGGATCCATTCAATACAGGCTCGAAATGAGGAATTCCAGTTCCAGGAATCGTTTGATAAATCGCATGCCGTATATTACGCAAGTTTTTAAAATCGGGAGCACAGTCTGCCTCGACCCGATTGGCCACAACCGTTCCAACCATGTTCATCCCCTGCGGTCCTTCACCAGTTGCCTCCGCCAGCATGAGCCTGGCTAACTCCTCTACATCGCGTTCATTATGTTTTATTCGTCTTCCCATTCACTCACCCCCTTCAGCCTATACAAGTAACTTATTGCCCGATGCAGAATTTGGTAACTTGCCTATCAGCCCAAAAAGCGAATTCCAGGGATGGACAAGAATTTGTCATTTTCTTTTCAGTTACTGTCATTCAATTTTTATACAATTAGCATAGAAACCAAGAAAGGAAGACGAATATGATCATCAAAGAACGAAAGGAATCAGACGAGCTGCTGACTATGCGCTATTTAAACACAAGGAAGCAGTTAACAGAAAAAGATAAAAGCCGATATGTCAAACTTGAAAAAGGCTACGAAGGGGAAGTTCAGTTTGATACGCTCACAGAAAATCTTTCGGAGGAAAGGTATATATTAAATGACTTGCTGCTTGAGGCAAATAACTCGCATTTTCAAATTGACTCCACCGTTGTCTCACAAGGAACGATTTATCTATTGGATTTAAAAATCTTGAAGGAAATTGCTTTCTGGATTCAGACAAATTTTACAGCTTGGCATCCGGCCGCGAATATAAGAATCCGCTTGATCAATTAAAGAGGAGCACCACTCTGTTCCGCCAGCTGCTGCAAATCCACAGGCTCCATTACCTCGTTGAAAGCTTCGTTATTTTCATCAACCAGGAATTCACCCTATACCAGGCCCCACTAGACCAGCCCATAATTCTTCCCACCCAGGTGAACCGATTTTTAAAAGACATGGATAAAACGCCCTCCAAGCTCAATGATGGCCACAAGAAACTTTCCCAAAAATTAATATCACTCCACCAGCCTAAAAATCCTTTTTCCGCAACACCAGCCTATGAATACAGCCAAGTGAAAAAGGGCTGTTACTGTAAAACGTGCAAGTCGTTTAAGGTTTATATTGTCACTTACCATTTGGTATGTGACAACTGTGGAGGACATGAAAAAATTGAACTCGCTATTTTAAGGCATGGAGATGAATTTAGGCTGCTCTTCCCTGAACGTAAGATTACCACCCATAGCATATATGAGTGGTGTCAAATCGCACTTAATGAGAAGACAATCCGCCGGGTATTGAAGAAGAACTTTACGGCTTTCGGGAATACTAGGGATACGTATTATAAGTAGGATGCTTAGGGCCTGGGGTGTATGATTGCGAGTTTAATGGCATGGAAGATTATTCGGATCGAATCCCAGGTTTCCACTTCGTTTTGTACGGATGAAGCCTGCTTTCGGACTCGACCTCCAGGCTTCCGCTCCGACCTGTCCGAATGAAGAATGCTTTCGGACTCGATGCCTTGGTTCCCGCTCCGACCTGTCCTAATCCCAGACTCATTCGGACTCCGCGCCCTGGTTCCAGCCCCATCCTGGCCGAACACGGACGCCTTTAGGACTCACACCCACGTTTCAGCTGCTTCTTGTCCCTTCCTTTCAGCACCAAGAGAATCCCACCTCACAAAAAAACAGCTCCCGCCCAGGAAGCTGCTTTTCCACTATTACATTGGCAGGAAATACCCTTTTTCATCAAACTTCATTTCCTGCAAATCCTCTAGTACTTCAATATTCTTTTGATCTTTCAGCTCGTTAAAAATCACTTCGGAAACGTATAGCTCCCCGATATGGAGGGTATTTGGAATCCGTACAATCCTGGCCTCTTCCGCAGCTACGCCCCAAGTGGCACGGAGCGCCGCTTTTAACGCTTCCTGGTCATTGTCGAGGACAATTGGAATTGCAGCACGTGCTAAAAACGTACTGGTGACCACATTCTCGTTCATCGTTTTCAAATCGATTTTTTCGTATAAACGCTGTGTCGTCAAATCGGCCAAACCGATTCCGAGGGCATTGCCGTGGCTGGCCTCACTCAGATTGGAAGCAATCACATATTTCACGCTAGGCTTTTTCGGCTCTTCAACGCCCAGTACCCGAATGCGGCCAATGATATTCGTATCCATTCCGGTGCCGCTGTAGTTTTTCCCAATTTCGTCGACAACGAGGATGTCCATATCCTCAACCGGCAGGCTTGGCATCAGCTTAAACGCTTGCTTCAGCAGTTCGCGCTCGCGCATTTCAATCTCGTCCGGTTCAATTGCCTCAATGATCGCTGTTTCTTCATGGGCGTTCTCCACAATCCCAACCGCGAACAGGGTATTGGAATTCGCTATTGCGACTTTCCCCACCTCTGGCATCATTTCACTGATTCCTTTGATGCCGTAAGTATGTAGAGCCAGCGCTTGTTTATGTTTGCCCATCCCGATGGAGGCCATTTTCAGGATTCCGCTCTCGATTTTATTTTTAAAATCAGTATGCGGCTTAATCCGGCCCATGACGATGATGCCATCCGCCTTGTTCGCATGCTGATCGATATAAACAGGCACGCCTTCAGAGGTTTCGCCAATCACGTCCACTTCCATGGAGGAACGGATTTCGCAGCCGGTGGATTCTTCGGTAACCCCAAGCCCTTCCAGCACCTCGATTTGCCCTTCAGCAGTCGCTCCGCCATGACTTCCCATTGCCGGGATAATGAACGGGGTTGCGCCTCTTTTCTTGATTTCCTCTGCGACACTTTTGACAATCAGCGGGATATTGTTAATCCCCCGGCTTCCCACCGTAATCGCAATTTCCATCCCAGGCTTGATTTTTTCGTCGGCCTTGACAGCAGCAAATTGTTCTGCAATCGCAGCAGGGATGTTCTCCAGACTCTCAACGTGAAAGTGTTGTCTTATTTTGGCCATTTTAGGAAAAGACATCATCCAACTCCCCTTTCGAAATAATAAAAAGGCAGCAAGAGGCTTTTCAAGCCCCTTGCTTCCAATTTCTGTTCCTTAAGATAATTGATCCGGAGCCAATTCAATCGCCATGCGGATCGCTTCTTTTAATGACAGCTCATCGGCAATGTTTTTACCGGCGATATCAAAAGCGGTTCCGTGGTCAACGCTTGTACGGATGGTTGGCAGGCCGACCGTAATATTGACGCCAGCTTCAAGGCCCAATACTTTGATTGGTCCATGCCCCTGGTCATGGTACTGGGCAACCACGATATCAAAGTCGCCGCGCTTCGCTCTGAAGAATAGGGTATCAGCTGGAAGCGGACCTTGCACATCGATTCCCTCTGCCTGGGCTTTTTCAATAGCCGGAACGATTTTTTCTTCTTCTTCGCCATTTCCGAACAGGCCGTTTTCCCCGGCATGCGGATTGATGCCGCAAACAGCGATGCGCGGATTTTGAATGCCTGCTTTCTTCAGCGTATCATGAGCAAGCTTGATGACTGTATATTGACGTTCAGGATTAATTTTATGAATCGCATCCATCAATCCAATATGAGTTGTCACATGGATGACTCTGAGGCCAGGCGCGGAAAGCATCATGGCGAAATCCTTTGTGCCAGTAAGTTCGGCAAGGATTTCAGTATGGCCAGGATAGATATGGCCCGCTTTATGAAGAGCTTCCTTATTCAAAGGAGCGGTGCAGATTCCCTGGATTTTTTGTTCATTTGCAAAGCCGATTGCCTTTTCCAAATAGCGGAATGCCGCATTCCCCGCCTCGGAGGAAACCTGTCCCCAAGGAAGATCCTCAGAAACGAGATCAAGGTCAAGGATGTCAATAGTACCCGCCTGGTACTTGCCTTCTTCCGGATTTGAAATGCTGTTGAGTTCCAGATTGATATTGGTAACGTCCAACGCTCTTTTTAAGATCTTAAGGTCGCCGATTACGAATGGAGAGCAGTTCTCGTAAATTTTTTCGTCATTCAAGGATTTTACGATAATTTCCGGGCCGACTCCCGAAGGGTCTCCCATTGTAATTGCGATTGTTGGTTTATTTGTAGCCATCATAGTTTCCTCCCATTTCTCGTCTCATAAAATTCTTGCACCTGCTCCTGAAAGGAGGATGCTGTATATAGCCTGATTGGTTTCATCCTCAGCTTTTCACATGTGAATCCTGTGTTAGGGTTTGAAGTGCTTTGGCGAAGGCCTTTTCGGTTCCAAAGGCACCTGCTTTTGTCACCAGTGGAAGGCCGTCAAAGGAGCCGCCGAACAATTTCCCGTAAGGAATTCCGGCTTCCACTTCCCCAATTACCCGTATCCCTTCACCGTTTAACACTTTGCATGCCTCTCCGGCAATATCGCCGCCTGTAAGGACAGCTCCGCAAATGCTCCTGCTTTCAATCAATCTGCCGGCAATTTCACCCATTGCCTCGGCGATGGTATGGCCCACTTCGAAGTTGGTCAGGCCCAGGGTTTGCTGAAGCTCCTTCACTTTAGCGATTGTCTCCTGCCTGCGGTCGGTGCTGACCACCAAATCGCCTTTATCGAGCAACTTCTGGCCAGTTTTCACAATGCGCTCAATTTCCAGTTTTCGCTTATCTGCAAAAAAGAATTCCTCTGGAGAGAGAATAATTTCTGCAACATGATTGGTTTCTTTTAAATATTGGATCTGATCCTCAGTGATGGACTTGACACTTCCTGCCACCAGAAGCACCGGATCCCGTTTACCCGCTTCGGGAGCTGCTTCCGGCTCCTGGGTCTCGTCAGTGCCGAAAAGATGATAGGCAATTCCTGCCGAGCCGACCCAAAGGGCCTTATCCTCCAGGGATTCCGCAGCTTCAACGATGGTTTGGAGATCTTCATCTGCCGCTGCATCCACAATAATGATGTTTGAACCCTCGCCTGAAGCTAAATTCTTCATGACTTGGGCTAAATGGGTTTTGCCTTTTTTGACATCATCGATCGAAATTAGCTGAACTTCCCGCTTGCTTTGCTCCTGCAGCAATTTTGGCAAATAGCTTTCCTTTACAGGGCAAGCAGGATCATGGGCAATTTCTGTTTCTTCCAGCAAGACACCATTCACATAGTGATGCCCTTGAACCGTCGTTCGATTGCTCTTCGGAAAAGCCGGAACCACAAACGAAGTCTTATAGTTAAAAACATCCATGACGGCATCAATTTCAGGGCCAATATTGCCCCTCATGGTTGAATCGATTTTTTTAAAAACATTCCCGGCACCCAGGTTTTCCAATTGCCGTGATAGTTGATAGACGGCCTCGTATGCCTGGTCGGTACCAAGCGCACGGCTGTCTGAATTTAGAACAATTACATCCTCATTTAAATGGGATGGCTGCAATTGTGTATCTGCAAATAACACGGTTGTATTCAGCCCTTTTTTGGCAAACTGGACGCCTGTATCATTGGCTCCTGTTAAATCGTCGGCGATAACAGCTAGTTTCACCTGCTCTCCCCCCTTTACTCTGTGGTCCTGTTTGTTTAGTGTGCATTTTCGCTCTTAATGTCTATGCATGGATTTTACCCTTAATGGACCTGAAGCAAGCAATGGTCTTTTTATAACAGGGTCTCTCTTACATGCAAAACGCTTACAAATATAGTTTAAATCAAAACGTTGCATTAAGCAATACTTAATTGCGCTTTTTAAATTTTATTTCTCATTAGTTGCTTTTTGCAACATATAGGCATAATAAAAACGCAAGCTATTCTTTCAGCTTGCGCCATAATGTAGAGCGGTTTATTCCCAAACGTTTAGCCGCCTTGGACTGGTTCAATCCTTCCTCTTCCAGGACTTTCGCAATCACCTGTTTTTCAATGTCTTCAAGTGTACCGCTTAAATCAACGGGTGTGAGGGCGTCGTTCTGCTTGTCCTGCTGCTCCAGCTGGTTAAAGAGATCCATTACCTTGTCCTTCTCGATATAATAGGCATGAGATTGTAAAAATAGCTGTTCAATTACTTGTCTCAGCTGTTCCACATTTCCCGGCCAATCATAGTGAACAAGTTCATCGAGGGCATCCTGCCGTATCCCGACGACTCCGTTGCCGTATTTTGGATGAAGCTCCGAGATAAACACATGCACCAGATCCTCGATATCCTGCCTTCGTTGCCTGAGCGGCGGGATATGGATGGTTAACGCTGCCAAGGAATGATACAAATCGGGGTTGAACTCCCCGCTGTTCACTTTTTCTGCGATGTCATCCCTGGAGGATACCAGCCATTTCAGCTTTTTACTGCCTTCCAACTGCAGGATGCCATGCAGCTCTTTTTGCAAATAGGAATTCATTTTATCAATGTTCTTCAGGAAAAGGACCCCATTGCTGTATTTATGGAAAAAATCTTCGTTCAGCAAGTCCTTCAGCTGATCCCGCTTCAAACGTTCTCCATGCAGGATGATAAAAGGTCCATTGCCTGGCTCCCTTTTTAAATAGATGGAGTGGGCTGCCACGCTTTTCCCATTTCCCTTTTCGCCCAAAATCCATACAGGGTCCTTCATGGAGCTGTATTCATCTATTTGCTTCAGCACCCGCTCAAAGACTTCGCTTTTTCCCGTCAGCGGAATATAAGGAACAGACATATGAAGCTCGATGGCATTCAGATCGCTATCATCGCCTCGCCCATTTTCCTGGTTGGAATTTGTTTTATCCATCATGATGATCGTGTGGCGATCCATGGTGCATGCGGAAATGTTCCAGAATCCCTCATTAAGATGAAGTGTTTTAGCGATTTTTTCATTGGTGATGAGGCTTTCCTGGAGCAGCTGCTTCATTCCTGGTAAATTCCTCAGTTTTCCCCATTGGAATTCCTTGTAAAACGTTCCATTCGCATACACAAGGTTCTCTTCCTGGTCCATAACCGCAATAATCTGGCCGCCGCAATCCAGAAGATGTTTATAGAATGAAACATCCTGCTGCAGCCGAGAATAGATGCGGTATGACCTTCTCGTTTGTTCAAAGGCATCAAAAATGGCTTCTTTTCCAGAGGTAATCAGCACCCCTGTCAAGCCTAGCTCCCTGGCAGCCTGGACTGTGACCACGTCCCCGATGACCACTTCGCAATCAAGCTTTTTGAGACCCGATAAAATTTCTTTAACTTCTGTTTCCTTGGTGATGGTCAATGTTTCGATGTCAAAGTCCAGCAGTTTGCAAATCGTTGACGCGCCATGGGTGATATTGGAGAAACCCACAATCGCCGCTTTTCGGGAAAATCCTTTCACAAGGGTTAAAATGCGAAGCACATCATAACCCGATACCTGGATGTCAATCACCGGGATGGATACAGCCTCCTGTATCAGCGAAGCTGTACCGCCGCGGCTGATAATCACATGATAACCTTCATGTTCAGCCTCCCGGGCAATTGCCGCTCCTTCATGCAGGTTCCCTAGTTCAATATGCAGCTGGATATCATCAACTTCCTGAGTAACTTCTTTCATCATTTCATACAGTCCCTCATACGGGACGATAGCCAATGCTTTAATCATATTCCACTTCACCCTTTGCTGCACAAATCATCTGTTCTTCCTTTTTCCCCGGAACTCCTCTTTGGCTACTGGCCACTTTTCAACACTTTGTTCATGCTGCCGCTCACATAGCCCTGCAGGTCAAGGGACACATACTTATAGCCGAATGACTGGAGATTTTTCACGATTGCATTATGGTAGGATAATACAAGCTGCATTTCCTGCGGCTCCACTTCAATCCTGGCAATATCTTCATGGGTACGGACACGCACCTGCCTGATTCCAAGACTTTTGATGTATGCCTCGGATTTCTCCACCTTGGTCAGCTTTTCCTGAGTAATTCTTTCTCCATAAGCAATCCGCGAAGAAAGGCAGGCAAAGGATGGTTTTTCCCAGGTAGGGAGATTTAATTGTTTGGAAAGCTCGCGGATTTCTTCCTTATAAAGGTTTGCTTCCTGAAGCGGTCCGCGCACCCCATGTTCCTGGGCTGCACGAACTCCTGGGCGGTGCTCGCTCATATCATCCGCAATCAAGCCGTAGACAGCATTCTTGAACCCTTTTTCCTGCATAATTGGAACGATTTCTTCAAACAGTCCATTTTTGCAGAAATAGCAGCGGTTCCGGTCATTTTCCGCATAACCGGGAATATTAAGTTCAGATGTTTCAATCACTTGGTGGTTGGCCCCGATCCATTTTGCAAGCTTCTTTGCTTCTTCCAGTTCACTAGAAGGGTATGTTTCGGAATCAGCCGTCACCGCCAGGACTTTTTCCGTTCCTAGAACATCAACCGCTACCTTAAGCAGCAGTGTGCTATCAACGCCGCCCGAAAAGGCAACAACGACATTGTCCATTTCTCTCAGGATTTCTTTCAATTTTTCATATTTAGCTTGCATTCTGTATTCCCACCTGTCTCAGTTGTTTTTAATTTATATGGACTTTTCTGGATATTTGCATTTTGCAACACATTTCCATTATAAGCGATTTCCTTCCAAAGGAAAAGTCATTTATAAAGCGATTCCAACTAGATGGTCAAAAAGGCTTCTATAGAAAAAGGCCCATAAAAGATGGACCCTTTTCATTACATTATCATCTTATAGAATCATGTTGGCAATCAAAAGGCATATAAACCCTGTAAACCACATAAGCGTAGTCGGCACGGACCAAACCATGATTTGTTCTTTGACTTCTTTGATTCCCAGCATGCGGTTGGAAACCCAGAAAAAGCTGTCGTTAAAATATGAGAAGATAAGCGAACCCAACGATGCAGCAATAGCAGCAAGAGCCATATTCACATCCATTTGAGCAAGGATTGGTGCGGAAATGGAGGCTGCCGTAATCATCGCTACCGTACCGCTACCCTGAATTAAACGAACCATCGTCGCAACAAAAAACGGAATGAGAACAGCCGGCATCGCAATATCAGCAATTTGCTGTGCAATGTAATCCCCTGTGCCGCTTTCGCGCAATACATTTCCAAGCGCTCCGCCGGCACCAGTTACAAGCAGGATAATTCCCGCATCCTGGATTCCTTTTTCCATTTCTTCAAGTGTTTCCTGGCGGCTTCGATCTCTGGCTAGAGCATAGATTGCAACAATTAGTCCAATGGCAACCGCAATGATTGGCTGACCGAGGAAGATTAAGATTCCGTAAATACCTTCTGTTAGCTCCAAAGCTGCAAGCGTTGTGTTCACGAAGATCAATAGAATCGGAATCAAAACTGGCAGGATGGAACGCGCAAAGGATGGAAGTTCTTTTTCTCTTTCATTGATGATGTCCACCATTTCCGGATACGTCATCTGTTTTTCAGGTCTTGAGAAGCCTGATTCCGAATCATCAGGAATTTGGTAAATTTTCTTCCCTAGCCATTTTGCATACAAAACACCGACAATCATCAGCGGAATCGCAAAGATAAGACCCATCGCAATCATGATGCCAATGTCAATTCCGAAGATACCTGCCACTCCTAATGGACCCGGTGTTGGAGGTACCAATGAGTGTGTTAGCACAAGACCTACGGCTAAAGCAACACCAATCGAAATAACGGATTTGCCTGTTTTTCTGGAAAGCGTTTTAACCAATGGGTTTAAGATTACAAAAGCTGAGTCAAGGAAGATTGGAATCGAAATGATATAACCAGCGATCGCCATCGCCCATTCTTCCCTTTTCCTTCCGACAAATTTAATTAACGAATAAGCCAGTGTCTCTGCTGCCCCTGAGATTTCAAGGATGCGGCCCATCATGACACCAAGGCCTATGACAATACCGACCGATGCCAGCGTACTTCCGAATCCTCCTGAAATGGCCGCAGCCACATCGCCAGGAACCATGCCTCCTACAAGACCCGCAATCGAAGCAGCGATGATCAGTGCCAGAAAGGCATGAATTTTCGTTTTTAAAACGAGCAAAATTAGTACAATAACCCCTAGTATTAACCCGGAAACCATTTGGATGCCTGTTGGTTCCATAGTATACTCCCCCTTGTTCTGTAAATGTTTTCATTTAAGGTTAAAAATAAGGATGGATATCATTTCTCATTTTCGTCATATAAAAGACATTTCATTCTACGAGCCCAATCCTCTTCAACTTCAAAGAAGGCGGTTTCAAATCAGCCAAAACACCCCCGATGGTTACTTGGCAAGGAATGGGTGCCTATAGAAGTACGGTCAGAAGTTGTTTCATTTTGCAACTTCCAGATATAGGGTGGATTGTCGCCTGCTGTTTCACCGGACTGCAAGTGCTTACAATAAAAGGAATGAACCAAAGTGATTTGTTAGGAACTTTTTGTAAGCGCAGTTATAATGGAGCAAGCTAACCTTCACCGGAAGGAATAATATGAAAATGCAACACTTTTCCAATTAAACTTCCAAAATAATGTAGAAAATACGAGAAATGTTGTTTATCGCATCACTTGGTGCTGTAAGTGAATTCTAACGCCTTCTGACTATCTTGTCAAGGGGACATTGTGAACATTTTATTTTATTTTTTGTTTCTTTTTTCAACAGTTTGATATTTTCATTTTTAAAAAGATTAAGGGGACGGTTCTCATGCTTCCTCTGAAGCATGAGAACCGTCCCCTTGCATCAATGATACTCCAATTAATCCGACTGCTGAGAAGACGACGGGGGTAATAAACCCGTAGTAGTAACCATGAAATTGATCCAATACGAGCCCAAAAATGCCGGGCAGCAAGACAGCACTGAGGAAACCGCCTGTGTTCGCGAATCCTGACGCGATGCCTGACTCGCCCACCGGGAAGAATCGCCGCACCGCAGCGAATGTTAAGGCATTGGCGCCGTAGGCAAGGCCTATCATAAAGAAAAGGATGGTCAAAAAGAAAAGCGGCGGATTCGCCCCCGCAACGAGGAAGGATGACCAGCACAGAACACTCAGGGCGTGCACGACGATATAAGGCTTTTTAATCATTCCCAGCATACTTGATAGCTGACCAGCCAAGGGCGCGCCGATGAGAGCTCCCACCAAACCGATTAAAACGAGCTGGCTGCTTTCCGTCCGGGACATCCCGTACACATCCATCCCATAAGGCACCGCCCATGAACCGATGAAACCCACATACGTACCGACAAGCCCAAAGTGGCATAGAAACAGCGCCCATGCTTGCCGGCTGGACATCATCCTCCGCAGCAGTACCGCGGTTTTGTCACGTTTGATTTCGCGTTTCTCAAAAAGGGAATGATTTGGTTTTTTTACCAGAACGAAGTAGAGAAGAAACGCACATACACACAATAGGATTCCCGTTGAAAAAAACGCTGGCCTCCATCCAACGAAGTCAATCCAGGCTGCAAACGGGACGGTCGCAGCCAAAAACCCGAGGCTGCCCGTCATCGCGGCAATTCCAATCAAGGAGGAAAATTCCCTGACATTGAACCACCTGCTCAGAATCAGCACCATATTGACCCAAATGGTCGCATCGCCAATGCCTGTAAGTGCCCTGGCAAAAAACAAGACCATTTCATGCGTTCCGATACTGTAAAGGATGGTTCCTGTCCCGGTCAGGAAGGCTCCCGCAACGAGAAAAAAATTGGGTCCAAACCGGTCCGCCAACAGGCCCATCGGAATTTGCAGCACCGTGTAGACCAAAAACTGGATGCTTGCCAGCAGCCCAATCGTGGAGGCACTTACCTGAAATTCCTTCATCACTTCATTTGTGATCAAACCAGGAGCTGTCCGCTGAGTGGACAGCAATAAATAGGTACACAGCACACAGCCAAAAACAATCCACCTGTACCGCAAACTCTGCTTTTCCAAATCATTCTGCTCCCATAGGTTTTTATACAATATATGGAGAAAGCAAAAGGACGGTTCTTGTGCTTCTTTTGAAGCACAAGAACCGTCCCCATGTTTTACGCAATTTCATGTATTTCTGCTGCTTTACCTTCTTTGCGCAGTTCTTTATATTCTGCTGCGGCGGTGAAAACGATATCTGTTGATGAATTGAGTGCCGTTTCAACGGAGTCTTGAACAACACCGATGATGAAGCCGACTCCAACAATCTGCATCGCTACTTCATTTGGAATTCCAAACAGGCTGCTTGCCAGAGGAATCAGGAGAAGTGAGCCGCCGGCGACACCGGAAGCACCGCATGCACTGACAGCTGCCAATACGCTAAGGATGATAGCTGTGGCGAAATCTACCTGGATGCCCAATGTATGAACCGCAGCAAGTGTCAGGACGGAAATTGTAATCGCAGCGCCCGCCATATTGATGGTAGCCCCCAGCGGGATGGAAACAGAATAGGAATCTTTGTTTAAGCCCAGCTTTTTGGCCAATTCCATGTTCACCGGAATGTTTGCGGCGGAGCTTCTAGTAAAGAAGGCCGTCATTCCACTTACTTTTACCGCCGTCCAAACCAGCGGATAAGGGTTTCTCCGTGCCGTCACATAAACAAGCAGCGGGTTCATGACAAAAGCCACAAAGAGCATGCACCCGACCAGGACAGCAAGAAGCTTTCCATACCCTAACAAGGACTCAAGTCCATTGGTAGTGATCGATTCGATGACAAGTCCCATGATTCCGAACGGCGCAAACTTGATGACCCATCCAACCATTTTCGAAACAGCTTCCGAAACGTTCGAAATCAATGTTTTAGTTGAATCAGAAGCACTTCTTAAAGCAAAACCGAGAACGAGCGCCCACGCCAAAATCCCAATATAGTTTGCATTCGCAATCGCATTGAATGGATTATCGACGACGTTCATCAATAATGTACGAAGAACCTCCACTACACCGCCAGGAGCGGTAAAGCCTTCAGCGCCTGTAGCCAGTGTCAGTTCGACAGGGAATAAAAAGCTGGCGATTACGGCCACCACCGCCGCCAAAAAGGTCCCTGACAGATAAAGCGCGATAACGGTTTTCATATTGGTTTTCGCCCCTTTTTGATGCTGGACGATGGCTGCCATCACCAAAAAGAATACCAGTACAGGTGCAATCCCCTTTAACGCACCCACAAATAAAGATCCGAGGATGACAAGCGGTTTCCCTGCAGCAGGAGACAGTACKGCAAGCAGGATCCCGACTGCAAGCCCAATCATGATTTGCTTCACGAGGCTCAGCCTGCTCCACATTCCCCATAAACTTTTCATAGAAATATTCCCCCATTATTCTAGTCTGTTAAAATAATAACCATTAGAAAGATTTATAAATGCTTAAACCACCTGCAGTCCCTTCTAAAAAGACATTTGTCTTTTTGAGATAGATTCATTATAGCTTTTCTTATACTACTTTACAATAATAAAAAAGCTATGTAAAGAATAGTTTTACAATTCAGAATAGAAGATGCAAAAAAGCATAACCTTCCTTAAATGGAGGAAAGGTTATGCTTGATAGGTGAATGAGTTTTATTAAATTTTATTAAAGTCATCAGGATCCGCAAACTGGCGCTGGTCCTGATTAAGGGCATTGATTTGCTCCATGTCCTCCTGTGTGAGTTCAAAATCAAAGACATCCGCATTTTCAGCAATGCGGTGCGGCTTGACCGACTTAGGGATAGTAACGACTCCAGTCTGGATATCCCAGCGAATGATGATTTGGGCGGTGGATTTATTATATTTTTTGGCGATTTCAACTAAGGCTGGTTCATCAAGAAGGCCGCCTTGCATCAGCGGTGACCATGCTTCAAGCTGGATGCTGTGCTTTTTGCAGAATTCATGCAGTTCCCGCTGATTGAATCGCGGATGATACTCCACCTGATTGACCATCGGGACAATTTCGCTATTGGCAATGAGTTCTTCCAGATGGTGAATTTTAAAATTGCTGACCCCAATGGCGCGGACACGGCCATCATTATAAAGCTTTTCAAGCGCCTTCCATGTTTCAACATATTTTCCCTGGGAAGGAAGCGGCCAGTGAATCAAATACAGATCCAGGTAGTCCAATCCCAGTTTATTCATGCTAGTTTCAAATGCCGCTAGCGTAGCTTCATAGCCTTGGTCGGCGTTCCAGACTTTGGTCGTGATGAACAGTTCTTCCCTAGGTATATTGGACTCGGCAATCGCTTGGCCGACTCCCTCTTCGTTTCTGTAAACGGCAGCTGTATCAATGCTTCTGTAGCCCAATTCAAGAGCCGTTTTGACAGAATTGACAACTTCCTCGCCGTCCTTGACCAGGAAAACACCAAGGCCCAGCCATGGCATTTTCACCCCATTATGTAAAGTAGTCGTGCTTTGTAGACCATTCGTCATCGTTTGCCACTCCTTCAATTTATAGAATTATAGGTTCACATTTTCTCTCCATTTATGAATGGGCTTCCAATTCAGGAGTTTCTTGGCTTTTTCATTGTTTAGCAGAGGTTCGAAGCCTGAAAGTTCCTTCTTGAAGTCTTTCACATCCGGAAAACATGTTTCCATCAATTGTTTGCTCTCGATATCCATACTGGTTTCATCGGCCCCTATGTTAAGGGCAACAGAGCCCAGCCCATCTGTCTCAACGGCCAGCCGGTAAGCTGCTGCTGCATCACGTGTATCGATGTAACTCCATAAAATCGGTTTGCGCTGTTCAGGATCATGGATGAATCCTGGAAAGTTCTGATACATTTCAGGAGAAATAACATTTCCCAGCCTGAAGGATACCACTTGCATTCCGGTCCTGCGGTGGATCATATGAGCTGTTTCCTCATTGACAATTTTGGATAGCCCATAGCTTTCTTCCGGCAGCTGAGGATGCTCTTCATCAATTGGTACATATTGCGGACCGAGGTTTTGCCTGGAAAAACAAATACCATAGGACGATTCACTTGATGATATAACAGCCTTTTTTATTCCCAAATTTCCCGCTGCTTCCAAAATGTTATAAGTGCTCATCACATTGTTTTGGAAGGTGACTTCGTTTGGATGGGAATAGGCAACCGGAATCGCAGCAAGATGAACGACCGCATCGGCACCTGCCAATACACCATACACCTCACCCAGATTGGTCAAGTCTGTGATGACCGTCCTGCAAAGTGCTTCTTTTGGATGCTTCAGGTCTGCATTTACCACTTCATACCCATGTTCCAAAAATTCGGTTATGACGGCAGAGCCAAGCAAMCCGCTACCGCCTGTAATGACTATCTTTTTCATTTTTAATTCCCCATTCCTGGAACCACTTAGTTTGTTGTCTGACTGAACCAAGTATATGCAAAAAAAGACAGTTTTTCAAGTAAAAAGAGACAGAGGGACGGTTCTACTGCTTCAATGAAGCGCGAGAACATTCCCTCTGCTTTTATTTCAATACTGCCAGCATGTCCTTGGTGATCGATTCCCAAAGAGCTTTGTCTTCTGTCAGGCCTTTTTGGAAAGCCGGAATCGCTTTTTTAAATGCTTCGTCAAACTCCGGAGTCCCCTTTGGCGGCAAAGAACCAAATAATTCATCAGCAAGTTTTTGGGCTTCCGGTGCACGCGGTCCCCATTTTGCCACTTCCTCGCCCTCCTGGTCAATCAGGACAATGATTGG
This sequence comes from Bacillus sp. FJAT-27251, assembly GCF_001273925.1. GTDB lineage: Bacteria > Bacillota > Bacilli > Bacillales > Cytobacillaceae > Mesobacillus_B. Next base: position 3,078,096 of record NZ_LIGG01000001.1, on the reverse strand, counting down.
AATCGAGCGTGATTTCCCATTGGTTAAATATTGATCCATCAGTTCGAGATTCTCATCCCGGATAAAGTAACGGACATCAATAAGCGCCTCATTGGCGATCCTCAGGAATAAAGGGATGTTGACCATCGCATCTCCGCACCAGTCTGCCGTAAGAATGAGTGCCCTAAGCTCCTTAACCTGAAGTCCGTGAAGGAAGCCTCTTTGATTCTCTTCAAGCTCACTTGAGTTGTACACCTTTAGCAAGCCATCACGATTCACTTTCATACTTGAAATATATTGTGTTGTGGTCATTCCCTGCTTAAACCATTCATTTAATGATTTCATATTGACACCTCTCCCTTTTTGTAGTGAATTTTTATGAAATTTCCTGACAAGAGCATTCCCTCTATCGATTATACACAATTTTTCACCTGATCCTTGGTTTTAACACTCATCAACTTAATAACTATGGTTCTTTACGAGAGTGGAAAAAGCTCACCTATATTGAATACATACTCATCAGGTAGCTTGTCTGCTTGTCTAGAGATTTCCGCTCTGAAGCTTTCCCTTCCCTTTATCACAATCTGATCCTTTTTAATGATGATATTGCCAAAGCTGTAGGGAGCATAGAAAGTATTAATAAAATCAATATGGCTTACAGCCGATGTCCCTGTTGTCAAATCTGTCACTTTAAGGCGGTACTCCGCTTTTTCCAAGTGGCTTTTAGGTACCTTGTAAACAATCTCCGCTAAATAGCTCTTATTTTGTTTAGAGTCATATGTTAATTCCATATCCTGACCTTTTTGTTTGATCATTTGGATGACTTTCTCTATCTTTTCCTTTTCCAGATGGTCAAATTCGGCAATCAACCTTAATCCATCACAGACAGAATCGAACAACATCTCAGACCTAATCCGCTCGTCACCGGCTAAATATGCAGTGACATCGAGGGTGGAATACGTATATTTGTGCCAGGTTTCCAATGCGATTTCCTGTTTGGCCATGTCCATAGTCTCGCCAATATGGATATAAATTTCATCATAATCGGGAAGCAGCACGTTCGCCTTCCTTAATAGATTGCCAAACAACTCTGAGTAAATATAATCATAAGGAGATAAAGTCCCCTTTTCATAGCAGTCATATATCCTAATCCCCGCGATTTTTCTGGTTAAAGGACGAGGGTGGATGGAACAGCTGTACATTAAACAGTCTGCCCTTTTCGCCTGGTTTTTCACCCTGATTTCCTGTTCTGCTTTCGCGTAGTCTTTAAAGTCCTCCTTCGTTTTGGGAACGAAAGCAGAAGCATTTCCATAGTCAGCCAGCAGCTCCTCTTCGTGAAAATCCATACGTTCTTTACGTTCTATGAATCTTACTTTCTTAATGGCTTCTTCCACCTTCATAAATCCGTATTGAAAATCTTCCAAATCCAATTTACCCGGATTTTTAAAACTTCCATGAACCTCCACTTCCGCAATCGTTTGATATAGGGATTTAAGCTTCAATTTTTTCGTCCGGGGAGCATTCTGAATGAATCGGATCAGGATACATTCAAAGGTTTGTCCATGGAATCTACCTATTAGATGTTCATTTAAAAAGGTGTCAAGCAAGTGTAATGTTCTGTTATCGGTTTCCTTGCTTTTGAAATCCTTGTACTCAATCAGGAATCTCATGCGGGCTCCTTTCATTTTTACTATTTATTATTAATTGTTTATATGTTCCAGCCTCATTAACACACAATGGGACCGAAAGATTATGAAAAACATCATTTGTCAACTTATAGAGTTAGTGTGCTCCTGTATTCATCAAAAACCTCTTTTGCCTTTCCTATATTGGGATGGACTGGACTTTAGATATTTCTTAAAAACTCTATGAAAATGAGTCAAGCTTTCAAAACCGCATAGATCTGCAATATAAGAAACTGAAAGACTTGTTGCCAATAAAAGTTCTTGAGCTTTAATCACTCTTTTCGTGTTCAAGTAGACTGTCAATCTCATTCCAGTTGATCTTCTAAATACTCTGCTAAAGTGCGATGTGCTGACTAATGCCTGCTGGGCAAGGTCTGTAAGGGTTAATTTCTTGTTTAAATTTTGGTTAATATATCCTAATATTTCTTTCACCCAGTCCGGGCTGTTTGTGTGAGGAAGATTAATGGTTACAGCGCTCTCAATCAACGTTCTGTGTAAATAAAGGATTATCTCATGAAGAATCAGCAAAGAGGCCTGCCTCGAGCCGAGCTTATTTTCTACAAGTTCATCCTTTAACCTTTCCATTTGTGTTTTAAACTTTCTTTGCTGCTCCAGGGAAAGGGATATTTTATACTTTCTTTCGTTTTTTATTATTTCAAATAGGTGCCAATAGGAAAATGAATCATCTATTAATGTAGGAAAGAATAATTCTGGACCGAAGAAAACGACGCTGGAATTAACAGGATCTAAATGATCCGGGGTTGCTCTGTGTATAGTGTTGGCAGGTATGATAAATACATCACCAGATTGCATTTGGTAGAAAAAGTCATCTATAAAAAAAGTCCCTTTGCCTTCATAAACATACACGATTTCATAATCATCATGGATATGCTCGGGGCGTTCACGATTTGGGCTTTTCGTATCCTGATAGATAACCGTCAAAGAAAAAAGAGAGTCACTGTTTGAAACCTTTTTTATCTTTACCATAATCAAGCACCTCAACTCAAATATCAAAATATGATATAAAATAAGCAAAATACGTAAGGTTTATTACTATTATTGATGATAACATAAAGTATGAAAACGTTTTCCTCTTTAAAATATGCTTTCATTTTGTTCAGGAAAGGGTGTAAGTCATGAAAGCCATCGTATGTCATAGGCCAGGAAATATGGAAATAGAAGAATTGGATAACCCGGCTGCTGTTAAAGATAACCAAGTATTGCTAGAGGTGAAGAGAATAGGAGTATGCGGTACGGATATTCATGCTTTCTCCGGAAACCAGCCTTTTTTTCAGTACCCTCGTGTGTTAGGGCACGAATTATCTGGTGTTGTAAAAGAGACAGGCATTAATGTCAGCAGCATTGTTCCTGGAGATAGAGTTTCTGTGATTCCCTATATGCATTGCGGAAAATGCATAGCATGCAATAAAGGCAAGACCAATTGCTGCACCAATATGAAAGTGGCTGGTGTACATATCGATGGTGGAATGGCAGAACTGATTGTATTACCCGAAAGCCAGGTAATCAAAGTGAACCAATTATCGTTAGAAGAAGGAGCAATCATAGAGCCTCTCTCCATTGGCGCACACGCTGTTAGAAGGGCTGCCATTTCAAAGAAAGAAACGGTACTTATTATCGGGGCAGGACCCATTGGTTTGGGCGTGGCTAAATTTGCTAAACTGCAAGGCGCTAAAACCATTGTTATGGATATTAATGAAGCTCGTTTGTCTTATAGTCAGCAATGGTCTGGGTGTGATATCGTCATTAAGCCCTCTGACCGAACAGTCGAAGAACTAACAGCGATGAATAATGGGGACTTGCCGACAGTGGTAATTGATGCAACAGGAAACAGGCGTTCTATGGTGAGTTCTTTCGATTTTGTTGCCCACGGCGGAAAACTTGTTTATGTGGGTCTTGTGAAGGATCATATTACATTCAGCGACCCTGATTTCCACTCAAAGGAATTGACATTGTTAGGCAGTAGAAATGCCACTCGGGAAGATTTCGAATATGTAATTTCATGTGTAAATAAAGGGGAATTAGATACTTCCTCCTATATTACAGAAAAAGTCGCCTTTATGAACACACCAGAGTATTTTAATAGTAATACCTTTTATACAAACAAGACCTTGATATGTGTTAACGAATAATTTTTTAGCGGTCACATTGCACATGGCAAAAAGGTATCTTAAACAGCCTCTTCTCTATTGAAGGGCTCTTTTTTATGCCCAACACTTCGGTCAACATATTAAAGGGCGGGAATGCTACCCCGCCCCGGATTACTAAACTTATGAGAAATTCTGAGGAAGCCATAGAGAAATTTGGGGAATAAACGCGATTAATAATGTAGCGACTATCAATATAACCAGGAAGGATACACTTTCTTTTATGAAATCTTCTATCCTAGTCTTGGTAATAGAACATGTCGTAAACATTATTGTTCCCAACGGAGGTGTCATGGTTCCGATACTGATGCACATAATAAAGAAAATACCGAAGTGGACTGGGTCGATGCCATATTGTTGCAACATTGGCATAAATAGAGGGGTTAGGATAATAATTGAAACATTTCCCTCTACAAACATCCCAATGATTAATAGAAAAACAGTGACAATCAGGAAGAACAATACTGGTGAAGAAATGTATTCCACCATGAAGGCTGTCATTTTCTGAGGCAACTGCTCCAATGTTAAAACCCAGGCAAAGGCAGAGCCTGCAGCAATGATAATTAGAATGGAGGCAGCGGTATGTACGGTTTCGACCAGCGCCTTGATAAGCTGTTTTATTGTCATTTCCCGATAAATGATAAGCCCCAGCATAAGTGCATAAAATACAGCGATCGCTCCTGCTTCCGTCGCGCTGAATACACCGAACCGAATACCACCGATGATGATGACAGGCAAAAGGAGCGCAAGCAAAGCATCTTTAAAAGTAATTAGGAATTCCTTTAATGTAATTCTTTTTTGTTTTTCTGTTTCCAAACTATGCTTTTTGGCATAAAAATGAACATAAATCATAAAAATCAGGCAGAGAACAATCCCCGGTAATACACCTGCCATGAACAATTGTCCAATGGATACATTCCCTACGTATCCATACATAATCAAGGCAATTCCTGGCGGGATAATCGGTGTAATTAAAGATGTCCCAGCAGTCAAAACTGTGGCAAAGGACCTGCTATAGCCCTTTTTCTCCATTTCAGGGACCAGGACCTTTGATTGCATGGCTGCATCGGCTATGTTAGAGCCTGATAAACCACCCATTAAAGTACTAAGAATGACATTCACTTGGGCCAACGATCCTGGAAGCGGACGAGTAATTACTTCCGCAAATCTCAACATCCTGGTTGTTATGCCGGTATAATTCATCAGTATTCCTGCAGTGATAAAGAAGATAATCGCAAGCAGCGGAACAGACTCAATCCCTCCCACCATCCTTTGGATAAGAACCACGTTGGTAAAATTGTCATTGAATAAAAAATAAACAGCTGTACTGACAATTAAGGCAAAAGATATGGGAACATTTAATAGAAATAAAAGGACTAATACGGACAATACGACTGTCAAAGCCATTTATGAGCCCCCCAGTTCTTCAGAATTTTTGCGGTGGGACTTCAGCAGTATCCTTGTAAAATGGATGGCTGTAAGCAATCCGCCTATTGGGACAGCCATATCAATGAATTGATAACTGATTGCAAGGACAGGGGTTACTTTGTTAACCGCCTGGGAGGTCAGCTGATAACCCAAAATGACAAATACGAAAATCAATACATAATACATTGCAGCAACTCGTACAAGTTCGCTGATTAAGCGCAGGGGCTTTGGCATCTTGTTTACGAAATAATCCACGCCGATATGGCCCTCACGTTTCATGGCTGAACTAACCCCAATGAATACAAGCCAGATAAACATTCCAATGGTCACTTCTTCAGCCCATGGGATAGGATTGCTAAAAACGAATCGCATTAACACATTAATCCCCGTCAATAAAATGATGACTAAAAGTGCAATGGTTGAAATAACGTCATCGATGGCATTAAACCACTTCATAACCTAACCCCCTATAAAAATATCAGTAGAATTTTTCTTCACTTAGTAAAATAACTGGCAGGTGCCGAATATTAAAAAGGGGCAGCGGTGTATAATTGGCTTATACACCGCTCGAGGCTTAATGTTTTGCTAGTTCATCCTGAATTTTTTCATACAATCCCGGAGACCATTGCGGAAACTTTTCATAAACTCCCTGAACCTTCTCCTTGAAAGGCTCAACATCCACTTCATGTATCGTTACGCCCTGATCCTTAAATGCTGCAAGGACTTTATCATTCTCTTCTTCCAAAACGCCTCTGGCATATTTTGCCGCCTCATCTCCTGTTTCCTTCAAGATTTTAACGGCGTCTTCCGGTAAAGTATCAATAAAAGACTTTCCGCCAATCCAGGAAGTTATGAACCTCTGGTGTCCCGTAAGAGAAAGCTCCTTCGATACTTCCTGTGCCTTTACCCCTTGAAGAACCGGAAGCGGGTTTTCTGCGCCATCTATCAGCCCTTGTTGAAGGGAAGTATATAAATCTCCCAGAGGGGTCGGAGTAGCAGTTGCGCCTAAAGCTTCAAAAGTAGCAATGGACATCTGGTTATTTGGAACGCGGATTTTCATGCCCTTCAAGTCATCTGGCGTCTCTACCTTTTTATTCGTTAAAAGATGACGTTCACCGTAAACCGTATTACCCTGCACAATTTCAATTCCTTTATCATTCAATGCTTTGGTAATATCATTTTTAAACCAATCTGTTTCAGTCAAGTAAATTAAGTCGTCGATACTGTCCGTCAAGTATGGGGCCGTCAATATTCCTGCATCCGGGACATAGTCCATCAAAAAGTCATATCCTGCCATAACAATGACGTTATTTCCCATTGTCGCCTGCTCTACTACATCCTTCTCTGAACCCAGCTGCGAGCTTGGGAACAGCTTCAATTCAATTTGTCCGCCGCTTTTCTCAGCCGCTAATTCCTTCCACTTGTTTGCCAGCTTATCGATTGGCTCTCCTGGCTGGTTTCCGTATGCCAAATTGATTTCAATTTTCTCTCCTTCAGCGGAGGCCTCAGTTGATGACGTTTCAGGTTCTGAAGAACAGGCAGCCGTGACTAATACCAACATTGCCGTAAGGCTAAAGGAAAACCATTTGACTAATCTTCTCATGCAAAAACCCCTCTTCGTTTATAAATTAGAATCACTGCTGGCTCATTATCCTTAATTAAAACGTAGGCCCTATTCTCCAAATACCGAAATCATGCTGCTTAAGAATTTCTGCTTTTGTGAGTTTTCCTGAGCTGACCAACCCAATTTCATCAAAAATCCTTTGACCTACCTCCTGAACCGTTTCTTTTCCTTCGATAATCGTACCGGCATTAATGTCGATATTGTCGTGCATCCTTTCAAATATTCCAGTGTTCGTAGAAATTTTTATCACTGGCGCAATTGGTGAGCCTGTTGGGGTGCCTCTTCCGGTAGTGAATAATACCACCTGTGCTCCTCCAGCCACCATGCCGGTTAATTGCTCAATATCATGTCCAGGCGTATCCATCCACACTAGCCCCTTCTCAGTAGGCTCTTCTGCGTAATCAATGAGCTCCTTTAACGTGCTCTTCCCTGCTTTGTTTGCAGCACCCAGCGACTTCTCTTCAAGAGAGCTTAAGCCCCCCGCAATGTTTCCCGGGCTCGGATTCCCAGTTCTTATATCAACTCCCATCATAATGGAACGGTTCTCCATAGCTCCAATCACTTCGTAGACACGTTTTGCCACATGGTCATTTGCTGCCCGGTTGGCCAGAAGATGTTCGGCTCCAATTAACTCTGTCGTTTCAGCCAAAATGGATGTACCTCCATGCTCAACAACCATATCGCTCACAGCGCCTACTGCGGGATTGGCTGATAGACCAGAGCAAGCGTCCGAACCACCACATTCCGTTCCAATGATCAATTCCCTAAAATCACACCATTCCCTTATCTGGGACGATGCCTCCTGGACAAGCTTGGCAGCTGCTTTTGCTCCCTCTGCAATGGTGGTTAAGGTACCTCCATGATCCTGGATGGAAATCGTAACAACTGGCTTTCCGCTTTTGGCAATTTCTGCTGCCACACTTCTTGCCTGGTGGGTTTCACAGCCTAATCCCAGTACTACCACCCCATAAACATTTGGGTTCTTGCCCATCCCAACATAGGTTCTGAATGTTTGTTCATAATCAATTCCAACCTGGGCACAACCATGTTGATGAATGAATGTTACTGTTCCATGGACCAACTCCGTGATTCTTTGTGCAGTCTGAGTGGCGCATGTAATTGTCGGCAAAATGAGGACATGGTTACGCACCCCAACCTTGCCATCGCGTCTTCGATAACCTAAAAACTTTCCGCTATTTAGCTGAACCAATTTTATCCCCCCTTCCTCTTACTCCCTCAAGGTTGTGGACATGGACATGCTCACCTTCCGCGATATCGCTGCTTGCTTTCCCGATGACTTCTCCGTACTTGATAATCTCGTCCCCCTTTTTGATTGGCTGGACAGCGAATTTGTGTCCAAAAGAGATTTCTTGCTGCACAGTGATATCCTTGGAATGCTCTAAAGTAAACTGCACAGCCACTTTACTATTGGCAGGAATATTTTCCAATGCAACTGCAACACTGTCTGAAGGTTTCATAATAATAGTTCGAAACACTTTACCGTTCAAATTGCTTCATTCCCCTCGTATGTAACAAAGTTATCATTTTTTTATCACAATGATTAGATGGTGGTATGGTAATACCACAATAAGCAAAATTACATATCACTTCCTCTATTCTACTTTTTAATGATCTGTTAATCTTATTTTTAGTTAAGCGCTTTCAAGTTGTGTCTCTGGTAGTACCACAGTTAAAATGCTACCACATGATAATCGCTTTTTCAACAAATTTTCTAATATTTAAAAAAATTAAGGAATAAAAATTTCTGACAATTCTCTTACTAAACTAAAGGATTTATTTTTGAAATGAAATATCATTTCTCATCTGCACAATTAAGTGGTATTCTGGTAGTACCAAAATTATAATTTAGGAGGCGTCAATTTGGTACAAATTAATCCGATTAAAAGAGTAACGGTAACTGAACAGGTGATGGAGCAAATGGCTTCCTGGATAACTTCCAATGAATTAAAGCCAGGAGATAAACTGCCCAATGAAAGACAGCTGGCAGAAGAGTTTGGAGTTAACAGAGGTCGAATCCGTGAGTCGCTGCGCGCACTGGCTCTGATTGGACTTATCACGATTAAGCCTGGAGAAGGAAGCTTCGTAAGTGAAAGAGAATCCCCGATACCTGCCGAAACGATTTCATGGATGTATTTCAATGAAATCCATAATCTGGACGAAGTGTATGCCGCCAGAAAACTAATTGAATCAGAAGTTTACATGGAAGCTTCACAGTATATAGATGAGGAACAAATTCAAGTGTTGGAGGACATTCTAAACAGCCTTAAGTCTCTTTCTATAAAAGACAAAAATAACGAAAAATTCCAGGCGTTTCTGGATGAATTTGACCTTCACATGGGTTTTTGTAGTACCAACAAAATATATAGCAAACTGATGCAGACAATCGTTCACTTGCGTCATGAGTCCATGTTAAAAATATTAAATATCCCCGGGGCGTGGGAAAACAGCATAGAGTGCAGAACCATGATAATAAAAGCAATTAGGAATAAAGATATCAAAAGTGTAAAAGAAGCTATTGACCTGAATTTTGCAAGAGCAAAGCAATTCTATGGCAAAGTGAACTAGAATTAAAAAGGCTGTCCAATGGTGTCTGGCACTCTTGGACAGCCTCTTTTACTTGCTCCTTAAGATTCCTGCCTGAACGTATTTACAAGCTGGCCCAGCTTCTCAATCTCAATCGTTACCTGGTCTCCCTCCATTAAGTAGACTCTCTGATCCTCTGGATAACCAAAAACAACCCCTGCTGGAGTACCGGTTAAGATGATATCTCCTGGGCTTAATGTCATATGCTTGGAAATATAGCTCACTATTTCATCGCAATAAAAAATCATGTCTGATGTGTTGGAATCCTGGCGAACCTCCCCGTTTACAGTCGCTTTAATAGCTAACTGATTGGGATTTCCTACTTCATCGCTTGTCACTAAATATGGTCCAATAGGGCTGAAGCCATCCAGGCTTTTGCCCAGAAGCCATTGATGTGTGCGGAATTGCAGGTCGCGGGAAGACAAATCGTTTGCATTGCAATATCCAAATACATGCTCCAACGCCTTTTCACGAGATACATTTTTGGTTTCCTTACCAATTACGATAACCAGCTCCGCCTCATAATCATTCTCTTTGGAGTTAGAGGGAAGAGTAATCACATCCTTATGTCCAGAAATACTGTTATTGAACTTATTGAAAAGAATTGGATATTCAGGGATTGGCATATTGGATTCTTCTGCATGTTTCCGATAGTTAAGCCCTACACAAATAATTTTTCCAGGGTTCGGTACCGCAGGACCATATTGGATATCTTCTTCAGTGACAAACAGGCTGTCCTGACTATCAACCGCATTCTTTACCAACAAGTCAAAATCCTTCAGGAAATCAAGCCTTATTAATTCGTCCATCGTTTTTGGCACATCTATATTAAAGATGGCAGCGGCTTTTTCCACATCTAAAATGCCATTGTCCATTTTTACACCAAGCTTTAGTTCCCCGTCCTTCTTAAAAGTCAAGAATTTCATCACTAACTCCTCCTAACACTCTTTAGTTATCACAGATTATAAATAGCAAATTAACTTGATTTTCCGTTGACCACTCCCCCATCAATCATGAAAGGGGACCCCATCATAAATTTTGACTCATCACTTGCGAGATATAGTGCCGCATTAGCTACATCGAGGGGGCTGCCTAAATCTCCGCTAAGCTGCCGGCCCTTAATTTTTGCAATGGCAGCCTCTGGGTCTGGATCCCTTGATAGGTAATCCTCTACAAAAGGGGTATATATGGTTCCAGGCATCAAGGCATTGACTCTTATGTTGAATGGTGCGTAATCCACCTGCATCGACTTTGTCAAAGATAGAATGGCCCCCTTGCTTGCTGCATAAGAAGCCCTGTTCCCCAGACCTATTTCTGCAATACAGGATGACATGTTAATAATTGAACCACTTTTTGTTTTCATCATCAAAGGAACAATTGCCTTTGACACTAAAAAGACCCCATTGACGTTTACATCCATTACTTTGCGCCATGTGTCAAGTGATGTCTCATGCAGCTGGCCTATCCCGCTGATTCCTGCATTATTAAACAGAATATCAATCGTCTTATACCGTCTCTCAATTTCGTCTGCCATTTTATTGACACTGCATTCATCTGTAACATCAAGCTTAAGATAGATTGCACTTCCAGAATTCTCGGAGATCTGATTTGCTGTTTCGATTCCTGATTTTTCATTTACATCAGCACAAATCACATGAGCTCCTTCTTTGGCAAACAATAAAGCAGATTCCCTGCCAATCCCCGATCCTGCACCTGTAATAAGAGCTACTTTGTTCTTAAGTCTCATAATTTCCCCTCATTTGCTTTTAGGTACTGTGGTACTACCACTTCCAATCTACCATTCTATTTGGAAAATTTCAATAATTAATTGCAGACTGGAAAATAAAAAACTGCCCCCGTTTGGAGAGCAATTTTTTAATGAGTTAGGTCCCTTTCACAAAAACAGTTTTAATGGATGTATAAAACTCAATGGCCGCTTGTCCCTGCTCTCTTGAGTGGGAGCTGGATTGCTTCATTTCTCCAAAAGGAGCCTGGAGCTCAACACCAGCACTTTCTGCATTTACCCTTACCAGGCGTGCCTCCATATCTTCAATAAAGTAAAGCTTTTTCTGAATTTTGTTGGTGAAAGTCCAAGCACTTAATCCAAATTTAACATCATTGGCAATTTCAATAGCCTCTTCCAGGGAACTGAAATCCTTCCTCTCATAATATATTCCCAAGAATGGTACATAGCAGTGTAAGTATTGCAAGACTCCCACTTTTACTAGGACAACATCCCGCATTTTCCTTCCATGTGTAAGAAACTTTTGAAAAACGAAACTGCTATCGATAAAAACTGAACTTGATGCCCTGATCCATCCAAAATCCCGATAGGTCCCCCCACCTACATTTGCTAAAATGGGGTTATGATTTCAGGGAGGGTGAAAATTTGAAGAATAAAGTGATATTACTTGCATCTGACCAGCTTGGGAAGGGAGAAAGAGAATTAGGCGAAGGGATTCTGGAAACCTTTTTCACAATCCTTAAGCAAAAAGAGGAGCTGCCCGAGGCAGTTTTTTGTATGAACAGCGGAGTTTTCACCTTGACAGAACGCTCGCTTGTTTCTCTCCACCTAAAAGAACTTGAATCCAAAGGGGTCGACGTGTTGGCATGCAAAACCTGCGTTGACTTCTATGAAGTTCAGGAGCAGCTGACAGCTGGAAAAATCAGTTCCATGGCGGACTTTATTGAGCTGGCTGCAAAATATGAAGTTTTAACACTATCTTGATGCTTGGCCTTGAAATGCAAACGAAAGGAGATGGACCTCAAAGGTGAAGCTTTACAACAAAATATTCAATCAATATTGGAATCCCTATGTTGCTTTAGGGCTCGCTGGCCTGGTGAGCGCCTTGTATTTTAGCCTGACGGCAACCGTTTGGGCCGTTACCGGAGAGTTTACAAGATTGGGTGGACATATCCTGCAGTTGGCTGGAGTAGATGTGTCGCAATGGGATTACTTCCAGCTCGTAGGATTGGAAGGTACGCCCCTAAGCCGGACAGATGGCTGGATCGTGATTGGGATGCTGGCCGGGGCCTTGATCACCATCTTGTTAAGCAACAGCTTTAAGATTCGGTTCCCGAGACAAAGGCGGCGCCTTGTCCAGGGATTTTCCGGCGGGATCATTGCCGGTTTCGGCGCCCGCCTTGCCCTTGGCTGCAACCTGGCGGCGTTTTTTACTGGGGTGCCGCAATTCTCTTTCCATGCGTGGATTTTCATGGTCACGACTGCTATTGGCACCTACCTGGGCGTCAAGGTAGTGAACACGAAATGGTGGCGGGGAAAGCCCAATCTGCGAAAAAGCACTGGAAAAGCAGTGAAAAGATCCGCGGCCAAGAATACCAGGATTCAGCCGGTTTTAGGCTGGATGTTTGCCTGTACGTATATAGGAATTATCATTTATTTATTCGCAACAGGTAAAAACCTTCTGGCGATTGGAGCGATTGCCGGTGCGCTTTTCGGAATCCTGATTGAACGCGGCCAAATCTGTTTTACTTCTGCTTTCCGTGATATGTGGATCAGCGGGCGTGCCATCATGTCGAAAGCCATCGCTGTCGGAATGATCATCAGTGTCGTCCTTACCTTTATTTATATCCAAACAGGTGCTGTCCAGATTATTAAAGTCGCCGCTCCAAGTACAGTCATTGGCGGTCTTTTATTTGGATTTGGAATCGTTCTAGCAGGAGGGTGCGAGACGGGCATGATGTACCGGGCCATGGAAGGCCAAGTGCTCTTCTGGGTTGTGGGAGCAGGCAATATCGTCGGCGCGACCCTTTTGGCCTACGGCTGGGACCATCTCGGAATTTTCAATGCACTTGCAGAAGGATGGCCGAAAGTGAACCTGATTGAAACGTGGGGAGCAACCGGTGCCCTGATCGGGACATTGGCCATGCTTGCACTATGGTTCCTTCTCTCCAGCTGGTGGGAAAAACACTTCCGCTACGGGAAAGGAATTAAAATAGAAGAATCAAGACCATTGGCAGCAAAGGAGGTATAATGCATTGAACCAAGAACTTGATATTGACTACACATTGGACATTCGCGGGGAGCCTTGACCGTATCCCGTCATTTATGCGCTGGATGCGCTAAAAGAGATGAAAATCGGAGAAGTGCTGGAAGTGATTGCCGATTGCCCGCAATCGTTCCGGAACGTTCCTGAAGAAGCGGTCAGGCATGGCTATGAGCTTGCCGCAGAACCGCACAAGGATGGACAGGACCTATATTTTTATATAAAAGTCGTGGAATAAAACTAGCAGATTTTTTGCTAGTTTTTTTCTTTTAAACAAAAGAGGAGTTTTCCCCTTATACAAAGAACTGAGTACAAAGGAAATCAAAATGACAGGAGGCTGCTATTAATGTCTGCACAAGCAATTTTAGCATGGACGTTTATTTCCGAATGCCCTATTCCCGACGATGTGAAGGATTTGCTCGTTGATGGAGAAGAGGCGATCGCTGCGTATAAAACAATAAGGGACAGTGCGATTTTTACGACAAAAAGATTAATTGTCAGGGACGCTCAGGGGCTGACTGGTAAAAAAGTTGAAATCTATTCACTGCCGTATTCATCCATCAATATGTGGTCCACCGAAAATGCCGGCAGCTTCTTTGATGTCAATTCAGAAGTAGAGTTATGGACGAAAGCCGGCCATATAAAAGTGAATTTGAAAAAAGGCGTGGACATCCGCAAATTCGACAGGTTGATTGCCAACGCGATTTTATGAGCCAATGACTCAAAAGTAAAATGCTTCCCATGAACAAGCAGGCTTGAACAGCCTGTTTTCTCCATGGGAAGCATTTTTTCTTTAATCACCGGTTTGGCAATTGGAACAGCCCCTTCATTTCACTAAAACTTCCGGCCAGCCTTCCGAGCGGGTCCAGCTTTTCAAGATTGACTTTATAGTTTCCAAGATAATACTCGTCTTGGATATGGTAATGCACCATTTGTCCAATGATTAAGTGGTCAGAACCAAGCGGAATGATTTGTTCAAGCTTGCATTCCATTTGGATGGGGGCTTCCTTGACGCGTTTTGGACTGACGATGGCACTCTCTATCGGAGTCAAACAAGCAGCTTCAAACTCATTCACATCCGCCGGCAGGTTTTCCGAGCTTTTCATCATGGGATTCCCTAGCCCCGAATTGACAACATTAATGACGAACTCTTTTTGGGAGCGTATATTCACCAGGGTATCCTTCTCTGTTCCCTCTCTTTCCCCAACTCCCGGGCCCACTGATATGCAAAGCATGGGCGGATTGCGGGAAGCGACAGTAAAAAAGCTGTAAGGCGCGAGATTAAGAACCCCGGATTCTGAAATAGTCGAAACCCATGCGATCGGCCTTGGCACAACCGAACCGCTAAGCAGTTTATACACTTCTTTTTCTCCAAGCTGTGCAGGATTAAATTCCATGCTTAATCCTCTCCCCTCTATAATTCCTATTCAGGTGAATTTTCCTTTTTACTAATCAAGGCTAAATAAGCAAGCATAACAAAGACCACAGCCATCAATATGGCAATGAAAATCCAGCCAAAGGTAAAGCTGCCTGTTTTATCAACCATAAAACCGAATATGGGCGGAACCAGTATAACGCCGATGGAACCAAACATAATACTGACCCCGCTTGATATTCCTGCCTGTTCCGGCGGGACGATCTCACTGGCCAGGTTCATCCAGATGCCATTGAAGCCGGCGACGGAAAAGCCAAAAATAATCATAATGGGCACTAATGTCCAGAAGGTTGCACTTGGAATCAAAGCAACCGTTAAGCTTGATACCGCCGTCAGCACCGTAATGATGAGTAAAATCACAATTCGGTTACCATTAAACAGGAAATCGCTGATCATCCCCCAGGCAATCCGCCCCAACGTGCCACTCACTTCCGAAATGACGAAAAGGATTCCCGACAAAACGAGCGTAATTCCAAACCTCTCATATGCAAAAAGAACAAGATACGTATTCAAACACATTTGCGAGCCGTTTAATCCAGTAGCACTCAAGCTGACAAGCATGAGTGATTTATTTCGCAGCATCCCAAACATGGACTTATAAAAAGCAACAAGCCCGCCAGAGTCTGCGGATGTCTTCATCTTTGTCCGATCTTGGTATAAAATCGAAGCAATACAGCCGCTGATAAGCAATAGGACGCACGCACCAAATACGACGGGACGCCAGCCATACCCAGCCCCTAATGGCAGTAAAATCAGGCCGGCAAGCGCTGAGCCAGCTGTTACTCCCGTTTGCTTAATTCCCATTGCCGTTCCTCGCTGTTTTAACGAAAACCAATCAATGATCCCCTTGTTCGTGATCGGATGCATCGAGCCATAGCCGACACCGCCAAGGACGACAAGAAGAAGGACAGCCCAAAATTGGTTCAGAAAAGTCATCATTAAAAAACCGATTCCGAGGAAAAAAGCAGCAGCCATTAATAATCTTCTAGATCCAAACTTGTCGGTTAAAAACCCGGCCGGAACGGAAGCAAATGCCTGCCCCAAAAAAAGGGCGGCCGGCAGCATTCCGATTTGCGATTTCGTCAAGCTCAGGTCTTCACCAATCAGGACTCCAAGAGGTCCTATGCTGCGGCCAACAAAGGCGACCAGGAGCTGAGCCAATAATAGGAACAAAAGCATCCGCCACGGCTCAGAAATGAATGCCGCCTTATTTTTCACCATTGAATCTGCCATACTTTTTCTCCTCTTCCGCCAACAGCTAACCCTCAGCAAGGAATCACCAAGCTGAGGGAAGTTAGTTACTTTCACCTTATAAATTGACTACATTCATATCTTCTTCCAGAACAGGATCCTTCTTTGCAGAAGCGGAGGTTAGATAGGAGCCAACGATACAGACGATAAAGTTCAGCGACAATCCGATGATTCCGCCATGGATGCCATAAACCGTTTTGTTTCCGGTAAAGGTAAGGACTCCTGCAACAATGGCACCTATGACCATTCCCCAGAAAACAGCCTTGCCATTTAAACGCTTCCAATACAGGCCTAAAACGAAGGCAGGAAAGACTTGGACAAGCAATTCAAATTTAAGGACGAAGATCTCGTAAAGCGTTCCTGGAGGATTCCAGGCAATCCAAAGCAGACCGAAGATGGCAATAATGCCAACGATTTTCCCGACCATCACTTTTCGATGTTCGCTCGCCTTAGGGTTGATGAACTTCCCATAAACATCATTAGAAATCAGGGATGAGAAACTTAATAAAACAGAATCCGCAGTTGAAACGATGGCTGCGACAATCCCGCCAAAGAAAATAATCATGATCCAATAGAAGAAGCTATTGATTGTAGCAATTTCATTTGCCATCAAACCAACAAGCTGTTCCGAGTCTCCCCCTTCCAACCCTGGGAACAGTTTAATTCCTATAATCCCGACCAGAAAAACAAGTCCAGTCGTAAGAAGCGGCATCCACGCCATCCGTGCAAAAGATTTCTTCAATGTTTTTTCGCTTCGTGCAGCATAGATTCTTTGGACGGCATGAGGATAAATACTGGCACCCAGGCCAACCAGAATAAGCATACTAAACCAGTTGATATTGACCTCGGCTGCTGGCACCGCGAGCTTGGCTGGCTCCGTTTCGGCGATAAATTGGGTAATCGAACCAAAGCTTCCGCCCGCCAGGTAAATTCCGCCGGCCACAAAGGCAAAAACCCCAATCAAAAGGACAATTCCCTGCATGACATCCGTGAAGGCAACAGCCTTCATGCCGCCCATCCACTCGTAAGCCAGCATGACGAACACAAAAACCAAAACCGCTACCTGATACGGAATTGTTCCCCCGGTCATTCCCGAAACGGCCTGGCCAATGGCCACCAATTGTTCAAGCAGGTAGTTCCCTAGGCCCCACAGCATAAGAAAAATGGCCAGGAGAGTTACCCCTTTCGAGCTAAAACGATGATCCAGCCAATCCGTCGGCGTCACAAAGTTCCGCTTTTTCGCAATGACATACAATCGAGGAGCAAACAGCAGGTAGACCCCAATGATGATGGTCATAAAGGAAATGGACTGCAGCCATGAAAAACCAGTGCGATAGGCTGTCGGTGCATAGCCCACAATGGTATTCCCGCTATATTGTGTGGCAAATAGCGTAAAGAACAGGGCAATGATCCCCAGATTTTTTCCGGCTAAGTAATAGCCTGATAAACTTTCATGAATATTTTTTTCACCACGGCCAGACAAATAGCCGATGAGAAGCATAATGATCGCAAAAGCTGACAAAATGACAATTCCGTCTATTCCCGCAAAAGCCAGTTCTCCCATGGGTCATCCCCCCTATTTGTTCGCTTCTTCTTCGTCTTCAACCAAGTTCCATTGCGTCAGGCAAATCCAGCTTAAGTACGCACTTAAAATCACTGAAAAAATTAAAATGATAAATCCCCACAAAGGGAAACCAAAAATATAAGGCTCAACCATGGAGTCTGAAAAATACCAAGGAACATTTCCTAATAAAATAATGACAAGGCCGATCCAAATCCACTTTTTCTGAATCGGTTCTTTCACGTTGTTATTCATCATAATCGCCTCCTTAAATAATCTTCTTTTCCGCTAATTCTTTCATTTTTTCCTGGCCATACCCCAGCAGACCATGATAAATCTCTTCATTATGCTTGCCCATGGCCTCTGGCCCGGCATGCTTTACTTCCCCTGGAGTTCTGCTTAATTTCGGAACGATCCCCGGCATCGGGAAATCACCCAATTGCGGATGCTCAACATGAAGAATCATCTCCCGCGCCTGATAATGCGGGTCCTCAACAATATCCTTCGCCGTATAAATCAATCCGGAAGGAACCCCTTTTTCCTCCAGGATGGCTAAGGCTTCTTTCGCCGGCAAGGTCTTGGTCCACTCTTCAATCATTGAATCAAGCAATTTCATGTTTTCTCCCCTCGCATGATGAGTCGAAAAGCGCGGGTCGTCGGCTAGTTCAGGCTGTTCCATCGCTTCACACAGCCTGCGAAACACTCCATCCGCATTGGCACCAATCACGATATACGTTTTGTCTTTTGTAAAATAAATATTGGATGGTGCAACGCCAGGAAGGATATTTCCCATCCGCTCCCGGATATAGCCTGCCAATAAGTAATCCGGGATGATGCTCTCCATCACCGAGAATACCGATTCATAGAGCGCTGTATCAACCACTTGGCCCCTTCCGGATTGCTCCCGTTCATGTATGGCGACGAGGCAGCCTATCGTTGCGAACAATGCCGCTAATGTATCCCCGATCGAAACGCCGATCCTCGAAGGCGGCCGGTCTTCGAAACCGGTTACATTTCTTAGCCCCCCCATTGCTTCGCCAACACTTCCAAATCCTGCCCGGCTTTTATAAGGCCCTGTCTGCCCAAAACCCGATGTCCGGACCATGACCAATTTCGGATTGATCTCCGAAAGAATCTCATAAGATAGATTCCATTTTTCCATTGTGCCTGGCCGGAAATTCTCAATAAGAATATCGGCTTCTTTCACTAAATCTCTTAAAATCGCCTGTCCTTCTTCCCCGCGCAGGTTCAGGGTAATCGACTTTTTGTTTCTTGACTGAATCGGCCACCAAAGACCTACTCCATCCTTTGATTTTCCCCAATCACGCATAGGATCGGATTTTCCGGGCGGCTCGACCTTGATCACTTCCGCCCCAAAGTCCCCTAGCAATCTGCCGGTAAAAGGCCCGGCCAATAACGTTCCCAATTCCAGTACCCGCAAATCTTGTAATGGCAGTCTCGTTTCAGACATGTTGGTCCCCCCCAGGTTGTGTGTCATTTTTGAATTTTCTGATTATGTATACAAATTTATTAGTTTGTATACAATAAGTCAACAGTATTTTATAAATTTTTAGATAATTAGTTAATATCGCCTATAAAGAGGTTGTTCCAACTTCTTTTTTACCAGTTTTCAGAATATTCGTTGATAAATAAATAGTGTTTGTATACAATAACCTTGAGGTGTTGGAATGGATGCATACAAATTTATAAAAGATGCCATTATCCTTGGAAAGTATGTACCTGGTATGAGACTGGGGGAAGAGACTTTAGCCAAGGAATTGAATTTAAGCAGGACACCGGTCAGAGAAGCAATTAAACAATTGGAGGCAGAAGGACTTGTTGTTCCTCTAAAACGCGGTGTAGGTGTCAGAAGCTTTACGAAAGAGGATATCAAGGAGATTTACGACTTAAGAAGCCTGCTGGAGAGCTATGCCGCCAGCCAAGCGGCCATGCACCGAAATGAAGCCGATCTGCTTGAGCTGAAAACCGCCAATGAACTATATGAAAAAGCGATCCACGACCATCTTCAATCCGATATGGCGAGCATCCGCAAAATTGTCAAAGTGAATCAACGGTTTCACGAAGCGATTGTGTCAGCCGCAAAAAACAAGCATTTGCACTTTCATATTTCGAAGGTGGTGGTCGTTCCGATTGTATTCCGCTCTTTTTATTGGTACTCCGATTTCCACCTTCAGCAATCCCTTGAAGTTCATAAAATCATTTATAAGGCGATTGAAAACAAAGAAGCTGAACGAGCCCGGATTGCCATGCATGAGCATATTTTCCAAGGACGCGACAATGTATTAAAACATTTGGATGATATTAAAATCAGCCACTTTTTCAGGGGGGAACCAGGATGATTGAAATTTGTGAAGTAGGTCCACGCGACGGATTGCAAAATGAGAAGAAAATTATTTCCACCGAAGTAAAGGCAGAATTGATCACCAAACTCATAGATGCCGGCATCACCAACATTGAGGCCGTTTCGTTTGTCAACCCAAAGGTTGTTCCGCAAATGGCCGATGCGGAAGAGCTGTTGAAAGTTCTTCCAAAGCGTGCGGACGTCCGTTACGGCGGCCTTGTGCTAAGCCGCTCCGGTCTTGAGCGTGCACTGAAGACTCATGTGGACTTTCTCCATGTGGTCACCACAACAAGTGATAGTTTTAACTTAAGAAATGCAAAAAGGACCGTCGACCAAGCGGTCACGGAACTATTGAAAGTTATCAAGGAGGGCGCAGAGTCCGGCAAGGGGGTCGCGGGTGTGCTCGGCACCGCATTCGGCTGCCCATTTGAAGGAGAGGTTCCGTTAGACAAGGTGCTAAATGTCGCGGAGAAATTTATGGAAGCCGGCTGTACCGAAATTACGCTGGCGGATACGACCGGCATGGCGAACCCCATTCAGGTCCAAACCGTAGTTGCTGCCTTTTACGAGCACTTTGGCAAAGACCTATCACTAGGCCTCCATTTCCATAATACACGCGGTCTTGGCCTCACCAATATCCTTGCCGGCTATCAAGCAGGTGTCCGGCGGTTTGATTCCTCGATCGGCGGACTGGGCGGCTGCCCGTTTGCCCCTAAAGCCGTTGGCAACGCCTGCACCGAAGACATGGTCAATATGTTCCATTCAATGGGCGAAAAAACGGGTACTGACCTGAACAAGCTTGTGGAAGCGGCCCAATGGCTTGAAGGAAAGATGGAGCGTCCATTGGACGGAATGCTGATGAAGGCAGGAATTGCTTAGGCTTTGTGTGATCTATTTTAAAGGGGTGGAGCCTGCGGACAGTGTTTTAATTGGTCCGCAGGCTATTTTTGTGTTTGGGGTTAAGGCGGTGCCGGGATTCGGACTCGGTATAGTTTTTCTTCGCCCGGGTTGTCCGAATAGGACCGGGATTCGGACTTGGGATCGCTCTTCTCGGCCCAAGCTGTCCGAATCACACCGGCTTTCGGACTCGGGCACGCTCTTCTCGGCCAAGGCTGTCCGAATCACACCGGGTTCCTGACTAAACCTCAGCAAAAAGCTGACTCCCTGCTTCAGGGCAAAATTCTGGTCCTCCTACTGGCTGTTACCTTGGCTGCTGAAGCTAACCTGGGGCTCTTCCTCCAAAAAGGCTTCGATCGCCTGTTTATTTGCCTCGAAATCAATATCCAGTGCCAGCCCTACTCCTTCGTATCTTGCATCTGTATAAGAATTCTCAATGGGGACGGTCATCGTTTCAACTGTTTCAGGACGCTGCAGGACAACGCTAGTCAAAACATTGAGAAGTTCTCCCCCCTCGAGATTGGTCTGGATATAAGGCTGGGCCGTTCCAATCATCTTAGGAAGCATCGCAACGCCTTTAGCGCTGAGAAGTTCATCCTTCAGGGCATTGATGACCTGCTGCTGGCGCCGGACCCGTCCGAAATCGGATTCTGCATCCTTGCGGAAGCGGGCATACCCTAATAATTCCTTCCCGTTCAATTTTTGCAGACCAGGTTCAAGGGAAACGCCGATATTGGCCGACATCTTTTTCTCTACATCGATTTCAATGCCGGCAGGTGCAAGGGCATCGACCATTTTTTCAAAACCTGTAAAGTCAATCAGGGCATAGTATTCAATATCCAGGTCAAAATCCTGTTTCAAGGTTTCTCGCAGCAATTCCGGGCCGCCAAGATAGAAGGCGGTGTTTAGTTTGTAGTTCTTATAACCGGGAATTTCGGTGTAGATATCCCTCATGATGGAGATGACCTTGGCTTTTCCTTCTTTTGGGTTATATTGTGCAACCATGATGGAGTCGGCACGTGACCTTCCCTCATCCGGCCGGGCATCGACACCCATCAGCAGCACATTTATCTTATCGAGACTTTTCTCCCCATTGAACTCATATTCAGGATGCTGCTCTGCAGGCCCCGCCATTCTCAATCCATCTTTGTACTGATAAAATAAATACCCGAATGCCGCCAAAGGTGCCAGGAGAAATACAGCTGCAATTTTAAAGATTCCGCTTTTCCTTTTATAGCGCTTTTGTCTGCTCATTGTGGTTCCAATCCTTTTTTATTGGCTTTAATTGGCCAAGTCATTTTTTTAGTGAGAGTCCATTCCTGACCCAATTGATCACCAGCGCGTCGTCAAGATACCCGACGGCGAAAAGATAGTCGGGGATACAGTCGACAGACGCAATAAAGTAAAGGAGGGCCCCACCCATCAGGGCGAGCTCCGCCTTCGTTCCTCTTTTCCGGGAAACCCCGTCATACATCTCTTTTAAATGGTGAATAAAGGGTCCAACGCTTCCCACTTTTTCCACCTTCTCCTCAAACTTGCTCTGAATGGTTTCGAATCCTTCTTCAGTTTGCGAGAATTGCTCGTATTTTTTTAGCTCCTGTTTCACATCTTCCAACCGAAACTTTTTATCTACTAAATTGGCGGTTTCAAGAATTTCTTGGAAATCACCAAATGATTCTTTCAGTTCCGGCTGCTGTTGATCAACACGATACCCGGCAGCCTCGTACATTTTGGAAATCGGAACGGCAAGATGCTCCGAAAACCGCTCCAAATGCTCAGGGGTCGCTTTCCGCTTCCCATTGACGATTTTTGAGATAATCGCAGTATCGATGCCCGTCATCTGGCTGAATTTTCTCATCGTTAAGGCATGGTCTTTCAGCAGGGACTTAATCAGTTGCCCAATTTCATTGCTTTTTTCTGACATACTTATTTTCCTTTCCGACTGATTCAACTCTAATCACTATACAATTTTCGTTGACAAGTTGTCAAAATTGAAACAAAATTTGAGATGTAAGCAGGGGTGTTGTATCCTTATTCACCCCAAAAAACCCCATTAACTGATGTTAAGGGGTTTTTATATAAAGTTAGTTTCCATTGGGACTTATATAATCTTACTTCTCTTTTTTATCCCCAAAATCCTCCGTGATTTCTTTGGTTGCTTTTTTAAATTCCTGCAATGACTTTCCAAATGCCCTGCCGATTTCCGGCAGCTTGTTAGGACCGAAAATGATAAGCGCTACCGTCAGGATTAGTATTAAGCCAGGT
The DNA here is from genome assembly GCF_001273925.1 of Bacillus sp. FJAT-27251. Classification (GTDB taxonomy): domain Bacteria; phylum Bacillota; class Bacilli; order Bacillales; family Cytobacillaceae; genus Mesobacillus_B. Next base: position 3,054,833 of record NZ_LIGG01000001.1, on the reverse strand, counting down.
ACACCTATATTCGATAACATTTAAATCCTCTCCTTTGATTTTAAAAATAGTAAAATCAGATGGAGGGATTTCTTATCTAAATTCCAATGCGAAGCAAGGGCTTTAAGTAGGTATATAAATCTCAACCATCAGTACAAATATAAATTTCCGTTGACGTTTTGTCAACAATTTATTCCCCTTTATCAACCGGATTATCAGCATAAGAAACCCAATCACTATAACTTCCGGCATACAGCTTAACATTTTGGTAACCTGCCATTTTTAATGCGATATAGTTTGGAGCGGCGGTTACACCTGAGCCACAGTAAACAATAATAGGCCGCTCCTGATCCAGATCTGCGAATCTTCTTTTCTGTTCATTGCTATCTTTAAAGGAACCTTGATCCATGCTATCTCCCCAAAAACGATGGATGGCGCCCGGTATATGCCCCGGTATCCGGTCAATCGGTTCAATTTCTCCCAAAAAGCGGGCCCTGTCCCTTGAATCAATTAAAATAGGAGACGTTTTCTTGTTCATTACAACTTCTTTTACCTCTTCATAGGAAGCAAGCATGTCTTTTTGAAGTTTCACTTCGAATGTAGCTGACTCTGATTCGGGTACTTCCTGGGTGGTTGGATATCCAGATTCCACCCAGCCTTTAATCCCTTCATTCAACACATAAACGTTTTCATGCCCAAGATAGCGAAGCAGCCACCAAAATCGGGAGGCAAACTGCCCTTCCCCTCCGTCATAAGCGACAACAGTTCTGGAATGGTCTATTCCTGCTTTTTCAAGCTCGCCCTTGAACGCATCGATATCCGGCAGCGGATGCCTGCCTCCGTGTTCCGAAACAGGAGAAGACAATTGTTTTTCCAGATCAAAAAAAACGGCACCCGGAATATGGCTTTCATGATAGAGAGTTTTTCCTTGCTCCGGATTTCCCAGCTCAAACCGGCAGTCTATAATTTTTATCTCCTTGTTTTCCAATCGTTCAAATAGCCAACTCTTTTCTACAGTAAAATTCACTGTAACCACTCCMCTCAACGTTTATTTAAGAACAATATTAATTTTCTTTGCGATACTTAGCAATCCATATATTCATAGATTCATTTTAAATCGCCTATTATTCTAATATGCAATGATTCTCATCTGCTGTTATCCAGTATAATGATATAGGAACAGGGAATGGACAAGGTGCCTGTCATGCACTACCATTAGAATTAAAACATTATCTTAGAAATCAAAGGGTCCGTCCCCATCAATTGGAGGTGAAACTTTTGTATCATATTGGAGTAGTTGGTCCCGAGGCTTCCGTAGCCCGGATTTTGGATGTTGCCAAAGATTTCGAAAAGGAAATGACCTTTCACCCTTTTACATATAAACAGGCAATTGAAACGAAGGAAATTGTGTTGACACATCAAAAAGAGGTAGATGCCTGGCTTTTTTCGGGGCCCATTCCTTTTGTGATTGCCAAAGGTGTCCTTGGCGATGAGGATTCCTTGTATGGCGTTCTATTCCTGGAAACAGGAATCTATCGCTCATTGGTTAATTTGCTTCTGCAAAAGGACGCTGCTTTTAAACAGATTAGCATGGATTTTCCTCAAGAAGTCGATATCCTGGATGATACGCTCAAGCAATTGGATTTCCCGGTTGAAAACCTGCTTGTCAGGACATTCCCCGCTGATGCCGATGAACAGGATATTTACAATTACCATTATCAGCTTTGGGAAAAGGGAGAAAGTGATGGAGCGCTGACCAGTTATCCTGGCGTGAAGGAAAGGCTTGAGAAAAAGGGAATTGCCGTTTCGTGGATTTCGACAACCAGGCTGGAAATGAAACAGACCTTACTGGCACTGTCGGAAAAGGCCAAGGCACAATACTATAAAGATACACAGGTTGCCGTTTGTTTTATCGAAATTGGAAATCTTGAAATTGACCAGGAAGAGCTGTTATATGATAGCCAATTGAAACAGCTGAAAACGGAAGAAACGGTGCTCCGCGTCAGCAGGAAGCTGAACGGATCCTTCCACAAGACTGGAAATGGGGATTATATGATTTTCAGTTCACGCGGTGAGGTCACTCACCATAAGGAGCTTCTTCAGGATACCGTTCAAAAAATAAGTGATGAATGGAAACATTCTGTTGCGGTAGGAGTTGGGTTTGGCGACTCMGTTCTAAGGGCTGAATTTCATGCGAGGATGGCCGTTCAGCGTTCAAGAACATCGCAGCAGGACATTTTAGTGTTTTTGGATGAGCAGGGTGAAGTCGAGGAATATCATAATCAGCACACCATTATATCCTATCTAAGCGAAAGTGATGAACCCGAGCTGGTCGAAAGACTTGCACAGCATCAGCTGAGCGTGCAAATGTACAATAAAATCCGCAGCCATGTCGAACACAAGAATTGGAACACTTTTACAAGCAAAGATCTTGCCATCGAGTTGGGGATGAGCTTCAGGAACGCCCAGCGGATTCTCCTTGGCCTCCGTAAGACTGGTCTTATACAGGAAGTGGGCGAAACAAAAAGCAGTGACAAAGGAAGACCCATGAAACTATACAGTTTTCACATTTGAAACAGTCTGATTCAGACTGTTTTTTTGTTTGAATAAAACAAAATCTCACATATCGATGTAAACAAACCTGACATGCATTTTAAAATTTTTATTGAAAGATGTCGATAAATTCTATATACTTTGTTTAACGCAATTGCGTTATTTATACGTTTTATAAGGAGTGTATTTCGTGAACTTCAGCAGAATTCAACAACAAATCGAGGAAGTGTACAAGGACGTTATCGAGTGGCGCCGTTACCTGCACCAGAACCCTGAGCTGTCGTTTGAAGAAGTCCAAACAGCCCAGTATGTATATGATCTCCTGGAAAGCTTTGGCGGGTTTGAGCTGTCAAGGCCAACCAAAACAAGTGTGCTGGCAAGGCTGAAAGGCACCAGGCCAGGTAAAGTGATTGCTCTCCGCGCGGATATGGATGCCCTTCCGGTTCAGGAAGAAACCGGCCTCCCCTTTGCTTCTGCCAAAAAAGGGGTCATGCATGCATGCGGCCATGATGCCCATACTTCCATGCTATTGGGAGCGGCAAAAATTTTAAAAGATTGCAAAGAGGAGTTAAGCGGGGAAATCATCTTCATTTTCCAGCACGCTGAAGAACTTCCTCCAGGCGGCGCAAAGGAAATGGTTGCTGCGGGAGTTTTGGACGGTGTGGATGAGGTAGTTGGAATTCATTTAATGTCTACGATCCCCTTTGGAACGATAGGAGTCAGGCATGGAGCGATTACATCTGCCAGCGATGTTTTCGAAATTACAGTCAAAGGCAAAGGCGGACATGCCTCCACTCCTGAATTGACAGTAGACCCTCTCGCGACAGGAGCTCAAATTGTCACCGGTTTGAATCACATTGTTTCCCGCTCCGTCGCCCCATTGGATGCTGCTGTGGTTTCGGTTACCAAGTTTCATGGCGGAGGAACAGCCTTGAATGTGATACCGGACACGGTCGAAATCGGCGGTTCCGTCCGCACCCTGGATAACGGCGTCCGCGAACTGATTAAAACCAGGATCACCGAAATAGCAGAAGGAATTGCTAAAGCCAACGGCGCGGAAGCACTAGTCGAGTATATGTATGGCTACAATCCAGTCATCAATGAAAAGGAAGTGACAGACAAAGTTGCTTCTGTGATTGAAGAACATTTCCCGGAACGCAAATTAGATTGGATAGACCCCATGCTGGGCGGAGAAGATTTTTCTGCGTTTAGTGATGAAAAGCCAGGATGCTATATCATGATTGGGTCCGGGAACTCAGAGAAGGGAATCACCTATCCTCATCATCATCCAAAATTCGATTTGGATGAAGCAGCCATGAAGGATGGCCTGAAGTTTCATGTTGTAACGGCTTTATCACTTACCAAAGGTTAATATGTTTCGAATAGGAGGGAAATTATGGACCATAACACTGTGAAGGAAAAAAAGTCTTTTTTTGAACGTATGCTGGATTCGATTGAAAAAGCAGGAAATAAACTGCCTGATCCTATTGTGCTGTTTTTTGTTTTGTCCGGAATCGTATTACTAGCTTCTTTTATTGCAGGGATCTTCAATCTTTCAGCTGTCCATCCAGGGACGGGAGAAACGATCGTGGCCAAGAACCTGTTGGATGGTGAAGGAATCGTCTACTTCCTTACCAATATGATCACCAATTTCAGTGGGTTTCCACCGCTTGGAATGGTGTTGGTCATGATGATCGGGGTAGGACTTGCAGAACAAAGCGGCTTCTTTTCAAGCTTGCTGAAACGGGCTGTTGTCTCCACACCTAAAAAAATCATCATTCCTAGTATTATTTTAATTGCCATTATTGCAAATGCTGCTGGGGATGCCGGGCCAATCGTTTTGCCTCCATTAGCCGCAGTTGTCCTGATGTCTTTTGGCTTTCATCCGCTTGTGGGCTTAGTAGTGGCCTACGCTTCAACCCTGGGGGCATTTGCTGCTAACTTGATAATCGGGATGTCAGACACGCTAGCTGCTGGTTTCACCGAAATTGGCGCGCAAACTCTTAATCCTGATTATCTAGCCAATCCTGCCATGAACTATTATTTTATGGCCGTATCTGCCATTATTCTATTATTCGTGTCCCTTTGGGTGACGCATAAATTCACCATTCCCCGCTTTGGAACCTATACGGGAGAAATTCAGGCTATGGAAGAGATGTCTCCTTTGGAAAAACGGGGTCTTAAATGGGCCGGTTTGGCTGCACTATTTTTTGTGATCGCCATCTTGGCCATGATCATACCGGAAAAAGGAATCCTCCGTAATCCGGAAACAGGTTCAATTATTCAGGATTCCCCCTTTATGACAGGAATCGTTCCAATTTTAACGCTTCTTTTCTTTGTACCAGGCCTATTTTATGGATTTGGTGCTAAAACCATTCAGAGCTCAAGAGATTTCGGGGACATGCTAGGAAAATCAATGAGCACAATGGGACCTTATATTGTACTCGTGTTTGCGGCGGCTCAAATGCTTGCATTCTTTTCAACCAGTAATCTTGGACCGATTATTGCCATCAAGGGCGCCGATTTCCTGAATGAAGTTGGATTTACCGGGATTCCTTTATTTTTGGGCTTCATCATTTTTTCGGCCCTTCTCAACTTATTAATCGGAAGTGCATCGGCGAAGTGGGCAATTTTAGCGCCCATTTTCATTCCCATGTTCATGCTGCTGGACTACCACCCTGCTTTTACACAGGCGCTGTACCGTGTGGGAGATTCCATTACGAATCCAATTACACCAATGCTTCCATACCTTGTCCTGCTCTTGTCATTTGCGAAAAAGTATGATAAAAACATCGGATTGGGAACATTGATTTCCGCTTTATTCCCTTATTCCATCTTCTTCGGTATTTTCTGGCTCATCCTGGTTACCATCTGGTACCTGCTAGGGATTCCAGTCGGACCAGAAGGACCGATTTACTTATAATTTCTACAATATAAAAAAGTTTAGGTTTAACTAGGAAAATCTAGTTGGACCTAAACCTTTTTATATTTTACTAGTTTTCTAGCTTATTGATTACCCTTAGCCCCAAACCTTCACATGGTTCTTCCCTTTTTGCAGCTGGGCGATTGGGCCCAATACACTTGTTTCTTCCCGTTGATTTCCTAATAGGTCGGTATCGACTCTTACTTCGCTTCCATCCGGATTTTCAAATTCTGCGTCGACGATCCGTACCCTCTCCAGAGTGGCTGTCGATTGAACTTCCCCAAGCAGCTGACCGAATTCCTCCGGCAGCTCTACGGAAAGGTATACTTCCTCCCCTTCTTCGATTATCTGGAGCGCCGGGTTGAAGCTGTTCATGACAAGGTTTTCCTGTTCCCTTTCGAAAGGTTCCGCTCCATTGAAATAGGCGTTATGGTTAATGTAAACTGGCTGCTCGACCTTATTGAAGGATTGGTGATCGCCATCTTCCTGGTGGACAGTCTCAATATATTCCTCGAGCGACGTTGTGTAGCCATTGAAATGCGAGGTTCCCACGCCTTCCAGGCCTTCGTCCCCTATAAAAATATTATTGTAAAAGCGGTCGTCTCCCCCGTAGGTAACAGCAAAACCGGCTACTTCCGTGCTGTGCGGCACATGATATGGCGTGGCACGGTCAAGCATTTTACGTTGAACCATTTTTCCGCGGAACAGGTTGTTTACATAGGCCCCCCCCTGCGCATGGTTGTCAAGGGCATAATCGGCAGTGAAGATATTGTTGTCAACAAGGTACGGACCACTGCTGACTTCCACAAACAAATCGCGATTATTTCGATAGAACAGATTCCGGCTTACCCTTGTGCCCTGTGTCTGCCAGTCAAGCCAGGTTCCCAAAGAGCAGTCGTGAATGCGATTGTCATGGATTTGCACATCGATGGCAGCATGCAGCTTGATCCCGGCGATTTCATGGCCGTAAAACTCACGCTTTAAAGCAATATTGTAGATGTGGTTATTGTAGATTTCGCTGAACACACAGCCAAGATGGCCGACAATTCCATTTTGCCCGCAATCATAGATGGTGTTGTTGCGGATGATATGGGAGCCGATTTTTTCCTTGCTCCAGCCTGCCTGGCTGGCAAGGAAGACGGATTCCAGCTGGTATTGATAGCCTGGTTTATCTTTCCGTATCGTCCGGTAGTTATGGCCTGTTGAAGCTTCTTTCCCGATGGAGATGGCACTGCATTTCGCATCGTGGATGATATTATCTTCAATAATCCAGCCTTTGGCCCAGTTTGGCCCGATCAATCCAGGCTGGTCGGCTGTAGGCGGTGTCCATGGAGTTGCAGCTTGGGCCATTTCAAAGCCCTTCACGGTAATATAGTTGATGCCTGTTACCTCTGGATAAAAACAGGATCTGCGCACATTGATTTCGACTAATTCTTCATTAGGATTCGCATCGTGGAAATTAGCATAAATCGTTGTCGTTTTGTCATCCACTTCGGCAAACCACACATATTGGGTCTGGTCCGTGTTATGGACCGGAACAGTCTTTTGTGTCCAGTGGTCCACTACTTCCTTCCGGATTTGCGGATTTTTTACTTGCTCGAAGGTTTCTCCTTCATAAAAGGACATCCCGTTTAAATAGACATCCCCGAGATGCCTGCCTGGGTTGTACACCACCCAGTCCCCGTAAATTTCTTCTATGTATGGATTGTAGTCTCCGAAGAACTCGTTTGGCAGGACAACCTTCCAAACACTACCCTCTACCGGCTGCCATTCCTGGATACGCTCGGAGCCTTTAATGACTACCTTTTCTCCTTCAGCAGCCTGGTAGGTGATCCTTCTGTATTCGCTTAAACCTGAATTTTTTGGTTTTACCCATTCCCGATATTCACCTTCGTGAACCACTATGGAATCTCCTGCTGCAGCAACAGAAGCGGCTTTGTTGATCGTTAAAAATGGATCCTGTTCAGTGCCCTTGTTCAAATCTGAACCGCTTTTAGCCACATGATACTGAATAGCCATATTATGTCCTCCTTCAAGATAGTTACAAAAACCTATCTTTATTATAGAAAGAAGAATTACATGGTTTCTATTCATGGTATAGTATAGTTTAGGACAAAATTCGTGTTTATGTTTTCCTGTAAGGGGGAGTACGTGTGGTTTTCTTTGAGCAGCACGGCATGGAGGAAAAAGAATCGTTCCAATTTTCTACCTTGAAAAATTTCACCTTTCCGCTCCATTTTCACCGGGCTTACGAACTCATCATCGTGAATGAAGGGTTTTTGCAGGTAAGTATTGACCAAAAAGATTATATGCTTACGAAGAATGATGCTGCTTTTGTTTTCAGCAATCAAATGCATGATTTTAAAACGGCGGATACGTCAGAGATTACAATCATCCTCTTTTCGCCTGAGTTAATTGGGGACTTCTTTATGAATTACAAAGGGTATATTCCGGAAAATAACGTTTTCCATTTAACACATCTGCCAGACTTGGAAACGCTGCGTTCAATTTATCGCCAGAAGAGCTTCCTCTATAAGATTTGCAGTCTTTTAGTGGAAAATACGACGTTCAAGCAGATTGAGCATTCAACAAAGACAAAAGTGCTGCATAAAATTCTTCTTTATGTGGACCAAAAATATACCGAAGAATGTACTTTGAAACAGGTAGCAAAAGAACTGCAGTATGATTATGCTTATTTGTCCAAGCTGTTTGTCCAAATGACAAACATGACCTTTACCGACTACCTGAACCATTATCGGATTTTCCAGGCATGCTATCTGTTAAAAAACAGCCAGCAAAGCATTAGTGAGATTGCGGTAAACTGCGGGTACAATAATTTACGCTCATTCAATCGGAATTTCAGGAATATCATGGGTGATTCTCCGAAAGGGTATAGACAGAGGTAGGATGGGCTGGGACGGTTCCCGGTCATGCATCTAAATAAGTTTAATAAAGAAGGGATGGGGCTTGGTTGAGGAGCCAGCGGTATAAATAAAAAGTTGGCCGGTTCCTAGTCGAGGAACCAGCGGTGATGAATAAAAAGATGGCCGGTTCCTAGTCGAGGAGCCAGCGGTGATGAATAAAAAGTTGGCCGGTTCCTAGTCGACGAGCCAGCGCAAGTAAATAAGCGGAGAATTTCCGGCTAAATACGGATTAGAGCCTTTTTCGGGGGAAAATAGTGGGAGTTTTTCCGACTAAGCATAGCAAAATCACCCATTTTCGGGTTTTTTTAGTCAATAGACGGAATCTCTCCGCCTATTTAAGCTATTTTCCGGGCTAATTACCAAATAAGAGGAATTCCTCCGTCTATTTCAGACTGGCTGTTTAACCTGATCCCCCAACCGATAAGAGCGGATCCTCACATTCCCGGATGCGGGAATCAGCATCTTTTTATCAACCAGTTGAGATAAAACTTTTTTTACCGTCTTGTCACTTAGCTTCAAATACTTCCCGACTTCTAGAGGAGATATGGCTTCTCCTTTCCGAACCGCTAGCCGAAGCACTTCCTTTTCAACAAAGGACAGAGTGGTCTGGTCCAGTTCATCCCCCAGCCAACGGCCAATCACTTGCTGAACAATTTGCTGGCATCGGCGGGGCTTCTCTTCAACTTGGTCATAAGAAAAACGAATCACGGTCCACCCGTCAATCACCAACTGATTTTGCCGTTCCAGGCTATCGGAAAATTGCCATCTGCTTATGTTCTTTAAATGAGGGCCGTATCCGTCGATCTCAAAGCAAATCCGGATACCAGGACGAATATAAGCAAAGTCCAAATACCTTTTCCCATCCTTGAAATCATTGACTTCATATTCTGGATGCAAATACCGAAAATGGTGAAATAAAGGCCACCACACTTGTTTCAAGAACAACATTTCAGCATGATTGTGCCCTTCTTGTAAGCGCCGTAACCGTTCACCCGCTCTTGCCTGTGAGTGAGCATTCATAAAAGAATGGTAATCTTCTTCGAACCCCATAACATCTTGCCTCCTATCTTCTAATGGAATGTCCTTTTAAAAAAACTATTAAAGCCAATAAAGAATTTATATATAGAACACCGGACAAGAAAACTTCAAAAAGATTTTAAAATTAATGGGTATTACGCATGGAATTAGAATATGGGTAAATTGGAGAAATTAAAGGGTTGCAGAGGGGCTAAAATTAAAAGAGAAAACGAAGATAGAACTATTTTTAGTGTAATGGATTTCTAAAATAAATCATACTATTTTCTTTTTATTTCGATAAACACATCCATTTACCGGAGCAATTAACATAATGGAAAAAAACAATTGGCAGGCCCAAAGCCTGCCAATTTTAGGTTAAAACCGATCTTATATCGTCTCTGCCAATCTCCAAATCGCGAATTCCTGGTTTTTATGTTTTTCTGCGGCGGTTAACGAGCCGTTGGCTGTCTGCATGATGGTTTCATAGATTTCCTGTCCGATATCGTCGATCGAGCTGATGCCTTCAATGATTTTTCCGGCGTTGACATCGATATGCTCGGACATGATTTCATAGAGCTTGGGGTTAGTCCCGATTTTTATGACTGGAACAATTGGTGATCCTGTCGGAGAACCTTTGCCTGTGGAGAACAGCACTATTTGCGCTCCTCCTGCCGCAAGCCCTGCTACGGATTCCACATCATACCCTGGCGTATCCATAAACACAAAGCCTTTTTCAGTTGGCTTCTCGGCATAGGATAATACTTCCATTAAAGGAGAATTTCCTCCTTTTTTGATGCAGCCAAGCGATTTTTCTTCGAGGGTTGTCAGCCCGCCAGCCATATTCCCTGGTGTGGGATTTGCGGACCTGATGTCTTCCCCGGTGTCTTTAATCCTTTCTTCATAGTCCTTGACTATTTTCAGGAATTGTTCGCTTACCTTTGGGTTTACTGCCCGTTTTGCTAGAATATGCTCCGCACCGATGGCCTCGGTTGTCTCAGCCAAAATGGACGTGCCTCCATCCCGGACGACCAAATCGGAACAGGCCCCGATCGATGGATTGGCGGTTATTCCCGACCATGCGTCAGAACCCCCGCATTCCAGCCCAATGATTAATTCCGTCACATCCGCTGTTTCGGTCTGCTGACTGCGGCTTCGTTCCAAAGCCTTTTCTAGCCACAGCTTCCCTTCCTTAAGCACATCGGAAATTCCCTTGTTATTTTCAAAGGTAATGGCATGAACATAATGTCCTTCCGCTGCCAGCTCGCTGGCGATTTCCTCCGCCGGGTCACCCTGGCCCATTCCCAGGAAGAGGGCTGCACTGACATTTGGATGTCCTGCTGTCCCTTTCAGCGTCCTGACGGTCTGTTCCAGGTCCTCGGGATACTGGGCTTTTCCAGCCTGATGTGCGACAGGAATGACGCCTGGAACCAATTGAGCCAATTTCTTTGTAAGTCCGGCCAATTCGCCTACCGTATTGATGACAATCACATGGTTCCGGACACCAATTGTTCCGTTAGGCCGACGATAACCTTTAAAGGTTTTCATGAAACTGCACCTCCCTGAGAGCATCCAGGCGCTCTTCTTCCTTTAGTCCGCGTACATTGGATACATGAACATGGTACCCTGGCTGAATGTCTTCGGTGGAAATGCCCATGCATTCACCGTACTTGATAATTTTACTGTCCATTGCAATAGGCTCCAAGGCAATTTTATGCCCATACGGAATGTTTTCCATCACCTGGATTGCCCTGTCATTTCCCTGGATGGAAAGTTGCTCGCCTGGCTGCAGGCTTCTAAGGGCAACAGCCACGTTATCTTCAGGATTTAATATCAATGCGTTAAATAGTTGGCTCATCGCGTTTCCTCCATTCGGGTTAGAATGTCGTTCCTACATGCGGAATCGAAAATTCCCCCAACTCCATCTTCTCAAGATTCGTCTGCTTTCCTGAACAGATTTCAATCAGGGAGGCTACAAGATTCTCTGCCTGAGATTGAACTTCTTCAGTGGAGACTTTATAATCAACCAATTCATCGAAAGGGTCATTTGGATTTTCCGGCACAACCGTCATGCATGGCAAGGCAAGCGATCCTGTCAGGACTCCTCTCCCGCTCACGACCATCGCTATATTGCATCCGCTTGATGCCATATTGGAAAGGGCCTCCACAATATTGCCCGGCACCTTGATCAGGTGAAGCCCCGCCTCTGAAGGAGTTTGGCTATATCCAAGCAAACTTTTAATGGGGAATGTTCCGGTCATTTTAGCCTCAAGCTCAGCAAAGGTTTTTTCTTCTTCGGAAAACCCGCTTCCGAGGTTGGCAGGGTTATTGATGTTTTTCCAGCGTTTGCGATTTAATGATTCTGAAGCTGACAGCAGCATTTCTTTGACAGATGCGTTATCGGAACGTTCTGACAATAGTTCGCCTGCTGGTTCCAATGTTTGCGAATAGCCCATCATGACAGTGGCGCCGTTTTCTATTAAAATATCAACCGCTCCACCAATGACCGGGGCTGCAGATTGCAGTGAGGCCTCATCAAGGTCGATGGTCAGGATTCCGACGGTCAGGCTAGAGACCGGGACACTTTCCCGTTTTTCGCTTGCTGCCTCCCTGGCCCACTGTTCAACAATTCCCACACCTTTTTCAATGGTATTCGTCCCTCCGGCCATTTGCTGGATTCCAATCCCCTGCACCGGCTTTGTTTCGGGAATGCTTTCAAGCAGTCCGCTTACCTGGTTGGTTTCGCAACCCAAGCCAACGATCAGCGCAGAATGCAGATTGGGGTTGGACGCGATTCCCACAAGCATGTTTTTCGTAAGTTTAAAATCATCCCCCAGCTGGGCACAGCCATTCCCATGGACAAAAGGAACGGTACCTGGTACTTTTTCGGTAATTTCTTTGGCAACCACACTTGAACAGACAACAGAGCAGACCACCCCAACGTGGTTCCTTGTTCCAGCCGAACCATCTTCCCTTACATATCCTTCAAAAGATAATCCCAACGGTAATTTCCCCTTTCTATATATAGCCGTCAATGTATTAGTTTATCATATACTGGCGTCTTCAATAGTACCTGAGCTCTTGCCAGACGGCTTTTCGTCAAAAAATTCTATCTTTCCGTCAATTCCCCTTTTCTTTTGATACTTGTCCGCCAGAATTACCGCAATCGGAACCAAAAATGCTGTGCTGATCGTTGCTATCGAGATTTGCGCAGAAGCAACAGCCACAAGTCCTTGGTACACTTCCGCTTCAGCAGCCGTCATCAAGCCTGATCCAGCCGCCACAGTTGCCGCAGCTGCAATCGCTGCAGGTGTTGCCACTGCATTACCCGCAGTCGATGCCTCCGCCCATGGCGCGATAAAGCTCTTTTCACGGAAAAGCTTGAATGCGAGCACCATAGCCCCGCCGGAAAACAAAACCGTCATAACTGCAAGGACAAGTCCAGCTCCGACGACTTCAGGGTTAAAGAAATTGCCCAGATTCATGCCTGCACCTAACGCAAAAGCGAAGAAAGGAATGACAAGTGTTTCTCCGGCCGCTAAAAAGCTCCGAATCTCGTTATCCAGATTTCCCAAGATCATTCCAATTAAAATTGGCAACAAGACAGCAATAAAAGCAATTAATGGGAAGTTGGCTCCCATCATTCCCAAAGCCATCAAGGTGAAAAACGGCCCATCATTGAGAGAGAGTACGGCTGTTGCGCCAACATCCGAACGGTTTCCGTACTGCCCAGTTAAAGCGGCAAACATGCCTCCATTGCCATTTGTCATTGCTGCAATAATCGCCATTGTCGATAAGCCAAGGAAGCCGTTGACCGGATCGGAAAGCATTCCCCAAATCATCCCGACAGCAAAACCAGCCAAGTATTTGGATGTCGTTAAAAGGACACCCTTTTTCAATGCCCTTCCGCCTACCCTTAAATTCATCTGGCTTCCAGCACAAAACAGGAATAATGCACATAAAGTCAAAGCGCCGTCCTTAAACAAGGCTTGGGTAAAGCCTCCAATTTTCAGGAACTCGTAGTGCCCATCAGCTGTAGGTGCGACACCCAGGCTCTTCAGGATATCCATTATAAAAGGAAGGTGAAGCTGGTCAATGGTATTTAACAAGGCCCCTGCCAATAAAGGGATCACCATAAGACCGCCAGGAACTTTATCAATGGACTGTTTTATTTTCAAATTCTCCACTCTCCTCATTTACTTAGTTTAGAAGCAAATCATTTGAAACCGTTTACAAAACAACCGGACGGAAGGAGGTTTCCTTGGAAACCTGCTAAATCCGGTTGTTTTTTTGGTTAACAGAAGGAGTTAAAAACAAGGATGTGAAGGTTCCTCTTAGAGACTGGCAGCTGATTCTTTTTGGCCGCTCTTGTTTGTTGAAATGGCTTTTTTTACAGAGTTGGTCAAAGTTCCTATCTTCTCAATGGATACACTTAAGTTGTCCCCGTCTTTCAGCCAAACCTGGGGATCCCTTCCCATTCCAACACCAGGAGGAGTGCCTGTCGCAATGATATCTCCCGGTCTAAGAGTCATCGATTGTGAGAGATAGGAGACAATCTGGTTGACTTTGAAAATAAGGTTTTCGGTATTGGACTCCTGCATGATTTGACTGTTCAAAGTCAATGAAATATCAAGGCGGTGCGGGTCACCCACTTCATCTTTGGTTACGATGACAGGTCCTATTGGCGCAAAGGTGTCTGCTGATTTTCCGCGCGACCATTGTCCGTCGGCAAACTGCTGGTCTCTTGCACTAATGTCATTCATGATGGTGTAGCCGAAAATATACTCCTCCGCTTCTTCTTCTGACACATGCTTTGCTTCCTTCCCGATTACAATGGCGAGTTCCGCTTCATAGTCAACCTGGTTGGAGTTGACTGGAATTTCAATCGCTGCCTTTTCACCGATGATGGCGTTCGCATATTTTGAGAAGATAACTGGAGATGATGGAGGCTCCAATCCTGTTTCCTTGCAATGGTCCAAATAGTTCAGGCCGACGCAGATGAGCTTTTCCGGGTTTGAAACAGGAGGCAGAATCTCCACTTGCGAAACCGGCAGTGAATAATTCTCACCGCTTCCATCGTTAGCAAATTTTAAAAGGTCTTCGATATACGGCAGGAAAGTGTCACTTTGCTCAATGAGCTGTTTCATATCAGAGGGCAGACTGCTCCCGGAGGGATGATGCTTCTGATATTCTCTTTCCACTGCATGCAAATTTACGATTAGGTCCTCGCTTAAAATACCAAGCTGAGAGTCCGTTCCTCTTTTAAATGCCGCTAATTTCATAATATTCTCCACTCCTTTTCTTTAGCTGGTTGCGGTTACCTCATTTACCTTTGGAATTCCGAGGCCTTTGGCTCCGAGTTTAGACGTCTTTGCTTCAGGATAGTAACGTTCAATCATTTGAATGCCAATGGCAGCCCTGCGGACACGCTCGCGAACCAGCGCGATATTTGTGCTTTCCCATTGCTTGCCGGAAGGATAAACATCCGGATGGTTGCGCAGGCCAAATTTAATATATACTGGAGCAAGCACACGAATGATTTCAGGTATTTCATAATAACGAAGGAATCCACCCAGGTTATCGGGTACTTCAACGTACAGGTCGATCGGAATATCAATAGCCTGGCGGATGGAAGCAAGCTTTGAAAGGGTCAAAGCAGTCGGCACGTTATAGGTCCCGGCACCAAGATCCTGCATTAATCGGACTGAAACAGGATTTGCAGAACCCATTTGCACGGAAACTTTTACCACAAAGTCTTCCGGTAGCTGTCCATGCTTTTTCATTTCTTTTGTCAGCAGCAGCAGTCCTTCATCGGCCACCAATGCCCCTCTCAATCCAAGCTGGGCACCCCTTTTCAAATCTTCCATCGCATAAACAAGCTGATCGGCACCTTCATGGCGAAGGGCAATCGACTTTCCCCCGCTGGTCAGCGGCTGGGCGCTGATATCCCAAGTTCCGCGCGGTCCGACAAATAAACTGAGCTCCATCCCTCTTTCTGCCGTAAGCCTGCACATCTCCAGAATCTCTTCATCCGTTTGAAGCATAATTCCGCTCCCTTGCGAAACACGGTGGATGGTGAGCCCATACCGGTCAATTTCCTCCAGGGTCTCTTTCAGTGCGGCTGGTCCTTCCACACTCGGCAGTTCAATCCGGTACTGGGCACCGTCCGGAAATGTTTTCGTGGAGGTTGGAAGCTGTGATAAATCAGTTGATGGGTAACCTAGTTTCTCCAGCAATTCTCTTGATTCTTTCATGAATTACACCCTTCTTTCATCTAGGATTTTTGGCAGGGTCCGGGGAAACCAGACCCTGCAAAACGGTTTATTTTATGCCTTAATAAAAACGGTTTTAATCGCCGTGAAAAACTCTTTCGCTGCTTCCCCCTGCTCCCGGGAGCCTGTGCTGGAAGCTTTCATTCCGCCAAATGGAGCCTGCAGCTCCACTCCCGCACTTTCAGCATTGACACGTACCAGTCCGGCATCGATTTCATCCACAAATTCAAGCAGGGCTCCGATATTGCTTGTAAAAATGGAGGCACTCAACCCATATTTGGTATCATTGGCCATTTCAATTGCTTCCTCAAGGTTAGCTGCCTTGATCAATCCGATGACCGGGCCGAAAATTTCCTCCTGGGCGATTGCCATATCAGGTTTTACATCATCAAAGATAGCTGGAGATATGTAAAAGCCCTGGTCAAACCCTTCCCCTTCTAAAAGTTCTCCACCCAGGATAAGAGTAGCTCCTTCTTCCTTCCCCTTCTGAATATAGCTTTGGACTGTTTTAAATTGACTTTCACTGGCACAAGGCCCCATCCAGATTCCTTCGGCAAGGCCGTCGCCAACGGTAATTTTCTTTGTGGCTTCTACAAGCTTTTCTTTAAAATCTTCATAAACCTCCGATTCTACTATGACCCGGCTGGTTGCGGTACACTTTTGGCCAGTAGAACGAAAAGCCCCGCTGATGACTGCTTCGACTGCCTTATCCAGTTCAGCATCCCTTGCCACGATGACAGGATTCTTTCCTCCCATCTCCAATTGGAACTTAATCCCCTTGGCTGCAGCCGCTTTTGCCACACCTTCCCCGACTGTCTCGGAACCAGTAAATGTAATCGCATTCAATAAAGGGTGTTCTATCAGTGCCTGACCAATAACCGAACCTGATCCTGTTATAAAATTCACGACACCATCCGGGAATCCGGCCTTCTCAAAGCACTCAACCACTTTCGCAGCGGTAACAGCCGCCTCGGAAGCTGGTTTCAGGACAACTGTATTTCCATAAACTAGGGCAGGGGCCATCTTCCAGATCGGGATAGCGACAGGAAAATTCCATGGAGTAATGATACCGACAACTCCTAATGGCGAACGCTTGGTAAACATAAGCGCATCTTTATCGGAAGATGGAATCACGTCCCCTTCTTTTCTCATTCCTTCTCCTGCATAGTAGCGTAATATAGCTACACCCCGTGCTGTTTCCCCCTTTGCCTCCGGCAAGGTTTTTCCCATTTCCCTCGTCATTGTTTCAGCTATATCATCAAGGTTTTCTTCGAGAATATTTGCCGCCTTGAAAAGAAGTTGTCCCCTTGCGGCTTGGCCCATTTTCCTCCAGTTTTTTTTCGCTTGATGGGCCGCCTGGACAGCTTTATCCAAATCTGATTTAGACGAATTTTGGACATACCCGACAACCTCGGATTTATTGGCTGGATTGATGCTTTGGATTGTTTCTTTTGTCTCTGAGTCAACCCACTCATTGTTGATAAAATTTTTGTGCGTTCTCGATTCAACTGCTGTTTGCATGATCGCCACTCCTTTTTAAGAATTTTTTATCCAGAATCAACTGGCAGGAAGACCCTAGATTAATCAAGTTTCACTTTATGCTCTTTTTAAGCTGCTGGTATGGCCGGCGAACTGGGACAGCCTATAAGCAAGGCTGATGATTTCTTCCCTTGCCAGGTCCTGTTTTGCGTCCCAGCTGTTTGTCATCATCGTGAAACTGACACCGGCAATTATCTTATTTTCATAGTTATACACGGGTGCGGCTACACAATGAAATCCCAAAGAGGCTTCTTCATTTTCAATGGCATAGCCATTCTCTTTAGCAATTTTTACGTTTTCATAGAGTTCCTCAATGGTTGAAATCGTGTATGGTGTCTTCTTCTCCAGTTCGATAGGGAAAAGCCCTTTAAGCTCCTCTTTGTCATATTGTGTGAGCTGGATTTTTCCAATTGCCGAAGCATTGGCAGGGAACCGCATTCCTGGATCCGTTATTAATCTCACTCGTGAAGGCCCTTCCATTTTTCCCAGATATACTACATTTCCTTCTTCCAGGATCCCCAATTGAATATGTTCATTGATTTTGGAGACGGATAAGGCGGCTTCCTTATAGAATGATTGCAGGATGTTGAATTGCCTGAAATAGGCTGCGCTAACTGCACCCAGCGCCGGACCTAGTGTGTATGTATCCCCTTCCTCCTTAACAATCCATTTAAGGATTTCCATGGTATTTAACAAGGAATATAAGGAGCTTTTATTAATCCCCAGCTTTTTGGATAAATCGATCAAACGCATTTGATTGGGATACTCACCAATTTCCCGTAAGATGTTATCTGCTTTCTCCAGGGCGGGTACCCAATACTTTTCTTTCACTTGAGCTGCCTCCTTTCGGGTTCACTATAATAAACCAGGTTTTACATTTTAAACCTTGAATACAGTTTAACATACCGGTGTGAATTTTCAAATAATTTTTAAAAAAATAAAAACCATCCCCCTTCCTTTTCTTTTAAGGATGGGAAATGGTTTGTTCCTGTTATATCTGCGTACAACTTGTCCAAACAAAATTTTCTATTTAACTGCAGAGTGACCACTATCTTCTTTTTTTTCAAAAACATTTTCCATATAATCCTTGCCCCATTCATACATGGCATCCAATATCGGCAGCAGACTTTTTCCATGTTCAGTAAGGG
Organism: Bacillus sp. FJAT-27251; assembly: GCF_001273925.1. Taxonomy (GTDB): domain Bacteria; phylum Bacillota; class Bacilli; order Bacillales; family Cytobacillaceae; genus Mesobacillus_B. The sequence goes on along the minus strand of NZ_LIGG01000001.1, from coordinate 3,036,481 downwards.
AGTATTCAACTTTCGGCGGCACGACGGGGTAAACTTCCCGATGCACGATTAAATGATCTTCAAGTTCACGTAATTGGTTTACAAGCATTCTTTGGGTAATCCCCGGCATAAGGGCCTTTAACTCACCAAATCGTTTCGTCCCTTCCTTGCCTAGATGCCACAAAATCAACATTTTCCATTTGCCCCCAATGACGGCAAGCGTTAATTCTTTTTCACAGTTAAAGCTTTTCGCTTCCAAATTTGGCATTTGCGTCACCTCCCCTTTATTTTAACCCATAGTATACTTTTTAGCACTATATGCTTTAATAGTGCGTACTTTTAATTTATTAATATACGGGTATACTTTAACAGAGTACTGGTATGTGAATAGATTTACAAAGAAGCCTTTGCATCTGTCACAGGACCAGCAATACAGAAAATAAGGAGGAACATATACATGCAATTACAATTAGCATTAGATCTTGTCGATATTCCAGGAGCAATCGAAGTAGTAAAAGAGGTAGAAGAGCATATTGATGTCGTAGAGATTGGTACACCTGTCGTCATCAATGAAGGACTTAAAGCAGTGAAAGAAATAAAAGCTGCCTTCCCTAACTTATCGGTATTGGCAGACTTGAAAATCATGGATGCAGCCGGATATGAAGTAAGCCAGGCATCTGCTGCTGGTGCTGACATCATTACGATTCTTGGAGCAGCCGAAGACGAGTCCATTAAAGGTGCAGTTGAAGAAGCGAGAAAACAAGGGAAACAAATCCTCGTTGACATGATTGCGGTGAAAGACATTGCAGCCCGTGCAAAAGAATTGGACGAACTTGGTGTGGATTATATCTGTGTACACACAGGTTACGACCTGCAAGCAGTAGGACAAAATTCATTTGAAGATCTGCAGACAATCAAAAGCGTTGTGAAAAATGCCAAAACGGCCATTGCCGGCGGCATCAAGCTGGAAACTCTTCCGGAAGTAATCAAGGCACAGCCTGACCTCATCATTGTAGGCGGCGGCATCACAAGCAAAGATAACAAGAAAGCTGCTGCACGCGAGATGAAGGAATTAATTCAACAAGGGTAAGGCAACGATGCAAACAACTCAATATTTAGCGAAAGTTGTGGAAGAATTAAGCCAAACGGTACCCTTGATCTCTGACTCGGAAGCAGAGAAATTAGTGAACCAGATCCTGGAATCCCGTAAAGTTTTTGTGGCTGGTGCCGGCCGATCCGGCTTTATGGGAAAATCCTTTGTCATGCGTATGATGCATATGGGAATTGACGCCTATGCAGTGGGTGAAACGGTAACAGCTAACCTTGAAAAGGATGATCTATTGATTATTGGATCAGGGTCAGGAGAAACCAAAACACTGGTTGCCATTGCTGAAAAAGCGAAAAGCCTGGGGGGCACAGTCGCCGCCATCACCATTTCTCCTGAATCAACTATAGGGGAATTGGCTGATATCCTGGTGAAATTGCCCGGAGTCACAAAAGACCAGTCTGCAGGTGATTATAAGACGATCCAGCCGATGGGATCATTATTCGAGCAAACCATGCTGCTGTTTTATGATGCCTTGATCCTGCGTTTTATGGAGAAAAAAGGCTTGGATTCGAATAAGATGTATGGTAAACATGCTAATTTGGAATAAAAAAAGAGCCAGAAACGGCCATTTGTCCGTTTCTGGCTCTTATTATTTATCAGCTTGTACATAGATGGAACCATCTCAGGCAATATCAAGTTCCCCCACAATAAGCTTTAATTGATTCCTGGCCCGATAAAACCTCGTTTTTACCGTGCTGGGTTTCACATCAAGGAGGCTGGCAATCTCGGCTTCCTTTAACCCGCATTCCACTTTAAGATGGAACACCTTTTGCTGTTCCAGTGTCAGCTCCTGAAAAGACTGCCGGATCTTTTCCTTTAACATGATGGCTTCCACTTCCTGCTCGACACTTTCCAATGAGTGGGTTGTGAGAGCCTCCATTATTCCCTGCTCGATCGGTACGGCCATGTTTCTTTTTTGTTTTCTGAGAAAATCAATCGCCGTTCTGACAGCAATGGTGGAAAGCCAGGCACCGACCTTGCCATTCTCCTGAATGTCAGTGGATTTTTTATAAGCTTTTATAAATGTCTCCTGGACGATATCCTCGGCAAGCTGCCAGTCTTTGATGATCGCGTAGCAAGTATGGAGCAGCCGTTTATGAAATATGGTATAGATTTCTTCAAAGTTTATTGTATTTTCCATTGCTCTCTCCCTAATGTTCCATCTCATTCCGTTCCCATTTTTATTTTGACTTTGGCCTTAAATAGATCACCATCTGCTTCTATATCCAGAGAACCTCCATGAAGGTCCACAATTGACTGGGCAATTGCGAGCCCCAGCCCCGAACCATCCGTATGACGGGATGTATCCCCGCGTTTGAATCGCTCAAAAAGCTCATCCACATTTTCGCTCAGTTCATATTTGGATACATTTTTAAACGTGATTTCTGCAAAATCACCGACAGACTGCACCAAAATATAGACGCGCGTATTTTCAAGTGAATACTTGAGGATATTCCCGATTAAATTATCAAATACCCGCCAAAGCTTCTGGCCATCCACGAGGGCATAAACCGGCGCATCCGGCTGGCTGATGCGAAACTGCAGTCCCGAAGAATGGATGGAGCTGTCATGCTCGGCAAGCGCCTGCTGCAGGAGTTGGACAAGGTCCACCTTTTCCCTCTTGAGCTCGATATTCCCGCTTGCCATTTTTGACACCTCGAACAGATCATCAATCAGCACCTTCAGACGCTTCGACTTTCTGTCAATGATTTCAAGATAGGCTGAACGGTCCTCTTCCGGCAAATCTGCCGCTTTCAGGAGTTCAGTGTACGTAATGATGGAGGTCAGCGGGGTTCGCAGGTCATGGCTGACATTGGTGATCAGCTCGGTTTTCAGCCTTTCGCTTTTGGCCTGCTCGCTCTGCGATTTTTTAACTCCCTGCTTCAATTGATTCAGATTCCCCGCCAGCTTTCCAAGTACGGATTTTCCTTTTACAGGAAGATCAGGCCCAAGCTGTCCCGCGGCAAGGCTATTCGTCCGTTCGGTAATCACGCTGAAATAACGGATTTTTTTTACGAAAAGGACGAAAATGGCTGCCATTGCCAACAGATACAGCATCACATAGATTGGAAGGAAATGAGGGTAAACTCCGATGACCATGACCGTGAAAAGGCCAAGACCGAATAAAAGCACAAACCCTATCCCCGCCTGCCGGCCAAAGCTCTGTCCGGAGTATAGGGCACTGATTTCCTTCCACCCCCGGAAAATCATCGTCCTTTCCCATTCGTGTTTGATTCTTTTCCAGGACTTCAATGAAGGAAGGAGAAACCTGGCCTGCAAAAGGAAGATTCCGACAAAAAATGCTGCTCCCGCAAGAGCTATCAATAGTTCAATCGCATCCACCGGGTTATACACATAAGCCAGCTTATCTGCGGTGATGAACAGAAAAGGAATGCCAGCCATCCATAATATGAATAGAAGGAACAGCCTCGCATCAAGCGGCAGTTTTTCGTAGCTGGGCCTTAAGTCTTCCAGCTCGGCAGGAATCACCCTTCTTCTTTTCATGACAAACAGACATAAAACAAGTGCAACAAACGCGGCAATTGAAGTCACATAGGAAATGATTTGCTCACGGTTATACTGCTTGTAGCCGGCCATGATTGGATGGGAAGAAGACAGGGACTTTGGAACCCCAATCCAGCTTTCATACGTTCTCTCGGGAATGATCGAATCGATGGAATCTTCAAATCCCAGTCCATAGGAGTAAAAAAAGTCATTACTGTACACATTGCTTGTTTTATAGAGAAAATCTTGATTATTGAATGCTTCTCGGTAGGTTTGCCCTGCGGATTTTTCAAGATTGCTGTATTCCTCGCCGGTGGCGGTATCTTTAAAATAATAGACCAGGCTGTCTTTATATGGCTGATAATCTTGATGAAGTTTTTCCTTTTGCCGGTAGAACTGCTCAAGCTGCTTTTCTTTCTCTGCGACGACTTTCGGCCGGACATGATCATCGCTTTTAAAATTATTGGTGATGTCCTCGATTTTCTTGTCCCGCTCCGCCTTATAGAAGTCGGCCGCCTCCTGGTTGCCGGCACCCTCGGCTTCAGCAATCTGCCCTTCATACTGGCTCTTGATTATGTTGATTTGTTCGACCAGATTCCCATAACGGTGGCGATGTTCCTGAATTTCCTCCTCCGTTACCGTGATGCCCTTCTTTGCCTCATCCAGGCTCATTTCATCCAGTTCAAACAGGCCGACGTATTGGACAAACTGAATCAGATTGTCATGGAATTCCATGCTTTCAAAATAACCCTTGCCAAAATAATGGTTTCCTTTTATATAGAGATGCAGCATTCCGCTAAGCCCAAACGTGAACAAGATCAGCCAGGCGGCCGCAATTGCCCTACTTTTCCATTTTGTATCCAATGCCCCATACCACCTTTAATAATCTTGGATTCTTCGGATCAATCTCAATCTTTTCGCGGATTTTCCGTATATGTACAGCCACTGTATTTTCGGCATTATAACCAGGCTCCTGCCATACCCGCTCATAAATTTCATTGATGGAAAACACCCTGCCCGCATGGAGCATCAGCAATTCCACTATTTTATACTCGATTGGCGTCAGCTTGACATGGTCGCCATGAAGCTTCACTTCCTTAGCTTCCTGGTCTAGGACAAGGCCATTCAAGTCCACCACTTTTTTGATGCCTTGATACGTACCGAGCGTGACATACCTTCTCAGCTGGGATTTAACGCGCGCGACCAGCTCCATCGGATTGAACGGCTTGGTCACATAATCGTCCGCCCCTACCTGAAGGCCCAAAATTTTGTCTGTGTCTTCACTTTTGGCACTCAGGATAATGATCGGGATATTCTGCTTTTCACGAATTTTAAAGGTGGCTGAAATCCCATCGAGCCGCGGCATCATCACATCAAGCACAATCAGGTGGACAGCCTGTTCGCTCAGGATTTCCAGTGCTTCGATTCCATCCTTTGCCTTGAGGACGGTAATCCCCTCATTTCGCAAATAAATTTCGATTGCATCTCTTATCTCTTTATCATCATCAACAACCAGGACGTAATATTGGTCCATCCGTTCTCCCCCCTAAACTCTACATTCTTATCCTACCGGAAAAAACTTAACAATCCAGCAGGATTTTTCTTAAGAATTTCTTAATATGCTTAGTCAAAAAAAAAGAAGCATAGGGATGCACCCTTTGCTTCTGCAAAAATTCCTTAATTGTCCTATTAATAATAACATTTTATCTAAAAAACAAGAAGTACGCGTCCCTTTAACGCGAAGTATACCCTGCATCTGCATGAATTGTGGTGCCTGTTACATAAGAAGAGGCGTCTGAAGCTAACCAAAGGCTTGCCTGCGCGATTTCTTCCGCTTGTCCAAATCGGTTCAGCAGGCTAAGCTGAGGAGCATATTCTTCTTCTGTCAAGCCGAATTGGTCCAGTGCTCCACGAAGCATTGGAGTATCAATCGCACCTGGGGCCACAGAGTTTACACGAATGTTCTGCGGACCATTTTCCATTGCAGCTACTTTTGTCATCCCAACAACACCGTGTTTGGCAGCAACATAAGCGATATTGTTTGGCTGCGGACGGAAGCCGCTTACAGATGAAATGTTGATAATCGAGCCGCCGTGCCCCTGTTTTTGCATTTGCTGCAACTCGTATTTCATGCAAAGCGCCGTACCTTTCAAATCCACTGCAATCAAACGGTCCCAATATTCCTCATCGAATTCGGCTGCAGGCTTATCATCTGGAGTCAACGCAGCATTATTTACCGCTACGTCTAATTTCCCATATGTATCAACGGCAAATTTCACCATCGCTTGGACATCATTTGAATTTGAAATATCCACTTTAACAAAGGCGGCCTCGCCTCCATTGGCATTAATAGCTTCTGTTACAGCACGTCCCTTTTCTTCGTTAAAGTCAGCAATGACCACTTTCGCTTTAGCTTCCGCAAATAGCCTTGCCGTAGCCTCACCCATGCCCATTGCCGCACCTGTAATGATGGCTACTTTTCCTTCTAACACTGGAAATGTCATATGAATTCCTCCTCAATCTGCTATAACTCTATTTTCACTTTTACTATAGTAAAAATACATACTTCCCACAATCAACAGGTTGTGACCTCTTGCTCGTTACTATACAGATATAGTATATTTGTACAGAAAAATTTGCGGATATCTCTCTTTTCACCCATACTATAGAAGAGGTGAACGAGCATGTTACTGCATACAGATAAACGAATTCAGCGCTCAAAAACAGCATTAAAGCAGGTTTGTATCAATCTGCTTTTTCAGAAACCCTTTGAATCGATAACCATTTCGGAAATTGTGCGAGCGGCGGATTATAATCGCGGAACCTTTTATGCTAATTTTAGTTCCAAGGAAGATTTGCTAGAGGAAATCATCCAGGATGTACTTGCAGAAATGATCCAACAAATCAGGAACCCCTACAAGACAATGAAGAAAGTCAGTCTGCTTGAAATACGTGCTGATGACATAACCTTATTTCATTATTTAAAAGAAAATGAAAAGCTTTATCGTTTATTGTTAAGTGATCATATCCGGGTCGACTTCCGGCACAAAATGGCAAAAGCGATAGAGGAATTATTTATCAGGGAATATGAGTATGTCCTAAATGAAGAAACAGAAGTGAGCCTCGAATGGCTTTATATTTACCGGGCTCACGGAGTCGCGGGGCTGATCATTCGGTGGATCGAGGAAGATTTTCCTGCATCACCTGAATATATGGCCAGGCAAGTTGTCGAGCTGATGCTTGTTTCAACAGCTTATTTTACGATTAAGGAATAAAATGCTGATCATATGCAAATGTAACGCAAAACAACAAGACTTCACAAAAACACTTGATGGAGTGACCGTTTACAACGGAGAAGAGTTCTCGTCTTAAAGAATGCTTTGAATCTGTCTAAAAAAAGGATGGAAGGGTGCCCCGATAACTTTTAGTGGCACCTTTTTAGAATGGTAAAGGGGGAGAAAAATAGCTCAAGAACTGATTTATAACGTCAAAAGGGAATATGGGATAGGTTTTAGACTTCATAGACGGAGAAATTCCGGCTAATGCACATTGGAGAGGCTTAAGAAGCAGATATAAGCGGACATATTCCGATTAAGTTCTCTAAATAAGATAAAATTCAAGGATTTTGATCAAATAAACGGAAAAACTTCCCTTATTTTTAGGGAAATATGGGTATTTCCCAAAATAAACGGAATTTCTCCATTTATTTTTCACATCAAAGGTAAATCAACATTCGCTTTTTCATAAACAAAAAGGTCCAAACCCATCCCTCCTTTTTTCTGTTATATGATATGATAGTATAGTAAGTTTCAAGCAACACGGAGGTAGATCAATGAAATTCAATAAAGGTATTTTGTTTGTATTGCTGGGTGCTGGATGCTTTGGCTTTACGCCGATATTTGCCAAATTGGGGTTTAGCTACGGTTACTCGCTTGGCCAGATCAATATCGTCCAAATGCTGATTTCAGCATTTTTATTATGGTCTCTTACCTTGATTAAACGCGCGAGTTTCAAAGGAGTGAACAGGAAGAATGTTCTTCCAATCATGATGAACGGCTGTTTAATCGGCTTAACCAGCGTTTTTTATTATGGCTCGATGCAATATTTGCCGGCATCACTGGCGATCATTTTAATGTTCCAGTTCGTTTGGATCGGCAGCCTCTTAGAATGGGCTTTCAGCAGAGTCAAACCTGCACCGCAAACATTTCTTTCCATCGTCCTGATTTTAATCGGGGTCTTTTTCGCTTCGAATATCATCCATGGAGACATACAGGGATTGCCTGTAAAAGGTTTGATATTGGGCATTTTATCTGCATTCACGTATGCAGGTTTTATTTTTTTCAGTGGAAAGGTCGCTGTAAACGTGGATCCGTTGACGCGGAGTTCATTAATGGTGACAGGTTCAGCCATTTTAATTCTTGCACTGTTCATGCGTGACATCCCGACGGTAATCCCTCTGGAGGCCAATCTGTTAACGACAGCTCTTGGAGTTTCGCTATTTGGTGCCGTCCTTCCGCCATTGTTTTACGCGGTAGGCGCCCCTTTGATTCCCGGGGGAGTGGCCAATATCCTGACATCAGTTGAATTGCCGATCGCCATCCTCTCAGCCAGCCTGATTTTGTCTGAGATCGTCACCCCGCTTCAGTGGGTGGGCATATCGATCATTTTAATCGCGATCGCCTTAAATGAACTTGGATCGAACTTTATCCGGATGAGGAAACGTTATTAGCCAAGCAAGCCGGCCTCCTGTAAGGGGGCTTTTTTTTGTGGCTCGAGGGCCATTTTCCGGAATGTACAACCCGTAGTCCAATCTGGAAGATGGAGGATGTTCGGTGGACAAGGTTTTTAATGAATGTTTGTTTGAAGTGGTTTCTTAAGGGTATTCGACAAATGAGAACATGTAAAAGGAGAGTCCGAAAATGCAGCCACTAAAAGCATTGTTTTTAAACTGCTCATTGAAAAAATCAGATGAAACATCCAATACGGAGGGGTTCATGCATGATGTTCAATTCCATTTTAATCAGCTGGGAGTCGAATCCGAAATCATCCGGTTAGCTGATTTCAACATTGCTCTTGGAATGGCAGAAGACATGGGAAATGGGGATGAATGGCCGCGTATTTTGGAAAAAGTCAAAGCATCCGATATCCTTATAATTGGCACGCCTATTTGGCTAGGTGAAAAAAGCTCCCTGGCCACGCAGGCGATCGAGCGTCTTTATGCCAGCAGCAGTACAACCAATGAAAAAGGACAGGCGATTTTTTATAACAAGGTCGGCGGAACGGTTGTGACCGGGAATGAAGACGGTGCTAAACATTCAGCAGCCTCTATCCTCTACGGCCTTTCCCATATCGGATTTGTCATCCCGCCAAACGTAGACGCCTATTGGGTGGGTGAAGCAGGGCCAGGTCCATCTTATTTGGATTCCGGGCGCGAGAATGAGTTCACGACCGCAGCGATTAAACGCCTTGCTTACAATACTTATCATTTGGCAAGCATGCTGAGAAATGAGCCACTTCCCGCCGAGGGGAATACACTTGAATAAGGGACGAGACAGTCGCAAAAATGGAATAGCGTTTAAGTGAAAAACCTTAGCAACAGTGTGGGTTATTTAAAGAGGATAGCAGCGGACTATCCTCTTTAAACGCTTTTTCAGCATACACCCTGCCTGATTCTACCCAACGACTTTGCTTTCAGCGGCTTCATAGACGGACATCAATTCCTTATCATCCATCTTGTACACCTGGTTCGGGTTAAGCCTGCTGTTCCCATCCAAAACAGACTCCTCTAAACGGTACCTTTCTGTTTCATTCAAGAAGTAGCGCTTGACGATTAACATGCTCTTCGTTCTCCCTTCCCTATCACTTTCTTAAGTCCAAAGTAAAAATGACAAATACGTTCACTGTAATACCCACCTCATTCGCAAAATACTCCACTTGTTTAAAATTTTCAGTAAAATGGGAAAAGAGTCACGCTGTTATTGGCCGCTGGTATGGGTTGGTATTTTGTGTGCAGAAAGACCCTGATTTGAGTTTTTATAGACTTGGGACGTGGGCTGTAATGACGGTTTTATGGTATTCAATAGGCGAGGAGATTTTGATTTACCTGTGTAGTTAGCACATAGTGTAATTAGTTTTAGTTTCTGTTCCTCTCTATCTGCTTTTCTTTCTCTGCGACAACTTTCGGCCAAGAATTACTTGATGTGGTTATAGAAAAAAGCCTATCTTTCCAAACCATTTAGAAAGAATAGGCTTTCGTTTATTCATCTGTTTTTCCAGTAGTTTCGAATCTCCATTATTCTGTTGAACATGGTTTTGTCTTCTAGCTCGTCAAATCCATACAAGTTAGGCCATATGTTTACTTCTATGATCCAGGGAAAGAAGTCCCGGTCTACACCAATATCAATTCCAATGGCATCCAAATTATATATAGGAGCAATTTTCTCTCCGAGTTCCTTCAGTTTGATTTTAAATGCCTGAACTTGTTCATCACTCATATACTGGGCTAATAGGGGTTCTACCTGGTATCCCTGCCCGTGATTAGCGATATTGGTAACAACCCTTTGAGATTGGGCAACACGTCCAGCCATGCCAGTGACTTCAAACTTGTGATCGGGGGTCCGCTGTACCAAGACCCGGAAATCAAAGATGCGTCCTTCATATTTTAATAAATGGATTCCCTTTTGAATCAGACATTTTTTGTTTTTTGTTTTCCGCTTTTTCATCATATCTTTTATCTGTTTGTCTAATGATGCAAATAACTCAGCAAAGGAATCAAAGGAATAGACTTTCGTCTCTCTTTGAAACATGTAGCGATCGGAACCATCTTCATTCTTCACACGCTCCACCCTGAATACACCCCTGCCCATACTCCAATTGTCCGGCTTGACATAAACCATTTGGTGTCTGTCCAGCATATCAGACAGGTTTTCGTGGTTAAACCATTGGGTTTCCGGAACATGCTGGCGAAACTCACTTTGTTTCTCCAAAACATTCTTTAGTTTCCATTTGCTCCTTTTTTTTATCGGTTTGGCCTTCACAGGTTCCTCTCCACGATATCCTGTAAAGTTGGATTCTATTTTTTCATATGTTTCCATATCGGTTATTTTAAAACTTTTAAACCTAGGCTCCAGATTCACCTCAATCAGCCATGGCTTGATGTTTTCATCGTATCCAATGTCAAAACCAAGTATTTGCAGTTGATTGCATTGGGCGGATAATTCATTGGCCATTTTAACCACCAGGTTTTCAAGCTGTTCTTTGTATACCGGAATTTCTTCTTTGGAAAGGAAGCTGGCCATGACCTGTTCATATTTCATCGGGGTTCCGCTGCTCGAATAGTTCGTTACGATTTTCGCAGGATGCGCCACTCTTGCTAGCATACCAGCTGATTCCCACTTCTTTGTTTTCTTGTTTAACTGGACAATGACTCTTATATCAAATGATCGATTTTCATATTTTAACAGCGGGACTCCCTGTTGGATCATATACCTGCCCTGGCCCCGCTTGCTTTTTGTTTGGATTTTATCAATCTTTTTTTTCAAGGAAAAATATAATTTGCCAATCGTCTTGAATGTCTTTGTTTTTTTTATATGATGGTAGGTATATATCCGTTCATCTCTGTCCTCACCGGTTTCGACTTTTATAACACCGACTCCCCCGGTACCGCGGGATGGTTTGACAAATACTGCCTGATGCTTTTGAAGCATACTCTTAAGGTTCTTTTTATTCAGCCACTTTGTTTCTGGTAGATAGTCTTTTATTTCAAAATTCTTTTTCAATACCTTTGTTTTTTGCCATTTACTCGCTAACTTTTCAAAGGAGATCATTATGGCACCTTCTATCTTATAGTTTCTTTATATACCGCCTGTTTTAATAACCTGCCAATGCACCAGCGTACACCAACGGAGTGGTCACAATATGCTGATACATTTTCCTGTCGTTAATAGTCTTTAAAGGGCTGCTATGATTATGTGCCCGGTTATTTAGCTCGATAACCCATACGCGTAAATTGGAATCCACCATGACGTCGAAGGCCACATCTCCAAAGTGGACGTTCTTTTCTTCGAGCAGCCTGCAGACTTCTTTGCAAGTACGGATGATCTCTTTCCTTTTCCCTTTCGCGGCTTTTTTACTTAAATGATAAACCTGCCGCAAAGCCGTGGAAGTAGGAAGGAAGTAATCCGTCAAGGCCCGGTTTGTAGCGATACTGCCTTTAACCCCTATTCGCGCATATGTTCCAGAGCATTGCCATTCTTTTTTTTCGTTTTTCTGGAGAATGACCCTGAACACAATATTTCTGTTAAGATCATGGTTCATAATTGGCTGCTGCACAATATGCGGCTTTTTATCGAGAGATTCCAGAAAAGAAATCAAATTCGTATAGTCCAAATGTTTTGTTTCGTTGTCTATATTTTTGACTGCATATTTGTCTCCTTCGAGCGTAACTGTATAAATGCCTGCTGCCTTCATGCCGCCAGCCGGTTTTATATAAATACATTTAAACTTCTCGAGCATGTCAAAAGCTTTGCCTTTTTCCCTCAACTGGACGGCTTCCGGCAAATAAGAACTGACCTCAGGTGAATCGGATAGTTTTTCATAGATCTGCCATTTATCCAATAATGGATAATTAAAAGCCTTCCCGTCCATCATTTCCGATAATTTATCAAGTGCCTCTCCTGTCCCTCTTCTGAAGAGCACCTCTGGAAAAGGAAAAAGGCCTGAAATCCAGGTTTCTTTTTTATCCGGACCACCGGGTTGGAAATAATACCCACTGATTGTTTTATTCCTAAAATCAATGGAATCTGCTGCGGCTACGAAAAACAACCCATCTACATCCTTGTATTGAGCCGCGTATTTCTTCAGCTTCCTCAGCCTTTTTGAAGAAATTTTTTTTGCATGGTAATTGTATATAAAAGCAATGACAGGACCGATATAAAAGGTACCCTGATCAAGCCTCCACTTAAAATCCAACTCGAGCGGTATCGAAAACACCTTAGCAAATTGTGGGTGGATCCCCATGCTATCGCTTCCAATATCAGCGGAAAAAAGGATGTTTACCTCTTTTTTAAATCCTCCGAAAGCGAAAGTCATAGTTTCCATCGGTTCATTAAAATGGTTTTGCATATTTTGTGGAAGTATCAGATCACTTTCCCCAATGCCCTCCATATAACAAAAGCGCATACTCATACCCTCCTTAAACCCTTATCAATAACTTATGTAAATAGAGTTTTTCTGCCTGTGTGATTTCATTACTTTTGATGCCCAGTTTATCCTTCGGAAGGTGTGCTGCATTTCCGAGAACACCTGGAGACAACGAAAGCATCCAGTGAACTGGATGCTTTCTCTACCATTTTGGCTCGCATATTATTTTTCTTTTTAATAGTTCTGTATCCAGGCACTGGATTCCACAAAAGCAGCTTATGTCTACTTCAACACATATTGGAGTTTTCTCCAGCTTTACCACATCACAAAGCAGCTTCGCATGTTCTTTGTGTATGTTGTACGGCCTGAGTATGGTCAGTTTTGCGCAGGAAGAATCTTTATCAATGTCATCAACCCGAAAAAAACTGGTTGTAAAGCATTCTTCCTTTTTCGTTTTTTCGTCATAAATCACACCGTTCCATTCAAACATTCCATTGTTGGTTAGAAGGATGAAGGGAATTGTATCTGAGCCAACAAGCTTCCCCAATATTTTTCCAAGAAAGGGTGTTGTCGTTTCAGCCAAAAAATCCTGCAGTTTTTTTAATTCATAAAGAGCGTCCCCAATACAGTTTCCCATATTGGATTGTTTTTCTCTGCAATCCATGGTGCACCTCCCCCCAAACTGTCCGTTTATTTTATTTTATGAGCAAATTGGGAGTTGGTGAGCTTTTGTACCAAAATTAGACTAATGCCGGGTCGCCAGGTACTTCGCATATTTTACTGCCCTTTTGGCCACCCCAAATTCCCTGTGCTGTGAGCCAGGCCTCCAATTCACCTCAAAAACCCAGAGTTTATGCTGCGGATCAATCCCCACATCAATGCCGAGTTCATCAAATTTGCGGTTGAAAACCGTCTCCAGATGAGAGGAAAAAGTATAAGCGAATTGTTCAAGCAGTCTCTTAATATTGAAGTATTCATCACCGAATTCTTCCTTAAGGAATGAATCCAGTTCTCCGCGATATCCACCGCCGCTGATATTGCTGATCAGCTTGCTACTTCCGCTTATCCTCGGATAAATAAGATTAAGTTCCCATTCACCCAGCCCATTCTTCTGAACATGGAGCCGAAAGTCATATGTCAGGCCATTGCGGGTTCTACATTCAATAAAAGGCTGGAACAGATATTTTCGTTCTCTCTTCAGCTTTTCTATTAATGTATGGAACTGGGATGAATCAAGTACTTTCTGTTCATTTCCGTCAATAATATTAAAAACACTCTCGTTCATTTTATCGACAAATAAAATCCCTTTTCCTTTGTTTCCTGAAAAAGGCTTGATGACTATTCTTTGCCCCTGGTCCAAAAGATCATATAGCTGGCCAGTTTTCCTTAAAGGGAAAGCAGGAATCATATAGTTTGCGAAATGGCCCGCTTCCTTAACTGCCCGGTATACTTTCATTTTGTTGGGTACAGGTTGACTGGTGAAGGGGATCATTTTTTTTAATTGCCTGTAAATTTTCTTTTGCCAATTTCTCCTCGGGTTGCTGATATTAATAATCACTTGAGGAAAGTCCATTGTCCGCTGCTCCCATTTTCCTTCCTCATAGATCCAACCTTCAATTTTACGGGATTCAAGGTCAACTCCCCGATAAGAAAAGTATAAAAAAGGAATTCCCTCCATTTTTGCAGCTGCTGCGTACGCATATGCTTTTTTATCTTTGTCCGGCTTTTTCCTGTAGTGAAGCATACCGATTAATGTCATCTGGGTTCCCTCCCTTTAAAGGGGTTCCATTAAAAATTTTATTTCCTTTGCTGCTTGTTCGGCAATTTTCTTGGCTTCATGAAAACTCTCTGCGGAAGCAATCACATAAGCATATCGGTCTCCTAATGAATAGGGAGGTGTTAAAATGGCACCTTTCCGAGGCTTTACATAGACTTCTTTAACACCCTCAAGAGATAAGGCCCGATTCTTCCCGGTGACCCTCAACAGCGTCCCCCGTGATCCTACAGTAAGGAATTGGGCATATACATGCCTGAATTTACTCTGGTTCAAATCAGGTTCCTCTCCCAGGTGTATTCTGATAATCTCCTGCACCAGATTTATACCGGTGCCTTCTTGCACGATTTGATTCATGGCACCGCCTGATACCCTTGGATTGATTTCGATGAGCTTCCACTCTCCGTTCACCCATCTCAGTTCCAGATGGCAGGAACCAATAGTCAAATCCAGTGCCGAAAGCACTTCTTCGATGACAACCCTCAGCTTCTCGTGCTGGGTTGCACTGAGTGAAGCCGGATAGTGATAGCCTGTTACAATAAACCGGTCCTTTTTGGAGATAAACTGTTCAATAATACCCACTATATTAACCTTTCCTTCCCATACAAGAACTTCGATTAAATATTGGGGCCCATTTAAATATTCTTCAATTAAAATAGCTTGTTCAGGAAACTGTTGCCTTAATAATTTGATTCCTTGTTCAAGCTCTCGCTTTGATTCAGCTAAAATGACATCCTTTGAGCCATTTGATTGGGGGGATTTAACAATAAGCGGGAGGGAATCTGCTAATTTTTCCGTAATGAGTTCAAAAGAGTCATGTGGTGGAATCACCGTAAAAACCGGATTGATATCCAGGTTTTGCAGTGATTTCCTAACCCTTGTTTTCTCCTCCATTTTGAATATCGCTGCGGGGGAGGCGTGCTTAAAGCCCATTTCGATTGACAAGAGTGTTGCCGTATAGACGAAGGGATCCACCAAACTTAAGCAGGCTTTTATTGTTTTCCCCTGTTTTTTCAATAGGTCCAGATGCCCTTTAAGGGATTCCCTGTTTTGTAGATCTTCAAGGTAAATCATTTGGTGCACATCGGGAAATTCTTCTCTTTGTTCGATAAATTTTTCCCTGTCTGTAAATAAAACCGTAAAAAAACCCATTTTTTCTGCTGCTTTAATAGCTTCCCTGCTTGTTCCGGACTTATTGCTTCCGATAAAAATAATCGTATTCATTTTTCATCCTCCAATTTTCCTAAAAGGAGTTCCTAATTACCTTATTCCATTCCTTTTTT
Organism: Bacillus sp. FJAT-27251; assembly: GCF_001273925.1. Lineage (GTDB taxonomy): Bacteria > Bacillota > Bacilli > Bacillales > Cytobacillaceae > Mesobacillus_B. Next base: position 3,020,691 of record NZ_LIGG01000001.1, on the reverse strand, counting down.
GAGGGTGCATGTACCCGCGCAACCTAAAATGACATTCGATTCCATGATTCATCGGAAAAAGCAAGTAAAAAGGAACCAGTTTTAAACCGATTCCCTTCTTAATAAATTCTTACCTCTGTCTTTGGATGCTTATCATTGATGTTCATTTGATTCCTTTATAATGTGAGTTAAATTGATGGAGTATCATCCTTGGATTGATGGGCCGCAAATTTTTCTTCTGGTGCTTCCGGATTTATGTTTTTCTTGCCCCAAGCAAAGTAGTAAATGGTGGCTGCAGCAAAAACTCCAATACTAATCCAAAAGAATGTCAGATTGGCAAAGAAGCTGGCAAACAGGGCAATCGCAGCTAGTACGATAGAGACAGCCGGCATCATTGGATACCATGGGGTTTTAAATGTACGAGGCAAATCAGGCTCTTTCTTTCTCAGTATTATGACCGATAAATTCATTGCGATATAGGAAACCAGTGCTCCAAAAGTAGAAATAAGAATTAAATCATCTGGGTTAAAGAGCATAACAAGAACCAATCCGATAAAACCAGGGAGAATTATCGCAATATAGGGGGTTCTCCTCGTTTTATGCAGCTTTGAGAAAAAACCTGGGAGGTACCCTGCTCTCGATAGAGCGAATATTGGCCTTGAATAGGCGAGGATAACTCCAGAAAAACTAGAAATTAATCCAACAAGTCCTATTGTGGCTAAAACTTGTGCCAACCAATACGTATCGCCAAAAGTAGCAGCGACTGCACCAGGCAATGGATATTCCATCACACTTAATTCATCAATGCCACTCAAGCCAATGGCAACGGTTGTTGTAATAAAGGATAATAGGAGCAGAGTAAACACCCCGGTTAAGATTCCCTTTGGCATATCTTTCTCCGGGTTTTCCGTTTCCTCTGATAACATCGGGAGCATTTCAATGGCCAAGAAGAGCCACATCGCATATGGCAATGCTGCCCAGATTCCCTGGAAACCACCAGGAATCAGTGAATTACTAGTTTCTGATGAAAACAATCGCTCCGGATTGATTTGGGGTAATCCGACAAAATACAAAATGACTAAAAGTCCAAGAGCCACCGTTACAAGGACGGTTTCAACTCTTGCATATTCCTTAACCCCTATGATGTGAACGATCATAAACAGGGCATAAATGACCACAGCGGATGCAATTGAAGGAATGGAAGGGAACATAAAATTAATATAGCCACCAATCCCAATAGCTACAACTGGTGCTGCAATTAAATATTCCAAAATGACTCCAATCCCTGTAATAAATCCTGCATAAGGGCCCATCGCCCTCCTAGCGAATGAATAAGGTCCCCCTGCATGTGGGAGTGCAGTTGCCAGTTCGGAAATTCCAAAGCACATGAATGTATACATGATAGCCATGGTCGCAATGGCAATAAGCATACCTACGTACCCTGATTCTGCCAAACCGAAATTCCATCCAAAATAGTTCCCTGAAATGACTATTCCTACTCCAATGATCCAAAGATGAAAAGGCTTTAGCGTCTTTTTTAATTCTAAATTTTGTTTGTGGGACATGTACTTTACCACTCTTGTCCGGAAAGATTATTATTTTCGCAGTACTCCAAATACTTTAGCGCTAATAAATCCGTCTGTTCGGTGTACTCACTGCCCAGTTCATCTGCTGTTTGGTTATCCCTGCTTCCAATCCAGGCCAGCATTTGAAGTCTTCTCATCATGATAAAAGTCGGAACTTCTTGTTCTTCCTCTTTGGAGAGACGGCGAATTTTGCGATATCCTTTTATCCATGCATGTACTAGATCAGGTACATAGGGCCTATGTTCAACGAAGGTCAAAGCGGCTGCTAAATCATAGAGATACCAGCTAAATCCACTATCATCAAAATCGATGACTTTAACGTCATCGCCATCTATTAAGAGATTGGCATGCCGCAAATCACAATGGATAAGACCAAATCGATCCGGACCATCGCCAAACTTTTTCAATCTATATTTAATCCTATTTACTACCTTTCCAAATAACTCTAATCGTTCAGGTGTAATTCCTAATCCATCCTGCCATCTTCCCCATTTCGGCCGATCACCAAGCACAGTCTCATAATTCCAAACAGGGCGTTTTTTCTGATTGAACGTTTCCCAATTATTAATGGAATGCTCATGCAACCGTGCTGTTACTTCACCCGTTTTTTCAAACACTTTTATCAGCTTTTCCTTGTTATCCACATCCGGCTGTTTCCCTTGCAAAAATTCAAATAAGATACAATAAATTACCTGCTGATTGTGGTTCACTCCATAAATATACTCTCCGGTTTTTCCCGCGACAGGTACCGAAACATCTACAGAAGTATTCTCATTTACGGAATTAATAAAGTACAATTCTGTTTCTATTTCAGACAAGTTATGGTAGCCTGGTCGGCAAACTCGGAGAATGTACTTTTCTCCATTTGACTTATTTTCTGCAAGGTAAGTTGCATTTTCCGAGTAGTTTAATAATTCAATAGTCAGTTGCTCTGAATTGGGGTAGTTTTTTAATGCACTATTTGCTATTTTTAAAAATTCTTCTAATAAATTATCCCTATTGCCTGTATCTTTTTTAGCCATACAGATCTCCCTTTTTATAATAAACAGGTTATATTTTTAGGTTACTTCTTTTATATAGACAACCGGTGCTATGCTTCGTTGTGAAAGCTTTGTATCCTTCGCAGCATTTTTTTGTTTTTGAGCTTGTCGAAATGGTCTAGCATAGGGTGTAAATTGGCTTCTATAATCCATACATGGCCATTGTGGTCGATGCCAATATCAAAACCAAAGATCTTTTGTTCCACACCATAATATTCTGAGAGAGTTTTACTTGCCTCTAATACTACCTTGTCAATAGTTTTCTTGATTTCATTTATTTTGTCTGCCAGGTGTGTTTTTTTCAGAGCAGCTGATACCGTCATGACTCTGCCGCCGCTATAACGGTTGTTTGTAACAATAAAGCCTTCGCCCGCCACTTTAGTGACCTTTCCCGTGACAGCCCAAACGCCCAAACTGTCCTTTTGTGTGACGACACGGTTATCGGTCGGGCATCCTTCTACCCTCGCAAGATCAACATACTGCTGCAACAGGTATCGCCGGTTCATCTTTTGCTTCAGATAAGTATACGCATCGGACTTGCCTGTGAAAATCGTTTTATGATCTTTATGGTGAATTTCATACTGTAAATCACCTAGGCAGGTTACTTTGTAAATATTCTTCCCTCTACTCCCTCTTGAAGGTTTCACGATAATTTCTTTATATTTATCAAGAAATTTTGAGAAATTGACCTTTGTGAAAACTTCTGTTTCAGGCAAATGGTTAACAACCCTTGAGTTCTCTTTTAGAAGGAGATGTTTCTTCCACTTACTTTTGTTTATTTTCATTTTTTCCCTGTCCTTTCATGGAAATCTGTACCGGTGGTTCTACTACACTATCCATCTGGAAAACAGCGCTTTCTAAAATCCGGTCTTTACAAGGAACAATACATATTATGAAAAAGGAGAAATTTGGTCCCGGCTTTTCATGATTTGAATAACACACCTACCTTCATGAGAGATAAGGTTTTGTTCAGGCAAAAATTAAAGCTTCCGATATTTTAATCATTGGCAGCTTAAAAATGCACCTATTCCTGCCGGGGGAAACAAGCTTGATTAGTGGATGTTTGAACCTTTCGAAGATTTAGGGGGAATCAGGTGCAAACAGACTAAATGAAAAGAGGATAGCATCGCTGCTATCCTCTTTTATTCATCCGCTTCTGGAAGGCCCTTTGCTCCTTATCATCCATGCTGTAAATGCTGGTTCCTGGCAAGCCCGCTGTTGCCTGCCAAACCATATTCTTCTACCTGGTACCTTTCTTCTTCATTCAAGAAATGATGCTTAAGCAACTAACATGCTTTCGCTCTCCGTTCCCTTTAAAGCAGCAAAATCCCCTTTACCACTTGGTTCGAGCTTAACACGAAAAGGATTCAGAAATATTGTGGACGAGATAAATTCTCTAAGATGTGTATTTAGCACATAGTGCAAGAAGAAGAATCAGACGGTTCTTGTGCTTCATTTTGAAGCACAAGAACCGTTTCGGCCTCCATTAAATTGGATAATACAGATCCATTCATTTTTGTGTCGCAAATGCGGCGATGTCCTGTGTATTAAATCGAGTTAGCCAAATGAAGATGCTTTCATTCGCGGATGACAATCCTCTTTAGCTTTCGCTGCCTCCACAAAATGAATCCACGACAACAGCCATTGCTTTGGCGCTTATAATCAGGCTTTTTTCATTGATATTGAATTTTGGATGATGATGCGGGTAGGCTTCGCCCGTTTCAGGTTCTGCACCGACATAGAAGTAGCAGCCCGGAACTTTTTCAAGATAGTACGCAAAGTCTTCTGATGGCGGCAGCGGCGGTGTCTCCAAAACCGCTTCCACTTCCGGAATGGATGCTTTTTCAAGTGCTTGCCGGACTTGTTCGGTTACGTCGGGGTCATTGTAAAGAACCGGATAATCATTTTCATATTCCAAAATCGATTTGATTCCATATGATCTTTCCAAGCCTTCCGCAAAATCCCGCACGCCAGTTTCAATGATTTCGCGAGTTTCGGGAGACATGCTGCGAACATCCCCTTCGACTGTCACAGCATCTTTTATAACATTGAACGATCCTTTTCCGTCGAAATTGCCGATGGTAATCGAAGCAGCATCAAACGGGTTGATCCGGCGGCTGACGATGGTCTGCAAATTCATGACAAAGGAGCTGGCTGCCACGATTGCATCATTTGCCAAATGGGGGGATGAGCCGTGACCGCCTTTCCCTTGAACCACCAATTTAAAATAAGATCTTCCTGTCTGCGTGTTCCCGCTTCGGTAATAGATATGGCCGGTTTTCATGTTGGTGATGACATGGATTCCGAGAACTGCATCTACCCCGTCAAGAACGCCTGCCTTGATCATGCCGATTGCTCCTCCTGGTGGAGTTTCTTCGGCTGGCTGATGGATGACACGCACCGTGCCGCTTAGTTGATCTTTAACCTCAGCCAGCGTCTCGGCCAGGACAAGCATATAAGCGGTATGGCCATCATGGCCGCAAGCATGCATAACTCCTTCATTTTTAGAGGCAAAAGGCAGACCGGTTTCTTCGTGGATAGGCAGAGCGTCAAAGTCGGCACGGATGGCAATCGTTTTGCCAGGTTTTGACCCTTTTATGGTCACAACAATTCCTCGTTCACCGCCAAAGTTTGTCTCCACCGAATCTACAGGGACATCCTTGTAAAAATCGGCAATATATTTGGCGGTTTGCTCCTCCTGGAAGGAAAGTTCCGGATGCTCATGCAGATAACGGCGAATTTCAATGATGCGATCTTTTTTTTCATCTAGTCTTTTCATTAATTCATTTGCTAACATACTCAATTCTCCTCTCAATTAATGGCTGGGCTGCGGCTGGCCTGGGGTTGGTACATCTCCTTCTTCGACGTGTGTTTTTCCTGCATCTCTTGGAACCATGAAAATAATCGAAAGAATGGAGAGAACACCGAATAGGACATTGACGATAATCCCGGCAGTGGCAGCAAGTTCCAGGTTTCCGGCTGCGGAAATGGAAGTGAACACAGTAGCGGAAATTGCAACACCGAATGCTCCGCCAAGTGAACTCGCCATTTTGTAGACTCCTGCAGCTTCTCCTACTTTATTTGAAGGTGCATTTGATACTGATGTATCCGTTGATGGCGTCGCATAAACCCCAAGCCCAAGCCCGAACAAGGCAAAACCAATGAAGACAACTACGGTATACGCGAAGTCAGGCAAGAATGTTAATCCCATAATCGCTACACCAACTGTTGTGATGAGAGATCCCCAAATCATTGGGGATTTGGCGCCAGCTTTTTGTAAAATTTTCTCCCCTACACGGATCATCGCCAGCACAGCAACTAAATACCCAAGTGAAAGCATCCCTGATTGAAAGGGACTAAAGCCTCTTCCTAATTGAACATAAGTATTTGCCACCACTAGTGTGCCAGCAATCGCATTTAACAGGAAATTGGAAATCGTTGCTCCGGAATACGGTTTATTTTTAAATAATGAAAAGTCAATTAGAACAACTTCTTTACCTTTTTCAATTCTGTAGAAAACAATCGCGCCAATAATCGTCACAATGGTAAGCGCAATGGTAATCAGGCTTGTCCAGCCGAAATCCGAGCCATAAGTGATGACGATATTCAATGCTACCATTGTAATGATAAAAACAAGTAGTCCAGTATAGTCAAACTTAAAGGCTCCAGATGACTCCCCTTTGCTTTCTGGAGTATCCCTAAGAAGCCACATGCCCAGCAAGGAGAAGATGATGCAAAAAATGAAAATCCATCTCCATCCCATACTCGTGGCAATTGCACCACCTGCGAAGGAAGCTGCACCTGATCCGCCCCATGATCCGATTGACCAATAACTTAGCGCACGCTGCCGTTCTGCCCCTTCAAAATAAGCTTTCATCAACGCAATCGTTGCCGGCATAATACAGGCTGCCGATAGACCCTGAAGGATACGCCCGATAATCAGTAAAACAGATCCTTGTGCGATCACAAGGCAAAAGGAGCCGATCACACTTAGAATCAGCCCGATATAGGTCATTTTCTTCCGGCCAATTTTGTCTGCCAGCCCACCAGCTGCCACAATGAATAATCCCGAGAATAATGCACTCAAACCAATGGCAATGTTTAATGTACCCAGTGAAATCCCCAGATCTTCTTGAACAGCGGGTACGACATTGACCACTGACTGAGCAAAAAGCCAAAACGAAATCACTCCGAATACAATCCCGGTAATCATTTTATTTGTACCTTTATAACTTGCTGCTTCCATTATCGAACCTCCGTTATGATTTATTTTGGTATATTCGGGTTTCAGGTTATTATCTGCAGCTTCCTTCCAAGATAATCAGAACCATCAAAAAAACAGGTGGAGAAAACTCAAGGTTTTCTCCACCTGCTCTTTCATTATTCCAATTCCCAAGCCTGGGTATATTTTTTCACCGTTTCCTTATCCGAATTCGCCACTGATTGCGGAATAAGGTCCTCCACCAGCAATTGGTCAATTGAAGCGTTCATCTTGGAAACCCAGTTCTCCCTTGTCCCGTAAAGAGCCTGTATCTTTTCAAAGCTGAACATGGTCATAAAATCATTTTGAACCATATAGGTGGCAAGCGGATTGTCTGCCAAAGGGTGCCGGACTCCGCCGATGACATTCCCATGCTCATCCCTTGGTAATTGGCCGGTTGCCGAATCCGCCTCTACCCACCTAGTGTCTGCTTCAGGGAAGTAGTTTTTAGGGTCCGCCTTTGGGTCGTGTCTCCTGGCAACCGCAAAATCGTATAGATTTTGCAGGGCCCCGCTTACAAACATATCAATATGCAAATCACTTTTTATGGTGTTTGGCAGCGTACTTTCAGGGTATTTTCTTGGGCTCACTCCCGCCTTCACAAGCGCATCGTTATTTTGAATAATAGGAGAGACCGCATCGGAGTGCGGCGCAGCCGCTACTTCATAGAGCCTGAAGATGTCATGCTCACTGTTTTGGTCTTTCTTTGTTTTATAGGAAGGGAATAGGCCCTTTCCCTCCTTAAATCCAAATTCGGCCTGTGACATGATGACCATCGTCGGCACCCCCATTGCTTTATAAATGGATTTAGGTGTATTCCGGTCTGTCAAAGATGGCATGACCGAGCCTCCAGGCTGAATCGAAGTCGGGATGGCGCCGACCCAATTATAATAACCATCGAACCTATATTGCTTTGTTTCACGGTTATACAAATATGGCTGAAATACATTTGTATAAGTATTCAGGTACATGCCCGACTGGCTTTGTCCGCCAAGGAAAACAAAATCCGGTTCTGTCCCAAGAATCTGGGTGCTTTGTTCTTCATCCTTCAAGGCAGCCCCAAGCTGTGACAGCATGTCCCAGAACAGTCCGTTTTCATCTTGTCCAGGCTTGCCGCCAACCCAATCAATATCTGCATAGCGCACAGGATCAAACTTCTTAAGAGCCTTCACATTCACATCTTTGGAGGTAATCCCGATATATCCATGCCCGTTTTCCATGAAGTATTCCCAGCTTCTTCTCCATGTATCTTCCATATCAGAGTTATTGGAAGCATTTAGGATATCAATGTACACAGCGCCGGAAAAGTCCTTCAAGTCTTTCGGCATGCGTACAAGGATCCGGTTTGTGTAATCATGCGGTCCGCTTGCGATGTTTGGAACATCATTTCCTTCGATGTTTCCAAGCTCATAAATATTGGCTTTTCCCGACAGGAAAAATTCTTTTTCTGTATAATCATACTCCTCCCAGATATCGACAGCACCTACGGAATCAAGCATTGAGTTATAAGGATGGCTCAAATGAGGATTCGCCTCAACATCGGGTTCTTCCTGGTGGAAGCCAATCGCTTCAGGATCAAAAGGGACTTCAGTTACTTCAGTAGGCTTTGCATTCGCGATGGTATAGATTTTTTCTGCATCCGGCCCGCCAAAGCCTTTCTTTTCATTTACATAGGACACAAGTTTGTCATAGCCTTCTTTTAGAATGTAGCGTTCTTTTAACAGCTTTTGGGCCTGCTCAAGGAAAGGCTGCCTGTAGTCCTTCTCATAATCGGGATACAGTTTGGCGATTTTGTCTGCCGTGAAAAACACCATGCTGCCGTTTGTTTCAAAAGGAAGGCCATTTCTGCTTGCGTAGTAGGTTGCAATCGGATACTCCATTTGAGGTGCGCGGATACCTCCCAAAGCATTACGGTGTTCATCAGTGTTGATGGTATAGACGTCTTTCCCATTCTCACTTTGGACGTCAAAATCAAGCCATTTGTCATCTGCAGATGGCGCCGGAATTCCTTCCGTCACCCATCTATGCATATTTTCCTGGGCGGCATTGACGAAGATTTGAAGATTTAAATCACTCTCATAATGGCCAGGGGCATATTCTTTTGGTGGTCTTCCAACCCCGTTGCCCAGCGCTATTTCCGAGCTGTGCGGAATCACATCAAGTGTAGGGTCTGTATGAGGCGTTCCTGCCACTTCATAAAACCTGAATTTATTTTTTACTGAAGAGGCATCGGGCCTTCTTTCATACCCGGCTTGGTCCGAGATTCCAGGTAATGCCGTAAGGTTCGCAAACTTGTGTTCAAATTCAGACATGATCACAATATATGGTACGCTTGTTTCTGCATAAGTCTCGCTCGGCTGCGGCCCTCCGGAATGGACATAGGTTGTTCCCGGACCCACAAGATTCATATAGCCATCAAATAATGGTTTGCCTTTATTGATCTTTTCCAGAGTATCACCAAATAAGGTGATGTATGTATTCAAGTACATACCGGATTGACTTTGACCTGTTAAATAAACATGTTTGGCATTCAGGCCTCCAATAAGGTTCCCTGCTTGATCGCTCCGAAGCATCGTACCCAGTTGGGAAAGCATATCCCAGAACAGCCCGTTTTCATCTTTTCCGTCCACTTTCCAGTTTAAATCTGCATAACGCTCGCTGTCGAACTTCTTAAGAGCATTGATTGTATTGGTTTTCGAGGTAATTCCGATATAGGCATGGCCTTCCTCCATATACCAATCATAGCTTCGTCCCCACGTATCTTCCAGATCAACCCCGCTTGATGCATTTAAAATATCCACATAGACACGGCCCGAAAACTTGGCGGGGTCTTCCGGGAATCTTACCAGCAATCTTGTTGTATAATCATGACCGGTAGATTTAATAAAAGGAGTATCTTTTTCATCGATACTGTACACATTTGCTTGGCCGGAAAGGAAAAACTCCTTTTCCTCATAGCCATAGTCATTCCAAATGTCTACGCGCCCGCTTGAACTGTACATGGAGCTGAATGGGTGACTGATAGGTGTTGGCTCGGAGTGGAAGGTCATGCCCTCTCCATATGGGATTTCCTTTATAGACGGAATCGTCTTTATGGCTTCTTTAATTTTCCCTAAATCTCTGTGTGCATTGGCGTTTTGAGCAGCACCTCCTTTGACATTCTCAGCAGCCAATACTGGAATGCTGCCGCCAAAAAGCCCTAGAACCAGTGTTGCCGAAAGAACCAATTTTGTGATTCCTTGACTCAGTTTCATCTTACTCCCCTCCATTTTTATTTCATTCACTTACAAAATGTTCAGCCTTAGTCCTCCCTTCCCTTGATTTATTTATTTGTTTATAAAACAAATAAACATTAAATTAATAGTAGAATTATTTTTCTAACTTTTCAATCAAATTATGGATACGCTTTCAATAATGGGTCGTTAGTCATAGAAAAGCAGAGATAAATAGAGGGACGGTTCTCCTGCCTCAATGAGGCGGGAGCACCGTCCCTCTGCTCTATATAACAAAGTTGGCGAAGATATACAAAATCACCATGCTTACAATAATGGTTATGTTGGAAATCATTGCAATTAAACTGGTTGTCCTATATTTAAATTCGACGGCAAAAGTAAGGGCGGATGCAGCACAAGGCAGCAACAGCCCAATCAGCATGGTGGCCCGGAACTTCTCATCGTAGGGAAGGAAAAAGAATAAAGGCAGGCCAACCAGCAGCCCCAGACCGTAACGGAATGTCAGGAATTTCAACATGGGCCTTATTAACTGTTTCTCCACTTTAAAATTCAAAAACAGACCTAATAATAGTAACGATAATGGCATGTTTGCAGCAGAGATGATCCCGGCCACCTGAATGACCGGGTCAGGCAGCTGGATTTGGGCAAAATTCAAAACGCTGGCAATCAAATAGGTCATTAACGGAACCGACTTGCCCAGTCTTTTTAGAATTTCAACCGGTTTAAGACGCAAGCCTTCTTCCGAGAAATAACTTCCCAAAATATAGGCTACGCCAAAGACAATAAAAGAGGTTCCGACATCAAACATGCTGAAATAAGTTAACCCCTGTATTCCCCAAAGGGCCTCCACCAGGGGAAAAGCGAATAATCCAACATTGAATCCGGAAAGCATCAGGAAAGAGCCTTTTAGTTCCCGGTCATCATTTCTGAAAAACAGGATGCCCAGAACTGCTGTAAGCAGTCCAAACAGCAAGACCATTACTGGGATCAGGATTAAAGATGTTTCTATTTTTACAGAATGGAACGTAACAATAACCAAGGCTGGAAGGGTTACTTTAAAAATGATTTTTGAAATGGCCTCCCCGTCTTTTTCCTGCAAGACACCTAATCGTTTTAATACATAACCAAGCGCGATGATGATGATGACATAAAGAAATTCCTGGTTCATAAAATAGACTCCTCTAACAGCTATTCTCCTATAATTTTTTACACATTTTATACAGTACCATCAATAAATGAATGCTACTCACTGCCAAGCCCTGATAAAGCAAAGAAGCACAGGGCTCCATCCCCCATGCTTCTTCCCTTCTTTCCTTAAAATCTCAATCCATGCCCAAGTTTATAAACATTTCCGTCGCTGTCCTTGTAGGCATACTGAAGGCCTTCCGGCATGTATTTGTCTTTGTCATAGCCTGGTACGTCATTAGGTGAAACACATTCGCCATTTTCATTAACGGCAATGACCTCTTTGCTTGCAGGCAGGGTCAATGGCAGCACACCGACTGGCTTGAAGTTGCCGGCAATCACTTCCAACTGTGCTTTGTAGTAAGTGTCATAGCCAGCGATGAGCACATCCGCTAATGGCTCGACATTACCAAGAATCCACGGCAGGATGACATTCACACTCATAATCMCCTTGCCGCCGTTAGCATGGACGCTGTCTGCCACTTCCTTGAGATGAGCGATTCCAGTCAATGTTGTTTCGTCATAAGTCGTTCCATCCAAAGCCGTGTTTGTTTTATTCTCGCAGATTTCAAGCTCCAGCAGCCCAGGTGTTGCATTGAAGTAAGCACCCGATTTAGGATGAAGGAATAAAATCGCCACATCTGCTTCCTCATGGTTTTCGGTCAGGGTAAACTGGCCAAGCTCCTCGCAGGCTTTTCTTGCATCTTTTGTGTAAGATTCGGCACGCTCTGTTTCCTTATGGAACACTTCGATATAAACCTTCTTGCCCTCAAGCTTTTCAGCTGTCAAAGGCAATGTTTCCTTAGAGTTCTTCAGGACGGTGACCGATTTTTTATGGGCTTCGTACGCCGCTTCCCAATGTGCCGGCGTATTGACAACTTCAGTCGCATGTTCTGGTGATACATACGTACGGTCATCAAATAATCCTAATTCAAACATTTCCGTCAGCAGGCGAACATTGGCTTCATTGATGCGCTTTTCACTGATCCAGCCATTTTCGATGGCGATTTTCAGATTTTTAATATCATTCGTATCGGCAACCAGGTCTGTGCCAGCATTGACCGCTTTCGCAAAACGTTCCGCTTCGCTCAAGTGCTCGACGCCCCACGCCATTTTGCTGGTAATGCCGCTGTCGCTGTTGATATAGCCTTTGAATCCGAGTTTTTCTCTTAAGATGGTATTAATGAAGTAATGGTTAAACGTGAAGCCAACCTCTTCGAACGGAATGTCTTCTCCTTCGAATTCCTGTACCACACTCTTTTTGATGCTTGGAATCGAGTAGTACGGCATCATGGACGATGTACCGTGTTCAACTGCTGCCCTGAACGGAGGCAAATGATACTTTTCCAGGCTCCCAGGTGTTGGATATAAATTCCACTTACCTTCTGCATAGTGAGGGTCAAAGCCATTTTCACGCGCTCCGCCGCCCGGGAAGTGCTTGGTGGTCATCGCAATGCTGTGTTTGCCAAACTCTTTTCCCTGGAACCCATCTATGATCCGGCCGATCACATCGGATACAAATTCCGGATCTTCCCCGAACGTGCCGTATGTACGCTGCCATCTAGGGTCGGTAACGACGTCGGCCATGTACATATAACCCTTTCGGATGCCGGTCGCTTCCCATTCATTATGGGCGATTTCCGCAAATTGGCTGATGAGCGAAGCATCTCCGCCATTTTGGATATCTCCTTTAGCCGCAGCCGCAAGTCCAAGCGTTCCTGGCCATGTGGAGAAAATTCCCGCAGCATCATTCATTCCAAAGATGAATTCCGTATTTTCGTTCCTGGAATTGGAGGCGATTAGAACAGGAATTCCAAGGCGGGTTGCCTCTGCCACTTCGTTCATCGTATTGACCCACTCAGCCATTTCCGCCGGACTCCAGTTGTCTCTTAAAATAAAGTGGCGCAATTTCATGTTTTCAATCGTATGAGTCGTACCATAGACTTTTTCCAAGGCAAAAATCGTTTCGCCTTTTTCAACAATAGCTTCATCCAGTATGCCGTTATGGCTTGTCTTTTCTTTATCTTTTTGCGAAAGCCCCATCGGACGCGTATTAATCAGCATCAGGCCAACCTTTTCGTCCAGATTCATTAATGAGACCAGGTTTTCGGCACGTTCTTTCGGGCTTAACCGCCAGTCTTCATAAGGGTCAAGCTTGCCATCGTTGTTTAAATCCTTAAATTTCAGTCCATCGACTTCAATGATGTTTTTTACGCGAACCTGCAATTCTGGTTGTTTTTGGTTTTCAGCCACAAATAATCCTCCTAAAAAACCTTAGAGTGGAAATCTAGTGATGATTCTTCCTATTATTTGTTATAATAACAGCATTAATCTAAAAAAACTTGATACTTTTTGCTGAATATATTGCAAATCTTGCTGTCTGAAAGGAGGATCTATGAGCGAGCAATCGATATTTATGCCTGTCATGAATCAGTTTGAGATTTATGACTTTAGCAAGCACAACGAAACGTATGTCCTGCTGGAAAAACATAACGAATCGGCTCAGCGGTTGTTTTCGCAGTTCGATTCATTATTCAGTCTGCACAGTCACGATGTGATGGAGATTCTCGTCTTTATAGATGGGGAATGCGAGTTTTTTTGTGAAGGGAAAACCTATTCTCTTAAAAAAGGGGATGTGGTGATTGTCCCTGCCTATGGGGTGCATAAAGCAAGTGTGAAGGATCTCCATAATTATGAGCGGATCATTTTAACGTTCAGTCCGCAATTGCTGGCAGACTTTTCTGCCAGCTCACCCTCGCTGCACGAAAATATCCTTTCGCAAAAAACGCAAGCATCCTATGTGAACCATTTGGACAGTAAAAGCTTTCAGAACATCCTTTCTTTGCTCCAGGAAATTACCGATAAAATCAAGAAGGGCGAAGAACACATTACGTTTACGATTCATTATTTGCTGTTTCAAGTGCTCCAGGTCATTTTCAATCCTGCCAGCAGGCTTTCGGAGTATAGTTATACAGAAGAGCCTGATCAAAGATTAGCTGCGATCCTCGAGTACATTGAAACGCATTTAACCAACCCAGACTTAAGCCTGGACAATGTCTCCAACGAATTTCATTTAAATAAATACTATTTTTCCCACTACTTTAAAAAGCAGATGTATCTTCCTTTTTACCGTTATGTCACCTTGAAACGTTTATCCAATGCGGTGACGATGATCAAGCAAAACGAGCTGTCCATCGAGAGTATCGCGCTCAAATGCGGTTTTGCCGACTATTCCAGTTTTTACAGGCTCTTTAAAAAAGAATACAATTTGTCACCGAAAAAAATGCAAACGAGGGACGGTTCTCCTGCCTTATTTTGAGGCAGAAAAACCGTCCCTTTTTGTTATTTATTAGAGTGAGCAGGTGTTCCGGATTCTCCAGCGTGGCCAGGCTTTCCGGTTTCCCCGGCATGGGCTGGTTTACCAGTTGTTTGACCTTCGTTAAAGGAAAGTCCAAATCCGTACTCGTACTTGTCGCCGCCTTTGGTCCTGTAAGTGAAATGTTTATACTCTTCAGGCGCAAAGCTTGGTACATCCCCTACTTCCCGTTCTACTGCTTTCGCACTGGCTGGAATCGCGAATGGAAGCTTTCCAACCGGGTTGAATTCACCAGTGATCACATCAAAAACAGCTTCCTGCAGGGTGCCGAAAGTGCCGATGAAGGCGGCAGCATTTGGCTCAAGCTTGTTAATCAGCCACTGATTCGTAAAATTCATGGCCGTTATGGTTGGAACAGTTTTCTGAATGTCAACGATGGCATCCACATCGGTGACTCCTGTTTCCGGACCGATCGTGATACGTGGATTGTTATCCCAGTTGGACTGTACTGGTTTCACATACACATAAGCTAGCGTTGCTTCCTCAAGGGTGTTGACAACCGTTACGTTCGGGTATTTTTCAGCAAGGATTTCTTTCAAGCTTTCCGTAAATGCAGCAGACTGTTTTTCAGACTCGACAGCGATATACTCCTCAGGATTTTGGTGATTTCTTGGAGCTACTGCCCCAATGAACCCTTCTACATACAGTTTGACTTCCTCAAGCTTTTCTTCGGTTAGAGGCAGCAGCTTTTGACCTTTGACTTTATCGTTGCGCATCAGTACGACCGATTTTTGATGAGCTTCGTAAGCGGCAGCTCTGTGCTCTTCATCATTCACGACCGCAATCGCTTCTTCCGGATTGACATACGGATCCTCAAACAGGCCAAGATTCATCATTTCGGTAAGTGTGTAGGTCAGGGATTCATCAATTTTTTCCTCAGATAGCGTCCCGTCATTAACGGCTTTAATGACAAGCTCTGGTGTTGCACCACCGGAGATGATATTGGTTCCGGCATTTACTGCTTTTGCCACACGGTCTTCAGGGGAAAGATGGAGTGCGCCCCAGGCACTGTTCCCAACGGCACCAGAGTCGGAGTTCACATATCCTTTAAAACCAAGACCGCCCTCGCTAATTGGTGCACGCAGATAGTCCAGCATATGCTTATTCAGCGTCATGCCGACTTCCTCAAATTGTTCACTTTCACTGAACCATGGCAAGCCCTGATCCGCACTGTCATTGCTTGGGTAGGCATAATAAGGCATGACAGATGAGACATTCGCTTCAACTGCTTTTTGGAACGGAGGAATATGATATTTTTTCATACTTCCTTCCGTAGGGAAAATGTTAAAGCTTCCGTCTGCAAAGTGCGGATCCTTTCCGTTATCACGGGCACCGCCGCCAGGGAAGTGTTTCACCGTGATAGCCACACTGTCTGAATCCAATGTTTCTCTTTCTCCTTGGAATCCTGTAATGATTTCATAGATCATGTCCCCGGCAAGTTTTGGATCTTCTCCGAGTGTCTCCTCAATCCTGGCCCAAAGCGGGTCGGTCGCAATGTCAGCGGTATAGCCATACACCTTGCGAATACCAGCTTTTCTCCATTCCTCGCGAGCAATTTCGGCGAATTCACTGACCGCTTCAACATCTCTTCCTGCTGCCAGTCCAAGGTTTCCTGGCCAGAAAGTATGCTGGTCGGTAACGTTCGAGATATTCGTATAGTCAGTAGAAGCCGAGTTCCTTGGGTTTGAAGTCACAACGACAGGAATTCCCAGCTCTCTTCCTTCAACTAATTGCTGCAATTGGTTATTATAGTTTGCCACATCCCCAACGTTTGGCGATTGGCGGTAAATAACATGGCGCAGCTTTTTATCGACAATGATATCATCGTTGTCATCGGTTACAAATTTTCCATCCTCAGGATTCAATACCGGAGTGTGGGTATTGATGTACATCATCCCAGCTTTTTGCTCGAGGGTCATCTTGCTGATCAAATCGGCTACACGCTCTGAAACCGGTTTTCTCCAGTCTTCATAAGCGTCTAAACGCCGATTATCATTGGCATCCCTGAACTTTTTGCCATCAAGCGAAAGAATCCGGTCTTGCTCGGCTACTTCAATTTCCGGCTGGCCTTCAGATGCTTTCACTTTATAAGTAGTGATCGATCCCAACCCAGTATATGGAGAGGCTTCCCCCTCTTTTCCCGTGTACCCCTGGTCATCTGCCAAACTTACGCCTGGCCCAATCACTGGAGCCACTAATGATAGAGTAAGTGCTGTTGCCAGAATCTTTTTCCTCAGTTTTGACGATTTTTTGATTTGCTTAGAAATCGAAGCCATTTTTCCTTCCTCCCTCTTTCAACTAAATTATTGTCAAGCTGCTAATCTGGCAGGCACGCCTATTGAATGCGCTTCCAAATTTGACGAAAAAAATTCCTTTTTGCAAACTTATCGCTTGCCGGTCCATTATGTATGCGTTGCCATTTTTAGCAGCTAAACCACCATGTAGTAGTTAAATTGACTAATTTATTAGATTGCTTAACAAATTAATTAGTAGTAGCTTATCATATTACCAACTACAGAAACAATATTTATATTAAAAGATTCATAATATTTGAGTAATTAGTCCTATTGGAGTGCCCAAGTGAAGCCCTACCGCTTTAGTTATCATATTTTTTTAAGATACATTGTTGAACAGCCGAATTATTACTATATAGTAATAGTAGACGAGCCACATTGGCCGACTGATTTTAGATGAATAAGGAGCATGTAAAGTGAAATTAAAAAAAGCCTTAAAACGAACAGCACTGATCTTTCTCTTGTTGGTTCTATTTATGTTCGCCAACAATAGCAATCTTTTTACGAAAGAACGCAGCGGGAACCCTCTTCTCCTCGCCCATGTTGGAATGTCACAAACGTATCCAATGGAAGGAATCCAGAATGATACATGTACAGCTGAGCGGATATTTGAACCGGAGCATCCTTATATTGGCAATACGATTCCTTCAATGGAGGCTGCATTTGAGGCGGGCGCAGATGTTGTCGAGCTGGATATCCATCCTACCAAAGATGGGGAATTTGCCGTTTTCCATGATTGGAACCTGGAATGCCGAACGGATGGTAAAGGCGTCACAAGGGATCATACGATGGAAGAGTTAAAGAAGCTGGATGTTGGCTACGGCTATTCAGCCGATAATGGGAAAACCTACCCATTTCGCGGCAAAGGGATCGGATTGATGCCAACCCTGAATGAGGTGCTCACCCATTTCCCTGACAAGGAATTCCTAATCAACATTAAAAGCGATGATGCGAATGAGGGAGTGAAATTAGCGGAGTACCTTTCAGCCTTCCCTGATGAAAGAATCAGCCAATTATCAGCGTATGGAGGGAATCATCCAATAGACGCATTGAATAAATATTTACCGAACCTCCGGATCATGTCGATGGATTCGATGAAAAGCTGTTTGCTTCCTTATATCGCCGGTGGCTGGACGGGATATACACCTGAAGCCTGTGAAAATACCCAGCTGCACATTCCCGAGAAAATTGCACCGTGGTTATGGGGATATCCTGCCAAGTTTCTAAACAGAATGGATGAGGCCAATACAAGAGTCGTTCTTGTTGCAGGGAATGGTGGATGGTCCGAAGGCTTTGATGACGAACAAGACGTCGAGCGCATTCCTGCCGGCTACAACGGAATGGTATGGACCAATCGGGTCGATGTTATAGCTCCGATTATTAAGTAAAACAAAGGGACGGTTCTCCTGCCTCATTTGAGGCAGGAGAACCGTCCCCTTGCTCTAAATTCTTTTCATTCGGATTGGTGCATAAATCAGGACAGCAATCAGGACCAAGCCAAGATAGCCAATAAGCGGGTAGAAATAGCTGACAAGGTCTGTAAACCCGACAAAGCTGGCCGCAAATGCAACAATCATCGTTCCGATGAAAAACTTTTTGAATTTTGGTGTACCTAATTCGGCGAAACGAGCCACAAAGGAATAAAACATGCTGATCGCCGTGCTGAAAATCATCGCAAAAAGGACGATGGACATAATGGTCCCCAGGACAGGTGAAAGATTATTGACGATCATTAACATCGGCATGTCCATGCCTCCAACACTGTCAATCTTGGAAAAAATAGCCAGATGACTTACCAGGATGAGAATGCCCAGTCCGATACCTCCGACCAGTCCACCTAAAGCGGCCGTTTTCCGGTCGTTTTCCGCCGCCCCCATTACAATCGCCATCGAAGCTCCAACTGCCGTGTTAAAGGACACATAATTGATACCAGAAATAAACCAATTAGGCAAAGTCGTCGGCTGTTCCTTGGCGATCGAATCCAAAGCGGCAAATGATCCTTCCGTACTTATGAAGCTATATACAGAAATAATCGCGACAAATAGGATCAGGAATGGAGTAATCCCGCTAATGATCCCTACCACCCGGTCCACCTTCAGCATTCCGGTCAAAAGAATCAAAAGGGCCATAAGGGTAGTCCCCAACAGAACCGGCAAACCAAACTGCTGATTCAGGTTGGATCCTGCACCTGCAATCATGACCACCCCTACACCAAACAGTGTAAAGATAAGAATATAATCAATGATGACCCCCAGATACCTGCCGCTTACCTTATAGATGACATCCTTGTGCGAGCCCGTTTTCATGCTGCTTCCGAGCCAAACGAGCGTCATTCCCGCATAAGCAAATAATACAGTTGCCACCAATGCCCCAAAGGTTCCCATCAGGCCAAAACTAGTAAAATACTGAAGAACCTCCTGACCTGAGGCAAATCCGGCCCCCACAATCACGCCTATAAAAGCACTCCCAATTTTCAAAACTCTCTTCATACATATTCCCCCTCTAGTTGCCCGTTTGTCCAGTATAATGGAAAAGTTTACAGAAGCAAAGGAACGTACCCTTTGCTTCCAGCGTGGACACATCTCGATGATTCTTCCTGCACGGTTTTCTATGGATTGGTTTCATGCTTTTACAATTATAGTGGGAATCGGTCGTTCAAAGTGAAGATCAAAAGGGGAAATTGAAAAGTGGTAGGTAGAAGTGGTCATACTATTTCATTGAATTTGGCATGATTTTACCGTTCCTGAAGTATGTTGGTTGTTAGCCTGGTCCAGATTTCTCCTCACCCTGGCTCAAAAAGAGGGCGTACCACTTGTTTAAAATTCCACTTGGAGTCAGGCCGTTCAGAACACCAAGGCACTAGCCAAAGTACACGCGTATACTTCCTTCTTGTTGTGCGGTTTTTAAACAGTTTTCAATAAAATCCCGAATTTGTTTTAAATCCCAATCTACTTCTCCGCCGGATCCCCTTTTTCCATATTTTTGTTGGTATTCATTTAAGGCCTTTTCCATATGTGGCAAGGAGAAGGTTGAGAAATCTCCACAGCCGCTGACTCCAGCATAAAAATTTTCCGCATCAAGCAAATTATACAGAATCAAGGCATTGTAATTTCCCATGCTGAAACGAGCATAAGCAATTTCTGCTCCTGCTTTATTGTAACCCATAATATCGTGACCCATCATTTTACCCTCCTTAAGGTTAAATAAACCATTATGCTTTCGTCTTTAGACTAAAATTAAGCGGACATAAATATCCTGTTTGGGCTGTCCCTCCTGTTGTGGATTTTTTTTGCGAAATAGGATGAAAGAAAAAAGATACTGTGATGAAAGAAATACAAAGTGGCAGGAAAGAGGTGGTTTCGAAAAAGCCTGGTTTCGGAGCCAGGGAAAAATATGAGGAGTACTTTCATTATTTCATGGATGAACACCCATGGGAGATTGAATAAATGGACAAAGTTTGACAAAAAGGGCCTGACCCCCAGTGCGGTGACGTATTACCGCAATGGGGGTCAGGCACCGTTTAGCGCTTTAATGTGGTGGGGGTCAGGCACCGGTCAGGATTCTTCGCAGTGTGGGGATTTGTTTTTTTCTCCTTCTGCGAAATCGCATCCTTCTGCTACGGATTCCAGGCCGTTGTCTGTTTGCGTTTCTTCAAATGACTCTTTGTTTTGAAACTTGGATTTTTCTTTATTATCTCTCACTGAGTTCTCCTCCTGAGGTTTTTGTTAGAAGTTTTCCCTTTGAGGAGTGGGGTTAATCATTTGTGTAAAGAGTTCTCAATCCAACCTACATACCGAGTGTCTGTATACTTTTCCCTTTAATGCTAGTACTCGGTTTAAACGCAAATCTAATGCTAGTACTCGCATTAAATTTGCTGCTATAATCTCAGTACTCGCATTATCTCAGCGCTTACCAGCATTAAATCTCATCTTACCAGCATTATATTGACCCTAACCAGCATTAAATGTTTTTTTAATCCTAGTACTCGTATTATCTAGGCACATCATGACCAAAAGTCACAAAATCTCCAAGGACTTCAAGAAAAATACCTTCTTTTCGATGTATGATTGACTCAAACCCTATAAGGAGGGCTCATTTTTGATTATAAAACCCCGCCCAATTCCGCTAAATGTTCTTTTTAACTCTGCGCTCATCGCAAGATTGGACACCGATCACCCCAAAATCCCCCAATTAGAAACCGATATACGCAAATTTATGGCTGGGTATCGCGGAGAAATGACGACTGACTTTCATTTAAAGTTTATTGATGACAAGCATCATCACCTTTTCGGCGGTTTACGCCTTCCCCACGAACACCACCACTTCCAAATTGATTCACCAGTATTATCTTACAAATATCTTCTTGCAATTGAAACAAAACACATGTCTGGCAATCTTCATTTTAGTTTAGACCAATTCAGTCAAACCTCCACGAATGGACAAAAGGGCTACAACAATCCCATTTCGCAAGCACAGAAACACAAAGACCAGCTACAAGACTGGTTTAAAATCCACCGTCTTCCTCCCATCCCAATCATCCCTCTCGTAGTTGTCAGCAATCAATCGGCGATCATCCAAACATCACACCCAGCAATTCTCCGCCACGTTTGTAAAGCCGAGAACCTTAAAAACAAAATCCTCGACCTTACCTCAAGTCACACGAAGGATATTTTAACTGTAAGAGAGTTCAAAAAAACCTCCAGATTACTTTTACAAGAAGATACTCCACACTTTCCTGCCATTGAAAAAACTCATGGCCTCTCACAGGAAGATATTATGACCGG
Organism: Bacillus sp. FJAT-27251; assembly: GCF_001273925.1. Classification (GTDB taxonomy): domain Bacteria; phylum Bacillota; class Bacilli; order Bacillales; family Cytobacillaceae; genus Mesobacillus_B. The sequence continues at coordinate 2,998,953 of NZ_LIGG01000001.1, read as the reverse complement.
AGTCCTATGCCCGAATTGTTTGACCTGCCAGATGAGGAGGAGAGATCGGGTCTGGGTCTGCCCTCGCTGTTTCGACAGTTTCAAGACTGCCCACCGTTATGCGCTTTTGGATTATTTCCTATTGATAAGACCCACCATTACCAATAAGGAATTCAGGAATTTTTTAGGGATTGATTCAATAAAGACAGCAACTTATATGCTATCCGCCTTAAACCTCCCGGCAACTGGCGAGAAAAAAGGCCGGGTCTACCATCGCCCAGCCGATTTCCTTGAACAGCTAGAAACCCGCTACCACAGCCTGCAAAATGCATAACATCAGGCCCAAGATTTTACTTCTTCTTTGCTTCATGGTAAAGAGCCACAATAATATCGATGTTATTATCGATAATATTCAATCGTTCTCTTGAGATCTGGGACCATTCACTTGATAGATGTCTTGCCGACAGGATATGCCTGATGCCAAATGTATATGTGTGAAACAACTCTGAGATCAGATAGCTGATGCCAGCATTAGGTTCCTTTTCCACAATGCTCTCGACATCCTCCTTCAACCAGTCTGGTGCAACATGAACTGATTTCTTCAACAGATGTTCATACTCTTCATTAAACATCTTTTCTCCTCCTTTTATAGGTTTTAAAAGAAGCAAAGGGACGTCCCCTTTGCTTCCTCCACTGCATAATACTAAACCAATATGGGATATTATCTCCTATCCATCACCCAAAACAACCTTCTTGCTTTCCTTCATTACCCAAATAGGAAATACAGGAGAACGGAGGTTGCTGATACGAGGACACCTGAGATGAGCAGGAACAGGATTGTCTTTTTATATACTTCGGACTCTTGCCCCTGGGTATTCGTTGTGCTTGTTCCGAGGACAATATTAGCAGGGGCAACGACATTGCCGATTGATGCACCCGTAGACTGCCCGGCGATTACGATTGGCAGCGATAATTTGTCCATCGAGTCGACAACAGATCCATGCAGCGGTGCAAACAGAACATTGGACGAAGTGTTGGAAGATGTCATAAATGCCCCGATAATCCCGATTACATTTGCCAATGCTACGTAAACGACCGGTGATGAAACTTCCGCAATCCCCAATGCAAGTACATTTGTCTGTCCGGAATTTTCCATAATCATGGCTGTCGTAAGAAAACCTGTTATCGACAAGGTTGCACCCAAGGCATTGTCCTTCATTTTGGAAAAAACATTTTTTGTTGTATCCTCATTAGTCAGACCTAAATGCTTATACCAGAAGTGGGAAAAAATATAGGATAGAAGCAAATAGAACCCTGGGTGTGTTAACGGGGCAATCGGTGAATATGGATCTTCTGCCTCCATTTCAAATCCATACCCTGTTTCTACTGCCGGAAAGGAAAAACCGTACTCAAACTGTGCCAAAAAGCTTTGGATTTGTGGTATGCCGAGAAACACAATACTCAATCCCGTCAAAACATAATACGGCATCAAAGCCTGGTGAAGGGAGATGTCCGGCTTGTCTTCCGGATCTGTCTCTGGTTCTTCGATAATATCCGTTTCATCTTCCAGCCCCGCCTTTTCGCTATAACGCTTCATTTTCGACAGCAGGAACAGCGCTCCTACCGCCAGAATGCCGGGTATAAACGCACTAAGTTCGGGATTAAATGTGACAATGGCCAGTTGGCCTCCACCGTGGATCAGTGAGATGACAACGACGGCCAGAAAGCCTTCCTTCACACCTTTCCACCTTGCGACCATCCAGCAAATCATAAATCCGGCGATGAGGTTTGGGATCCACAAAAGAATGGCCGTATAAAGTAGGGTAGCAGTCGTATCCTCGATGTTTACAGCACTGGTTGTGGCAATCCACCCGATTCCCAGCGTGCCAAACATCTTCGCCCAGGCATGTCCAATCAGCGGAATCACGATGGCCGCAATCGGTTTTACGCCCAATCCGACCAAAAGAGGAGCTACTACCGCGATTGGCACCCCAAATCCGGCTACTCCCTGCAGAAAGGATGAAAAGACCCAGCCGAAACCGAGCACAAGAAACAAATAGTTTTCACTATGCTGCTTTATTTCCTCCCTAATGACTTCAAATGCTCCAGCTTCCTCTGTTGAATGGTACAGCAATAACGCAAACCACACGACCAGCAGAATGAATAAAGCTTCCCAAAGTCCCTTGCCAAATCCCACGGCCAGTGTTTCCAGAGAAGCTTCAAACATAAAGAAGCCTATTAACGCTGCGACCGCCACCCCAATCCAGCCTGACTTACCGGCAGACCATTTGAGGACGATCAGCATGATTAAAAGCAAGGCCAATGGCAGAACCGCCAAAGACCAATGCAGTAAATCAACCGGAAGATTATGATCCAATTCGAAATTCCTCCTTTACTAGATTTTCTTCAAATAAATTTACCAGGCTAAGGCAATCCCGTCTCCTCGCGGGTCTGCTCCTGCACTATACACCCCTGTTTCTGGGTCAATGATGATGCCTTGTGCATGGCCCATTTGTTGGGAATAGTTTTCAACAATCTCGACTTCGTGACCGCGACGTTTTAAATCATCGATAATGGCTGTTGGTATCCTAGCCTCTACTTTCAGCGTCGAGCTGTCTTCGCCCCATGTTTTCCCATACAGCCAGCGAGGTGCTTCAATTGCCTGCTGAATGTTATAGCCAAAATCAATCACTCTCGTCAGCATGGCACACTGGGTTTGAGGCTGGCCTTCGCCTCCCATTGTTCCGAAAAGCATAAATGGCTTCCCATCCTCCATTGCCATTGCCGGAATAATGGTATGGAACGTCCGCTTATTCGGCTCCAGGGAATTCGGATGTTCCCGGTCCAGGCTAAAATAAGACCCGCGGTTTTGCAGAAGGAAACCGCAGCCTTCCGGGATAAATCCGGAGCCAAATTCATGAAAAATGCTTTGAATCAGGGAAATACTGTTTCCTTCCCCATCCACAACACTCAGGTACGCTGTATCCCTGCTTTGTTTAATGGAAGGGAGCTTGTCCAATTCTTCTACACGAAAAACATTGTCCTGGGAAAAATGCTCGTTGACTTTAATTGAGAAATCCTTGTCCAGTAGTTGGTCGTAGGGTATTTCAATAAAGTTGGGGTCCGTTACCCATTCATCCCTGAAACGGAAATTCAGCTTGCTCGCCTCTGCAAGCAGATGGTAATAATCTGGCGTACCATCTTGCATCACAGACATATCATACTGTTCCAGCATATTTAACATCATCAGGACAGCAATCCCCTGTGTGTTGGGTTTCACCTGAAAGATTTCGTATCCGCGGTAATTTGTAGAAATCGGGTCGTCCCATTCAGAACTGTGATGAGCGAAATCCTCTTTTATCAGTAAACCGTCATGCTTTTCCATTGAAGCGATGATTTTATCTGTTATGGCCCCTTTATAAAAAGCCTCTCTGCCATCTTTGGAAATCTGTTTGAAAGCCCATGCCAAATCAGGCTGTACGAGAATTTCTCCTGCCTGGATCGGACGTCCATTATCGAAGAATAATTGTTTAGTTCCTGAAAAACGCTTTAACAAATCGGCCTTTTCGTGAATAAATGCACATACCTTCTCAGTAATGGGAAAACCGTTTTCGGCATAATGGATGGCGTCTTCAAACAGCTCGTGCCACTCCAATTTCCCATACTTTTGGTGCAGTTCCCACCAGCCATCAACTGTGCCGGGAACTGTATTTGCGGCTAAAGGACCACGCTCCGGAATCTCATCAAGCCCTTTTTGTTCATATACTGCCCGGTTCACCTGACTTCCGGATTTTCCGCTGCCGTTTAATGACCGGACTTTTTTCTCATGCCCATCCCAGACCAGCGCAAATAAATCCCCGCCGAGTCCAGCCATATGCGGAATCACAGCACAAAGAACTGAATTAGCTGCAATTGCCGCTTCTACTGCATGGCCACCCTTATCGAGAATCATTTTTCCTGTTTGGGTAGCCAAGTAGTGAGGCGAAGTTACTGCCCCATTTTTCCCGGTCATGACCGGCCTGCCTGTTTCCAGAAAAGAGTAATTCTTGTTCAAAATATACCTCCTTCAATGGTTTGCCTACTACTTCCCTTCCCACTACGTTTACCTGGTAAACTAAAAAAACGGCTAGGCTTTTATAGGGAAAACGTTTTATTAAAAAAATAAAACACCATGAGCAGGGTAAAATGTCTCATTGTGTTTTTTGTAAAAAGGAAAACTCAGCAGGCACTCTCTTACTGCCCGGCAGGATTCTTTCCATTGGTTATGTTACAATGCTGGAAAGAGGATAATATTGGGAGGAGAACGGGTAAAATGGCAACGGTTTTTACGTATTTTGTTTCCTTTATTTTCATTGTGATTGCAGTGTTCATCACACTAACGTTTAAAATTGAACTGGAGCGAATGTTTCGTGAAGATAGAAGTGTGTTCGCTTTTCATATTTGCAATGTGGTAATCATCTTAATGGTTGCCTTTGCCTCTCAGGCGGTTATGAGGATTTATATTCTTGGTCATGACTTTTCATTCATTCTTAATCTGTTCATTCTCATGGCCATCATCATGCCAACCTATGTCGCAGGGCACTTCGCCTTCGAAAAATACAACTCCATTTACCGCAAATACGCAGCTGCCGAGAACGGGAAAGTCCTTGTTCTTAATGAAAAGTACTTAAAAAAGAAAAAGTGGTTTAGGAGTGTCAGACATTATAATGCGGGGGCGAGGGAGGATTAGTTAATATAGAGGCTGGGATTATAGGGGTTTGCGACTGCTTTGGCGTACCAGCAGTGGCAGACCTCTTCTGATTTTCTAAACTGTTATGTTAATGACTGGATAAAAACATTCCTTGCCTGAGTCCGGCACAAAATGCATGAACAGAGTTCCCCCCTAGATAAGCAAATTTCTGTCTACAACTTTATTTTTCTTATACAGGTAAGCATGTTTTTCAGACTGGTCTGGTAGATACTTAACAGCACAAAAATAGAACAAATCAGCTAGGCTGGCAGATTTGTTCTCTCCAAATGGTAATAGGAATGCTCTACTTTCACATTGCCTCATAATTCTCCGCGCCTTTTTTTTGTTTATATAGATAACTCGCATATCCAATCGGGGTTTCATAGGTTTTTTTCCATTCGTTTAAAAGATTTGCATTTCTAAAGGAATACCTTAAATCCCTGCAATTACACTCAATGAACATGGGAAAGCCGTCATGCGTAATCCCAATATCAAGCCCTACATCAGCTAGATGAGGAAGCTCACATTCTAGTTGCTTTGCAATTTTAATGGATAGATTTTCAATATCTTTCCTTACTTGTTCTGGATCCAAATGAGACATATCTTGTAATAACAGTTCTAACGTCTTACAACGCCCTCCCTGGGCAACATTCGTGAGGTAGCTTCCTTCTTTTGCAACTTTACCTGCTATTCCGGTAACTTGCCAGGCTCCTTGATCATTTTTTTGTACAGAAACCCTTAAATCAAATACACCGTCTTTGCTATGAGCAAGGGGAATTCTTTCCTGTACAATCATATTCGGGTTTAACATAAGCTGTTTTAGTTTTTTTGGCCAAATAGTTTTAAATCTTTCTGTTTCTAAAGACTTATTCACAAAGTAACTAAGCTCCCATCGTTCTTTATTAACCCAGGATAATTTTACCACCCCTCTTCCCAGACTTCCTTTATTGGGCTTAATTATCAACTCATCGTGACTTTCCATCATCTTAAGTAAACTGGAAGAACTCCCCTTAACTGTTTCTGGCAGAAAAGGAATTAATTCTTCATTCTGATTAAGAATTTCATAGATTTCAAGTTTTGGGTAACGGTTATACTGATTAAAAATAATGATTCCTTGTTCCAGCAGTCCTTGTAACTTCCTTTTTTGCTGAATTGTGTGGATAAAACTTCTATTATGGATAACTTCAGGTTTAGGAACTTTTTTAATCACAAATTTACCATTTTCACCATTTACGAACGCTTCCAGTTCATCCCTCTCTTCATATATATCGTCGAACCTAAAGTAGCACGGAGTCAGGCCATATTTTTTCCCTGCTTCCTCATAAAAGAAAATTTCTTTATGGGGGAATTTCCCTTTTGCAAACCTCCTATACACGATAGAACTAACTATAATGCCTACATAACACATTGATCGCATACCCCTCTGCTCTTTTTATAAAAAAAGCTTCATATTGTAAGATGTTTTATAAAATGACCCGATAATCGACTTTTTTATCTTCAAATTTGTGTAACTGGATCGTCTGCTAAAAATATATGACTTTCCATTTCGCTCAAACCAATAAAAAGAGATACCTCTTCCGTTGCCCCTGACATAGATATTCGCGGACCTTAATCACAGTTATATTCACATGATCCCTGGTAGGTATGGGCAAAAGACCAATCTTGACTTTTCTAGTTATTCATTGGGACATTCACAATTTCCGCGAAGCTTTCTGTACGTGTATATAATCTTGATGTTTTCGATAGGTATTTATTTGAAGGACGCCACGTATGGGATTTAGCATGATTTCTTACGATTGCAAAATTATAGCAACTTGAAGAATATATTTTATATCCCTTTTTTTTGCATCTTTTCAGGAAATGCAGACATTCACCAAGGTTTTTCTTCCCAAATGGAATTACTTGAAGCAGCTTTTTAGTCGTAAAGATCGTTGCTCCTTGCAGGATGCTTACCTCTCGTTTTTCCCTTCCTGCAAACCTCAGCCTTAGCTCCTTTTCATTCTTTAAGTACATAAAACACGTTCGTTTTCCAACAACATCTGCGTTTGCTTGTTTCAACATTGTCATTGCCTCTGTTAAATACAATGGACCATAATAATCGTCATCGTCCATTTTAGCAATGTACGGATATTTTGCTTTCTCTACTCCAAAGTTTAAACAATCACCAAGGAGTGTTTCTTCAGGCAACTGAAAAACCGAAACCTGTCTGTAAACATTTGCTTTTTTCTTCCAAGTTTCAAGATCCATCGTATCATTGTTCAAAATTATGATAAGCTCTTTTTCCTTCCATAGTTGACGTTCATAGTTAGCAAATATGTTATCCAAAGATTCAGGTCGATTTGTTGCTAATACGATGGATACTGACTCTTCGCTCATTTGACTATTCCTCCCAAAAACCCTCTTTTGAATCATGAGGATGGATCAGTTAATTAATCCAGATATGCTGAACCAATTACATCTTCATAATATTGTCCAGACCAATAATGCTTTTTAGCCATCGATCTTTTACAATTTTATCCGTATATAAACTCTTCATCCCGGAACCTAAATCAACTGCCACTTTTCCGTATTCTTTAGCTATATGGGCAGCAATAATGATTGCATTTGTACCTGCAGCAATTAATGCCAGATCGAAATTTTCTTTTGAAATTTCCTCTTTAACCCTAGGAATATCTTCATATTCATAAATACTTATGGTCCTCACAATATTGAACTTTAGTTTTTCTTTTAATTTTTTATCAAGTCCTGCCTTTGCCTTATCAGCAATCGAACTAATTAATAAAATATTTTTATTTCTTAGCATTTCTTCGAATTTTTCTTTTTGAGAAAACATACATACGCGTCGAAGATTTGCTTCAAAAATATAAGGGGGATTAATATCATAAGCATCAAATACTTTTTCCGTTAATAGTCCAGCGTCCATTGTTTTGACAATGGTGTTGTAACCGATGATATCAGCTTTTCGAACGGCCTCAACTACCTCATCACGCAGCCTTATATTTGGGAACCGGACTCCTCGATGCTTAAGGCCTGCTCGTATCCCCTTGTTAGCTACATGTGCTTCCGGATGGTTCATAAATTCTTCTTCAGACAAAATGGTATATTGGGCCATCACAAATGATTCGGTTGCACCAACTGATATGACGGAAAGTGGTTTTTTATTGTTTAAGGCGTCCAAAATTTTATTCATAAGCATTTCACTATTTAAAAGTTGTGCATCCTTCATTTACCTTTCCCAGCCTTTTGTAAGTTTTCAGCAACCTAGTTCAAGAAATAGAATCTTAGATTGACTGTTCATTAATACCTTTGTGGATACCATTCGATGTAGTATCTAACCCTTTATCCACCTTATGAAAAAGGCTATTAAAGATATTGGGCCATTCCTTTATTTTTTAATAAAATGATAAAATGACCCAGCGGATTCACTGTATTATGGATAAAAAATATTGAGTAAGTTCGTTAAAAATGGAAGCAATTATCCTGGTTTAGGCATATCATATTGTCGACGGGCAATTAAGACCAAGCAGATTAACAATCTAAAAGTCTTGGTTGGGGATTCATAGCTTGAATAATTGAGTTTTATTCTTTTAAAAATGGGAGGCTGTGATGGGGAAATTATCAATCCTTATGCCCTATAGACCTGATAATGGTCCCAGGGATAGGGCGTTTAGCTGGGTCAAAGAATTTTACAACAAAATGCTGCCTGAATCTGAAATTTGCATCAGCGATTGCAGCACGCCTCTTTTTTCCAGAGCAGAAGCGATAAATAATTCAGCCAAGCAAGCAACAGGGGATATATTTATTATTGTTGACGCTGATATATTTTTAGATCCTTACATTGTTAATAAATCCGTTCACCTTCTCAATGAGCATGCCTGGATCATTCCTTATTCCCGTGTTAAACATATTTCAAAAAAAAGTACGAAGGCACTCTTAAATACCGAGCCTTCCTGGCCTGCACAAATTCAGTTTGAAGTATCCAAATCGGCAGATGCCGCAGCACGTAATTTTGTGGGCGGGATAAATATTATTCCCCGTAAAACCTTTGAAACAGTTGGCGGATTTGATGAAAGATTCCTCGGATACGGAGCTGAAGATGATGCCTTTGGCCATTCAGTCAACACCTTATGCGGTCCTTATTTAAGGCTGGATACAGATATCTTTCATTTATGGCATCCGAGGGTGAGAACGAAAACCAACCCCCATTACCATGCGAATTGCGCCCTGCTAAAACGTTATGTTCAGGCGGGAAAGAGCAAGAAGAAGATGCTTAATATTATTAATGAGAGAGTAAAAGATTAGATAAAAAAAGAATCAATGGTCTATAGCGAAGGGGAAAGATTATGGCCCATTCCCAAATGAAAGTATTAATGATGCTGGAATGTCTGCATATCGGCGGGACAGAAACTCATACCCTCTCTTTAACAAAACAGTTAATCCATTGCGGGATTGATGTGATCCTATATAGTTTTTCGGGCGGAAATATTCATGATGATTTTACTTTGCTAGGCTGTCCCGTTTATATTGGCTCCAAAACTGCAGCCAAACGGTTAGAAGAAGTTCGACAAATTATTTTAAAACATCAAATAAACATCATTCATAGCCATGATAAATCTGCAGAGTTAGCTGACAATGTCGCCAGCAAACTCAATCTCCCGCTCATATATACGGTTCACGGTACCTATTATGATGTTTTTTCCAAATTAACACATAAAAATATCGGCTATATTAGTGTAAGTTTCCCTATTCAGCAGTGGCTATCCGCTAAAGGGATTTCTTCTACTTTCATTCCTAATGGAATCGACATGACAAAATATCATCCAAATATTGATCAACGAAACCTTAAGCTTCAGTTAGGGATACCTGTTGATACCCCTCTTATTGTTTACGCTGCACGACTTGGCAATCGAAAAAAATTCAACTTATGTGATGCCTTTATAACAACATGTCCGGTGGTACGAAGGAAACTTTTGCCCAACATGCATGTCGCAATAGTCGGCGGCAGCCCCAATAACAAAAGAAGATTCAATTTGGTAAAGAATAAAGCCAGGAAAATTAATTTGCAGCACGGGGAAAATTTTATTCATGTTTTAGGTGAAAGAAAAGACATGGAAAAAGTATACTGCGGTGCAGATTGTGTAGTGGGTACCGGCAGGATTGCGTTGGAAGCTATGGCTTGTGAAACAAAAGTCATAGCTGCCGGATCGGCAGGATATCTAGGCTTAATTACCCCAAAAAACTTTCATGAAGCTTGTCTCCTCCATTTTGGGGATCATGCAGGAAAAGCTGAGTTTTCCGAAGCCGTCTTTTGTAAAGACATCGCAGAGGCTTTTCTGGCGGACCAATCCTTAGTGGATACGGATCGTAAGAAAAACCGCGAAATAGTAAAAAATAGATTTAGTATTGAACAAGTAACAACCGAACTGCTTCAGGTTTACAGACGAAAGATGAACCCCGGCATACCGAGCTAGTAAAAGGTCTATTCAGATGTTGACTAATCGTTGCCCTTCCAATGCGAGTCTTGATTCCTTTCTGCTGCAAACGGATAGCCACTTGGCTATCCGTTTTTGAAATCAGGGATTTAGTATGCTATGGATGGTTTTCGTTAAACCCTCCTCCAACGTGCAAGAAGGTTTCCAATCCAATACCTTACTAGCTTTACCATTTGAAAGTAAACAATATGGAACAGTTTCTGCCCGGGCTGGTTCATATCCAGGAACAATATTACTTTTTAACATATCCTTACACATCGTAAATAACTGGTTGATGGTTGTGGAAGTTTCAGTGCTAATATTTATGATTTCATTATTMCCTTTGGTCATTGCCGCCATATTTGCTTTAGCCACATCCTCCACGTAAACGAAATCCCTTGTCTGTTGACCATCACCATTAATAACTAAAGGTTTGTTCTCCATTATCTTGTTTAAGAAAATGGAGACAACCCCTCCTTCTTCATTGGCAGTTTGCCTCGGGCCATAAACACTTGCATATCGTAAGATCGTAAACCGGATATTTTTATATGGTTGAAAGAGCCTTATATAAGATTCGCATGTAAATTTAGAAACCCCATAATGGGAAACTGGCGAAGCCATTATGGATTCATGGAGAGGCAATGGATGATTCTCTCCGTAAACGGCTGCCGAGGAAGCGAAAATCACTTTCTTAACACTATATTTGTCACAGTAAGATAATAATCGAATTGTCCCCTTAATACTGTCCATTACCTCTTTAAAAGGATTACCCATAGGTAGAGAAATCTTGACTTGTGCAGCCAAATGAATAAGAATGTCGGGGCGAAAATCATTGAATACTTGATCAACCTTTTTATTGTTGATATCCAGCTTAACAAAAGCAGCTTTCGCATTTATATGTTCTTTTCGTCCTGTACGTAAATTATCAATGACTAACACTTCATGCCCGCTGTCGACTAGCAAATCAACAGTATGCGAACCTATAAAACCAGCTCCCCCTGTGACCAATACCTTCAACTAGATACAACCCCTTTTTGCAGATATGGAGTATAGTATTCTAGCAGGCGATAAGCGAAACGACAGATGTCCCTAATTTCCCATGTGAAATTTCATGTTTTTACAAAAAAATTATTTTAAAGGAATACCAAAAGAGTTCTATTCATCGCCTTTATTTAATTGTGTCAACCTGATCAATCAGAATCGATAAATCATTTACATGGTTTAAAATCCATTCCTTCCCCGGATCTCTTTTCGTGCCTTCTTTTCTTAGCCACCATCCCAGCAAATAAAATTTGTACATGATTCGGCTGCAAATGTAACTATTATAAAAACTTCTCCAGTCAATTTTATTTCCACTTTTTGAATTCCAGCCATTTAAATACGATTCTAGAGCCAATGTTGAAAGACTCTCGAGCGGTACATGTATATCCTTTTCGCCAATGTATTCCATTAACATACACATTGGTGCTATTTTTATATTTTCATAATCCAACACCACTGTCTGATTATTGGCTTCCCGAGTTAACAAATTAAATTTGGATACATCCCCCGGATGAATGACGAGAGGCATATCGTAAATGGTATCTATTATAGAGTCGATCAATCCATTTTCACAATTCCTTAGAAAGGCCACTAATTTTTCTCCGCCAATGTTCTTTATTAATTCTTCTTTCCTTTTTGCTATCTTGGATAATTCCAGGAAGATTTGATCATTTTCTTTCCTTACGAATAAATTATTTACCAGATCATCCACGTTATCCTCAACAAAATCCCTATTTCCCGTTAAAAGAGCACCAGTGTCGCCATGTTGATATTTACGAACTGGATCTTCAAAGCTGGCAGCAAAAACTCCCAAGTCACTGAAAACTTTTGCCACTACATTTTTGTTCGTAAAATCAGGATTTTCCCCGTCTATCCATTCAAAAATCATAATATACCTTGCTGGATTAAATTGATAAGAAAATAGCTTTGTTATCTGGTCTCTTACCGGTTGAGATAATGTGGCATAAAATAATATTTCTTTTATAAACGAAGGTGTGGTTCCGTATTTAACGAAAAACGCCTTTGCACCTTTCTCTGTTTTCAATGTGACTTTCTCAATTTTTTTGGTGTCACTATTTTTAAGGATTAATTCACGGTCTGCAATCTCCGAATGTTTTAATCCAAGAAGTTTATTCATCTCAGAGGCAGTAATGTTTTTTATAGGATGTGATTTCAATTTATCTGGCCCCTTTTCACGGATTGTTTGCCTTAAGTTTTAAAAAGTAAATTTTTAACTTAGAAGGTCGTTTATCATCGCTACAAACTGGCGTGCCCGCTGGATAGAGGAGTGCTGTTTATGAACGTATCGATAACCTTCCTTAGCGATTTTTTCCCTTTCTTCATCATGGCGCAAGTAATACTCAGCCTTCTCCTGAAAGTCCTCTTCCGTTATGGCAACAAAATGCTTACCTGGAATGAATCCTAGATCTAATATTTCCGGTGAGACCGGCGCCAACAATAAGGTCCTGCAGGCAAGAACTTCAAAGTACTTCATAATTGTGTACTTATATTTTGAATTACACGTAAAAAAGATCTTTGCCCGATTAATTTCTTTGGCATATGTTTCACCAACAAATGTAGTCTTTTTTTCATGCTCTTCGATATTACGATAACCAGGATGTTCATGATAAACAAAACCTGGTTTGTTCTGCATGGTCTCGAGAATTTTATATCTCAATGGATAGACCTTCGAATGGACAGCACCCATTAAGAGATAGTCAATCTTCTTTTTCATCCCGTAATCTTTAAAAATATCTGTATTGGCATGATGGGGCAGCCATTTCATCTTATCTACAAACTCTGGGTACCATTCCTCAAATTTGTCCCGATAATAAGTAAAGACCGCCCTTGGATGTAAAGATTTTAATTCTTCATTTCGTTGCGCTTTGTGATAATGGATATCGTGCAAATTTACAGCGAATGGTATGTCTAATGAATGCAGTCCAGATATTTTCGGAGTATTGGTTTCACCGAATTCATTGATGAAAATAAAATCGGGGCGTGATGGAAGAGTATGAATGATGTCATTTATATGACCTGGTTTATGCCAAACAGTTAAATGGGTTAATTTAGCCACTTCATTTAATAAATGATGAAACTCCGGGGAAACATATTTACTGAAATCACCAGTAATAACAAGAAGTTTTATCTTTTTCAAAAACCTTCCCTCCCTTTTGGATTAGACCTGATTTCTCCCTTTATTAACTCTCACTTAGTAATAACTGGTTAGACTTGATTACATCGACCACGACCACGCCACAAAACCTTCCATCAAATCCTCCTACTCTTTCAAAGTCCTTTCTTGGAACCATAGCGAATCCTCCGTGATATCCAACTTTTTAGGGCAGTTTCCGGCTTTTTCAATGGAAAATAAGGTTTGTTCTATATAGTTCAAAAGTCTATTTTTCGGAAATCATTTGATTTCAAAATGGAATTATATTTACTAAATTATGCAGCCAAAGTTGTATTGCCTTAGGCAAATTGGTTTTTAATTTCCGTATCTTTCTCATTTAAATGACAACAACACATTTTCCTATTCTATTGACCTTTTTAGGAAATATCTTGTTCACATCTATTCCAAACCTACATATTTTATTAAAAATGCGCACCAAACTATATAAAAAGGGGAAGAACATATGGACAAAAAACAATTAAACAGTGCTCAATTAATGGACCGGATTTTAGAGTCTCTAAATAAAAAAAAGCCATGTTCCATCGTATCAGTTGGACAAACGGAAGCCGTTGTGATAGGACAAGACTTGTTTAATTCTGATCCTGTTTTACAGAACTTTCAAACTCACCTTCGAAGGGAAACAAAGATTGCTAATAGAGGAATTAAGGAGGGGTTTCACCATAGGGGCGTTCGATTCCCTAATCCTCAGGCACAGAAAGAAGCGCTAGAGGCAGTAAAAGCAGCAGATATAATTGGATATAATACGTTAGAACCCAACGCAAAAACAATTACGGAACGGGTATTCTCCCTCTACAATATCCAGCCAAATGCAATCTTTGAGGCCAATATCCGAAGGGTGTTTATGAAATCCCAGAAAAAAAAATTTAAAAAAATCCTAAAAGGCAGAAAAGTGTTATTGATCGGATCACAAGCCCAACAAGCCATGAGTTCACTAGAAGAAAAATACTCAAAGGATCTAGGCTGCACAATTGTCGGGTCTATTCCAATTTACGAATATGAAGATATTCCGAAGGTAAAAGAAAAATTAAAAGATTTCAACTTTGACATCTGTTTTCTTGCAGCAGGGACTAATGCCGTTATTCTTGCCTCGCATATTGCCCAAAAATATGGAAAAGTAGCGTTTGACATTGGTTCAGGAATGGAAACGTTTTCTACTAATGAAGTGGTAACCGACTCTTTTATTAATGATATTATTGGCCTGGATAACTTAATGAAAATGTAAATTTGCTCTTTGGATGTTTCCGTATTTTTTTGAATTTTTGAAGGAAGGCAGTGGGCTCACTGCCTCTCTTTTATGTCAAAAAAGCCATGTGAGGGTGTAATTGCAGTAAAAATGCTTCATCTTGATCATAAATCCCGTCACATCTGAGTGATGTTTGGGCTTAGTGTATCTTATAAATACGCATAATTTTTCTTGGACGAATACTAATTCAAAAGACATAATGCTATATTTATTAGTTGAATAAATCATTCTCTTGCTTTTTCAATTCTCTACTCCTTTACTAACTGACCACTATCTAACGTTATTCAATCAAACTCCCCCTATAATCCACAATTTCAACATATATGTTATTCAGAGAAACATTAAAATGACCATTCTCCTTAAAAATTGTTTTGTAAAACAGTACTTTATCCCATACAGCTTTGTCATTCCTGCATAAAATTTTAGAGAGATTATCTAATGAAAGGGGAAATGAAGTTTTAATGGAAATACAGCAAATAAAGGTTACCGTCCTAATGCCGGTATTCAATGGGGAAAAATATCTAAAACAGGCAATTAAAAGTATACTAAGACAAACCTATAAGAACTTTGAGTTTCTCATTATTGACGACGGTTCCACAGATAAAAGTGTAAAGATCATTAAAACGTACAAGGACCCTCGAATTCGTTTGGTTCGCAATAAGAAAAATATTGGTCTTATCAAGACTTTAAATAAAGGATTATCACTTGCAAGGGGTGAATATATTGCTAGAATGGACTGTGATGATATCAGTTTGCCAAAAAGGTTAGAAAAACAAGTGGAATTTATGGATCAGCATCCGGATATTGGTGTTTGCGGAACTGCTGTAAAACTGATTGGTAAAAAGGTTAAATGGCAATTCCCATCAGACCCTGATCATATAAAATGCCAGTTGCTATTCGCGAATACCATCGCACATCCAACTGCTATGATTCGAAAAAAAGTTCTTAATAATATTAAATATGAAAAATATGCACATGCGGAAGACTATCATTTATGGGTTACCCTTTCAAATAAGACGAAATTAACTAATTTGCCGGAGATCCTCTTAAAATACAGACAGCATTCTAAACAAGTCAGCAATAAGTTTAATAGGAAACAACAAGCTACCGCTAAAAGAATTGTTTTAGAACAATTAAAAAGACTGAATATTACTCCAACTGATCAGGAATTATCAATCCATTTACATCTTCTTGCTGGTAACGGGATTCAGTCCACTGAATCGGCAAAACAGTGGTGTGAAAAAATTTTGAACAAAAACAAGGAAACTAATATTTATAATCAGGATGTCCTAGAGAAATTTTTCAGCAATATTATACAAAAAGGGTAAAAAAGGGGTTAGTCAGGCATCAATCTGACTAACCCTTAATTTGGTTTCACGATCTAATTATCTTTCAACCAATACCAGCAAATATAATTGCGTGTAACATGCCCAGCCTAACGTGTTTATTCAATTATAAAAGGACTGCCGCTTGCCTTCTAAATCACAAGATGGGCTCATGATTTAGAAGACAAGCCTTTTATATTTCAAGTAAATTTTTTTCAACGGATGGGTGGAATAAGAAATCCATGGTTTATTATCTCCAGTGTAATGAATAATTGCCGGTTTTATTTTTAAACTGGGGTCAGATAAATGGGGGGTTTGAAAATTCCATTTGGAGTCCAATGGAAGCCATTGATCATAGAGAACAGCATTTAGAGCGTCTTGATCGCAATACTTAATATTTGAAGAATAGGTTTTAATAAATTCAATAATTTTATTCTTTATTCGGTGCTTCCGCCACTTTTTTAAATTAATCAAAAGTACACCTGCATTAAAATATTTTGAATCGGATGGCATTAACAGGTCTTCATTTCTTGGATCTCCTGTTTTTATCCAAGGGTCTTCGACCGCACCTAAATAATATTGACTAATATCTGTCTTCCACAGTTTGGTGATATCACCTTTAACAATAATATCGCTGTCCAAATAAAGAACTTTATCTGTTTTCTTAAAGAAATCCGGTATAGATATTCGATAATAGGTTTCCTGCGTCACATACGCGTATGTCGGGAACTCGCTATACAATGCAGGATTAACCCTTTTAAAAAAGATCTTTGCTTTATATTTCTTGGTTATTTTTTTTAACTGTAACTTATTTTCCTTTGAAATATTGCTGTCAATGACATATATTTTAATGGGATTCCTGGATTTTTTATTTTTTAACAACGAATTTAACATGACAGCAAGATGCTTTGCATACGTATTGTTTGAGACCGTTACAATTCGAATGGTATCTCTGCTTTTAGTTTGTTCCCTTCTATCAATTTTCTTGCTTCTTTTAGTCTGTTTCCTTCTCATTTTAGGATTTTCTTTTATTTCATTTTTAAAAATTGTTTCTGCACCCGAGATGACCTGTTTCATTTGCACCTTATTATTATTTGCTTCATAGTATAATTCCCGAATATTCAGGTTGTTTTCGCCGTTCGGATTGTTTTCGTATCCAACTACTGGATGCCATAAGTGATAAATGGAATGCGTAAGCCTCTTATAGTGACCACACAAAGTATTGACCGCGCAGCTGAAAGCGTCATCTTCTCCTCCCCAGCCTAAAAATCTCTCATCAAAACCTCCTACTGCCATAAAATGATTACGAGTAATGATGTTTAATCCTCCAAGATAGTTAACCTCTGGAGTATGAATAATCTCGAAGTCGGTAACCTCTAAGGGCCAGGTTGGCTCCTTGTTAACCAGGCTTCTTGAATTTTCTTCAGATATTCTGATTATATTTCTAAATGGTATTACCCATGTTGCATTCATTTCCATTATGTGTTTAATTGAATCCTTAATAACTTCTGGGTCACAAAAAATATCTCCATCAGCTATAACGAAAATTTCTCGGGTGGCTTGTTGTGCAGCTAAATTAATAGCTTTAGACCTATTAAAAAGCTCGTCGTTAGAAAACCCTACACAAATTTCGACATTGGGAAATATTTTTTCGTAAAAATTTTTAATCCAATTTAAATTGATATCTCTAATTCCATTGTCGGGTTTGTACGGAATTAGTATAGATACGTTCTCGAACAATGTTTTACACCGCCTATTAGTTTATTTTCCGAATCTATTTCTTAAAATTAATAATTCATTCTTTTTATCCTAAGTGTCGTGAAAGTCAATTGAATTAATTTATAGTTGAGGGAGAAATTCGAGGAGAATGATTAATCAAAATTTTTGGTCACCACTTTGCTTTTGTTGATTTTTCACAAGAGTGAACTGCCATTTGTGAAAAGGGATTATACCGGTCTCTTCCATAAAGATGCTCTCAGGTATTTTACATACTCTTTCTTAAACGGACTTTTAGAATTCCAAGGTTTGTCGGGACCGGTAAAATGGAGAACCGCTGCTTTTTCTAGTGGCAGCACTGCACAATGGGAGGTTGTATAGTTCCATTTGTCCTCCAAACGAAGCCACCGATTGTAAAGGACAGCGTTTAATGCGTCTTGATCAAGAAGTGCAAGCTTGTCAGGATTGGCTTTAATAAATTGTATGACTTCGGAGGAGATTTTTTGCTCCCTCCACCTTTTTAGATTCATCAGCAGTAATCCTGAATTAAAATAATAAGATTCCGATGGCAAGGATAGTCTATATATTCGAGATTCCCTGTCCTGCACTGGTATCACCCGCGATTCATCCACAGCCGCTAAATCATATGTGTCTATATTGGTTTTCCACAACTTGGAAAGGTCCGTTCTGACGATCATATCACAATCAAGATACAGCGCTTTAGGGATGTCCTCACCCAATAGGTCCGGAATCATAATTCGATAATACGCTTCTTTACTAATGTAATTTTGTGCACCCGTGCTTAATGCAAATTCTTCGACCATGTGGACATCCACTTTAAGGAAAGTAACAGCAGCGCGAAACTTTTTAATCGTTCTTTTTAGCTTCTTTATGCTAATATCAGTTAGGTCTCCATAAAGTATATAAATGTGGACCCTTGTATCTTTTTTTTTATTTTTTAAAAGTGAAGTTAACGTCACTGCCAAGTGTTGTGCATAATTATCATTCGTTGCCGACACAATAATCAAGGTTACCACTCCTTTTTCATTGCTTCTATTTTATGTTCAAAAGGATTCCCTCGTTTGTATATTTGCCCATCATTCTTCTGCCCCACAAAGTTCCATCTCTGTCCATGTATTACACAGTCATTCACTTGACTTCGGTGAAGAGGCTTCCTAATTGAAMCCTCTTCTTCTCCCGCCTAAAATCCCGCCAATGATTTGGCATACAGTAAAGGTGTGCTCACAATCGTTTCATACATTTCCAAATCAGGCTCTTCTGCCTCCAGGATATGATTATGTGCGTGAAATTTATTGGCTTCCAATACCCATGGTTTTAAGTCTTCGTCAATGATGACATCCAACCCTAAATCACCATAAAGCCCAAAAGCCTCCTCTAATTGAAGACAAACTTTTTTACAGATTGTGATGACTTCCTTCTGTTTTTCAATCGCTTCATTGTGTTTCATTTGAAAAACTGTTTCAAGGGCATCTATTCCACTTACAAGTGAACCTGCATAATTCGTGGTAATGCGTTCCCGCTTTCCATACCTGGCGAAGATCGTCGTGCATTTCCATTGTTTTGTCTCGTCTTTTTGCATGATAACCCTGAAATCGACTTTCTTGTTTTTGTATTTTGTATTGACAGCTTTTTGAATTAAATATTGTTTTTCGCTAAGCATTTGTTCACAAAAACGTTCAATCCCCTTCTTCTTAGCTTTTTGTTTTTCTCCCTTTCCGAATTTTACTTCATAATGACTCTGGAGGTTGGCGATTTTAAAGACCCCTTTCCCAAGTGATCCTTTTACCGGTTTTAGGTATACCTCAGGATGAGTGTTTAACATTTCTATTAACTGGAGGGGATCCGTATATGGACAAGTGGGTAAAACGTGAGAACTCGTGTCATCTGATTTCACCAAGGCATCGTGAAATTCCCATTTGTTAAAGATATCCGAATTGAACATCTTTCCTTTATAGGTTTCGTTCACTTTTTCCTCAAGCTTTTTAGGCTCCCTTTTTCGTCTATAGATGACATCCGGAAATGGAAATGTACCATGAACCCAATTTGGTTCTCCCTGGGAATCTGGTGAATAACAATATCCTTTGACCGTTTGGGTTTTCCAGTCAAAATCTGACCAACGTGCCAGAAAAGCTAGACCTTTGACGCTTTCATATTGTTTAAAGTAAGGCTTTAAGCTCCTTAACTTTTTAGGTGTTAGTTTCTGGTTTGTTAGAATCATCGCTATGACTGGCCCAAGGTGAATTCCATCATCATCAACCGAGAGCTCATAGCTCAAATCAGGCAGTTCAAAAGGAAAGTCACTTTGCATACTCAACCCGATGGACTGCTCATCCATACCTTTAGCCTCTTTGATTCTTACCTTTTTTGTCCACTTTCCAAAATGGAACCAATACCATTTCTTTTTTAATTGGTGCTCAACAATCTGCTTGTTCGGCAACAATACAACATTAGGCAGAGTATCTACCAATTGAATCTTCAAGCTTCCACATCCTCTCAGGTACGTGAACTACAGGAATCTGATTATCATTGTATTCTCCAATGCAGTCTAATGATGGCAGTTCGATCAAAAATGGACTTTAACCTAGCTCGAAGGGACAGAGGGACAGGTTCCGTGTCCCATTTGGGACATGGAACCTGTCCCCTCGCCCCATCCCCTCGCCCCGCCGCGCGAGTTGTATGGAGATGGCTCAGCGGCGATGAACACATTGAACCAGGTTGCCGGGGCTGCTGGTACAGCAATCGCCATTACAGTATTTACAAGCGGCCAAAGGTTGTAGCACAAAAAAACCATTCGTAACTTGAAACTGTTACGAATGGTTTTTTTATGAAGAAATAATCTTTTTGGAGATATTATCGTTGTATCTCCCCTGCTAAGAACTCCAATGACGCGGCCGGCTCCATTGACGACCGGGAGTTTTTTGAAACGGTGCCTCGATAATAGACTCAGTGTTTTATCAAATTCGTCATCCGGCGAGACAAATTGGAGATTTCGTTTCGTCATAATATCCTTGACGGGTGTATCCAGCTTTTCTTTTACGATATCTTCAATTTCCCCATCTTCGATTATATAGACTAAGCCGGCGATTCCAAGTGGCTTTGGTGCCAGGTAGCGCAGCACGTCCCCATCTGACACCATGCCTGCCAAATTGCCTTTATCATCAACAACGGGCACGCCGCCAATCCGGTTGGAATTGAGTAAATCCAGCAAGTCCCTGACACTATCTGTAGGTTTTACGGTAAAAACCTTGGTAATCATAAAATCTCTTATTTTCATTAAAAACCCCTCTCTTTGGTGTTGCAACCGTATACATTTTATGTTTTTAGCTTAGCACACTGCCTCTTTGCTTCGTAAGTTTAATTTGCTTTCTTTTTTAGAATAAAAAATGCTAGTACTCGTATTAAACGTTGGGAACTGGTCCATTTAATGCGAGTACTAGTATTAAAATTGCTGTTTTTAGACTAGTACGGGGATTATCTCTGCTCTTACCAGCATTATATTGTGTCTTACCAGTATTATATTGCATCCAACCAGCATTATAGTAACCCTTACCAGCATTAAATGTATATTTAATACTAGTACTCGGATTATCTATTAAAAAAGGGTACAAAATAGCAAAGTTTTTTTTACATCTCAGTTCATTTTTTATTTAGTAACAGCTGAATTTTATTTTGCGGGAATCAAAAAAGCAAAAAATTATCCTTCTGACCTTTTTATTAATGTAGTTGGTCCTCCCAACAATCCACCATTGGCGACATTTTTCAGGGTAATGCTTTTAAAATAGCAAATCTCTTCACATAAATGGCAGTCCACACACCTTGAAGGATGGAGAGTGATGGATTCACTTTCTTCCCCACGTGTTAATACAAGCGCATTGGTCGGACAAAGGAGTGCGCAAGCCCCGCAAAGGGTACAATCCGGCGAAATTTCCGGGAGTCGAATGTCGCACCGACTTTGCAAGGCTTCATTTTTCCTTACTTCCGCAAGCAGGACCTTCCGTTTCGTCATATACGGGTAAGTAGCTTCATCGGTAATTTTCTCGACTACATCATTTGCGATGTTCTGCCATTCTCTTTCAAGTCGCAAAACGGGATCGTTCTTCATTTTGTCTTGATAGGTTTGAACCTTATCATCAGCCAGCCATTCTTTCACCGCAAGTTTATGGGTTGCTTTCACTTCACTGAACAAGGATGAAAAGAAGGCCCTGCGCTTTTGATCATACTGTGCTGGCTGTTTAGGCTGTTCAATGGTTGAGGTAATCTGCAGTTGCCTTGAGCTCATCGCCTCCCCCTGCTGCATCTCTTTCCTCCATACACTTTCCCCACAAGAAATTTCACACCCCTGGCAGATATCGGCAGGATGATAAATACTAAGCTGGCCGCTGCATTCGCCGCTGATTGCCAGCCACGCTTCCCTGGGAATGCCTCCAAGGCAGGAGATTTTCACACTCACCGCATCTTGTGCTGGAAGGGTTACTTTGTCACAGTGCAAATAGACCTTTTCATTTTGTTTACACGTTGAGATGGTATCCGAGATCCATTGATTGAGAGAAGGCCGTTGGGTGTAAATGGCATTCGTTGGACACAGTGTTGTGCATAGCCCGCATTCCAAACAATGCTCATCAATGACGATTTCATTTTTTTCAATAGAGATACTCTTCGTTGGGCAATGTTCCATACAGCTATGACATTCACTCTTGTGAGAGATGATTTTTGT
Source organism: Bacillus sp. FJAT-27251 (assembly GCF_001273925.1). GTDB lineage: Bacteria > Bacillota > Bacilli > Bacillales > Cytobacillaceae > Mesobacillus_B. The sequence continues at coordinate 2,976,520 of NZ_LIGG01000001.1, read as the reverse complement.
ACATAGATTCGCCTCAATTTGCAGTGGAGACATTTTTTTATCCATCACATTAGCCAACTTGAAAATATTCATTGAATCCGGCCTCCTCTCACCCTGGGCTTGGTATTATCCCATGTCAATCCGTAACATCTTGCACTTATAAATGAACAGCTGTTTCGTAAAATTGCAACCTGCCAATGAATTCACTGAGCAGTAAAATCATAAATGCGATGGAGTAGAGCCCTTTTGTCCGCATGTTCCTATTTTTAAAAGCCAATGCGAGTAAAGCAAAGGCAATCAATGCGGCGGCAAAACGAAGCCAGAATAAGCTGCTGCCCAGCAATAGCCGGGCCGTTTCGACTGCTTCAGGCAAGCCGCCCTGGAGCGAGGAAATGTAGATTCCAATCACGATAACTCCTGCCAGGATTGTCAATGCTGACACACCCGCTATCGGGACAACGAACTCTCCGCGCATCGCTAAAATCGCGCCAACAAACAAGGGCCCCAGCAACAATGAAGTGATGAAGAAACTAATGATCGTTGTCATCCCATTCCATGCCGGGATCGCAGGAATCACATAGATCATTGCCGATGAAAAAATGGCAAACACMCCCGCAGCCGCTGAAACCCCGCCTATCAACGACCGTTTTCCGACATCCTCCTTATACCAAAACCAAAGGTACAAGACACTTAGGCCAACAAAGATTCCGTAAAAGGTGACTTCCCGGCTTAGCCAGGATACGCCTATATTTAAAATCGCGCGGTATGCGGCGAAGGGGTGTCCGAGGTGAAACAAGGAAACGAAAACGGAAATCCCGCCAATAATCACGAGGATGAGGGAAATCATAAGCCCGGACTGGCGTGAAACCTTGCCTGTTTTCCAATCCAGCCACCAAAGTGTGATCAGTGCCCCAATAACAAGCTGGGAGAGTACGGTGAAAATAACAAGAGGCAGATCATGCATGTTTAAAACCTCCTTGATTGCTTGCCTGTTTTCGGCAAGATGAATTGAGTAGTCGGGCCGGTAATCGATGGATCAGCAAAGGCCGGAACAACACTGACTGCATCAGAACGGCTGACCTCATTGTAATCAGCAATTTCAATGGCCTCCATCGGGCATTTCGACACACAAATCGGCTGTTCGCCGTTATCCAGACGGTCATAGCACATGCTGCATTTATCCATCTTTTTCTTGACCGGGTTGTAGACGGGAACTCCATACGGGCAAGCTTTTCCACACATTTGGCAGCCGATGCACAGCTCATCATTATGGACCACGATGCCATCCTCGCGCTTCGTATAAGCTCCTACCGGACAGGCTGCCTTGCAGGCAGGCTCATCGCAATGGTTGCAAGCCGTTGAAACATAGGCCCGGATGGGTGTCCCGACAAAATCTTCCGGCAGCTCGTGAACCTTCCGTCTGCTCATTGCCGGCTCAAGCTGATAAAAACTTTTGCAGGATATTTCACAGGCGTGGCAGCCGATACAACGTTCGATATTCACTAAAAAACCTAGCTTTTTTGCCATTTCGCTCTCCTCCTTACGCTTTCTCGATGTCGACAAAATTGTCATGGAACGCAATGCCACGCTGTCCCTTTTTATATTCACCCATATCCTCCTGCAACGCAGCTACGGTGAAGTTCTCCGTATAGTTGACATCCTTCCACCAGCCTTCATACATCACAACGGTGTCAGGCGGAACCATTTTCGTGATTTTGGCCGGAAGCGTCATATACCCTAGCTCATTTTTTATTTTCACCATGTCATTTGCCTGAATCGATTTTTTCCTGGCCAAATCAGGATGAAGCTCCAAAAACGGATGTTCACTGATGTTACCCAGCCAATCGATATGCTGGAATTGACTATGGATGCCTAATTTCCAATGCGGCGTGATGCAGCGGATTGGATAGTTTTCAGGATGCTGGTACTTTTCCACATACACCGGCAATGGATGGTGGCCATACTCCACCGCTTTTTTGGAGAAGAATTCGTATTTCCCTGATGGAGTCCTGAATTCCAGGTCTCCCCAGGCGACGGTAATCTTTTCACTCGCTTTGGCAGTCCCGCCTTTTTGGCGCAAGTCTTCCCAGCCGCTGACGCCGAACAGCTCCCGGAAGCTGTCATTGAACTCTTTTTCAGCCCAGTCCACTAAGTCGCCGGAAACGGGGAATGTACAGGAGCCTGGTTCCAGTTCATTTAATTTTTTGGACAAGCCCATGGCAATTTCCAGATCACTCTTACTTTCATACAATGGCTTGATGGCTTGTTCATTTACATTCAGCCAATAGTGCCAATAACTTACATTCAATCCCACTGTTTCAAATGGCGTGGTGACCGGCAGGACGATATCGGAGTATTCGACAGTCTGGTTCATGTAAAGATCACAAGTGACCACTAAATCCATTTTGTCGAACGCCTTTTTCACCACATTGGGCTCCGGATCCTGGGCAATTGGGTTCCGGCAGGCAATCCACATCATTTTAATGGGCGGATCATTGGCATCCAGAACCTGTGCCCCAAAGTTATTCATATTGACGTAGCGATCGCCATCCCCGACCGTTCCTTCCGGAGGGCCGAAGCTCATCGCATGGTAATTGACACCCCAGGTTTCACCGCCAATGTAATTGACACCGCCGCCCCTTTTCCCGATGTTGCCGGTAATCGCCGCCAATGCATCAATCGCACGGACCATCGCTCCGCCATTGACGTGACGCTGCATTCCGAAGCCAATCCAGATGTTCGCCGGCTTGGCGGTCGCATATTCCCGGGCAATCCGCTCTATCACCTCTTGAGGGACACCCGTTTTTTCCGCAGCCCATTTTACTGTGATATTGTTCTTCAAGTAAGAAACAAATTCATTGAATCCTACTGAGTTCTCTTTTACCCAGTTTTTATCATAGAGGCCGTGATCGATAATATAACGCGCCATCCCTAGCGCAAGGGCACCATCCGTACTAGAGTCAATTTGAATATACTCATCGGCTTTTGAGGCTGTCTGCGTGATGAGGGGGTCAATCACGACCAGCTTTGCCCCCTTCTCTTTTGCCTGTTCGATAAAATACATCGAGTGGGCGGATGTCCAGGCCGGGTTCGCTCCCCATAAAATAATATAATTCGCATCCATAAATTGTTCAGGGTCGTTATTATAGGCAACGCCCATGTCAAAGGCCTGTGCATCAGAGCCTGCCGGGTCACACGGCGTTCCCTGGGCACGTGTCGTGTAACCGATACTGGAAAGCATCCCTTCAGACGCATAATTCAAGATGTTGAAGTTTCCTGAATACTTATTGAGGCAGATTGGCAAGGTGCTGCCATACTCTTTTTTAATTTCCAGGATCTTTTCCGCAATGATGCTGTAGGCCTCATCCCAGCTAATGCGTTCCCAGTTTCCTGTTCCACGGCCTTTTTGGCGCATCGGATACTTGATCCGGTCTGGCGAATAAACGACGCGCGGATAGGTGTTCCCTTTCACACATAAGCGGCCCTTCGTGTACGCATTGTTTTCATTTCCGGTCACAAACGTGATTCTTCCGTCCTTCACCGTTGTCACAATCGAACAGGTATCATAACAATTTCGCGGGCAGGCATTATAGAAGGTTCCAGCCTTCCCGCCTGTTTCCGCCTGGGCTCTGGGAACAAGCCCCTTTGATAATTGGAGGCCTCCTGCTCCCATCCCCAATAATGTACTCAGTGCAGCTGAACCTTTCAGGAAAGTCCGCCGGGAAACATTTTTAGTTAACATCATAATCGCCACCCTTTATGAACATTCTTTCAGTCTCTAAAAATCCTTTTAATAACAAGCCCATCGCTAAGGTAATCTCATTTTGACTGTGCTGCTCCACTTTTTCGCAATGCTTCGGACCCCATTTTAGTAAATGGTTTTGTAAAAATAAGGTCTCCACTTTTTCCTTTTCTTCATTAGGTTTGCAGCCTAATAAATGAATCATGAACTCTATTTCAAACTGGATATGATCGTCCGGAATTGTCCCTTCTTCGGCCACCTGAAGTCCTTCATGATAATAGAAGTTTCGCACCTTCATCGTTTCGCCCTGCATAACCGACCCTTCCGCATTTTCATAGCTGGACTCATAGGGCGATGCCAGCAAAATGCTGGGACCAATGAACAGACGGTTGTAATCATAAAGAAGGGTTGTTAAAGGATTTTCATCCATTTTTTCAAGCTTGCCCAATGCTTCCTGGATGGCAGGATTTTGACTGCAGGCTGGTTCGGCCTTCAAGAGCTGGACGAGTTCCTTCCACTGTCCAACATTTAATTGGTTCAAATCGCCCCGATAGTAATGGAGGAAAAGCTGGTAGAATAGCATTCTTCCTTCCCTGCTCACACACGGTTCCACCATGTTATCGGCCCTCTTTTTCGGCCAGGATTTCTTGTCTGAGCTGTTCAAACTCTGCTTTTTCCTGCTCCGTTAATTTCATCTCTACCTCTACAACTGGATGAGGGTCTCCTGTGTACTCCTCATTTGGGACGAAATCGATTTGATCTTTTATACTTGTATCATTTGCCTGCTGGCATCCAATTAGTGATGCGGCAGTGAGTAAGCTCATAATAATAAGAAGAAAATGTTTCATTTTGTCTGCCTCCTTCATGATTATGGATAAAGAATAACATGTTCAACATTGAGCAAACTTATAAGTTCAAACAAAAATTATCTCCACTCGTTGTAGAGAAAAGTACATAGAAGATTCTTCGCCACTATTTGCTCACAATTTCACAATAATTTCGCCATAACTTCTCTTTTATAGCCAACTCCACATAAAAAAAGGATGGATATCGTCTCGGAAGTCACTCTCATCGTTGTGACAACCTGAGACAAATCCATACTTTCAAATGTTCAATTCAGTTTCTTAATGTCCACTTGCACATCATTTAAAGCATTGCCTTTCCCGCCAGACAACGCCATGCCCATATCCGCTTCCTTAAACGATATTAACCTATTAATTCTAGGGTGGTTCGGGTAAATTATCAGCGTTTCTGGGTTTACATCATGTGACAGGTTCGCCCGCATGATGATTTCTCCCTTTTCATTGAACAGCTTGACCAGTGAGTCTTGCTCAATACCCTTTTCCTTTGCCAGGCTGGGATGAAGATAAAGGGAAGGATCCTTCATAATTTTTTTGAAGGAGTCCAGATTCCGAAACTGGGAATTGATGCGGAATGGTTCATGATTTAGCAGGACCCGGTAAGGATACTGGGGATTCTTCTCTTCCTTGCCGGCCGTCATTCCAACTGGAGAAAGCTTGCGTTCACTTGCCTGCAGCGAATAGAGCTCAATTTTACCTGATGGTGTTTTGAATTCTTTCCTTTCCCAGGCTGTCCTGGAAACGTCTGCTTTTCGCGGTCCATCCAGAAGCTCCCGCCAGTGTGTGATTCCCAATAATTGATACAATTCATCGGTAAATTCCTGTTCAATGAATTGCTCATCCGTCATCGTTGCTGGAAAGGCACTGAAGCCTTCTTTATAGTCATTCAATCTTCGTGACAGCAAACGGGCGATTTCCAAATCACTTTTACACTCATAATAAGGTTCAATAGCCGGTTCGTTGATACTGATCCAGTGATGCCAATAGCTCGGCATAATCTCCCATTCCTCAAATAGCATCGTAGCCGGTAAAACAAGGTCCGAAAATTGAGCGGTTTCGGTCAAAAAGTGCTCAACTGTCACAATCATTTCGACGGGCTGCAATGCCTTTTTTAACTCCTCGATGTTGGAACTTTGTGAAAGCAGATTCCTGCAGGCAATCCATAAAAACCGGATGGGCGGTTCTTCCTGCTGCTGCAGGTCTTTGGCAAAATCATTCATGTCCAAAGGCCGGATGGACGTTTTCTCCTGAGGATTTGCCTGGTGCAATATATGGTCCGAAAACTTCCATGTTGAACGCTGTGCAAATTGGACCCCGCTGCCTTTAAACCCAATATTTCCCGTCATGGCGGCAAGAGCATTGATGGCACGAATATTCTGGCCACCATTTTGATGGCGCTGCATCCCAAATCCAATCCAGATAAAAGCTGGTTTTTCCCTGCTTAAGCATTCAGCCAGAAATTCGATCGCCTCTATTGTCTGTCCACTTTGCCTCAGGGCTTCTTCCATTGAAAGGGAATTGAGATGGTCTCTCAATTCCTCCCAGCCTGTCGTATATTGCGACAAAAAATCAGCATCGTACTGATGATGGTCAAGAAGATGCTTTGCAATCGCCGCTGCCAAAGCTCCATCTCCATTTGGTTTTACTTGGATAAAAGCGTCTGACTTTTTGGCTGTTTCGGTATAAATCGGGTCAATCGTAATCACTTTGGCACCCTGCCTTTGTGCCTCATAGATATAATTCATCGAATGGATGGATGTCCAAACCGGATTGACACCCCAAAGGATGATTGTCTTTGCATAAAGGATATCCTCCATATCAGAGGTTTGGTGCCCGCCAAAGTCATAATAAACAGCATCCATGCCTGCAGACCAGCAAGGATTTCCCTCCGCTCTGGATGTCCTTCCCAACCCATTGAAGAATCCTTCCATGGCCTTATGCAAAACCCCCATATTGCCGGAGTATTTATTCAAAGCCAATGACTCATGGGTTCCATATCTTTCGTGAAGCTCGATGATTTTATCAGCAATCATGCCGAGGGCTTCACTCCAGGAAATCTGCTGCCAATTCCCGCTGCCGCGCGGACGCTGGATCATTGGATATTTCAATCGTTCAGGATGATAGGTTTGATTGATATAATTATAGCCCTTCGCACATAATAAGCCCTTTGTATATTGATGCTGAGGGTCACCGGTCACTTTCTCGAGGATGCCATTTTTCGTAAATCCGAGCATGCTGCAAGTGCTGTAGCAATTACGAGGACACACATGACGAGTAATAGAGTTTCCATGTTCCATGAAAGCCCTCCTCAATTGTTCTAAACTTGTTACATTTGAACAGGTTACGATAGTGTTAACCTTATATAATTTAGTATATAGGTAATTTCTCCTTCTTAACGGAGGAAAAAAGGCGAAAAGGTGAGCATTTTTATGAAACAGTTAGGGTTTCTCGTCCATCTTGAAAGGTGCCTGGGCTGCAGATCGTGCGAATTTTCCTGTAAAAACGAGCACGGACAGGATGATACCTTCCGGAGAAAAATCCACTCCTTGCATAATGATCGTGAGGAGAAGCCAGGGCATAGCTTCCACCACTTTTCGATGTCCTGCAATCATTGCGGAAATCCTGTTTGTATGAGTGTTTGTCCGGAGAACGCCATTCAAAAGAAACCGAATGGCATTGTTGTCATTGACCAGACAAAATGTACAGGCTGCGGCCGGTGCGGGAATGCTTGTCCTTTTGATGCGATTGCCATCAATCCCATTACCGCTAAAGCGGATAAATGTGATATGTGCTATAACCGCCAAATGAGGGGCGAACCAACGGTATGTGTGTCTTCCTGTCCCGTACAGGCGATTGAGATTATCGATCTTTACGACGCGAAGAGCGATCAATACGATAAAGCTGCTTATGGATTTGAAATGAAAAAAATGAGTAATCCTTCTATTCGTTTTACAAATACAGAAAAAAGAACACACCAATTTTGGACATGTTCAGCCAAATAGGAGGCCGCTATGCTTACATTCCAAGAGATGATTAGTGCATCCCCCTTCCATGATGCAGACATATTAGCCGGATGGGACGGGAAAGAACGAGCTTTTTCCAGCAGTGAAGAAACGATTGGCATATCGAATCAGCCGACATTATTACTGCTTCCCTATACAAATGGCAATCTTATTCAGCTTCCTGACTATTTATCGGCCCATTCCGTTCAGGGCATTCTTTTTTATGGAAAGGAACATCCCCTGCCTCCTTCCTCTTCCATGATCAAGGAAGCAGATTCCTATCATAAGCCTGTTTTATGGCTTGGTGAGTCGAACCCAATTGTGATTCAGAAGAAGCTCACTGACCTTCAGGAACTTAAGAAAATGGGACTCTATCATTATATTTGGGAACAATCAAGCCGCTATTGGCAAGAAACGCTAAACAACGAGGGCATTGAAACCTTGCTTTCACGCCTTCGTTCCGTGCTGGGGCAGCACCTGCTATTGGCCGATTCAACCTTTAAGCTTGATCCAGTCAGCGGGCAGAACCTGTTTGAAGATTCCCTGGATACATTGAAAACCCTCTATCATCAACAAAGAAAGGCAAAGGACGAAACCATTTCGTTTATCAAAAGCAGCAGCGGGCATGCCTATCTTTTGTTCCACTTGCGGTCGAATGATGTCCATTATGGTTTTGTTGTCATCCAGGAACAGAGTAATATGATGGTGGATGTTTGCATGGAACAAATCACTTATGCCTCTCAAGCCATTCTTTCTTATTTTAAAACAAATGAAATTGTTCTAAAGGTCCATCAATCTTATAAACAACAGTTTCTTTATAATCTTTTGTATAACAATCTCGAGTCGGAAGAAAGCTTATTTTCATTAGGGAAGCAATGGGGGTGGGATTTTACGAAGCCTGCTCAATTAATGGTGATGAAAATAACGGCCAGGAAAGACACGCACCAATATGCCGAGGATATTGAAAATATTACGTCAGCAAGCCGGTCCATCATCCAGACAAGTTATTTGCATTGCATTCTTCATCCCATACAAGGGAATATCGTGATGATTATTTTTGATTCCTTTTCTGATTCCCTTAAAAACCGAAAAAAAGGAATGCTTACTTTAGCGAAAAACATTCAGCAGAAGATTGAGGAAACCTACCCTGATTATGAGTGCCAAATCGGCCTGGGACGGCATTATCCATCGAACATGCTATTATATAAGAGCTTTTATGAGGCGAAGGTAGCTCTGGAGCTAAGCAATTACGGATTCACCCGCAGCCTTGTCCAGCATTTTGAAGACATTGGCTTTCCACGGCTTCTCTCCAATATCCCGAACCACTTATTACAGGAGTATCATAAAGAAACCTTAGCAGACCTGACTTTGCTGGATAAAGAAGACGAAGAGCTCTACATGAAAACAATAGAGGCCTTCTACCGCCATAACGGAGACATTTCCCAAAGTGCCGAAGAGCTCTTCATCCATCCGAACACCTTACGAAACCGGATTAAAAAGATCGAATCGGTACTCGACGCAGACTTTAACCAATTTGAGGATTTATTTAGAATCTTTGTGGCGCTGACGATTAATAAGATGCTGAACTAGATGGGCGCGGTTGCCGGGAGCGGTGCGCACCTTGAAGACCGATAATGCTAGTACACGGATTAGCGGTGAGGAACTGGCGATTTATTGCGAGTACTAGTATTAACGCTGAAAAGCGGGCGATTTATTGCGAGTACTAGTATTAAATTGGCATCTATAAACCTAGTAGTCGGATTATCTTGGCTCTTACCGGCATTATATTGTGTCCAACCAGCATTAAATGGCAGCCAACCAGCATTAAATGGCAGCCAACCAGCATTATAATGACCCTTACCAGTATTAAATGTATATTTAATACTAGTACTCGGATTATCTATTAATAAAGGTCGCAAAATAGCGAAGGTTTTTAATAAAATAAGTCATTATTAAATATAAAACCCACAGAATCGGGCGTGTCTCTGCGAGAAAAAGTACAGGGCACCTCCCCACTTTCCTACCTGCAAGCTTTAAATGTCTGCAAAACAGCGCTGCCTAACTCGAAATCGCCAGCACCACCGTCTACTGCTAATGGCGGTATATTGGGGATGGCCGTGTATCCGCGGCCATCCTTGCTTTTCATTTTCGGTTCAAATTCGTAACCCATTTCGCTGTTAAAGAACACCCACTGAAATAGATGCTCCCTCACAATTTTCTTATCGCTTTTCTCTCCAGTGACGAACCTGGTCACAATGACTTTCAAATCCTCATCGGTAAATTGGCGGTTAACAATAACCTCAAAGCACTCTCTCAGTTTCCTGCCAATGATTGCAGGCTCGTATGGTTCTTTCAATATAGCCGGCTTATTGATATTGGTTCGAATTCCGTGCTGATCAAAACCATCAGGTATCAGGAAAATGGTATTGTCCTTGCTATTTTTATAAATGCCCACACTGTAGTCCATTGATTTACACCTCCATATAAGACTGGTTTATCCGTAATCTTATTTTATATGAAAAACCCCTAAACTCCATCAGAATAATGTGTTATTAGGATATCCAATAAGTCACATTGAACAATCGGAATAATGGGAGGGGTTTTATATGATACCGTAGAATCAAACGTTATCGATTGGAGTGTGAGTCAATTGGGCGCTGAGAAGATTCTTTATTTGGAGCCAATGGGTGAGCCCGAGCAAAAGAAAGATTATAAGGGATATGCCATTGGTATCCTCGTGACATTCGTTTTAGCCATAATCGCTGGACAGATTGCAGCCCTGCCTTTCTTCTCGATTATGGGCATCATGATTCTTTCAATATTATTGGGTGTCTTATGGAGCAATACCGTTGCTTTGCCCAGGTCCTTGAACATAGCTTTGGGCACGAATTTCAGCAGCAAGTTCCTGCTGCGGGCAGGGATCATCCTTTTGGGATTTCGCTTGAATTTTGCCGACATCAGTTCTGCTGGTCCGTCCATCCTCATCATTGATGCACTTGTCATTTCCTTCACGATGATCTTTATCCTATCCCTGGGAAAAGCTTTTCAAATTGACCGGAACCTGGCCATGCTGCTCGCTGCGGGCACGGCCATCTGCGGTGCTGCAGCCATCGTGGCGATTGCGCCGATTATCAAAAACAGAAAAGAGCAGACCGCAATCGCTGTATCCTGTATTGCCGTATTGGGGACAATTGGGGCGGTTCTGTACATCTTCCTTTTCCCCTACCTGCCCTTGAACGATAGCGAATTCGGGATGCTGGTTGGGGCCACTTTGCATGAGCTGGCACATGTGGTCGCTGCTTCAGTTCCCGGCGGGGACGCAGGCAGTGAAACAGCCATCCTGGTCAAATTGGGAAGAGTGATTTTATTAATTCCTGTCGCGTTAATCATCAGCTTTTTCATGAACAGAAAAGAACGGGCAAACCAAGAAACAGACAGAAAACTGCCCATCCCATGGTTCATCTTTGGCTTCCTATTTGTCAGTTTCATCAACACCTTCCAGCTTGTCCCTGAGGGGATGACCCAATTTCTGCTATTGCTGAGCACCTACCTTTTGGCTATGGGCATGGTTGGCCTTGGCATCAATATTAAATATGCCGATTTTGTAAAGGTAGGGATAAAGCCAATTGGAGTCGCGGTGATTGGATTTCTTGGCCTGCTCGCGATAACGCCGGTTTTGTTATGGATCTTCCGGTTCTTTTCATAGGGATTTTGGTACAATAGAAATAAAACAGACGGGAACCGGAGCGTGCAGGCTATGAATCTTGATTACTTAAAAGTGTTTTATGTGGCGGCTAATAATAGGAGCTTTTCGCAAACAGCTAAAGACCTTCACCTCTCCCAATCCTCGGTAAGTCTGCAAATCAAGTATCTGGAGGAAAAATGGGACTGCCAGTTATTTGAGCGGACAACCAAGAAAATCTCCCTGACTCCTGCCGGCGAGATTTTATATAAACAAGTGAAGAAAATGCTCGCCTTAATGAACGAAACGACCAATGTGCTGCAGGAGCTGAAAGAGGCTGTCCACGGAGATTTAAAGGTGGGCGCCAGCTTGACCATCGGGGAACATCTTCTTCCTTTTATTCTGGCAGAGTTCAACCAATTGTTCCCTTTGGTGAATATTCAGTTCAACATTTTCAACTCTAATCAAATCATCGAAAAGCTGAAGAATCAGGAAATCAATCTCGGGTTCATCGAGTCCATGCTTTCCTATCCGCATGTGAACCAAATCCCGTTTACAGAGGACGAGCTTATCGTCGTGGCTTCCATTGCCCACCATGCGAACGTTCCAGATGCAATCAACATTGAACAACTGCTCAACTATCCTTTCATTATCCGTGAAAAAGGCTCGGGAACAAGACAAGTCATGGAGGACGCGCTGCGGAAAAACCATCTAGACCCGTCCACGCTTAAGATCGTCATCGAACTGAAGCACACTGAAGCAATCAAATCAGCTGTCGAAGCAGGGCTCGGAATTTCGATTTTATCCAAGTCAGCCGTCAAAAAAGAACTGGAGCTAAAGACCTTAAGGCATATTGAAATCGCGAACGTGCGCCTGCTCCGCAGCTTTTATATGGTGTATGACCATGAATCGCTCCAGCTGCCCAGCAAAAAGCTGATTGAATTGATGGAAAGGAAATATAGAAAACAGGCATGAATTGATTCGTGCCTGTTTTCTATTTAACCTGCTATCTTTATTAGCCTTTTCACAAGCTTGTTTAATCCTATTTTAAATTTACTGCCTGTATCCATGTCTTTGCTATAAGCATATTCCCCATCGTATTCATGTGAACGCCATCTACTGTGAGTGGAAGGTCGCTCCTCGACTCTATAAATTGAATAAATGCCTGATGTGTAGGGACAACTGAGGCGTTATATTTATTTGCTAGTCTGTTAACTATTTCAACATATAATTTAAGCCTCCGGTTGCCTTCAGACTGACTATCTTCTTTAATAACCGTAGGCTCCATTAAAACCAGGGAAGCATTGGTTTTATTCAAAACATCTTGAATGAGGAGTTCATACGTTTCCTCGAATATGTCAGGTGATACTTGATTAATTTCAGGAGAATCAAATTGCCTTGCAACATCATTGATGCCGATGGAGATGGAAACAAGATCAGGGTGTAAGGAAATAACGTCTTGCTCCCAGCGTTCTTTTAAATCGAAAATCCGATTTCCACTAATCCCTTTATTAATGATTTCTATATCCCGCTCTGGATAGCTGAGCTTTAAATAATCATGAAGCAACCGCACATAGCCAGTTCCAATCTTATCTTTCGTAGTGATTCCCCACCACGTAATACTGTCACCTATAAAGACTATTCGCTGTTTCATGTTTCCCTCCTAATCAATTCTCCTTCTTCTGGTTCCATTTCAATAAATACTCATTTAATTTTTCACTCACATAATGAACATAAAAGGAAACCATGGTGTATGGATGATCCATTTTTTGATGGGGATTTCCCTCCAAAGTTGCAATCTCTTTTTTCCATTTTTTTAAATCTGCGATAACATAACGATCCTTCTCATCACTTTCCACTTTTTCCGGATCAATCAGACGTTGTGGAAAAAGGGGGATATTCCATTTCGACACTTCCGATAGTACTGATTCCATTTTGCTAAGTACTTTTTTTACTTCATCTTGCTTCTTGCCGAATATAGAGTAAAAGTCTGCCTCAATATCATCAAAAGCATCTCCCCATGCTGTGCGGGCAAAATAATAGCTGTTCATTAACTGAATTGATTCCCAAGGATATAGGTTATCCTTTTCGCTGCCATTTTCTTTGGGAACATAAGGAACTATAAGATTAACTATATTTTCAATCCCCAAACTGGAATACAGCGCCATATCATCTCTTATTCTATAAAACAAAGGAGGAAACAAATCACCCAACATAAAATGATCGCTATAATATTCAAAAATGGTTACCTGCTTTTGATTCGCTTTTGCACTATTACACCATTTTTGCAATGCTTCATAGGCCCTTTCTTCCTTAAAGAAGGATTGCTGGTAATTCCTGCCCCAAAAAGCAAATAACGTATTAACTGTTTTTGAGCTTTCCAGCTCATCTGGCAGCTCTAACATATCCCACGATAATCCCGCATTGTAGGCAATATGCTCAACCTCAATTTCAGGCAGCTGATTTTGAATTTTTTCCGTAAATTCCATATAATGAGCTAAAAAATGCTGTTCACCTTCTATTCCAATATCAGCCGGCCATAAGGAAATTCTGTTGATGGATTCTTCTATATCATAATCTTTTATTTTATTAATAATTAGGCTCTTCCAGCTATCATCCGTAAAATCAACCTGTTTTTTCTGGGGAAAAGCTGTCCCATTCAATAAATAATGCATACTATGTCCGCCAAGAGTGATGGACAACCCTCGTTTCACAATCTCTTCTTCAACCGTACCTTTCACTTTGTCCCAAAGCATAAAGGTAAAAAACAATTCATTGATATAATGCTTTCCTGCCCAGTCAATCAGCTTTAAAAGAAAGGCTTTGTCATCATAATTTTCTACAACCAAACCTCTTCTTTTCATGAGACCGCTATGGCTCCTTACCAGTTCGAATGCATGGGGCTTGTATTCTGCTTTTTCCTTCGATAAAAAACTGACCCACTTATAGCCGAAAAGTTTCTTGCAAGCATGATAGACACCAAAAAGCACGGATCGTGGATTTGAACCCAGAATATAAATCTCGCTTTCTTTTTCTATAAGCTGAAAAGCATCAATGGTAGAGTCAGCCTGAAATACCGGCTGTTCCAGCAATCCCCTTTCGACAAAATCCTGATCTAATCCCAGTACAAAAGACAAATGAGTGTACCCTTGGACCTTCTCTGCAAATTTTTGCAGCTCTTCCTTGGCAAATATCACAGGCGGTTCATTGTTTAAAATGGTATATTGAATAACCGGCACAAACATCCCTCCTTACGTTTCCTCTTTATCAATCATAAGCAATGATTGGTCCATAACCTTTAGAAGGAGTCCTGAAAGGGTGATGGCATTCGTCCATCCGCTTTCGATTACATAGGCCCCCCAGCCGGTATCCCCGTTATTCCCAAAATATTCGAAGCTGTCCAAATGGAGGGAACGCATCCATCCGCCGTCAAATTCCTTTTGTTGCGAAGAAATTTGGATGCTGGCAATATAATTAACAAGATTGTCATGCAAATTTTGAATAGCTGGGTCACCAGCTGCTTTCCATGCTTCCCAGGCATTCATGGTCAAGAAGTTATTCGTATATAACTGATCCGCAATCCCTTCCCCATTGAATCGGAAAACACCAGTATCCTCCATTCCATATCGCTCAGGGTCCGGATTATCGCTTTCCTCGATTCCACCCAATTTATGCTGCTTTTGAGATAAATACTCAATGACCTCATGTAAACCTTTATGAATGGCAGCATCCTTGGTAACGGTATACACTTGGGCTAAGGATAATAGGAACCTGCTGTAACCGGCAGTTTTGCTGTACATAAACTTTAAATCTTCTTTATTGTCCAGCAGTGTTAATGTACCTTGATGGGCAGCCTGGAGAAACTTGTCATCTTGGGAAACATAATAGGCTTGGATAAAAGCAGCATGGACAATCGCTTCAAAATGGGGATTCATGCTGGCTTCCGCTGATTGTTTAAAATAATCTTTTCCTTTCTCCATCAATTCCTGTTCCCGGATGCATTCCAGGCGCAGGCCATTTTTGTTTTGCGTGTCCAATAAAGAATATGCTGTTAAAAGCCCTCTATTTTTATATTCGATATTCCCAGTTTTTCGGTAAAGATATAATAGAACAAGTGCCACCCACCCATTATCATCGGAGAACATCTGGTCCGGCTTCCTCTTTGGGCTGTGGAACCATTTCCAAAACCCATACGTTAGGGAATTTGGGTCTGTATCCTGAAAGCCTGCTTCAAACAAATAGTTTAATAAATTGGCCGACCTATCGATCCATTCCCTATTCCCCTTATATTCCCCGTATAAATAAAAAACCAATGCAGTATGGGCATGACAATCCGGCCGGAGATCCTTGCTGATATCACTCCGGATGGAATGCACATTCTCATATATGCCGAGGCTTCCATCCTCCTTTGGCAAAATACCCGAGGTTAAAAACCAGTTCATGCCCTTTTCCAGGGTTGTTTCAATATCGGTTTGTTTTGATAGCTTAATAACCTGACCGATAGTTTGAATGGGCATTTGATAATCCATTTGCAGCCATGTCACGACTTTATTCCATAACCAGTTAGGCCGCAGCGTCCAGTTTTGTTCGCTGCCTAAAAAGGAAAAGGCAGAGAAGACCGCTTTCCCTTTTCCATGTTTTTTGACCACAATTCCTGGGTAGTTTCCTTGTGTTTCCGTTCTGTGGGTTTCTTTAAAATGGCCGATATCCAGTACTCTTTCCGTATCAAAGGTAAATCCGGTTAAAAAGGGACCTTGCCATTCAAGCAGCCCTCCTTCTTCACAAAAAGGATTCTCCCTTGCAACAGTCAATTTTTCAAGACGCCGATAAGTCATAGCAAAATCCTGCTTGAATCCAAAGAGGCGGGAGGATGGAAAGTCCTCGCAATTAATCAACTCCCCGTAAATGGTACCGCCCTGTTCCACAAATGTCCAAAGCTTCTCCAGCATTTCATGGGCGAGTTTCAAAGGCATTCCGTCCTCGTTTCCGTTGATAAAAATAAACTGATATTGCAGCAAATCTTCATTTAGCAGCTGGTTGATATCGGAAAAGTGGGTTGTGAAGTCCACACGGCTTTTCATTCGCAAGCTTTTATCAACAAGAGCAATCAAACTTATACACTCCCTTCATACTTTATGGATTTTCGGCCATTCAAGTTCAATTCCCGCCTTCACTAACCGTGCCTGGAAGTCCTTTAATCGCTGCTTGTTGTTTCTCACTTCATGCGGACTGATTTTTTGATCGATACAGTAGGCTGCCAGGTGTCCTGCTGCTTCCCCAATATTCCATTCCACCGGATGCAGCCGGTAACAGCCATTCGTAAGATGGGTTGTTCCAATGTTTTTACTGGCAGGAAGCAAATTCCTGACCCTTACTGGAATCAAACTGCCAAGCGGAATCTGGAATGGAAAGGCTGAAATTTCTATATATGTATCCAACCCTGTACTTGGATGGAGGTCTAAGCGATAGCAGCCTATCCCTACACTATCCTCAAAATAAGTGGCAGAATCCTTACCCGCTATTTCACCGCTGATATCCTGTTCCTTTACCGTATATTCTGCTTTAATTCTTCTGGATTCCCGGATGTATGGATACATGGCCAAGCCATCCTCGGTGCCCAGGACATCTTTTCTCAAACGCAGACCGGGAAACCCGCTGCCACCGTCCGGCCTTGGCGCTTCCGTTTGCATCCAGTACAGCAATGATAAGCTTAACTGTTTTGCGTTAAACAAATGCTTTTGCTTTTCTTCTTCTGTCACATCAATAATCGGACCTAACCAGTAATCATTTTGCGGCCAATTAACGATGGTAAGGTCACTCTGGAAAGTTCCCGGCTCAAAATTGGTTTGATCAATAATTCTGCGATAATTCCATAGCGAGAAACGGTCTGGCTCCTGAAAAAGTGAATACTCAATGTGTTCAAGCGTATGCGGCACCAGGCCCCACCAGCTTAATTGCTTATTCGGCCAAAACCCGGCCTGATAATCCTTCCAAAATTCATATTGGGCAGGCTTTTCAATCGTATGGTCCTCTCCCTCGATATAATCCACCGCAAAGCAAAAAGTAAAGGCCTGCATGTTTAGAGGCTCTGCATCCCCGCGTGGCGCATGTTCTTCCCCTGTATCAGAATGTGATTCCGCTCCAATCACATACTCAATATTGGCAGCCGGCAGCACATCTCCCATTTCGGTGGCATCCAAAAAATACGCTCCCCTTAACACGATTGATATTCCTGTTACTGAATKGGAAACAGTAACAGCAAGCACTTGATTCTCTTTCGTTTCAGCGTCAGAAACTTTGAACTCCGTCAACAAAGTGAGCTTTCCGCTATGCAGGAAAGGAGCAAGCATATCGTGCAGTACACGCAAGGCTACTCTTGGCTCATGACTGATTTTGCTAACCAGCGCATTTCCCGGATTGAATTGTTCGTTTATCCGCTGACTATTCCTGACTGGAAAATGACGGAAATAATATTCCCTGACGTTCTTCCGGAATGCCCGATAGTTTCTTGTTGCTCCGAAACTTTCAATCCATGGATGTTCATCAGGCGGAACTCCCTGGCTGGTTATTTGTCCCCCGATCCACTTTGTTTCTTCTGTAAGAATAACGGTTTTCCCGGATTGAAGGGCGGATAAGGCAGCCGAACATCCGCCAAGCCCCCCGCCAATAATAACGAGGTCTGCGTGTAATTCCTGAGAAGCTGTCATTTTATGCACCCCTTCCTTTTAGCAGCGGAATATTCCTCGCCAATAATGCAGCTCCCAGCATGCCAGCATCATTTTTTAAAAGCGCTTTTCTTGCAACCAGCGGCTGATCTGTAATCGATTGTAGTTCTTTTACTAAAAGCTCCCACCAATGCTCGCTGGAATGGATGACACCTCCTCCAATGACGAAGACATGTAAATCCAGTATATTTTGCAATGAAACAATGCCAACAGCGAGATTTTTAATAAAGCGGGCAACAATCTCCATAGCGCAAGGATCCTTCCCGGCTGCAAGCTTGAATAGGTCTTCGGGAGTGATATTTTTATGTCCCAATTCATTATGCTCCTTTATATCCAGCGCTAGTGCAGTGCCCGAAACATATTGCTCCCAGCATCCTTTTTTCCCACAACCGCAAGGCCTGCCTCCTGGAATATAAATCATATGCCCAATCTCTCCAGCTCCGCCGTTCACTCCATGGAACAATTCCCCATCTATCATGATTCCGGCCCCGACACCGGTCCCTATCGTGATACAAATAAAATTCCTCTCTTGTTTAGCAGAACCTAGTTCCATTTCAGCGTAGGCAGCACAGTTCGCATCATTGTCCACAACGGTTGGCAGATGGAAGCGCTCCTCCACCAGCTGCTTCACCCTTGTTCCCATCCAGCCAGGCAAGTTCGCTGTCGCATAATGAATCGACCCCGCTGCATCTACCCTTCCTGCAGTTCCAATTCCGATTCCCTCAATGTTCCATTCCTTTATAGAAACTTGTCTTTCAATAAGGGAGAATAGTTGTCCTGCTAAATCCCGCTGGTTTGTTGGTTCTTCTATAAGATTCAAGATTTGGCCCTGGGGATCCACTATTCCCGCTTTTMCCTTTGTCCCGCCTATGTCCACTCCAACCGTATTCAATTCTGCACATCCTTTACACCAGGAATTTTTTGCGTCATAAAAAACCCGAGGAATCAAGCGTCCCTTGATTCCTCAATATATTCAAAGTTTCAAAGGTATTTTTTTCTCAAAAGACTGATAGGCTGCCAGTGCCGCTTCTGCTGCCTTTAATCCTGAATGTCCTGAGGCAAGCGGGGACCTTCCTTCCTTAATGCTCGCAATAAAATCCTCAATAAGCCCGGCATCCATGTCATCACCCCAGCTGAGCCATTTAACGCCATCGGTATCAGAATATAAATCGACCTTCTGTGAAAAGGCATCTACCTTAAGATTTCCTTTCGATCCGATGATGTCCAGGGTCACATCTCCCCAGGTTGGATAGGAAGCATTCCTTGACCAGCTGCAATCTAAGGTGGCAAACATTCCATTGGTAAATTCCATTGTAATAATCCCGCAATCATCAATAGGTAGATTCGTATAGACACTCCCAATTTCGGCATACACTTCTGCTACTTCCGCACTTGTGAACCATCTCATCAGGTCGACAACATGGACAGTATGATCCAGCACCGCTCCGCCGCCTGATTTGGCTTTATCGACAAACCAGCCGCCAGGATTGGTTCCGCGATTACTTCCTTTAATCGCCAAAATTTCTCCCAGCTTACCCTGGTCGATCATCTTTTTCGCTTGTTGAACCGGAGTATTGAACCGCACCGGAAAAGCTGTTCCTAATAAAACTTGATTTTGTTCACATACAGAAACCATTTCTTCCATATCTTTCATGTTCGTGGCTAAAGGTTTTTCGCAAAGCACATGTTTCCCCGCCTTGGCGGCAGCAATCACATGCTGGTGATGGAGACTATTCTCCGATGTCACAATGACAGCATCAATGTCTGTTTCCAATAATTCCTGATAGTGTTGATAATGGGCGGTTTTGAACAATTCCGAATATTTTTTACCTCTTTCTTCATTGTCATCCGCTATTCCTGCCAATGTGATTCCATCCATTTCATTCAGGACAGAAGCATAGCTGCTTGCGTGCATATGGGCGAAAGAGATGATTCCAATCTTCATTACAGCTTTCCCCCTTTGGAACCCAGGGTTACAGGTAAACCTGTTTTTAATGATTGAATGGCGGCTTCCGAGATTTCCATCGCTTTATAAGCATCTTCTGCTGTTACAATGGGCGTTTCATCTTTCCTTAAGCATTGCAGGAAATGTTCAAGCTCTGCCTGATAAGGTGATTTTTTCAAAGGGCTTTGAGGAACAGGGACGCCGGCTTCTTCTTCCTTTGCTTGTCTGATAGAAAGTAAAACAGGCTCTTCTTTCAAACTATCATATTCGATGATGCCGCTTTTTCCGGCAAATTCAAATTGCGAGGAAAATGTTTGATGGGCCCATGTTCCTTCTACATGAGCAATCACTCCTGATTTGAAAACAAGAGTGACTAAAGCATAATCAAGGTGTTCAATTTTCCGGTCCGTAAGTCCTTTTGCAAACACTCTTTCAACTTCTCCAAAGGTCCAGCGCAGAAAATCGAAGTCATGGATGATTAAATCAAGGATTMCCCCGCCGCTTTTCGTATTGTCAGCATACCAGTCACTCCATCCGGCAGGGAAATTGCCTCCGCGCCTGGTACGAACAACTCCAATATCTCCAATACTTCCATTTGAAACGAGCTCGCGTGCTTTGGAGTATTGAGGGAAGAACCTGACCACATGGCCAACAAACAATCTCACCTTTTTCTGGTCACAGTAATCAATCATTTCTCTCGCATCCTCAAGCGAATAGGCCAAAGGTTTTTCGCATATGACATCAATTCCGTAATCGGCTGCTTTCATGACATATTCTTTATGCAAGAAAGTAGGCACACAAATGTCGATCACATCAACCTGTTCCAGATTCTTCAGCGCTTCTTCCAGGGTTGGAAAAATTTTGGCATCATGCTGGCCGGCAAGTTGTGCAGCTCGTTCCTTCCTGATATCCACAATGCCAGCTAATTGGACATTCTCCATTGAATGATAGGAAGAAGCATGTTCCTCCCCCATTGTTCCTGCACCAATCAATAATATCTTTTGCATACGATCAATCCCTCTTTCGCTAAATTCCATCCAGCACCTGGCAATTATATTTCCATCCAGCCATTGGCGATGACTTTCTTGTACCAGTAGTAGCTGTCTTTTTTGATTCGCTCCATTGTATGGAAGTCTACATAAACAAGGCCAAATCGTTTGCCATAGCCCTCCGCCCATTCAAAATTGTCCAGCAGCGACCATGCGAGGTAACCAGTGATATTGATGCCGGATTCAATCGCCCTGTTGGCAGCTGTTAAATGCTGTTGATAATATTTGATGCGATCCTGGTCATTGACTCTCCCTTCGGAAAGCTGATCAATGCAGCAAGCCCCATTCTCCGTAATAAATAATGGAATGTCTCCATACCGCTCTGCCAGATAGTGAAAAACTTTATACAATCCGTCCGGATAGATCGGCCATTCAATATACGTCTGGTCATAATCAATTTCAATATTCTCAATATCCAGTAATCCCGCATCTTTTTTATAACGGGCAACATTGCCGGAATAATAGTTAACGCCAATAAAATCAATTGGCTGATGAATAGCCTCAAGGTCGCCTTCTTTAATAGGAAGTTCGGCACCTTTCTTTTTAAACCATTCCACCATATATCGGGGATAATCGCCCTTTATTACGGGATCCAGGAACCAGTCGATATTAAGGCCAATTTCCCTTTTGCACGCTTCCCTATCTTCTGCTTTAGTGCTGAATGGTTCCCTCCAGGTTGTATTGGTGGCTGTGCCAATTTCCCCTTCAACCTTCATATCCCTAAAAAGCCGGACTGTTCTCCCATGTGCCAAAAGCAGGTGATGGGAAATATTGATAGCCAACTGAAGGTCCTGAAATCCTGGAGCATGAACACCATGGTAGTTGGACAAAAAGGCGGCGCATAATGGTTCATTGATGGTTTGCCAATATTTCACTTTGCCATTAAACTCGTTAAAAACCGTTTTGGCATAAATAATAAAGGCGTCAATGGTTTCCCGGTTCGCCCATCCCCCATCATCCTGCAAGGCCTGGGGAAGATCCCAGTGATAGAGGGTAAGCATTGGTTCAATTCCTTTTTCCAGCAGCTTATCAATCAGGTTATGGTAATAGTTCAATCCTTTAGGATTGAGTTCACCCTTTCCATTCGGATAAATTCTTGGCCAGGAAACAGAAAAGCGATACACATTCACTCCCAGCTGGTGCAATAAGTCAACATCCTCGGCATAACGATGATAGCTGTCACAGGCGATATCGCCGTTATCCCCATTTTTTACCTTGCCCGGGGTATGGGAAAAGGTGTCCCAAATGGATAACCCTCTCCCATCCTCGAGAGCTGCCCCTTCAACCTGATAGGCTGCGGTTGCAGTCCCCCACTTCAACCCTTTTGGAAACTGTATGATTGGCATGCTCCCATCTCCTAA
This sequence comes from Bacillus sp. FJAT-27251, assembly GCF_001273925.1. Taxonomy (GTDB): domain Bacteria; phylum Bacillota; class Bacilli; order Bacillales; family Cytobacillaceae; genus Mesobacillus_B. The sequence continues at coordinate 2,954,175 of NZ_LIGG01000001.1, read as the reverse complement.
ACAAAGTCATTCCATTAATCAGATCATATTGCCTGCTGTGGCAATCCTGTGATAGAAGTGGTTGCCTAAAGAACCTTCCGGAATTCCCATCGGTCCATCATGGGGAAATCTCTTTTCTTCCAGCTCTTCAATGCTTTCAATTTTACCCTCAAGCCATTGACCAATGCGAAGTTCCGCGGTTTCCATCCTGGCGGCCAATCCTCCATAACGGAGGTCGATGACTTCCCAGCCAAATGGTTTATATAAGGAGAACCATATTTCCCTATGCTTTTGGCGAAGAACTTCCACCTGGTTCCTCAGCTCTTTCATTTGCTTTAAATGTAAACCCATTGAATCCTTATCCTTTTGGTCGTATGCCTTCTTCAGCTGAAGACCCATTTCGGCCTTTACACTCAGAACATTTGCCAATTGCCCGTAGAATCCGAACAAGAGGGAGGCCTTGGGGTTTCGTTCCGATGCATCCTTCAATTGGGGAACAAGCTGCTTGTAATGGGCATTCATATTTAGATCCCGGATATTTTCATCAAATAATCCAATCAGCACATCCTGCCATAATAAAAACTTGGAAGCATTCGATGATTTAAGGTTATTTTCCATTACACCCGGGGTTTCATCCAATTGATTCAGAACGAGAAAATCGTCCAGATGGCTGCCGGTACAAAAATGGAATCGATCAGCCAATTGCTTGTTATCAACTGTTTCCCGGTAGGTATGTTCAGCAAACAGCTGCATGACCGGCTKGGCAGTGGTCAGCGGGGTTTCTGCTCCATTGTCTCCCCATAGCGTGGTAAAGACTTCCTGAATGCCTTCCTTCTTACAGGCAGTCAAAGCAGCTTCTGTTGTGGCGAAAGCCCTTCCATAATTCGGTGAAATGCCATTCCAGGTCCATGCTCCGCCCGCAAAAACCGTGTCTTTCCCAAGCTCCTTATGCTTTTGAAAATACGTTCGGTAAAACTCTTCCTCCTCATGATAATAGTCCCAATAGACAAGCTGGATATCTTTTGGGATGGAGTCTATCGCTTCTTTCGGAATATCCACATTTTCATCATAATATTCGCCAAACTTGGAGCCTAGGCGGAAATACATATCGCTCCAAATCATTGGTTTCAAGCCATGCCTTTCAGTAATCGAGACTACAGAATTTAAGTGCTGATTCATAATCTCAAATCGATTCTTATATCCATTCAAATCCAAATAACGGCCGAGCCCAAGCTGAAAAGCTTCATCCATGCCAATATTGATCCGGTTTGACCGGAAAGGCTTTGAAGCAGCCTTGATCATGCTTTCGATAAATTGGTACGTCTTTTGCTCACCAGCCAATAAAATATCGGGGGTGTCCCTGATTTCTTCCGCATAGCCCCATTTCAAGGCCATCGCTAAATGACCAAGAGTCTGGATGCAGGGAATCATCTCTATTCCCAAGGTATCTGCATATTCATCGCATGCTTTCAATTCCTCTTCTGTATACCTTCCTCGCATATAGCCAAAATAGGGATAATCCGGAACTTCATAAGTGTCCTCCGTATAAAGCATGACCACATTCAATCCCATCATCGCCATTTGCCTTAGAAGTCCCTTTACTTCAGCTACTTTCAAAACAGCGTTTCTGGAAGCATCCAGCATGACCCCGCTGGTTTGGAATTGGGGATGTTCGGTCAGTTGAAATTCAACTTGTTTATTGTAATGTTCCAGCCATAAACCAATCGCACGATAAAAATGGATTTTTTCCTGAAAGAAGATTTCTCCCTTTCCGCTTTTATTGCTGACGTGGATAGGCCCTTCCCTTTGCGTCACAGCAATCGGAAAACCCTGATCATGCAATTGAATATTCAACTCACCCGACAAGAGCTGTAATCCTGCCAAAATTGAATTTGTATCACCTGCCAGATTGATTTGCATAAAGATACCCCTTTCCATTGCAATACGTACAATTTAATGCATTAAAATCCAGATATTCACAAAACAAAGTTCCCCAGGATAATGGTATTTTCCACTTCTAATTCATTCGATAAAATGACCAGGTCTGCATCATATCCAATCGCGATTCTGCCTTTTCTATCCTTAACTCCACAAACGGAAGCTGGATTGAAGCTCGCCATTTGAACGGCGTCTTCAATCGGGATGCCGCAATGCTGGACGGCAAATTTGACGGCCTTATCCAGGGTCCGCGAACTTCCTGCAAGTTTCCCGTTCTCCAGGGCAACTTTCCCGTCTTTTTTATAAACTATTTTACCGCCAATATGATGACAGCCGTCTGGCAGCTGATTGGTACCGGTACAATCGGATATCAATGTGAGCTGATCTGCGCCTTTGATTCTGTACAATAATTCAATCATCTTTGGATCCACATGAAAGCCGTCTGCAATGATTTCACAATGCAAGTGCTGTAAATAAAATGCCGCAAAAGCTGCCGTCAGGTCCCGGTGTGAAATCGGACCCATCGCATTGAAACAATGGGTTATCCTTGACAGGCCAAATGGAACAGCCTTTTGGATGTCCTCAAAGGAAGCATCTGTATGGCCGGCCGAAACGGCCACTTTTTTATCATGTAAAAACTGGATGACTTCATTCCCTAAAATCTCTGGAGCTAATGTAATAATTCGAAGGATCCCTGCAGCCTCATTGACAACAGCTCCAACATCGAAAATCGCAGGGACTGTCATGTATTCCGCTTTTTGCGCGCCTTTATATTTGGGGTTGATCCAAGGGCCTTCCAAATGCACCCCCAATAGATGAGCCCCGGTCCTTCCTTCTTTTGCAACCTGCTTGCTTAGCAAAAGGAAGGTTTTAATATCATCCATTGGAGCAGTCCTTGATGTAGACAAAAAACCTGTCACACCAAAGGATGGGAGCCCATCCTGAATACGATAAAAACCTTCCTTTGTACCCATCATAAAATCGTACCCGTTAATGCCATGAATATGTGTATCAATAAAGCCGGGGCATATCCAGCCTTCAGCTTGATAACAAGGAAGATGCTGTCTCTCCTCGTCACGTTTCTCCCCCGCGAAAACAATTTTCCCGCCTTTGATTTCAATGAACATATTCCTATATATGGTTTTATCTGTAACGACATTTCCTTTTAAGTAATAGTGGTTACCTATTTCCACATGTAAAACCCTTCCATTTACAGCTGTAGCTCCTATTCAAAAATTCTACAAAACCTCAAAAGCGAGCAGGATGATTATTGATAGGAGATTAATTTCGTAAGGACAGCAGAATCCTTTTGCAGCAATTTTTCAAATTCTTTGGGAGCCTGATCAAGGTTCACTGCCTCTGTTATAAATGGGCTGACGTCAATCCGCTTTTCTTTAATCAGCCGAAGATATTCTTCCAGATTCCTGCCTTCTGTCCAGCGAACATATTCATACGGGTAATCAATCGCTTCCCTTTCATACACCTTGTCGTATCTTCCAGGTCCGCCTGCCCGGCTTATAAGCAGTTCAGCTTCCTTTGAAAACATTAGATTCCGGGGAAAGTCAGGTTCGATATCACCAACGATTACTGCCTTTCCTTTATTGCGGATCCATTTTAAACATTCTTGGGTCAGTGAAGAACGTTTCCCGCCTGCACATAAAAGAACCGCGTCAGCCCCTTTGGATTTCGTATGAATCCGGATCGCCTCTTCCAGCTCTTCGACAGTTGCAAAAGATTTGATATTTTCTTCCTGCAGCATTTCTGCCCTGCTTTTGGAAAGATCATAGGCTATGACATTGTATGCAGCAGCATTTGCGATCTTGGCTATTAGCTGCCCCAGGACACCTAAACCGACGATAACAACTGTTTCACCAAATTGCAGGTTTGCGATGCGCAGTGCATGAATCGCTATAGCGCCTAGCCCGCCCAAAGCGGCTTCTTTAGGATCCACTGATTCAGGAACCTTGGCATACAAAGTTTTGGGGACGAGCAAATATTCATCATGATGGACGTATGGGGCACCATAACAAGCAACCAAATCACCTTTATTTACATCAGTAATTTCACTTCCGCATTCAACCACTTCTCCCATCGCACTATATCCCAAATGAACTTGTTTATTTTCACTATAGGAAAGCAAAGTTAGTTCCGTTCCTGGCGAAATGGCTGAATACATGGTTTTGACTAATATATACGATGGTTTTGCTTTTATATCAGGCACTTCAGCTTCAATAATTTCAATTTTCCTGTTATGTGCCACAATTCTTTTCATATAAAGTCCTTCTTCCGTCATTTATTTAGCAAACCACTTTGATAAATTCGCTTTTACAAATTCATCATCATGCAAGTGGGGATAGCTTTCATAAACGCGATCCAATTCCTTTTCCTGGCCCGGGCTGAGGGCTTCATGGTCAAGCAGGCACCAGTTCCCCCTCAGCAACCCCTGTCTGGTCAAAACTTCATTGATACCGGCAATGCTTCCTTTGAACCTGTGCCGGGAATCAAAAATCGCTGCATTGGCATCCGTTATTTCCTGCCCAAGAGTTAGCAGGCTCGCCGGAATGGCCTCCTCATTTTGCGCCTTTTTTATAACGTTAAAAGTCTCAACCACCCGTTTTGTCCAGACGGACCAGTGACCAAGGAGCCCGCCAGCAATTTTCTTTTTCACGATTCGGTCTCCAATATTGAATTGGTAGGTCGTAAGTAAATCATTTACGATGTTATCGTCATTGCCCGTGTATAACGCAATTTCCTCATTGCGGGGAGAATGGCAAACGGCACGGACAACGTCAATCGTACAGTATCTGTCGAACGGAGCAATCTTAATGGCATAAACATTTGGGATCGAAACAAAGCGCTGCCAAAATTCATAAGAGAAAATTCTTCCGCCTACAGCCGGCTGCAGGTAAAATCCAAAAAGAGGAATAACCTTTGCCACTTTTTCAGCCCGTTCAATCAGTTCATCCTCGGAAAGATCGCTTAACCCGCCMATGCTCAGGAGCCCCAAATCATATCCGATTTCCTTGCTGAATTCTGCTTCCGCAAGCGCCTGCTCCGTCGGCCCGCAAATCCCTGCCACTTTAATAAAAGCCTCAGACACATTGGATCTCTTTGCTTCTTCGATCGCAAGGGATAATACCTTCTGATACAGGTTAAACTTGGGGTCACGAATTTCGAATTGGGTGGTATGGACACCGACTGCAATTCCCCCGGCACCAGCGTCGATATAATAGCGTGTTAAAGCCCGCTGCCCCTGTTCATCCAGCTGCCTGTCTTCTGTCAATGCGAGTGGATGGGCCGGAATCACTGCACCTTCATGAAGCTTTTTCCTAACAGCCTCATCCAGCATTAAAATGCACCTTCCCTTTCCTGGAAGTGGGTTGGCTTATTGAGCGTCTGCCCGTCACGGATGACCCAGTCCGCAATCATATCGACCATCTGCTGGACCGTGACCTTTGGATAGCCAAACAATTTGTGGGCATGTGAGGCATTATTAAGCAGTGCAGTAGGACTTTCTGTGTGGATGAGCAATGGCTCCTTTCCCATCCTTTTTCCGAATTCTTGGGCCAGCCATCTAATGGATAACGTTTCGGGACCTGTCACATTCAATATTTTGGGAGGATGATTTGCATGCAATAAGGAGCGGATCGCATATTCATTCGCATCTCCCTGCCAGATCACGTTTACATTTCCCATTGTCACATCAATCGGATTTCCTTGATGTACTTGTTTGGCAATCTCAAGCAATACTCCATAGCGAAGATCAATGGCATAATTTAATCGGAAGAGAACCATTGGGGTTTGATGTTTATGAGAAAAATAGGTTAATATCCTCTCTCTGCCCAGGCATGATTGCGCATATTCCCCAACTGGGTTGGGGGCTTCGTCCTCTGTGCAGCAATTGCTTTGAACCGCGGTAAAAGGATAAACATTCCCCGTTGAAAAAGCCACAATCCTCGAGCCTTTGAACTTTTCCGCTACCCGGCCCGGAAGGTAGGCATTCATAGCCCAGGTGTAATGTTCATTGCCAACTGTTCCAAATTTCGTCCCAGCCATATAGATTATATTTTTCACCTCAGGAAGATTCCGGAGGTCAGCTTCATTCAACAGGTCAGCTTTGATTGTTTCAATTCCGCATCCCTGTAACTCCTGAATTAAACTTTCATCTGAAAATCTCGCGACACCAATGACTCTTTTGGGCCGGCCTGACTGATCAACCGCTCTTTTCGCCATTTTTGCCAAAGTCGGGCCCATTTTCCCGCTTACACCCAGAATCATAATATCTCCATCCAGCTTCTGAATGTCCCGGACTAGCTCGTCGCTTGGCATTGACATAAAATCCTCTAATTCCGCTATCGTTTTCATGAAGTCCTCCTAATTTGGGTTTTGTGTTATAAGCACGAACATTTAAAATTTACACTATTATCAGTTATTTTTATTCTATAATCGAGGTCATTAAAAAGACAAGTCTTTAAATGGTCTTTTAGTAGACATCTTTGGAATGCTAAAATTAACTATTTGACAATTCGGAAAGTTGAACTTAATCTATTAGTAAGATTATATAAAGACATTTCTTTAAAGAGTCTTTTAATGGAGTTGAAAAAATGAATGGTAACCAATTATCCGCAAATGCAACTGAAATCATTATCGGCATTGTAGGTCCTAAAGCGCTCAAGAACGAAATAATGAAAGCGCTTGAATCCTTTCCGAATTTCCAGCCTGTTTTTCTTCATGCAACACCCTCGACAATGGAACCGGAAGTGATGGCTGATTTTATCGGTCGGGTTGAAGTCCTCTTATTTACCGAGTTCCAAACATTCTTCAATGCCAAACAGCTGGTTGATTTTCCTATCCCCGCGCAGTACGTCCCTTTAATGGGAACTGGACTTTATCGGTCGTTATTTTTGATTCAAAATCAATATGATTATCACCATTTCTCGGTCGATACAGTTGAAGAGAAATACCTGAAAAGGATCCTTTATGATTTAGGCGAAAAAGATTATGCATTTAAATCCTTTCCTCTTTATAATCAATCCAGTTCAATTCAATCGATTGTCCAGTTTCATCAAGACAATTATCAAGAATCAGGGTCCATTGCTATTACCGGATTGCAGGAGGTTTCACTGAAACTAACAGAATTGGGCATACCGAATGAATGGGTCACTCCAACTTATCAGGATTTAATTGTCTCCCTCGAACGTGCTTTACTCGCAACCGAAGCACGGAAAAATAAAGAATCCCAAATTGTGTTTGGCATCATCGATATTGATAAATTTGAAAAAGTAACAGAAAAATATGCAACCGAACATGAAGTGCAGGTACTTAAGCTGAAGTTTCAGCAAATGATGCTAAATTATACTAAACTGCTGGATGGCCATTTGATCAATTCCGGCGGCGAAGAATTCTCATTCATTACCACTCGTGGCATTTTTGAAAGAGAAACCCGCGGTTATAAATTCATTCCTTTATTGAATTCTGCCAAAACCGAGCTGGGTGTCACCATAAGCATAGGTGTTGGGTTCGGCCGCTCAGCCGCCGAAGCAGGCAGCCACGCACGCATCGCCCTGCGCCAATCAAAGGAATTAGGCGGAAATGTTTGTTACATTGTCCGTGAAGACCAAAGTGTCATTGGGCCAGTCGATATCATAACAGATACCCAATATGAAAAATATGATCTTTCCATCACAGATGCTGAGCTGCTCAAAAAGGCGGAAATGGCTGGGATGTCGGCCGCCTATATGACGAAGCTGATGGCAAGGGTGGCACGCCATAAGAAGTATGATTATACAGCCCAGGAATTAGCCACAACGTTGGATATCACAACAAGAAGCGCTCATCGAATCCTCTTAAAATGGATGGATGCAAATTTGGTGGATATTGTAGGAGAAGAAAAAATCACCTACAAAGGAAGGCCGAGACGAATCTATCGTCTTAGCTTTATATTGGCTGACCACAGTTAGAGATTGGGATTGGCCTTGTTCTTCCATTTAAAAACATAATTTGCGGGCATGTAATTGGCCCGCTGTTCCTGTTTCCTGCTCCCCCTATTTTTCCCTGCTCAAATCCTTACCTGCCTGCCTGTCTCCCTGCTTTCATTGGCAGCTTCGATAAAACGGATGATTTCCTTGGTTTCCTTTATAGGGACGACTGGTTTTCGATCTTTAAAAAACAGCATCACCTGCTCCAGCAAACTCGCATAGTAGGGTTTTGATGAAGAATCTATACATACAATTTCATTTCCTTTTTCAAAATGAATAAGAGCACCAAAGCTATAATTTCCTCGAGCATTTCCTCTTACTGTACCAATTCTTCCATCTTTCCATTGGGAAATCATCCAATCAGAATCAGCATCAGGATTGGACAGGACGCTTACATGCTGGGCCCCACTTCCAAAAATTGCATAAAGCATCTCGATGGTATGAATTCCATACCAATAATAGCCCGGCTGTGTTTCCATCTTATCCATCGGTCCAAAACAGTCGGCCCCGATAATATTGCCTTTATCCTTTATCGCCAGCGCCTGTCTTAATGGTTCAGCAAACCGTAAGGCAGAAGAACTCATGATGGGAACTCCATGCTGTTTCGACAGTTCCTCCATTTTAATGGCATCTCTTGAACACAAGCATAATGGTTTATCAATGAAGATCGGCTTCTTATACATGGCCAGCTTTTCCACTTGCTGCAGGTGGATCCTTCCATCCACAGATTCCAATAAAATGGCATCACAAATCTCCGCCACTTGTTCAAAACTATCAACCATTTGCACACCGTACTGCTCCACTTTCCTCGTAATCCCGCCAATTCGCGAATAACTTAGCTCAAAATCAGGTGATCCGGCCGGACACGCCGCTACAACCTTCCCTCCCTTTACATGAAAGGGATGAGCCGGATCATTTAACAACTCTGTAAAGGCAGATGCGTGCGAGGTATCCAGCCCAATCATCCCTATCTGTAAATCGCTCATATCCTACTCTCCTTTTAAATGACAAAGCTATTTTAAACCTGATAACTGTATCCCTTCTGTAAAATACTTCTGGAAGAACAAAAAGATTAGGAATGTCGGGATAAATGAAACGGTGGCCCCTGCCATCTCGATACCAAAGTTGCCTTCCTTATTTAAAGTGGAGGCCAGACCGACTGTAATGGGATACATTTTTTCATTAGTCATATAGATCAAAGGCTGGAATAAATCATTCCAGTTGCTCACAAAGGCAAAAGTTCCCACTGTCGCAATGGCCGGAAATGCCAATGGCATATATATTTTGCGGAAAACCTGAAAATCATTGGCTCCATCCATCCTGGCTGCCTCATCCAATTCCAAAGGAATGCCTTGCATGAATTGGCGGACCAAAAATACACCCATGATCGCCCAAAGCTCCGGAACAATTAAAGATTGATATTCATTAATCCAGCCAAATTTAGAAAACATGATGAATTTAGGGATGATGAGCAATTGCGGCGGAATCATAATGACAGCCATGAATGTCCAGAAAACAAATTCCCTGCCGAAGAATTGTTTTCTGGCAAAGATATAGCCTAATAACCCGGCGAAAAACATTTGCGAAAAAACAGGAATAATTGTTATCACAACAGAGTTGAAAATCCACCGCAAAAAGTTATCATTCCTGAACAGATAAATAAAGTTGTTCAATGATGGATCATTCGGAATCCAAAATAACGGGCTTAACGCCGCGAAGGTCGTTTCTTTAAATGAACTTAATATCATGATTAAGAATGGAAGGAGAAAGCTAAATCCCAGAAAGAACATGATTAAATACTTCCCTGCTGTTTTCAACAAAAATTCCAACCCCTTTCGGCACTCTTGCTTTTAATAAAGGCCCTGGTCCTTCCCGAAATATTTTCTTTGAATAAGCGAAATGACGAGGATGATTGCGAATAGAACATAAGATAAAACGGCTGCGTAGCTAAAGTTCAAGTTTGTAAAGCCAATGGTATACAAATAATAAACAATGGTACTCGTTGAGAAGTTTGGTCCTCCACCTGTCAAAAGAAAGGCCGAATCAAAGATTTGGAAAGAACCGATTGTTGTAATGATCAATACATAAAAATGGATCGGCTTTAATAAAGGAAACGTAATCATCCAAAAGGATTTAAAAGTGGAGGCACCATCAATCTTTGCCGCTTCATACATATCCTTTGGAATCGACTGCAAACCTGCAAAATAATAAATCATCGTACTACCCGATACTTTGAAAATACTCAAGCCGGCCAGTACGAGCAGCGCTTGGGAAGAATCGGAAAGGAATAATTGAGGTTCAACCCCAAAAAAGCTCAACAGATAGTTAATAAAGCCCGATTGCGTTCCGGAGAACAGCCACTCCCAGATTCCTGCGACAACAACAAAGGATGTGACAACCGGGAGGAAAAACACTCCTTTGAAAAACTTGGTCATTGCAATGCCCGATTTGATAATCAGTGCCAATATTAAGCCAAGCGCCATTGTAGGAACGATATAATAGATGGAAAATAACACAGTGTTCCAAATCGATTTAATCGCAATTTTATCCTGAAACAACTGGCTCCAGTTTCTTAAGCCAACGAATTCAGAGGTGCCAATAATCCGGTAATTCAGAAAGGTTAAGATGAAACTGTAAACGAACGGGATGATTTGGAATATGGTAAAGTGAATCAGAACTGGAACAAGAATGATATACACAAGGGAATTCTTTTTCCATTCACTTTTTATCCTCGTTGTTAAAGGCGGTTTTATTTTCTTTTCTTGTCCCMAAGGCGCCTGTGGTTTGTTTACTATGACCTTTTCCAAGAAATCACCTTCCTTCTCTTTTGATGGCCAAACCTTTTTTAATAAACAGAGAGCTTTATTCTCTCAGGAATAAAACTCTCTTAATAATAGAAGCTATTAGGTTACGGCTTAGCCAGTTCAGCTTCGATGGCTTCAGCTGCTGCGTCTGCTGCTTCTTGAGGAGTTTTGTCTCCTGCCATCATCGTTTGCACTTCGGATTGGATAAATGGCATAATCGCACGGCCTTTTGGATGGATCACGCCAGGCAGGGCATATTGTGTGTAGGTTGATAGCTGTTTCATATGCTCATTCGAATCAAAGATATCTTTAGCTTCCTCTTGCGTCGGAATATATTGGGTCACCGTATTAAAGATCCGCTGATTTTCCGCATTTGTTACACTCTTTACAAATTGTGCTGCTGCATCAGGATTATCACTGTTGGATGGCACTACAAACATTCCAGTCGTACCATACGTCAGCTGTTCTTTATCTTTCAATGGGGCCGCAATCGAGAAGTCAAATGTGCCTTCTTTTTGCAGCAAGGTTAGGTCGATTCCAGACCCAAGGATAGCCAGCATCTTGCCGCCAAACCATAATTCATTATGGTTGCTTGCTGTAATGGAATCTTCAGGGATATATCCTTTTTCGTACATATTATTAATCATCTCAAAAGCTTTAACACTATCAGCGTTATTGATTTTGACTTCATTTTCTGCCGTTACCACCTGTCCGCCGGACTGCCAGATCCATGGATAAATGGTTCCGTTCATTGAACCGCCGCCAGCATAGTTTAAAGCATAGAACCCTTTTTCTTTGGCTTTCGCTGCCCAGGCGTCAAACTCTTCCCAGGTAGTTGGGAGTTTGGAAGAATCCTCGCCAATTGCCTCAATAACTTCATTGTTATAGAAGAATGTGTAAGCTTCCTGCAGGATCGGCAGCCCATATTTCTTATCCTTCCATGTGGTGGATAGCAATGAAGATTCAACAAACCCATCCAGATCACCATCTTCAAGATAAGGATCCAGCTCCAGGAGCATTCCTACATCCGCATATTGCGGCATTTGGTCAGGAATGGCATAGAATACATCCGGTCCATTGTTAGCTGCCAATGCAGTCAGCACTTTTTGATCTCGGTTGGACCATGGGATGGTTTCAAGATTTACCTTTACATCCGGGAAATCCTTATTGTAGTTTGCGACAATCTCTTTCCACATTTCTTCTTCTTTTGCAGCATCACCCGTGTAAGGATGTACCCATACGGTTATTTCACCCTCAACCTTAGCCTCATCCTTTGAAGCTGGATCATCATTACTTTCATTTGAAGCTGGATCATTACTGCAAGCTGCAAGCATCAGGATAAATGCCATAAGTAGAACCAATATACTTTTCTTTTTCATTCCGCAAATGCCCCCTCATTTTATGTTTTTAATAATGAAAAACAGATAAATCTTTAGCTGTGGAATCCCCCTCCTTAAAACCTTGAATGGATAGAACAAAGTCAGGAAAGCGCTGTCAAAGTGGTGTTGGCACTTTTTATCTCTGTAACATCATTTTAGTTCCTTTTAGAATATTGTGACAAGTCTATAAAGTGTCTTTAAATAGCAACAAACGAAAAAGTTGGTGTCTTGATGTCGGAAACATTGATTTATACATAGTTAAGACCTTGTGGATGCGGAAAGGGGATAGGGAAGACAGGATCCAAATTGGAAAAGGAACGGTTGGTTCCTTTTAAAATAAGTTCTTCCATTTCTTGATGACCAACAACCAGGTAATTTTGGTTATGGGCAAGCTTATACTGAAGGCCGTCTTGTTTGGAAATGTCTATTTTATCTTTTAAGAAAGGACCCAGCTGGTCCAAGAGCAAATCCAGATTTAAAATCTTAATGGTTCCCGGATAAGGCTGTTCTTCTTTCTTGAGTGAGGCCAATTGGACATTCAGAGCTGTTTCAAATGTGGGAACATTTAACAATAATGATTTTAACCCATAGTTAAATGTTTCCCCGATCAAGCGGCAGAGGGCTTCCGGCTCTCCTCCCCATTCAATTACCCGGGATTCTGCCCCCTCCTGTTCGTTATACGGGACACCAAACACTAGATATGCTGTTACCTTTTGGTTCTCTTCTGCTACAAGAACTTTATGTTTCATTTTGAAAATACTGGCAAAACCTGCCGACTCATTCAGGACAGCCATTTCGTAAATACTTTGTTCATACCGGACTGGCCGTTCATGATTGAGTGTTCGGATTTGAAACCAGTCATAGGGCTGAAGTTCCCGAACCGTACAAGGATAATCTGCTTTAAGATCGCCTTGTTCAATTTTGTAGTGATTCATTTTCCCATAAAAAGTACAACCTTGTTTGATGTAGATCGGTAAATCGCCCGAAACAAACAGAACAGATGCACCGGACTTATTGCCATGTTCAAAAACTTTCTGCAAAAGGGTATTTGCCAGTCCCTGTCTCCTGAAGCCAGGGTCCGTGCAGACCGCACCAATGGAATAGGCTTGTACCTCGGCCCTGCCAATGTGAAGAACAAATGGCACCAAGCCGATGAAAGAGACTAACCTTCCATCAATAAAGGCGCCATATGATTGGTTCAATGCGGCAGAAAACACTTCCGGAAAGGCTGGTCCCATTGACACATGCCCTTCTTTTCGAAAAGTCTTATCCGCTAAATCAATTGCCTGCGTGAAATCTTCCTGCTTTAATAACCGGTATTCCGCCATTGTTTTTCACCTCAATTTTGGAGAAGTCTCTTTTGGACCACTCATTTGTTAAAGTTGCCGTGTACCAAAAAATGCAAGAGAGAGTATTTTGAATTGTGTTATAATAACACTGAGTTTTGTGGACCTAATTCCTATTTTAGGGTAAATTTCTTAAGTGACAAGTCTATTATGGGTCTTTAATTGCTTTCGGCTTCTCCTTTTTATCGACATATTCCTACAATGAGGTGACTTATTTGGACAGGTGGGAGAAATTTAATGCATTTGCAGTATGGATGGTAAAGGCAGGTTATTTAAATTTGCTTTGGATTGGCTTTACTTTGGCGGGGTTAGGGATATTTGGTCTTTTTCCATCTACGGGGGCCATGTTTACCATTATTCATAAGTGGCTTCAAAAAGAACCTGTTGGGAAGCTCTTTCCTGCTTTTTGGAAAGCGTACAAAAAGGAATTTATTTCCCTTAATAAATTCGGCTTATTTTTTATATTGATCGGCTACATATTGGTTTATGATTTCATGTTTTTACAACAAAATGCCGGCAAGCTGCAATGGTTAATCCCGGTTACCGGGTTTATCGCAATTTCTTACGTCATGACTTTACTGTATTTTTTTCCTGTATACACGCAATACCGGATGACATTCTTTCAATATATCAAACAATCGTTTTTAATTGGCGCCAGTTCCCTGCTGGAAACGATGATTATGTTTATTTCGTGCATGGTACTGATGATTGTTGTAAGATTCATACCAGGCATCATCCCTTTATTTACCGGCAGTGTGTTAGCCATCGTGATTACCTGGTGCGGCAATCGTGCTTTTCGTAAAATAAAGCTAAAAAACCCCAAAAAAGATCATGTCTCTCTGAAAATAATGCAGTAAAATAAGCGGAGAATTTTCGGTTAAATGCAAAATAGACCTCGTTTCGGGGGTATATAGGGGGAGTTTTTCCGGTTATGCAATGAGAAAATGCCCATTTCAACTTTTTTTCAGTCAATAGGCGGAATCTCTCCGTCTATTTAAGCCATTTACAGGGCTAATTACTAATTAAGAGAAATTTCTCCGTCTATTTCGCAGACTGGTAGAGCGTCCTGCATTGGAGCTCTCTTTTTTTTGGCTTTTTCAGAGTATCCTTTCACTATTGCCTATTCATCTTTTATTTATGGTCCTTTAAAAGTCTTGATTGTTCTCTTTTTTTAATTAAACTCAATAGTAAGCTGGCAGCAGGTACCTTTTTACATAGCCAGGTGAATGTCCCCTATTCAAGGAGGTTAATCAATGGATTTCAGTGGTTTGCATTATTATGTTCCTTCAGCTAAAGCAATTGAGCCAAAGGTGATTGAAAGCGATTTGATTGTATACGGTGCAACTCCTGCTGGCATTGCGGCCGCTGTACAGGCGAAACGAATGGGTCTGACTGTAGTCATTGCCGAATTCGGAAAACATGTTGGAGGAATAACCGCTAGCGGGCTGGGCGCGTCCGATGTTGGCGCAAAAGAAGCCATTGGCGGTTTGTCGAGGGAATTCTTTCAGGAACTAGGAAACTATTACAATATGGAAGAGCAGTGGACGTTCGAGCCCAAGGCAGCCAAATATGTATTTCACAAATGGCTCAAGGATCATGATATCGAGGTCGTGTTCAATCAGCATTTAACAGACGTAAAAACTGAGGACCGCAAAATAAAAGAAATCATCATGGAGGATGGAACCGCTTATAAAGCGAAGTTTTTCATTGATGCCAGCTATGAAGGAGACTTAATGGCAAAAGCTGGTGTCACGTATTTTACAGGCAGGGAATCAAACGCCACATACAAAGAAGCCTATAATGGAATTCAATTTGGCCATCCACATCATCAGTTTGAAAAGTGGGTTGATCCATATGTGGTTGAGGGTGATCCTTCCAGCGGGGTTTTGCCAGGCATTACAGAAACCAGCCTTGAAACTCTCGGATTTCAAGGACAAGGGGACAACAGGATCCAGGCTTATAATTTCCGCATCTGCCTGACGAAAAATCCTGATAATACTGTTCCTTTCCCTAAACCCCCTTTATATGACCCAAACCGTTATACTCTATTATTACGATATATAAAGGCTGGTGTTTGGGATGCGATGAACCTTCATACCATGCTTCCAAACGGAAAAACCGACCTGAACAATTATGGGGGATTTTCGACTGACCACATCGGCATGAATTATGACTGGCCAGATGGAGATTATGAAACGCGGGAAAGAATCTTCCAGGATCATTTTTCCTATAATCTTGGCCTGCTCTATTTTTTAGCAAATGATGAAAGTGTTCCCCGGACCATTAAAGAAGAAGTAAGTCAATGGGGATTAGCATGTGATGAATTCGAGGAAACGGGACACTGGCCGCATCAGCTGTATATTCGCGAAGCAAGAAGAATGATCGCTGATTATGTCATGACCGACCATAACTGTTTAGGCGACAAGATTGTTGAAGATTCCATTGGCCTGGCCTCCTACCAAATGGATTCCCATCATTGCAGGAGGGTGATTATCGAGGGACGGGTATACAACGAAGGCGATGTTGAAATACCGATTTCACCTTATCCTATTTCCTACCGTTCGATTCGCCCCAAAGCGGAAGAATGTACAAATCTACTTGTTCCAGTCTGCCTGTCCAGCTCTCATATTGCCTATGGGTCGATCCGAATGGAGCCAGTGTTCATGATCCTGGGCCAATCCGCCGGAGCCGCGGCGGCTCTAGCCTTTCAGAATGAAACTGCCGTTCAAACCGTTGATTATGACCAGTTGAAAGATGTATTGCTGAATTGCGGCCAGGTCCTTCACTGGGATGATTCCATCGAGGATGACCCTGTGCTGCGGATGAAATCGACTTTTGGAAAGGCATAGATATGGAGTTTATAAGGGACTGTAAGCCTCAGGGCTATGCAGCCCCTTTTTTATATTTACCTTCTTGTTCTTCACCCCTCCTTCGTTTTATCTCTTTTGATATTCCCCCTACTAAAGTCCCGAAATCATTCTCGTCATTTTAAAGACTATGTTTGTTAAATATTCTTGAGATAGAAGTTGGAAAATTTGTAAAATTCAAAGGAGGAAACAAATTGAAAGATAATCTAAAAAGATTAAGCATCATTTTTTTTGCAGCACTTCTAGTTCTGTCCAGTCTCCCCTTGACCCAGAAGCCGCTTTCAGCTGCTGCCAGTGAATGGAAAGAGCTGAATATTGTAAATGGTGATTTTGAAGCAAAACCTGCTTCTGAAACGCATCTTCCGTCCTGGGATTTTTGGAGTGGCGGCTTTAAAACCGGAATGGCCATATCGAATGAAGTGGTATATGAAGGGCTCCAAAGCTTGGCCGTTGACAATAATGGTGTCGTAGGGCTGTTCAGCCAGGAAATCAAAATAGCAGAGGGAAATCGCTATAAATTATCGGCACAGCTGAATGTTAAAGAATCAACAGGAAAGCCGGGTATCTGGCTCCGCTGGACAAATGATAAAGGGACGATTATAAAAGACGATCCAAAGTATTTTGATATCCCAGCCTTCAACAAGTGGCAAACTGTAGAGCTGGAAGCAACAGCCCCTGCTGGTGCCAAAGGTTTGAAAATCTTCATTTATCAATCATCTACTTCCAAGATGAAAGGCTACTATGATGATATAAAACTTTTTGAAAAAGAGTCTAACGTATTAGATTTCCCTGTTGAATATGGTCAACCTATCAATCATGGTCCGGCTGCTTTAGCAGCTAAATCACAAGGGGTTGCGATTGGGGATGGCGAGGTCTATTATGCCACAAATGGTTCACCGGCAACCTTTTATGCAGCAGACGCTGAGACTGGGAAAAAGATTTTTTCAAAAGAGCTGCCAGGCAGTGATGTCGTATGGGCAATGGTAGTTGGCCCAGATGGAAATGTATATTTTGCAGGAACCTATAACGGAATATTATACAGGTATGTTGTCGAAGAACAACGTCTTGAGGAGCTGGGGAAAAACCCTTCTGACAACTGGGTATGGCAGCTTGAAGCTTCAGAAGATGGGAAAATTTACGGAGCCACTTATCCAAACGCAAAAGTGTTTGAGTATGATATTGAAACAAGCAAATTCAAGGACCTGGGCACTTTTTATGAAGGCCAGCAATATGCACGCGGCCTTGGAATTACAGAAGAAAGTCTTTATGTAGGAACCGGAACGACCGCCCACTTGCTGAAGATGGACCTGGCATCGGGGGAACGAACAGAAATCAGCCTGCCTATAACTGGAACGTCTACGTCCATTTCAAACATCTGGGAATATGGAAACAATATTTTTGTTGCCTATGGAACTTCATTGGTTACCATTGACAAAACGACAGGGGAAGAAAAGAATACGATGAATTGGCAGGATGAGCATACCTTTGATGGCCTTATCTCCTCCCCTTCACCTTATGATGAAAATATCATCTATTATATCAATAAAAATACACAGCAATTATGGATATACGATATGACCACACACAAAACTTCTAAAGTAGAGCCAACTGTCCAGCTGCCACAAACCCCTGCCAAAGCGATTCGCTGGATAAAGGATAAAAACGGAAAAGATGTGTTGGCCATTCTGCATCATCAAATTGAATACACCATCTTTGACCCTTCCACGAACACGGTGAAAGTCAGCTACCCGGAAGTGGAAATGCAGGGACTTCTGATGCAAAGCCTGGAAATTGGCGAAGACCAGAAGATTTATATGGGAGGCTATCAGGGTTCATTTGGAGTCTTTGATACATCAAGTGATAAATATTTGCTTAGAGAACGCGACCCTCACCAGATCGAAGGAATTGGCTTCTTAAACGGTGACGTCTATCTGGGTACTTACGGCGGAGCCAGGATTTTTAAATACAACCCTGACCTTCCTTTTCATTTCCAAGGCGGCGTGAGCGGTGACAATCCCGAGATGGTCCATGATATCGGCGATGACCAAAGCAGGCCATTTACATTCACATCAGGCGATAATAAGCTGTTTGTCGGCACCATTTCAGATTACGGAAGATTGGGCGGGGCATTAACCATTTATGATGCAAATACGAATAAATGGAATACCATACGTAACATTATTAAAAACCAAAGCATCATTGGATTGGCTTATCATGACGGTACCGTGTTTGGGGGTTCCACTCTTGCCGGTGGCCTTGGTATTGACCCTACCGAACCAAAAGCGAAAATGTTTGAATACAATGTTGAGACAGGGAAGCATGAAACTTTCGACCTTCATGTGGATGGCTTGGACAAGCCGGAAATGATTGGCGAGCTGTCTGTTGGCCCTGACGGAAATATTTGGGGCGTTGCCTGGGGATTGGATAAAGGAGGCTCCTTTAATACAGTTGTCTTTGCCATGAATCCAGAAAATCGGGAAATCATTAAAAGTACTCAGCTGCTAAAAGGCATAAACCGTGGCAGTCAATGGAGACCGTTTTTCATCCGCTGGGACCAGCAAGGCTACCTTTACACAACAGCCGGCAGACAATTAACCGTCATCGATCCGGAAACGATGAAAAGCAAGCAATTAGTGCCAGGCACCGTCAATTTAATGGATATCGATAAGGAAGGAAATATCTATTATACCGCTGACCATAACTTGTACCAGCTGCCAGTCAAACTTGAAAAGGGAACGTTGGCTGTCGAAGATGATACCCTTCTGCAAGGAGAGCAGCAAGAAATACATTTAACGGTTACGTTGGTAAATGGCAGTTCGATCGATTTAGCAGGTGCAGATATTGAGTGGATGAATTCAAATCCTGAAACAGCCATTGTAGAAGATGGAAAAGTTATCGGTAAAAATGCTGGGAAGACTGAGATTTATGCCACGGTTTCGTATAATGGCGAAAAGATCACAACCAATACGATCACTGTAACCACCCAAGTGACAATGGACACATTGGCAGACCAGATTAGTGAATTAGAAGAAGCCGGAAACCTTTCGCATCCGTTGGCTAAACAATTAACGAACCGGTTGATACAAGCGGAGAAACATTTCCTAAAAGGAAACAAAGAACAAGCGACAAAACATCTTGAAGACTTCAGGAAACATCTGGACAACAGCTCGGCAGAAGAAACCATTAAAAACATCTTACTCAGGAACGTTCAGTCTACCAAAACAGCATTGGCTGAGTAACTCCTCAATCAAAAGGGGCCCAAGCAAGCCGGATGAACGGCTTGCTTGGGCCCCTGTTTGCATGTAGCAGTTCAGTCTATTTCAATGGAGTCCAAGACTTTCTTCAATTTAATAGACAAGTCCGCTGAGATATCTGTTTCTTTAGCATTTTCGAAGTGTTTTAGAGCATCCTGCAAGTGCTTTACAGCTTCTTCCTTCCTTCTCTTATCCCGGTGATGAATGGCTGATGTGATCGAATTGGAAAGCTGTTTGCTAAATGAATTGGTGATATCCCCTTTTTCCGTATGCTGCTGAATAAATCTCAGAGCGGACTCCAGAGTATCTGATACTTCGATTTTCATTAAATTAGCTTTATCTGCGTAATAGATGTTTCCATCGTCGCCGATTGTCATCAATTCTGCCTCATCCAGTGTTTCAAACTCCAATGAATTTGGGTCTATGACCGTTAATTTTCCGGCAAGATTTGTGTAAATAAGGCCATCCTCGCTCCAGCGGATATGGATCGGCCTCCATCTGCCATAGTCCTTTATCTCAGGATAAACAGCTTTGCTTTTTACAATTTCCAACGTTTTCGGATCCATGGCAAAAATCGTTCCGCCTGCTCCCGACCATAAAAGTCCGTCCGGCCCAAGGCTCATTCCGCTAATCTTTTTCGGTCCGTTTAAGCCTGGAATATCCGGTACAAATTCTGTAATTTTTTCACCCTTTTCCATATCCCAGACGAAAATTTTTGCAGCTGATTCTGTCGGGTCTATTCCCAAACCGCCTGCGACCGTTGTCGATCCATACAGCTTTCCATCAACCGCCGCAAGTCCAGCAATCGCCTGATTATGGACCACATTTTCATACACTTTTACATCTTTTACAGAGGCGGGATCCAATACGGTTAAAGATCCGCCAAGCTTTCCATAATCCGGAATCGTTCCAATATACAGTTTATTGCTGGCTGCCGTCATAATGAACGGGCGGTCCTGGTTGGGGATATCGTAAATTTGTCTTGTAGTGAGAGCAGGATTCTTAGGATCCATCTCTAAAATCAATGCACCCGGGTAAATTCCAAAGTACATTTTATCTCCCAAAGCTGTCATGCCTTCTGCTTGTGCCAAGGCAAAATTTTTGTGTTCAGTTGTTTCAGGGTTGTAGACCGCCCCTTTACCTCCAGGATAACCGCTTAAGTATAAATGGCCCTCAGGCCCTTTTTCCAATGTCTGGATGGGAATGGGATTGCCCACAATCGGATATTGTATAGTTTTAACCTTTTTCGTCTGTAGATTCATATAGGTAACTTGACCGGCAAATTGGACGGTAACCAGCGATTTGCCAGGAAAATCTTGATCATTTTCCACTTCCACCCACGCGGTATTCCGCAAAAAGGTTCCAAATACGACGCCCGTATCAGCCGCATTTAGCGTATCCAAATTCACTTCCATCAGCCTGCTCCCTTGCAGGAAGTAGACTAGATTGCTGCCAGGCTGGCCATGGATGATGCGCAGCCCTTTATTATTTGGGTAGTATTTGTCGCTCCATTGGTCTTTTTCAGTATCATAGAACAGGAGTGTATTGCTTCCACCGCCAACTCCAGCGATGATATATTTTCCTGCAGCATCCAGCTGCCAGACGCTCGAGCCTGGAACAACATGATCGGGTACTTTAATCGATTCATATTCGCCTGTTTCAATATTCAGCTTGACGATGCGATTGTCAACACCAACTCCTAAATAGAGGTAACCGTTATGATAGGCAGTGGACCTGGTGTAGCTTTGCCCTGGAGCCACACTGCCATAATCCTTCATTTCCCCGGTTTTTGGATCATATCGGCCTGCTTTGGCGTTGGGGAATGAACCGAAATAGACACGTCCCTGTTCATCATGAGACAAACCGTATACGACACTCTCTCCTATTCCGCCAAGATTCTTTACTTCCTTTGTAACCGGGGAGTATTCATACAAATAGCCATTGCCGCCAATATAGACATTGCCATTTGGTACGGTAAGATGTGTCCATACTGCCCCTGTGCCTTCCAAAGGATATGTTCTCAGGACTTCCTGGCTTTTAAGGTCTACCACCTGGAAGATGGCCGGGCTGCCGCTGGCCGTTGTGTACATCATCTCTCTGCCATCTTCTGTTCCATAGGCAGAATCATATAGTGCTACACTTTGAATGGGAGAACCCAAATCTACAGGGTCTTTAAATCTTTTATCTACCTTGGCGCTAGCTGGACTGCTGGTGAATAAAGAAGACAAAAGTAACAGAAACGCTACAAAAAGAATGGAAAAAGGTTTAGCAAATACTCGCATTTATCCCGCTCCTCATCTGATTTTGTTTTTAACTTTCAATTCGGTATTTCGCACCTCCCCTTTGTTACCTTAAAATTATCAAACTTATCTGAAAATATAAATGTCGATAAATGGCCCATAATTAATTTAGGATAATAGGCCTATCTGCTTCTATGTCGTTATTTATCCTGCAGACTTGGTCATTTTAATGCTAGTACTCGCAATATATTTGCTGCTATTAACCTAGTACTCGCAATATCTTGCTCTTACCAGCATTAAATGGCATCTTACCAGCATTAAATGTATATTTAATACTAGTACTCGTTAAAAAGATTACAAAATATCCAACAATACCTCATCTTTAATGATAAAACCGTCAGCACATTACATGCGAGAAGTAATTAAAAGTGAAAAAGGTTCTCTGTTTTGACAGAAAACCTTTTTCCTTGCATTAGAATTCTATTTTTTAAACTCTTTATTTTCCAGGTTTTTGAGGTCTGCCTGGATTCTCTGGTTTACCTGGACTATCAGGCCTGCCTGGATTTTCCGGTTTCCCTGGCTTATTTGGCTTACAAGGTTCGCCTGGAGTTTCAGGCCTGCCCGGCGTGCATGGTTGCTTCAACCAAGTTATAGTATAGGTTAACGTGGAAATGCCATCACTTCCTGTTGTAATGATTTCTGTTTCCCCAGTCGAATGGACGATTTCAACTTTTGCACCTGAATGGCTTAGCTCTGCTGTTATGTTTTCAGTTTGGGCAGCATCCATGGTGTAGTTTAATTTACCTGGCTGGAAGCCTTCCATTTCTTTGCCATCAATGGTAATCGATCGCAGGGTGGCATCGGTTTCAGGTACAGGAATTTTGTGGAGCTCACTTCCAAGCGCATAATAGATGCTTCCATCGACCCCGACAGTCATGCTGTTCATGAAATCCTCCACTAGCACTTTGTGATCCATTGTTTTAGGATCAATCACAATCAGGCTGCGTGATAATGTTGTATAAAGCATGCCATCCGGTCCCCACTTAAGGCGGTATGGAAACCATTTGCTGCTATTATATAAACTTGGCCGTATGACCTTGCTGCCCACCACTTCATAGGTTTCAGGATTCAACTTAAAGATCGTTCCCTCGACGGCTCCCCAAAGGAATCCATCTGGTCCGATTGATAAATCACCAATCATTCGCGGTGCTTTATCAATACCCGGAATTTCAGGTGTGAACTCCGAAATTTTCTCCCCTTTTTCAACATCCCAAACAAAGATTTTTGCCTCTTCTGCCTTAGGATTAATTCCTAAGCCACCCCAGACAGAAGTTCCGCCAAATAGCTTGCCATCATGGTAGGCCAAGCTGATAATACTTTGATCTTGAACAACATTTCGCTGCTGTGACCATTCATCTGTTTCAGAATCATAAATCGCCAGGGCGCCGCCTAAAACCCCGTAATCAGGGATGGTTCCAACAAATAGTTTATTGTCACCTGATGTGATGGCAAAAGGGCGGTCTTGTTCGTCTTTAATGTCATATTCAAGCTTAGGATTGCTATTTAAATCTATTGGCTTTGTTGGATCATAGCCATACATAATAGCCCCTACATACGTTCCAAAATATACGGTATCGTTCAGGAATCCAATTCCTTCTGGCTGGGCAAACGAAGAAACATTCACTTCAATCTGATCGGTGAACGGATTATACACGCTCATGCCACGCTGATATCCGCCCATATAAAGCCTTCCGTCCGGACCGGATTCAAGAGATTGAATCGCTACAGCCGTTGCGGCCAAGTCCAGCATGACGAAGGATAACTCATTGGAATCAGGATGATAGAGCATATATTCGCCGTACTGTGTCACGAACGCCAATACTGTTTTGCCACTGGATAATGTAATCCAAGCCATATCCTTTACCCGTGGTGTATCGGGAAGAAGCGGAAGTCCTTCAATCAACGTTTCTTTGTTTTCATTCAGATTATATTTGTACAACTGTGTCCCCTTTTTATAATAAATCATATGGGGCTGATTCGGATCAGGTTCAGATATCATATTGCTGAATTCAAACGAACCTTCGACTTCCATTGTCTCTTGATCAATGACTAGCATATTAATCGTTGAGACAGCTACTAGAAGCTTCCCGTTCACAACCCAAATATCCTGGATAAAACCATTTTCACCAGAGTGCCCTTCGATGATAAGCTCCTCTTTATTACCTGTATGGCGGTTAATTTTATACAGATGCTTCGTAGTTCCGATCCCCGCGTAAATATAGTCCCCATCAACAGCTAATCCGCGTGCATAATCCTGATTCGTGACACTTCCCAAGTCTTTGAATTGGCCTGTGATTATGTCATATTCGAAAACACCTGCCCCTGGATATGTGGCACCATATATCTTGCCATCATCACTTGCTTCTATATCCCAGACCCAGGCTGCAGAAGGATTGGCTCCAAGGTATTCGACTTCTTTCCGCTCTGGTACATAACGATATAATTTTCCATCAGAAGTGCCTGCGAAGTACACATTCTTATCGGGCCCTATGGTCATGGCCCATACTGCTTCCGTATTTTCAATTACTTTGGAAAACTTAAGTTTCCCTGTTTCTGCGTCCAGGACCGAGAAGGTTCCAGGGTGGCCATTTGAATGATAGTATACTTCATTCTCACCCAAACTGTTTTCTTGGATGGCTCCCGCTTGTCCCAGCTGAACATGGACCATCTCGCCAAGATAGACGGGCTCATTATATTTACGGTCCAATTGGGTATCATCTGTTACTTTTTTGAACGAAACATCATCAAAATAGACTTCTGTGAAACTAATACCTCCAGAATAGAAGGCCAGTCTGGCATATGCTGCATTCTCGGGAACGACACTGAATACCTTAAGATCAATCCAGTCATTTTTCGGCAAGTTGCTATTAAGTTCCCTATCATCCGTGATTTTTTTATTGTCTTTATCAAAATAGCGGATTTCGGTCACGACACTATGCGTCTGGCTAACAACATTGGAAAAGACGGTCAATAAATAGGAGGCACCAGGCACAACGGCGATTTTATCACTTAAAACACTCACACCCTCTTTATCCGATGTATCGTGCAAGTGTAAGCTGTGCACTCCGGTACGAGTTCGATCAGAACTAACTTTAATGCCTGGTCCCGCAAATTCTGATGTCCAGCCTGGAATTTTCCCATCCACCACTTGTTCTTCAAAGCCTGGATTAATGACTTCATTGTGAATATCCTCTGCTGGAGGCTCTGGAACAGCGTCGCCTTCAATTGTCACATCATCAAAAAACGCTTCCGTGAGGGAAATGTGGCCAGAGTTAAACCGCAGCTCAACCTTCGAAGCACCATCAGGAACCTTAAAAGGAACTTGGATTTCAGTCCATTTATCTGTTCCTAAAACCGCTGAGGCGAAATTAATGAAGGTAGCGGTTCCTACCCTTTGATTGTCCTCGTTGAAATAATGAACCTCAAACCCAATGCTATGTGATTGGCGAACAACATTTACGAATGCTTTCGCAGTATATGACTCTCCTGCTGTAACAGAAACCTTTTCACTGGTCACTTGTAAATTACCACCGGAAGTGGCGCTATTTGCATCTTTAAAATGTAAGCTTTTGGTCCCCGTATTTGCCCTGTCATTACTGATCGCAATACTTGTTGAAAGATTATTAGTGACAAGACTCCMCCCAGTAAGGACCTCCTCTTCAAACCCGCCATTCACAACCTCTCCGGCTATGGCACTGGTGCCTACTGCTTGTGAATTTGATATGGAAAAAGGAGCAAGCAAACTAAAAACAAAGGTAAAACAGAAAAGAAGCACAAACCGTTTTTTCATTTTTTGATTCTTCATTATAGACCTCCCCAATTTAAATCTGACCTCACCAATGCTGGTCTCGTCCCTCTAACTTTCTCTTCAATGCTAAAGATTCCTGCAATAAGTACTGTCGAGAATTAGACCATAAATAAGGGGATAAGGAGCAAGAATGATGCACTGGATCCTCGTAAACTGCTAACAAAGATGATTTTCAAGGGATCTTTGTGAAATGAGGAAAGAAAAAAGGATTGAATGGATGGCAGATAATAATTTTGGGAAACGCAAGCCCCTATCCTCTCCTTAAATGCACCCATCCCCCTCCTATCCCATAAAATAGGTAAAAACTATCGGGAGGTCTTTTTTATGGGGAATGGACAACAGCCGGAACAGCAGGCTCGGACTTCGAGATCGAAGTGGCACTTGTTTGAATTCATCGGCATCTTTTTGGTTTTTTCGTCTTTATTGCTGCTATTATTCAAGCCTGATTCACTTTCAAGCCTGTTCGACACTATCATAAAAGAAGTCAAACCCATCGTTGTAGACATTTTCCTGACAAGTGAAGTGGGAATTGCCATCATTATCAGTGTCATCGTTGGCCGTATTCTGGAACGGCTGGGGTTTACGGATGGTCTGATCCGAATCTTCGTGCCGGTCATGAAGTGGTTTAAAATCAACCCCTCTGTCATTATTCCAAGTGTCTATAATATCCTCGGGGACATCAACGCTGCCGGGAAAATCGCCGGGCCGATCCTTGTCAAAGCGGGGGCCACCAAGGCCGAGCAAAAGATTGCCGTGGCAACAATGATTCAATCTCCGCAGTCTTTTGCGACCTTTGTTCTGGGGCTAATTGCTTTGTCAGCGTTCGGGATAAATGCCTTTCCACTCGTGATCATCTCAATCTTTTTTCCGATTGTCATCGTCCCCTTCCTTTTGTCCAAGACCATATACCGTGACACAAGGAAAGTGGAATTGAATGATCTTCCTCGATTTACACCGCAGACCAAGTTTCTGCAGACCATTTTCGGATCGTCCAAAGAAGGAGTCGAACTTCTGTTTCTCATCATTATACCGGCAGTGGCGGCCGTCTTCTTCTTTATCGGCACTTTAAAATTTCTGGGAATATGGACTTTTGTAGAGTCGGGACTGTCCTCTATCTTAACGATTATGAGCATTGAGCCTTCCACGGGGATTGTTTCGATACTGGCAGCGCCAACGCTTGCTGTTGCCCAACTGGCGGAACTGGCTGCCACCATCGATCCCCGCCTGATTGTCGGCTCCTTTGTACTGGCCAATTCAGGCCTTCCCCTGTCCGTCATTTTTGGCCAGGTACCTGTCACTTGGGCAGAATCCTCAAGCCTTAGTGAGAGGGAAGTGTTACTAGCAGCCATTATCGGAATGGTTCTCCGGTTTGCGACCGCCCTGTTGCTCGGTTACTTCCTGACTCCGTTTCTGGTGTGATGCAGAATGAACCGATCGTATTTGATTCGCGGAAAAAAAATTGTGACCGTAAGCCCTGCGGGAACCATCCAGGATGGAGCGATGGCAGTTTGTGACGGAAAGGTTATTGACGTCGGAAAGTGGAAGAACCTCAGAAATCGGTATCCTGACTTAACACTTCATGATTGTTCTGATTATGTCATTACCCCTTCCCTTGTTGATTGTCATACACACCTATTGGAATTTGCTCCAAGCTCCCTGTATCCTGTCACGCCGGAAACCCACTTCCTGGGAGGAAAAGCTATTCTTCTAGACGCCTTATCCTCGGGTATTACGGCATTGGGAGAGCAGGTGTGCGGGCATCACCTTTGCGATTTCTCAATTGCAGACTACAAAAATGCAATTCAAGGCCTTCCTCTTGATGTCACTTTCGCGGCAACAAGCATTTCCATCGGTTTTAAACAAATGGCTCATTTCACATCTATCACACAATCAAAGCCTGTTTCCCAAAGCACTCTATCGGACCCGGAACTGGTAAAGAAAATTGCCGAAAAAAGCGAATTCCCAGGCGAAAACATCTTTATTAATGCAACCCCTGCCAACTTCACTTCGGACCAAGTCCCAAGGGCAGGAGAAATCATCTATACATTTGAAGAACTAAAGAGAATATCGGATATTTACCATCAGGCAGGAAAAAAGATTGGAGCTCACGTAGCTGGCGAGGAAGGAATCAGTATGGCTTTGAAAGCGGGAATTGATGTTCTGCACCATGCACATGGAATCACCGAGGAACTGATGCAAAAAGCTGCCACACATGGCATTTCCATTGTTGCCACACCAATGGGCGGTACACACCTGGAACCAAACTCGCCTGAAAACATTTTGGCACTAGTTCAAAAGAATATCCCCGTTTCCATTGCTACAGACTCTTACCTGCCACCTTATCAGGGAGCATCGTGGCTCCCGTTCACCGACAATGCCCTACAGGGTCCTGATGTTTTGATGCTTATTGCCCACCCGGCAATGAAACTCTTAGAAGAACATGGCTACGATGAAAATGCGACTCTCGCCTTGCTTACAGCCAACCCGGCTAAAATAATGGGAAAGGAAGGCAGGTACGGCGGTCTTGTACCTGGCATGGAGGCAAACTATCTGGTGGCGGAGGGAGTTCCAGGACTGGAAATCACAGAGGTAGAGCAGATTAAAGAAGTGTTTTTTAGAGGAGTGAAGGTGGTACAGCGCCTATAAGAGGTGTTTCAGAAAAAAAATTAAAGCATTTATATGATGAATACACCTAAAAGAGCGCCTGCCACCATCTGAAAGATGCAGATTATTTTTAACGTGCAAATTTCAGACGGGAGCAGGCACTTCTGATTATCCCCCTTCCACCCAGCAAAAAACCTCGCATCCTAACAATGCGAGGGTTTCTTAACTTTTTGCCTTATGATCCTATTTGTTCATATTTTCAATAACCACTGAAATACCTTGGCCCCCGCCGATGCATAAGCTTGCCAGGCCAAATTGCTTGTTACTTCTTTGCAGCTCATATGCGAGTGTCAGCAATAGTCTTGCTCCGCTGGCCCCAACCGGGTGTCCGAGGGCAATGGCTCCCCCGTTCACATTAAGCTTTTCAAGATCGATTCCTAGTTCTTTTCTTACGGAAAGCACTTGTACCGCAAAGGCTTCGTTCACTTCAATGATGTCGATATCTTCCATTTGTAAATTCGCTCTCTCCAATGCCTGCTTTGTAGCCGGAACTGGTCCAATTCCCATGTATTTTGGGTCTACACCCGCGATACCCCAGGACACGATTTTCGCTAAAGGCTTTATGTTGTGCTTGGCAATGAGCTGGTCGTCTCCTAATACCACCGCTGCTGCGCCATCATTTATCCCGCTTGCTGTCGCTGCCGTAACGCTTCCATCTTTTTTAAATGCTGGCCGCAGCTTTCTTAGTTTTTCTATATTTGTGTCTGGTTTTGGGTGTTCATCTTCCTCTAGAAGCACTTCTCCCTTTTCGTCCAACACCGGGGTGATTTCCTTGGCGAGAATACCTTTCTCCTTCGCCTGGGCTGCTCTGCTTTGGCTTAGCAAGGCGTATTCCTCTTGTTCAGGACGGCCGATTTGGTACTTCTCCGCTAAATTTTCGGCAGTGATCCCCATACCCAAGCCGCAGTATTGGTCCATCAGTGTGGCCGACAGAACATCTTCGAAGTGTGGAACACCCATTTTGAACGTTTTAAAACGAAGGTCCCTCACTACATGCGGACTCATCGACATATTTTCTGCACCGCCGGCCACAGCCCCGCTAGCCTCGTTTAATGAGATGGCTTGGGCTGCACTTACAACCGCCTGGAGGCCGGATCCACAGAGCCTGTTTACCGTTAAGGCAGGCGTCGCTTCGGGAATGCCTGATTTTAACGAGACATGGCGTGCCAAATAGGGCGAGTTTGCACTTGTATGAATGACATTGCCGAAAAATGCCTGGTCAATTTCCGATGCAGGAACTTTACTTCTTTTTAAAGCTTCTGTTGTTGCAATTGCCCCAAGCTGAGTGACATCCGTACCTCTCAGGCTCCCGCCGAATGCTCCAAATGGTGTCCTTGCTCCCTCAATTACGTATACATTGTTCATTTTCTTCCTCCTATGTTCTATCGTAACCTTGATGAATAAAGGTCTACTTAATAAAATCAATCATTTACACTTAAAGTCGGACTGTCAGTACGGAAGTTTTTCAGAATCAGGAACAGGATTTCAATCGATAATAATAAAAATCCTAGTGGTACAAAGTAAAGAATAGGATAATACGTGATGATCGTCCCTTTCATACTGAATCCGAGACTTTCCTGGGTACCAATTAAGGCATATTGAAATCCATAGAATGTAAGCATTAGAAACAAGATGAACTCGAAAATCAGAAGGGCAAGAAAAATATTCCGCCGAAATTTATTTTTGAGTTTTACGACCATCATTTCGACTCTCGGCATGATGCCCGAACTATACGCATAGGCCAGACCCGGAAAAAAAGCCAGCGGCATGAGAAAATATTGTGTGATTTCATAACTGCCTAGTAAACTCGCATTTACCAGATTTCGAAGTGCAACATCCCCAACAATCAAAAGCATCATGATGAAAATGGTGCTGCCGCTTAAGATTAACCCGCCTATTTTGATCTTTTCGAAAACATTATAGGCCCTGCTCAAGTGCAATCCCCCCTTATTATTAAAAGTGTAATCTTTTCACCTTTTTACATTAAACCAGGGAGCCAGGTTACAAGACTAGGAAACAAAATGAGCAATCCGCATACTACCACTGCCAGTACAACGGCCATGATCATCGATTGCCGGAACAGCCTTTCAATCGGTATCCCTGTGACACCGGAAACAGCGAACACACTAAGCCCAACAGGCGGAGTCAGAAGACCGATTGTACAAATAACCGAAACCAAAATACCAAACCACAATAGATCAACATTCATTTCCTGAACGATTGGCAGCAGGACGGGTGTTGCCATAATAATAACCGCTCCCCCTTCAACGAACATGAAGAGGATAAAATAAATGACAGACAGCAAAACCAGCACCAACACCGGGTATTCAATGAGCGGTCCCAATGCATTTATTAGCTCCTTTGGCAGTTGGGAGACGGTAATGAAGCGGCCAAAAATCTGTGCCGTAATCATGATCAGCAGAACCATTGCGGTTATTTTCACGGTTTCAGCAAACGATTCAACATAGAAAGCTTTGTTTACTTTCCCTAAGAAAAGTGCCGTCAGAAAACCGATGAACGCACCCACCGCGCCAGCTTCCGTTGGTGTGAACACTCCAGAATAAATACCCCCAAAAATGACCAGCACCATAACTAAACCGATCGCAAGGACAAATAGCGAACGAGATAAGGTTAATGAGGGTTCTTCTTCTTTCCCCCGCTCCTCCAAAACCTCTTCTGCCAAGCCAGCCGCAATTTGGTCGCTGCTGCGGTAATGCATAACCAGCATGACTCCAATAATAACAAGCGTCATCAGGATCCCTGGCACGATTGCCGCAATGAACAGTGTTCCTATAGGTGTTTCTGTTACGACCCCATATAAAATCAGGATGATACTTGGCGGAATAATCCCTGACAAAGACCCTGCTGCAGCAATGGTTGCTCCGGCAATATCATCCCGAAAACCGCGTTTCTTTAATTCAGGGACCGCCACTTGGCCCAATGCTGCCGAAGAACCAGAGGTTGAACCAGATACCGCTCCCAGAAAGGCACCGATAATAACCGTTAACACACCTAGCAGTCCTGACTTTCCTCTCGATAATTTAAAGACGATCGAATACATGTCACGAACAATCCCCGATTTAACGACAAACTGGGCCATTAAAACAAACAAAGGAATGGTTGTTAAAGTATAGCTTGCAACCTGTTTATATGGATTACTTTGTAAAAAAGAAGTGATATAGGCGGGACCTTCCAGCAAGATAATCCCAATGATCCCGATACTGAGCAGCACGGAATGGACATGTAATCCCAATAATAAAAATAGCGCGAAGAGGAAAAGCATTAAAATATAAAATATTTCAATCGGCATCTTAACACTCCCTTCAAATGAACGGGAAGGAAAGAAGGAGGATTCCTGCTCTTTCCTACTCACCAGTTTTTACTCTAATTCCATGATGGCTTCAGGCACCGTACCACCTTGTTCGACAATTAAATCTCTCCATAGCTTTGCCATTTCTTTGCCTGGATGCCCGTTCTTCTCCGTTTGATCGATCCATTGGAACCAGGTATCCTCTACACCCTTTACAAGAAGCTCCTGTGCTTCCGGATCAAGGTCATCTATCGTTTCAAATACGGCTCCTTTGTCTTTGGCATAGGCACGGTTTTCATCGGAACGGTCCATCCAAAGCTGAGCCCCTTCCAGGATTTGTTCGTAAGATGTTTCCTCCATGATTTGCTGGATATCTTCTGGCAGGCTATTCCACTTCTCTTCTGTCATCGCCCACGCACCGGTGTAGTGGCCAAGATTGATTCCTTCAAGTGTATAATTAAAGACATCCTGCATTCCGTATCCGGTCCAGTCCGCAATGCTAAAGAAGCTTCCGTTAAATGCCCCCCGGTTGATCGCATCAAACATATCCGCAGATGGCATGGAAATCGTATTGATTCCTACATTTTTGGCGAAGATCTCGTGTACCCGGGACGGGGAGCGAAGCGATACTTGCTTAAAATCATTCACAGATTTAAAAGGATAATCCTTGGTGGAAATAACATATTGTTCAGTGGTTGGGGTCGCAAATACCTTTAAGTCCTTTGATTGATATTCCAATTCATTGAATGACTTCCCATCGGCCAACTCGCTGTCACTTTTGACAAGTTCTGCATAAGCTTTAGTCGCCAGCATGGTGTCGGAATGCAGCAGTGGCAGCATCGTTACTTCACTTAATGGGAAACGCTGCGGATCATAAAGCGGCCATAGCGGTGCTGCGATATCAATAGTCCCGTTTTTCAACGCTTGCAGCTCTTCGTTGACCGGAATAAGTTCCTGGTTTGCATAATGTTCGAACTTTACGCGGCCATTTGTCTTTTCTTCCACTTTCTCCATCCACGGCTTGAAATAGCCTGCCCACCAGCCGTTTTGTGTACTCAATGCGGAGGAAAGCTTCAAGACAATGGTCTCTTCACTGTTTTCATCTGTACTTCCCGACGCAGTACCGCTGCTGCCAGGCTGCTGGACACAGCCAGATATTAAAATGACCATCATGATCAACGAAAGGAACTTTTTCACACTCTTCACTCCCAGTTCATTTTTATTGATTCTTATTCTTTAATGGGTAAAACGCTTTCATTTCTTGGCGTATAATTCTCTTAACTTTCCTTTTACAATTTTGCCCGAGCTGGTTTTCGGCAGCTCTTCCACCACTTCAAATTCGTAAGGCACCTTATAGGTTGCTAACCTTTCTTTACAAAACACTTTTAGTTCATCTGTTAATTTTCCATTATATTCCGACTTTAAAGTCAACACTGCTTTGACTACTTCTCCCTTTTCTTCATCAGGATAACCGATGACCGCAGCTTCAAGGACGGCGGGATGCTGGTATAAAACTTCTTCTACTTCCCGCGGGTAAACATTGAAGCCGGAACGAATGATCATATCTTTCTTCCGATCAACAATATATAAGTAGCCATCTTCCTCTTGCCTGGCTATGTCTCCTGTCCTGAACCACCCATCCACAAAAGCAGCCTCATTTGCTTCCTTACGGTTTAAATACCCCTTCATTACATTCGGCCCTTGCACAACAAGTTCACCGGTTTCTCCAACAGGGACTTCCTCAAACAGGTCGTTTATAATCCTGACCTTCACATCCTTTATCGGAAGTCCAATACTCCCTATCTTCTTCTTGCCATAAGGAKGGTTAATCGATACGACAGGTGAGCATTCTGTCAATCCATATCCTTCAACGATTTCAAAGCCAAATATCTCGACCCATTTGTTAAAGATCTTTTCAGGCAAAGGCGAAGCCCCGGTATAAGCAAACCTTAACTTTACTTGATAGTTTCCAGCATCCGGATCATTTAACATGTACGTATACATGGTCGGCGGTCCAAAAAAGAAGGTAATTTCCTGCTCTTCTATCGTTCGGAGCGTTTTGGCACTCGACTCCCACCTTGGGAGCATGAAATTGAATCCCCCGGCATACAGTGTGGTGTTCAGGCAGTTTGATTGGGCCGCTATATGCGATAAAGGCGGGACAATTAACGTCCTGTCGTCTGAAGCCAACCTGAAGGCTTCCGCAAAAGTTTTCGCGTTGGAATAAAGATTGTGGTGGGTGAGAAGCGCTCCTTTCGGCAAACCGGTTGTCCCTGAAGTGTATAAAATCGTACTATCCTCTGCATCACTGGAATTTACTAACACCTCTGCAGGTCCCGCCTGTAATAGGTCTTCCAAACTTTGATTATCGGTAATTAAGTACATAGGACTAAAATTCAGCGCTGTTTTCTTTAATTTGTTTTGCACGAATTCATTCGTAATAATGATTTTAGGACTGCAATCATTGAGAATGATGCCAAACTCCCTTGATGTAAGAGATGGGTTGACCGGGACGTTGATCGCACCTGCACGCATACATGCATAATAACTAATCACAAATTCCGGGCAATTGTCGAGCAGGATGGCAATACGGTCTCCCCTTGTAATGCCATTTAAATAAAATTGGTTGGCAAGCTTTTGGACCTTTTCATTTAGATCCCTGTACGTATAAGAACCCGTTTCCCAGCCAAGGGCCCATCTGTCCGGGATTTTCCCGGCATGTTCCTGTAGCTTAAGATCTAAATTCAATCTTCATCACTCCCTTTAACTCTCTTCTCGCAGACCTTTTATTTTGTTTAAATTTCCTTTCCCGCTGAACCCTTTGATATTAGTTCATGGAAAAATTCGGGGTTCTTTTTTCAAGAAAGGCATGCACTCCCTCTTTTGCATCCTCACTGACGAACATCTCCGAAAAAAGCTCCATTTCATAGCGCAGCCCTTCTGCCAATGGAAGATTCATTCCATGCTGAATAGTTTTCTTAATGTTTTTCAAGGCTGTCTTAGGTTTTTGCGCAAGGCTGTTTGCCCAGTCCATCGCCACGTTGTCGACAGTGCCGGCAGCTGCTACCTTGTTCACAAGTCCATAACGGACCGCTTCCTCTGCATGGATGGGCGTGCCAAACATGATCATTTCCATCGCTTTTGATTTTCCTATTAATCTAGGAAGACGCTGGGTTCCACCTGCGCCCGGAAAGATTCCCAAATTAATTTCCGGCAGTCCCATCCTGGTGTTTTCATCACATATTCTGAAATCACAAGCGAGGGCCAGTTCCAATCCTCCTCCAAGTACATGCCCTTTCATGGCGGCAATCACCGGAATAGGCAGCTGGCTTAACAACTCAAAAGCTTTATGGAACCCGGCGGTTAACGAAATATCCTTTTTTCCCAGCCTGGGCACAAATTGGGTGATATCGGCACCAGCAGAAAATGCTTTCTCTCCGCTCCCCTTTATAACCAGCACTTGAACTTCCTCATTCCGGTATAAATCTTCCAAAAATGAAATCATCTGTTCAAAAACAGCTGGATTCAAAGGATTGTATGGAGGTCTATTAATCTCCATGACCGCTATTTTCCCTTCCATGCTGCACAAAAGAACTTCTTCCATTTTTTCTCCTCCTCAGCTGTATGTATAAAATCCTTTTCCGGTTTTTCTTCCAAGATCCCCTGCTTCGACCATCTTTTTCAAAAGTGGACAAGGACGGTACTTCGAATCATTAAATCCTTCATACAAGGCTTCCATTGCCCATAATGCGGTATCAATTCCAGCCATATCAATCGTCCTTAAAGGCCCCATCGTATGCCCGTACCCATCGATAAAGCCTTGATCAATTTCTTCCGGTGTACCGACGCCCTCCATAACGGCGAAACACGCTTCGTTTACCATCGGCAGCCAAATACGGTTCATGAGGAAGCCTGGGAAATCTTTTTCGGCCGTGATCATTCTTTTCCCCAGTCTCTCCCCGACTTCCCTGGCAAACTCGTACGTCTCAGTCGAAGTTTTATAGCCTTTGACAAGCTCCAGCAGCGGCATCATCGGAACGGGACTAAAGAAATGCATCCCAATCACTTTTTCCGGCCTTGAGGTAACACTAGCAATATCTGTTATCGATAAAGAGGAAGTATTAGTAGCAAGCAGGCAATCAGCCTTTGCTTGTGCGTCCAGCTTTTTGAAGGTTTCTTTTTTCAGTTCTAATCGTTCTGGCACTGCTTCAATGATGACATCTGCTTCAGAAACCGACTCCCAGCTGGAGGAGAAGGTGAGATTTGCCAGAACTCCTTCAGGATCAGTAATCCTGTTTTTTTGAGCAAACTTGTTTACCGAATCTGTTATTCTCTTTTTTGCTTTTTCAAGCGATTCTTCCGCTACATCAACAATGGTTGTTTTTATCCCGGCCTGGGCAGCAACCTGGCCAATGCCGGAACCCATTAATCCTCCGCCGATGACTGTTAGATTCATTGTCTCCATCTCCTTCTTCAAAACTCGCATTATTTTAGAAAGCAAACATAATCAGTTCATGGCATTCGCAAGAATTTGCTTAGCAATGATGATTCTTTGAATTTGATTGGTTCCTTCATAGATTTGGGTGATTTTCGCGTCGCGCATCATTCTTTCCACCGGGTAGTCCCTAACGTATCCGTAACCGCCAAGCAGCTGGACCGCATTCGTTGTGACCTCCATCGCCACATCTGAAGCGAAGCATTTGGCCATGGACGAGTTGGCGATGACGGCTGGGTCCTTTTTATCCAGCATCATTGCCGCCTTTAATACCAGCAGCCTTGATGCTTCAATTTTCATGGCCATATCGGCAAGGGTGGATTGGACCATCTGAAAGTGATGCAAAGGCTTGTTAAACTGCTTTCTCTCAATCACATAGTTGAGGCAATGTTCGTAGGCTCCTTTTGCAATCCCTGTTGCCTGGGCGCCAACCACAGGTCTGGTCTCATTGAAAACATTCATGAGGATTTTAAAGCCTTCTCCTTCTTCACCGATCCTATTTTCTGCCGGTATGACCACATCTTCCAAAAACACTTCCCTGGTAACGGATCCCCTTATCCCCATTTTTTCTTCTTTCTTTCCAAATGTCAGGCCTGGGGTGCCTTTCTCGACAATCATTAAGGAAATCCCTTCCGTGCGGCTTTCGGAAGTTCTTGCCACAAATACATAGATCTCTGATTCACCCGCATTCGTGATGAATACCTTATGGCCGTTTAGGCGGTATGTATCCCCCTCTCTGACAGCAGTTGTCTTAACACTCGATACGTCAGACCCTGCTCCGGGTTCGGTTATGCCAAAAGAGCCAAGAACCTCTCCTGCTGCAAGTCGTGGTACAAACCTCTTTTTCTGCGCTTCTGTTCCCGCAATCAAAAATGGAGCCAAGGTTAGGGCCTGGGTTGATAAGGATACGGAAGTGGACGCACAGGCCGAAGCAATTTCTTCCATAACGGCCACATGGCTAACCATGTCGGAACCCACTCCACCGTATTCTTCCGGCACATGAATTCCAAAAAAGCCGTTCTCTGCCAAAAGCTTTATGTTTTCCCATGGTGTCTCGCCTTTCTCATCCACTTCTTTCGCCCGGGGCGCAATGACCTCTTTCGCCATTTTGCTAGCCACGTTTTGAATCATGGTATGCTGGTCTGTTAATAACAACGTTACCCCTCCAATTCTCAGTTTTTAAATATTGGTTTCCGCTTTTCCAAAAAGGCTCCCATCCCTTCCACAGAGTCCGGGTAATCGAACAGCAAGGAAAACGCATAAAGTTCCTGTTCAAGATCTTCTTGTTGATTCGCACTCCAATGCTTTCTGTTAATAAGCTTTTTAGCGGTAGCAATCGCAAGTCTGCTTTTTGTTGTTAAAGTCTTTGCCAGCATCAGGGAACTTTCCAGCGGATCTTCCACCACTTCACTAACCAGCTTAAGCTCAAGGGCTTTTTCCGCCCGGATTGGCTCGCCTGTAAAGATCATGGTGCTGGCCGTCGACTTCCCTGCAATTTCTGTCAGCCTTGAAATCCCTCCGCCCCCAGGGATGATGCCTAAATTCACTTCAGGAAGACCAAAGATGGCATTATGTCCTGCGAGGCGGATATCACACACAAGGGCAAGCTCCAGCCCTCCACCAAGACAGAATCCGTCAATAGCGGCTATATATGGCTTGGAAGAATGAACAACCAAAGATTGAAGCGCTTTCATTTTTGTCGCGATGTCATACGCCTCTGATACGGAAATGCCTGTCAGTTCCCTAATTTCAGGTCCCGCCAGAAATGCCTCTTCATCCCCAGTGAGGATAATACAAGCTACTTCTTCATCGTCATTCAGTTTTTTGAAAGCCATGATTAGTTCCAGCATTAATGCATAATGAAGAAGATTACTGGACTTCCCGCTGTTCATTTTTACAATCGCAATATTCTGGTCTGTTAAGGTAATGAAAAGATGTTTGAATGGTCCCATGCTCCCTCCCCAATGTTTGCAGCGTCTCTATATAATAACAATGCAATATCCATGCCAAACGATAAAAGCTTGATTTTAAAGGGTTTTCACCATCACAAAACCCTCCGCGGTGAAAGAATTCACCAAATCCGTTGAAAAAATTCACCGCTCCAGATAGATAAACAAAAATCCGGTGAAATTTATCACCAGATTTCTAGATTCCCAGCTTTTTAATTTTCTTCACTAGCGTAGAATGGTCCACCTCCAAATGCCTGGCTGCCTCCCGAATCGAACTGTAGCGTTTTAAGGCGAGTTTAATCATTTTTCTTTCCGTCATTTCCCTCAATTGCTTTAAGGGAATAATCTCTCCTTCTGGTTTAGTCATGGTGTTTCCAGCCATTTCTTTTGGCAAGTCATTCAACTGGATTTCAACCGCTTCCGAAAGGATGACCAATTGTTCCATCGTATTTTCCAATTGGCGGACATTGCCTGGCCATGAGTATTCGCATAAAACCCGTTCTGCTTCCTTCGAGAGCTTTTTGTTTACGGAGTACTTTGCACAGTATTTTTCTAAAAAATGCTGACTTAATGCAGGGATGTCTTCCTTGCGGTCTCTAAGCGGCGGGATACTGATTGGGATGACATTTAACCTGTAATATAAATCTTCCCTAAAATTACCTTGCTCTACCAGCACCTTCAGGTCACGATTTGTAGCCGCTAAAAACCGGACATCAAGCTTCTTTGGAGTTGTTCCTCCTACCCTTGTTATTTCTTTTGACTGGATGACCCTAAGCAGCTTTACCTGCAGGTTTAAAGGCATTTCGCCAATTTCGTCCAGAA
This sequence comes from Bacillus sp. FJAT-27251, assembly GCF_001273925.1. Classification (GTDB taxonomy): domain Bacteria; phylum Bacillota; class Bacilli; order Bacillales; family Cytobacillaceae; genus Mesobacillus_B. The sequence continues at coordinate 2,915,282 of NZ_LIGG01000001.1, read as the reverse complement.
GGACACTCCCGCCATTCGCGACTTCCAGTAATCCCGGCTTTGCACTTACTGCTCCGGTAAATGCCCCTTTTTCGTATCCAAAAAGTTCTGCCTCCATTAATGACTCAGGTATGGCCCCACAATTTATTTGAATATAGGGTCCATTTCTTCGGTCACTTACTTTATGGATCGTTTTGGAAATGACTTCTTTGCCGACACCAGACTCTCCTGAAATAAGCAGGATGGCTTCTGTCTTCGCAACCTTCGAAACCTTTTCCTTTAGAGCCTTTGTCTTGTAAGAGTTTCCGATCCAGTCCTCTGTTTTTAATAATTGGGCACGCAGCTGCTGAAGCTCGGAATAATTGATATTAAGCAGATTATGGTGCTCCTTATGTAATTCATTCAACGCTGACAACTCACGATAATTCGACACATAGCATACAATCTGGCCTGAATCGTCGAAAACCGGTTTACTGGTTATGAATATTTCGGCTCCTGTTGATAATTTCTGTGAAATGGTTAGCGGATCTTTTTTTAAAACCTTCATCGATTGCTTAATGATGATTCCGACATCTTCCATTTCCTTCGGGGTCCTTCCGACAATTTCATCGGTGGAAATCCCTGATATGTTTTCTACTGCCTGATTGGCATAAAAAATCCTGCCTGATGGATCCGCTAATAAAAAACCTTCATAAGACTGTTCCACTGCTTGCACCAAAAACTCCTGTTTTGCTGGTGTTGCCGTTATAGAAGCCAATTTTACACATCCTTTCGATTGGTAGAGATTCTATAACTATCCCCTGTCGCTTCTTTATGATAAAAAATTTGGAATATTTAATATATTATTAACTATACGGAAAAATCCCGTCAAAAACAAGAAGCATGGGTATGCCCCATGCTTCCTAGCTAAACCGCTTCATCGTAAATGGATTCAGATCCAATTCCGTTCTTCCTTCTGTGATGAGCTGACAAAGAATTTCGCCTACAACACTGCTAAACTTAAATCCATGCCCCGAAAAGCCGCATGCAAGATAGATATTCTGGAAGTTTGGGTGCTGATCGATAATAAAATCCTCATCGGGAGTGTTGGTATAGGTGCATGTCTTCCCAATTCTGTGGTCCAGGTCACCTGAGAAGTACTTTGCTGCAAAGCCCGATACATCGTCTTTATCCTCGGAATAACTTCCGAATTCCGCTAAACCCTCTTCCTGGGTTAATGGCTGGCCTCCATCATGGCGGCCAATTTTGATGCCAGCTCTTTCGATACTTGGGAACCCGTAAAATAACTTGTCTTGAAGCTCAAAAGCAAAAGCCGGAAAATGGCTCGAATGATACAGGCCTTCATCACATTCAAACCATGAAAAAGTCTTTCTTACCGGCTGCAATGGAAGCTCGATCCCTAAGCCAGGCAGAAGCTTAGGCGTTCCTTTCCCTGCGGTGACAATTAAGGAATCGCTGGTATAGTTCTCTACTTCTGTCTCGACATGGACCCTGTCCCCTTCTGCTGCAACACCTTCTACCGTTGTATTCACCTTTAGATGCGCACCGTTTTCAATGGCAAGCTGGCGATAAACTTCAATACAAGCTTCACTAAATAAGACTCCGGATTTGTTTTCGTAGCAGCCAATCATCCCGTCCGGTACGGAAAAGCCTGCCCATATATGGTTGATTTCCGAGGAACCCAGCTTTTCAACCTGCAGCGAATGACTTTCAGCGCTTTTCAGGATATTATGTATGAACGCAGAGTCAGGTGCCCCTACATTTAACACACCTGTTTGCAAAAACAATTTTTTGTCTGTTAGTTCCTGCAGTTCCAGCCATAGCTCCTGGGCCCTTAAGGCCATGGCCACGTACTCCTCCCCTTCCCCGTATGCATGCCGGATAATCCGGGTTTCACCGTGGTGGGCCCCTTCGGAGTGTGGCGGATTGTGCGAATCTAGTAATAGAACCTTTTTCCCACTTTTAGATAAATAATAGCCTGCTGCCATTCCCATTGAACCGGCCCCTATGATGATGACATCATAATGCATATGGCTCACTCTCCCCTCATTTCGCCATAAAAGAAAAGGAAGGCTCAAGGACCTTCCTGTTCACTAGAATTTTAATAATTCCTACTATACAGCCTTCCGCCGTTTTGATATAAGTTAGCCATTTAATTACCTAAACGTTCTAGCCTGAAAATTCCTGTCACTAATCCCTTTCAGGACGATCTAGTCCTTTTTCATGAATCTCCTTTTCAATCGCATCAACTTGCTCTTCTTTAAGCTTTTGTTTAGGTTGAGGATGAAACCAATGGATTTCCCCATTGTGAACAAACCCTTTGAACTCCTGCCCTTGCACTTTAAATGTGACTTGGCGACGCTCGTGTGGCCGGTCTTCAAACGCTTGTGCCGTTTCAATGTCTTTAAACCATTGGGAAACTCCATGTTCTCCCAATAAATCGCGGATTTTGTTTTCGATTATCGCTTCTTTATCCTCACCTAGTATTTGTTTTGGATATGGGTGCATCCACGTAATCTCACCCTCGTGATAATGGCCTTTAAACTCATTGTCATCAACGGTAAAAGAGAATTCGTGCCGTTGGTGTACTGGATGGCTGCTAAGTATTTGTTCAACTTCAAAACCCCTGATTTCCGATGTCATCGTTTTTCCTCCTTGGTAATCCTATATATAAAAGGATGTCCTATTTCTTAGAAAAAATGACAGATGATCAGTTTGTACCCACAACTCACCTTTAAAAAGACGCTGCTTTTTGATGAATCTCCTTTTCAATCGCATCAACATGCTTATCTTTCAGCTTTTGTTGTGGATGCGGATGAAACCAATGAATTTCAGTTTCTCGAACGTACCCCTTGAACTCGTGACCCCGCACTGTAAGAGTAACTTGGCGACGCTCGCGTGCTGTGTTTTCAAACACTTGCGTCATTTCAATGTCTTCAATCCAACTGGCTACCCCATGTTGTCCCAGCAGTTCGCAAATTTCACTTTTAATTTCCGCTTCTTTTTCCTCTCCTATTATTTGTTTTGGGTGTGGATGCATCCATGTAATTTCATCCTTGTGAAAATGACCTTTAAACTGACATCCATCAACATGAAAAGAGAATTCGTGTCTCTTATGTATTGGGTGGCCACCAATGATTTGTTCAACCTGGAAATTTCTAACTTGCCGTTGTTCTGTATTTTTGATTGCCATCGTACTTCCTCCATAGTCATCATATATGTCCTAATAGTTTAGTTAAACTTTCGAGTCAATAAGGTAAATGAACCGTCATTTTATTGAACTTCCAATCAAATGTCAAGTTAACCACCGTTTTTATAAAAATGGCAAACGTCCCCATCCGTTGCTTCAATTTCCGAAAGCCCTGATTCACGGCTGTTCCAGTTGGAAATCGTGCGGAGCCCAATGACGATCGAGTAGGAGGGGGTGATTAACCCCCGTCCTCTCACACCACCGTACGTACCGTCCGGTATACGGCGGTTCGAAAGTTTATGAAACAATGTTTGATAATTGCTTTAATCCAGYTTTAAACCAGTATTCATTATTTAAGGCTTGGTMTAAGGCAGGGCTTTTGGAGTTTCTCCAGTATCCCTTTCGGGAGTTCGCATATTGCCATGCTTTGTATTTCTTAATTCCTAACCTTATCAAGTTTCGATATTTKGTTCTGGTCTTCTTCCACTCTTTCCAGCGGCACGCTCGCAGCCTTCTCCTGATATGTGCATCAGTTTCCGCTGAGAATCTCTTGATATCCGCCACTTTGAAGTAGTTTCCCCATCCTTGGATTAATTGGTTAATTTTGATAAT
>NZ_LIGG01000001.1:2590753-2911026 GCF_001273925.1 Bacillus sp. FJAT-27251 | reverse complement strand
ATAGCGGACTCTCACCGCCAAGTTAATGAACATGCCTGGCACACAAAAAGCGTACCGATAAAATATCGGTACGCATAATTTTTTATTTTAAAAAGACAGACGCAAAACCAGCCTGTTTTTTATAAAATGATCCCTAACAAAGGAAGATAACAAGGGATTTTAAAATTCTTTTTGTTAATTAAATCCAGAACCCATTGACACCAAATTTTTTCCTCTTTCACCAGACTTTGTTTTCGGCTGTACAAGAGGTATCGCCCGAAGTTTCTCGACTTCGTATCCATTTCTTTATTCTTCTCAATTTCTTCTATCTTTTTTAATAAGGAATTGTATTTATCTTCTAATTTTGCCATTCGGTCCTGAACCAATTTCACTGAATGTTCCTCATCCAATAACCAGATGGAATAAATTTTAATGAGAAATTCATCCCGAAGAATGGAGTCTGAAGGGAGAGTGGCTACCCAATTCTTTAAGGCATCCTCTCCTTTTTCTGTAATCGAAAATATTTTCTTATTGGGCTTGCCTGTTTGTACGACATATTCGTGCTCCAATAGTTCCTTCTGTTCCAATTTGGTTAATAGAGGATAAATCTGACTCAGTTGCGCAGGCCATAATGCCTCCAGATACTCCGCTAAATCGTATCCTGAACATGGTTTTCGGCTGAGGGCACTCAGAATCGCATATGAAAGTGTATTGATCGTTTTCACCCCTCTCATAAATTCATGATGTGCMCCCCTCCCGCCGCGGACAGGTTGAGTGCAGACATGCATTCAACATTAAATCCATAGGGTAAATAATCCTTCATTCACCCCTAAATTATACATGTAGTATAACCCAAAAACTGTACTAATTGCACCCGTAATTAAACCAAAAGTCCTGCTTACGGACCTGCGTTTCTTGCTTAACACGAATGGAATGCCAATGATTGTCGTGAAGAAAAGCATGCCAATGACGGTCCCTGCACCAAATATGAGGATGTAGATGGCCGCTTCCACGACACTGTTTACTGTACCCATCGTCAGGAGGACCATGGCGCCGCTTCCGGCCAGTCCGTGTACCAAACCGACAAACATAGATCCCAAATGCGAAGTGTATGTATGCCTGTGGTTATGGCCATGTGCCCCGCTTTTTTGGCGGGAATGGAGATGAGCATGATTTTCCCCGTCATGCTCATGTTTATGGAAATGGATGGTATTAAACGAGAGAATGGTTTTCACTCCAAGGTACACCAGCATGATTCCTACCAAAAATTCCAGGGACATTGCCCACTGTTGTGATATTTCGTTCTTCATAAGAATGACGACAAGACCGACGACAAACAGCGTGACAGTATGTCCAATCCCCCAAAATACTCCAGCCAAAGAAGCGTGCCACAGCTTTTTGCTTTGGCTCGCAATGGTGGATACGGCAATAACGTGGTCGGGTTCCAGGGCATGCCGGATTCCTAAAAGGAAACCCAGAGCCAACACCGAGAAAAATGTCACTTCCAATCGATTTCTCCTCCATTTATCTTTTTATTTACTTATTAAAACCCAGCAACCGTATGGATTGCTGGGTTTTAACTTTAATACTTCCTCAAAAAGCTTGGTGATTTGTTAAACCACTCTTGGCTAATTATATGGTGAAAATCAAAAAACATACTTTCAATCGTTTGTGTATTTTTGGCTAATATCCGTATGGTGAATCCCGGAATGGGCAAAGCTGACAATCCCACTTTATATTCCTTTGCATTGGGGTCGATTGCCTGATATAAACGATCAAGAAGATCCTGATTTGATTTTTCGTCAATCACGATCATCGATCCCAAATGGGAATAGCCTTCCATGAGGCCCAGCTCTTCCATATTGCGAATGGATGGATTCAGCTTAATATGGTCATATACGACCAATTCATTTTCCATGTAAATTTCACTGATTAACTGGAGCATATCATAGCTGAACGGTTMCCCTTCGGGAGACCATCCCGGAGTAATAATATCGGAGTAAACGAGAGTGGACCCTTTCTCCATATGGATGACATTCTTTTGTTTATATCGTGCATCCCGATAACCGATCAGCGGATCAGGGAGATACTCAAGGAAGCTGCCTTCCTTAAGAGTGATTTCGGTTTCCTGATAGGCATGTTTGTTCGGCGTCTTGTATATTTTTGTGGCTCCCTGTGTGGTTAAAGTCAGCCTCGCCTGTTTTTCAAGCGAAATCTTCATTTGATAACGGTCGCCATCCAGATAGCCGCCGCCTGGATTCAAAATATAATAACAGACTTGCCCGGAATCATCATGATAGATGGGGCGCATCACTTTAAACGCCCCCTGGAAATAGACCTTATTTGCGACGGTCTTTCCATTCCTTGCTTCGGCACCTAAATGCAAAACTCCTGTCCAGTCCTGCATGTTTTATTCCAGCCCTTTTAGGAGAGCATTCTTCTTGATCCAATCAATCACCTGGTCAAGGCCTTCATTGGTTTTTAAATTGGTGAAAATAAAAGGTTTATCCCCACGGAATACTTTTGTGTCGGATGCCATCACATCCAGATTGGCTCCGACCAATGGTGCCAGATCCGTTTTATTGATGATGAACAGGTCAGACTTGATCATCCCTTGTCCGCCCTTGCGCGGAATCTTTTCCCCCTGGGCCACATCGATGATATAAATGGAAAAATCGACAAGTTCAGGGCTGAATGTCGCAGCCAGGTTGTCCCCGCCGCTTTCCACAAAAATAAGCTCGACATCAGGATGTCTTTTAATCAATTCTTCAATCGCCGCGGAGTTCATGGAAGTATCCTCCCGTATAGCTGTATGCGGACATCCGCCTGTCTCGACACCAATGATGCGATCCTCCGGAAGCACACCGTTTTTCATCAGGAATTTGGCATCTTCTTTTGTATAGATATCATTGGTAATCGCTGCCATGCTTATTTCATCTGCCATATGTCGTGTCAACTTTTCAACCAACGCGGTTTTTCCTGCTCCTACAGGTCCCCCAACACCAATTTTAATAGGTTCCATAAAAAACACTTCCTTTAATCTATTAATCAACATTAAGACATGAAAATGCGGACATTTACTCGTTCATGCTGCATTTGTGACAGTTCCAGGCCGGGAGAGACAATGCCAAAGTCGTCTTCTTCCAATTCCTGCACTTTGGCAGTGGCCTCCGCTAAAACCTCCTGAAACTCCAGAATCGTTCTCTGTCCTGCTGTCTGGCCTAAAGGGATGGCGCGGACCGCATTTTGCACAAGGCCAGAAACAGCCGAGTATAAATAATACAGAATAGTAGTGGGTGCGGGGACACCGAGATGGTGGCCCACAATCGTAAATACAATCGATGGATGACCAAAAGATTTGTTTTGCTTAATCCGCTCGCCATACTCAGACAGAATCGGAATGTCGTATAGTGATTTAATTAGTATTAACATCCGGTCGCCCACCCTTTTGGTTCCTTCCCTTGTTTCCCGCGGCAAGTTCTGCACGGTCAGCATCCGGTCCAGCTTCCAGATTTTCCGGAAGTCTCCCTTGTCCAGTGCTTCATGGACAAGACGGCAGGCAAGCCCGTCGGAATACACTAGCTGCTCATTTACATATGCACGCAGCCATTGCTGGAAGGAATCCTTATCATGCACTTTGTCTGCTTGAATATAAGTCTCGAGCCCATAAGAATGGCTGAACGCCCCTGTCGGAAAGTTGGAATCACAGAGCTGGAATAAAGAGAGGATATTTTTATCCATGACTGTGTCCGATATGGCGAAAGGCCTTTTTTACTTTCCGCTCTTCACGTTCAAAAGGAATTTGAAGGTCCTGGAGTAATTCCTCTACCAGATAATCATACTGGACAAGCATCTCGTCACCTTCAAATTGGGCGGGGAGATGGCGATTCCCCAACTGGTGGGCAATCGTCCCCATCTCCTTTATGCTGCGTGGTTTAATCACAAGTAAATCATCGGATTGTACATCGATCACAATTAAATTTTTGTCATCCATATAGAGGACGTCACCAGCGACAAGGTCACGATGCTCTTTTAAGCGGATTCCGATTTCCTTGCCATGGTCGGTTGTCACCCTCTGGATCCGTTTCACCAAATCGGCGCTTTCGAGGTAAACTTTTTCTATATGGTGTTTTTCGATTTCTTCTTTTTCCATGTTTTCAATATTCGTTACGATTTTTTCGACTATCAATATCCATCACCTCAGAATAGGAAATATCGCTGACCCATTGGTACAGTATCAACCGGCTCACATGTAATTAATTCGCCGTTTACTCTTACTTCATAGGTTTGCGGATCAACGGTTATGTCAGGAGTTTCCGAATTCAGCTTCATATCTTTCTTCGTCAGGTTTCGGATGCCGCGGACCGGCAGGATCATCTTTTGCAGTCCAAGCTTCTCATGCACCTTGTCATCGAAGGCCGCCTGGGAAATGAACGTAATCGATGAGCTGGATAACGCTTTTCCATATTGGGCGTACATTGGACGATAAATGACAGGCTGCGGTGTCGGGATGGATGCGTTCGCGTCGCCCATCAAGCCTTCGACAACAAATCCATTTTTCAGGGTCATTTCTGGCTTTACCCCAAAGAAAGCAGGGTTCCAAATGACAAGGTCGGCAATTTTTCCGACCTCGACGGATCCGACATATTCGGAAATACCATGAGTGATAGCAGGGTTGATGGTGTATTTAGCTACATAACGCTTTGCACGGTTATTATCAGAATACTCGGTGTCTCCCTCCAAGCTTCCTCTTTGCTTTTTCATTTTGTCGGCCACTTGCCATGTGCGCAAAATTACTTCGCCGATCCGTCCCATTGCCTGGGCGTCAGAGCTGGTCATGCTGAATACGCCCATATCCTGGAGGATATCCTCGGCAGCAATCGTTTCACGTCTGATACGTGAATCGGCAAAGGCAAGATCCTCAGGAATGGATGGATTTAAATGGTGGCAGACCATCAGCATATCCAAATGCTCATCTACCGTGTTGATTGTATAAGGCAAGGTCGGATTGGTTGAGGAAGGAAGAATGTTCATATAGCTGGCTGATTTAATCAAATCCGGTGCATGTCCGCCCCCCGCTCCTTCTGTATGGTACATATGCAGCACCCGGTCTTTAATCGCGGCCATGGTATTTTCCATAAACCCGCCTTCATTTAATGTATCTGCATGAAGAGCGACCTGGACATCATACTTGTCTGCCACCCTTAGGGCATAGTCAAGGGCAGAAGCGGTTGCTCCCCAGTCTTCATGGACTTTGAGACCGATGGCACCGGCACGAACCTGTTCAGCTAGCGGCTCCTCGGTAGTCGCTTGTCCTTTTGAAGTGAATCCAACGTTAATAGGCAGTCCTTCTGCTGCCTGGAGCATTTTGTGCATATGCCAAGGACCAGGTGTGACCGTTGTCGCCTTTGATCCTGCAGCAGGGCCGGTTCCGCCCCCAATCAACGTGGTAAGTCCCGCTGTTAAGGCTGTCCGAATTTGTGTTGGATTGATAAAATGAACGTGGGTATCGATCCCGCCAGCTGTGACAATCATTCCTTCCCCGGCAATAATCTCTGTACCAGCACCGATCACGATATCAACCTTGTCCATGATTAACGGGTTGCCAGCTTTCCCAATGCCGGCAATTTTTCCATCACGGATTCCGATGTCCGCTTTATAAATGCCGGTATAGTCTAAAATGACAGCGTTGGTAATGACCAAATCTGCAATCCCATCGCCCCGAGTTGCGAGAGGATGCTGACCCATTCCGTCACGGATTACCTTCCCCCCGCCGAACACCACTTCATCCCCATATGTAGTATGGTCTTTCTCGATTTGAATGAGGATATCTGTATCAGCCAAACGAATAGAGTCACCTGTAGTTGGTCCATACATCTGTGCATATTGCTTTCTAGGCATCTTGAAACTCATTTGTTATCCCCCTTATCCAATGAGCCGTCCACTTTATTGTTGAATCCGTAGACACGGCGTTCTCCGGCATAATCAACCAATTCAATTTCTTTTTCATCGCCTGGTTCAAACCGGACTGCTGCCCCTGCCGGGATGTTCAGGCGCTTTCCGTAGGCTTGCTCCCGTTCAAATTGGAGGGCTTCATTGACTTCATAAAAGTGAAAATGCGACCCTATCTGGACAGGGCGGTCCCCAGTATTGATCACCGTCAATTTGGATGCCGTCCTTCCGGCATTGCAAATAATCTCTTCTTCCTTTAAAAATAATTGTCCTGGCTGCATATAAATAGCCTCCTGTCACGTTTTATTTAATAGGACTATGAACGGTCACGAGCTTGGTTCCATCAGGGAAGGTAGCTTCTACCTGGATATCATCAAGCATTTCCGGGATTCCTTCCATTACATCATCGCTTGTCAAAATTGTGGTTCCATACTCCATCAATTCTGCAACTGTTTTTCCATCCCGTGCACCTTCCAATACTTCATGGGTGATAAGCGCAACGGCTTCTGGATAATTCAATTTCAAACCTCTTCCCCTGCGTCGCCTGGCCAGGTCTGCGGCAACAACAATCATAAGCTTGTCTATCTCACGCGGCGATAATTGCATAGTAAACTCTCCTCTTTCAAAATTTTAGTTATAAAGAAATCAAACCCTTATGTATGGTCTCCTTTATCCCCGAAATTTAAACTAGTTCCTGTTTATTTAAGGCTGAATTTACAAAGATCAACCACACTCGAAAAATACGAACTATTTACTTAAAATAAAGTTAATAGTTCGTATTTAAACTTCCAATTCTGTCTAATTTTGTCATATTTCCTTTTTGTTTACACAAAAGACATACATTAAAAGGTTGATTACTTCTAAATCATAATATATCATAATTTATATATTCATCAAGTTATATATAAAAATTTATATATATTTTCTGTTGGCAAATTACCCCTTTTTTTATGCCAATAAACTTTTTCTTACACAACAAAAGGCAAATGTTCAAAAAAAGAAACCTGCCAATTTTCTTTTTGTTTAAACCTTTTTCATAAGGGATACTAACAAGGAGGTAAAAAAGAAAGAATAACATTGGTACATTTTCTCCTTTCTGAAGCAGCAGCTTTTGTTATGAGGAACGAACGAATCCATTTATTTTTGGGAAGGAAGGATTATCGTGCAGAAAACCAATGACAAACCTTGGACAGAAGGTAAACTCTATTCCTTTTTGTCAGCGGCTCTAAAAGGCATTTCACAAGTAATGCTTATTGAAAACGCTCTTTCCGGGCTTATCATTCTTCTTGCAATCACCACCTTTTCCTATACTTTAGGAATCATCGCTTTATTGTCAGCCTTGATTGGGACTCTCATCGGGAAGATAGGAGGCATGGAGAGAGAAACCATCAATCAGGGATTGTTAGGATACAATTCGGTGTTGACGGGAATGGCGCTGGCCTTATTCCTTACAGGGCCCAATGACTGGATCATTGCCCTCGCTGGCGCGGCGGTTGCTGGAGTTTTAACTGCCAGCTTGATGCATGTAATGAAGGGCACGGGAATCCCTGTGCTTACTCTTCCTTTTATCATTTTGACCTGGTTCACGATCATGGCGGCCTACCGATTAAAGGTTTTTCACTTAACTTCAAAGCTGGTCCCTGAAAATATTGCGTATTGGGGGCTGGATACTTCAGGAAGAATAGATTGGGCAGAAGCGGCATTTAACGGAATTGGACAGATTTTCTTCATTCATAGCCCTCTATCAGGGTTTCTCCTTTTTGCTGCGATTTTTGTGGCGGGATGGAAACTCGGTCTTTATGCGGTTTTAGGAAACGCACTGGCGCTTTTGACTGCTTATTTTCTGGGAGGGGAACATAATCCGATTTATATGGGACTGTATGGCTACAACGCTATATTAGCCGTTATAGCCGTGGCTTTCGTATTTAAGGATATTTCAAACCGCTTTTCGCTCTTCTCGGGAATCATCGCTGCTTGTTTAACCGTTCCGCTGGCAGCCAGTATCACTACTTTGCTTCAGCCATTCGGACTTCCGACTTTGACCATGCCTTTCGTTCTTAGCACATGGCTTTTTCTGGGGGCGAGGAAAATCCTGCCGAACCTATAATTCCAATATCCTTCCACTCTCCGGATTCAGGGACATCGACCCCGCTCTACGATGCCCGCCCATTTAGGAAACAACTGACAATGACAAGAACCGTACAGCCTCGTGCTGTACGGTTCACAAGTTAAACAATATATACCCCAGATAAAATACACCTGCCGAATGATATCTAATGTCCTCTTACTCATTACCCTCACTTTCTCCCTGACCAGCCTTGTCTTTCTTTGTAATATAAAGCAGTCCAGGTATGATCAGCACAGAGACAATTAATAAAACAATGGCAATCGAATTTTTATTTTCATCATTCACCCCGGAGGCAAACATGAGGCCATATACGCTTGAAGCAAGGATGTTCCCGATAAATCTCGATGTCTGCAGCAACCCTGAGGCTATCCCGCTTTGTTCTTTTGATACCATTGCATAGAGCGAATTCTGGGTGCCAATAGTCAATGCGCCATTGCTAATACCAATAATGGCCAAAATGATAAAGATCCATATTAGATTGGAAGCTTCATTGAACGCAAATAGCAGTCCGACCCCGAGAATCCCTATCCCAGCTCCAAATAATAACGGAATTCTAAATCCGGCTTTTTCTATCCAGCGTGTCGCGATAGGTGTCATCATCATGGCAAACAATGAAATGGAAAGCATCATCATCCCGGCGCTTTTAGAGTCAAGCATGATGACCTTTTGTAAATAAGTTGGCATGGCGAGAATCATAGCGAAAAACACCAGTGTAATCAGGATGTATTGAAGATAGACTAATGAGATTTTAGGATTTTTCGTTAAAAAAACGACATTGATAAATGGTTCTTTTTTCTTCTTTTCATAGAAATAAAATAAAAGTGACGTTAAAATCGACAAAATGAATGTCCATATATTAAAACCGCTTTCCAGTGACTGTAAAAAGACCATCCAGCAAGACATAAGCGTGCCGAATAAAACAATCCCAATMAAATCCCATACATACGGTGTGCCGGCAATTCTTGAATCATTCGGGATAAATACCAAAGTTAATAGGCCAGAAGCTATGATAATAGGAAGATTTACATAAAAAATAACCGGCCACCCGGCATATTCGATTAATAACCCGCTGATGGTTGGCCCGAATGCTGCCGAGGTAGTGGCAAAAACGGCCAATGTGGCAATGACCCTGTTTTGGTTTTTATCAATAAATGTTCGGACAATTCCTATTCCAGCCGGAAAAAGAGCGGAAGTCCCAATGGCTTGTATCGTCCTCATCCCCAGTAAAAACATCATGCTGGAGGAAAGCGGCGCTAATAAGGAAGAAATGGAGACAAGCAGCAGGCCTAATAGATAGATTTTCTTGCGGCCATAATGATCGCTTAATTTGCCGGCCAACGGCATAAAAATGGCACTTACAATAAAATAGGAAGAAATCAGCCAGGAAATATCCTTCGATGTAAGCTGAAAATCATTTTGTATCGCTGGCAAAGCGACGGTAATCATAGTTGTGTTCAATGGATTTAAAATGACCCCAAGCACAATAGCCGCAATCAACAATCCCGGCTTTTTAACCAAACTCCCGTTATTTGCATTTGTTACTGACATTGCATTTCCTTCTTTCTAATTATACAAATGGCACTAATAGTTGATAATTATATCAGACTTTAAGATGATGTTTTAATTTTGCACCATAATTGTTGAAGAAAAATACAAACACGAAGAAAAACAGGCATGTATTGGCCCATGCCTGTTTTTTATTCCGCCAACCATTTGAGGGGCCTAACTTTTGATTCCAAGACGTTTCATTTTCCGGATTAAGCTTGCATGATCGAGACCCAGGAGCGAAGCGGCAGACCGGATGCTTTTTGAGCTTTCTACCGCGATTAAAATTTGCTCTCTTTCGAATTCCTCTAAAGATTCTTTTAAACTTTTGTTGTTTGTTGAAATTATGGGTGAATGGCTCATATGGAAATCCAATTCGTCATTGCTGGAAGGATGTTCGAAATCCCAGTTATTTTTAATGTTTTCCGGCAGATCGTTGGATGTAATAAACGAGGAGGTTGTGGAAACGATTAAAAATTCCATAACATTACGAAGTTCCCGTACATTTCCGGGCCAGGCATAATTCGTTAAGGTTTGGACAACTTCTGGCTCTATTTGTTTTTCTATTTTATATTGTTGGCAAAATTCATTTAGAAAGTGTTCAATCAGCGGCGGGATGTCTGCTTTCCGCTCACTTAAAGGCGGAATCTCCAAATGGATCACGTTGATCCGGTACCATAAATCCTGGCGGAATTTCTTTTCCAATACAAGTTGTCTTAAGTCCTGGTTGGTTGAACAGATTAACCGGAAGGATAGTTCTCGTTGTTTGGTGTCCCCTATCCGGGTGACGGCTTTTTCTTGTAAAACACGCAATAGCTTCACCTGTAAAGGCAAAGGAATCTCGCCGATTTCATCCAAAAGGATCGTTCCATGATTCGCTTGCTCAAAGAACCCCGGCTTTCCTTCTTTTCGGGCCCCCGTGAAAGAACCACTTGCATAACCAAACATTTCGGATTCAAACAGCTCAGGCGGGATGGCTGCACAATTTACTTTTACAAACGTTTTTCTATCGGACGTACTCAATTGATGGAGCATGCTTGCAAGTACCTCCTTCCCCGTCCCGGAATGCCCGGTTATTAAAACATTCGTGGGAAATGGAGCAACTTGCTTAATCTTTTCATAAAGCTTTTGCATAGGCGGGCTTGCATAAACAAAGGAGTAAGGATGTTCATTCCTTTTCAATGGAAGAGTATTCGAAAGGCTTTCATTCATCTGTTGAGCTTGTCTTAATTGCTTTTCCAAATGGTGTAAATACGTGACATCCCTTACACTGGTGACGACCATTTTCACTTCTTGCTGCTCGTCCAGGATCGGGTTAGCTGTAACCACGAAGTACTTCTGCTTTTTTATGAGCTGGATGATCGTGGTTTTGCTTTTTGATTCGAGGGCCATTGAGGCTGCTGAGCGATCAAAGTATTCATTTAACACCAAATCCTTGATGTTTTTTCCGACAACTTCTTTTGCCAAAATTCCTGTCATTTCCTCATAAGCTCTATTGACTTCCAGTACAAACCCGTGGCGGTCGACAACAAATAATCCATCTGAAGAAAAACGGATGATAGCGTGAAGATCCTCATTGATGGAACGCAATTGTGCAAGTTCATGAAGCAATTGGCTGCTTTCGTTCTGAATATTGGCTGTTTCCAAACCAATCCCCCCTCACCAGTAGTTGTTCCTTCAACACCACTTTTGGTGACAAAACAACACCACAGCATCTAGTATACAACAAAAGATCCGCTATTTGTACGAATATTCAGTTTGGCACGAATATTGCAAATAGGATAAGTGAAGATTAATTGAATTAGAAGAAGGAGTGATGTTTTTGGACCTGCATATGGCAAGGCTGGATCTTCCCGCACAAATTCAAGTAGGCAAAGGCAGCATCAACCGCCTCCATGAATTTGTTCTCGAACGGGGCGGAAGCCGGGTATTCGTATTGATGGATTCTTTCCTGGCAAGCTCTCCCGTCAACCTTGATGAAAAAGTCACAGATATTTTAAGAAAGGCCAAGATTGAGAGCACAGTCTTTAGTTCCTACTCGGGAGAACCCACAACAGAACATGTAAATGCCGCGCTAGAAATCATGAGGGATTTTAGAGCAGATTGTGTCGTAGGAATCGGCGGCGGCAGTGCGCTGGATTTATCAAAAGCGGTTTCGCTGTTTGGGAAAAGTCCGGATAGCAAGTGGGCGGAAATTCCCAATCAGCCTTTTCTAAACCGTCTTCCTCTGCTTGCCATCCCAACGACGGCTGGCACCGGATCGGAAGCAACAAAGGTGATGGTCATCACCAATACGGATACAAATTTGAAGATGAATCCAGGGCACCCTGATTTAATTCCTGATGCAGCGATTCTTGATGCCCAGCTGACACTGAGCCTGCCTCGGACATTTACGGCCTACACAGGACTCGATGCCTTGACACATGCCATTGAAGCGTATGTCTCAACCCGCGCCACAAGGATGACAGATTTTTTTGCATTAGAAGCCATCCGGATGATTGGGAAGTCCCTGCCGGTTATTTACGAGAATGGGCAGGATGCAGATGCAAGAGAACAGATGAGTATAGCCAGCTGTTATGCCGGAATTGCCTTTTCGAACGCTTCCACCAACTTGGCTCATGCAGCCGGGCGTTCTTTAGGAGCCAGGTTTCACATCCCCCACGGTCTAAGTGTCGCCCTTTTGCTGCCATTTGTGATGACATTCGGCCTGGAAGCAGCGGAAAAACGGTATGCGGATGTCGCTATCGCGCTTGGAGCTCCCCCGTCACTGGGCGTAAAAGAATTAGCACAAACAGCGGTACAGATCATCGAGGGCTACAATGACCAATTCCACATTTGGAGTGATGGCCAAAAGTATGTGAATCCTCAAGATTTTGGCAAGGATATTCACATCCTGGCAAAGGATGCGATGTCTGGGAATGGGATTGCCACCAACCGAAGGGTCCCCAGCCAGGATGACGTCGCCCATATTTTCGAGCTCCTTGGCAAGAAACTATCCTATGTATACAGCTAAATACTTAATTCGCACACTACTATTTTAAAAATTAGGAGGAATCAATATGAGTAAAGTGGAAACTAGAGAAGTAATCAAGACAAAACTAAAAATGACCCCGAGTGAGGCCATTGTTGAGACGCTGGTGAAAGAAGGCATTACGCATATTTCCGGTATTCTCGGTTCTGCTTTCATGGATATGCTGGACCTCTTGCCAGCAGCGGGCATTCGCTTTATCGGAGTCCGCCACGAACAAAGTGCGGCACATATGGAAGATGGCTTTTGCCGTGTATCTGGCAAGGCGGGCGTTGTCATCGGCCAAAATGGGCCGGGAATCACCAATATGGTGACGTCCGTTGCCGCTGCAAACCAGGCACACACACCAATGGTGGTCATTTCCCCTTCTGCAGGAACACCAACAGTAGGCTGGGATGGCTTCCAGGAATGCGACCAGGTTTCCGTATTTAAAGCGGTAACGAAAGAAACAGTGAGAGTCACACACCMTAGCCGTGTCGCCGATTGCTTAAGGACAGCCTTCCGAATTGCCTATGCCGAACGTGGGCCAGTTTTATTTGACATCCCTCGCGACTACTTTTATGGCGAAATTGAAGATTATATTTTGGAACCGCATCAATACCGCGTAGATGAGCGGGGCTGCGGCTCAAGTGAATCTTTGGATAAAGCTGCCGAGCTGCTGGCAGCTGCGAAATATCCGGTTATTATTTCAGGACGCGGCACCGTGGATTCGGACGGAATCGAAGAGGTTATAGCGATTGCGGAACACTTAACCATTCCTGCCTCCGTTTCCTATATGCACAATGATGCCTTCCCTGCCAACCATCCTCTCGCTGTCGGTCCGATTGGCTACATGGGGTCCAAGGCAGCGATGCACACATTGAAGAAGGCGGATGTTGTCCTGGCAATCGGAACCAGACTGTCCGTGTTTGGGACGCTCCCATGCTACGATATTGATTACTTCCCGAAGGATGCCAAAATTATTCAAATCGATATCAACCCAAGGAATATTGCGCGGACACACCCAATTGAAGTGGGAATCATCGGCGATGCCCGCCAGGCAAGCATCGAACTGTTAAAACGGATTAAAAGCCTTGTCCCAATTTCCAGGGAAAATAAGCAAAGACTTTCAGAAGCGGCCGATTTGAACMAGCAGTGGGAAAAGGAACTCGTTGACCTGGCCATGGTAGAGGGTTCACCTATCAATCCACGGAGAGCATTGCTGGAATTAACGAAGGTGCTTCCCGAAGATGCCATTGTGACAACGGATATCGGGAATGTTTCCTCAACCGCCAATGCGTACCTGAAGTTTAATCAACCGAGAAAGCATGTTGCAGCCCTCACTTTCGGAAATACAGGTTTTGCTTATCCAACGGCTTTAGGTGCAAAGTTGGCCAATCCGGATTGCCCTGTTGTCGCAATTGTTGGAGACGGAGCATGGGGAATGAGTTTACATGAGGTAAGCACAGCCGTTGAAGAAAATATTCCGGTCGTTGCCTGTGTCTTTAACAATGGAGCATGGTGTGCGGAAAAGAAAAACCAAGTGGACTTCTATAACAATCGTTTCGTCGGTGCGGATATCCAGAACCCGGACTTTGCCGAAGTAGCCCGGTCGATGGGAGCTGTCGGAGTCAAAGTGGAACGTCCGGAAGACGTTGGTCCGGCAATCCTTGAAGCCATCAAATCGAATAAACCGACTGTACTTGATATTCAGGTCGACGGTACTCAGCTCGCACCTCCATTTAGGAAGGATGCTTTAAAAATGCCAACCCGTCTGCTTCCGAAATATGCCCATCTGGATCATCGGAATTGGTAAGAAACAAAACTTTGCCACCAAGGAAGGAACAGTTTTTGCTAACTGTTCCTTCCCCCCATTATTTTGAAAGCGTTATCAAAGAAGGAGTGATTTCATGAACTCGGGAAAACCTTCTATTCTCATTATCCTGGCCCTTTTCGTCTTTTTCGGATTTGTTTTTATCGGAAAAAATGCCTTGAATCCTGAAGCGAGAGCCGAGGAGGAAGGGATCATAACCTTAAGGCTCGCACAGTCAAAAGCAGCCAACCACCCTGTTTCCAAAGGAATCGATAAGTTCGCCAAACTGGTCGAAGCTAAATCTGATGGAAAGGTGGTTATTGAAACGTTCCATGACTCGCTGCTCGGCAGTGACCGGGAAGTCATTGAAAGCGCACAGAGGGGAAGCCTTGAAATGGCTAGTTCATCCACGCCAAATATGACGAGTTTCACAAATTACTTTACCGCATGGGACCTTCCCTATATTTTTGAAAATAAAGACGAGGTCTATAAAGCTGTGGATGGAAAACCAGGAGAGATTATCCGTGACGAAATGGAGCATTCAGGTTTCAAGGTCATTTTCTTTCCCGACTATGGATTCCGCCAAGTGGTGAATAATGTCCGGCCAATCCAGCTTCCAAAGGATTTAGCAGGTTTAAAGATCAGGACAACGAACTCCAAAATCGAGCAGGCGGATTTCAAACAATTCGGGGCTAGTCCTACACCGGTTGCCTGGTCGGAAGTTTTTACGGCACTCCAGCAAGGAACGGTTGAGGGGGAAGGCAACAGCTATTCGTTATTGTGGGATTCGAAGCATCAGGAAGTCCTGAAATACGCAACAGAAGTGAACTATAACTATAGTTCCGACATTGTTGTAATGAATAAGAAGAAGTTTGATAACCTTCCGGAAGAATATATCAGAACATCATTATGGAGGCCGGAGTGGAAGCTACCCAATGGCAGCGTGAGTTGGCCAATAGCAGAGAGGCGGAAGCGAAGCAGCAATTCATTGATTATGGAATTGAAATCTACGAACCAACACCCGATGAAATGAAGATTTGGAAGCAATCCGTTGAGAAGGTTTGGGATGAATTTGTCATCGAAGGTGCTGCGGATCCGGAGTATGTGCAAATCATTCTTGAAACCCTTGGGAAAACCAAGGAAGAGATCTTTCAATAACACATGTAATTCTGAAAAAATCTCCCAATTGGTTGGGTTTAGGAGTTGAAAAAATGAGTGAAAGAATCCAGACCATTGAAAATGCCGAAAGTCAGCATTCTTTGATAAACAAGGATCATGGCTTGGCCAGAGCTTTGAAGGTGATCGATAACCGATTTGAAGAGGTTCTGATTGTCGCTGGTTTTTTGCTTTTCATCCTTTTAATTAACCTCCAGGTCATCAACCGTTATATCCTCCCTTTCATTGAGATTGCCAATCTGACAACTTGGACAGAGGAGACATCCCGGTATATTTTCATTTTTGTTTCGTTCCTGGGAGCCAGTCTCGCCATTAAGAACAGAGATTCGATTCAAGTAACAGCGGCGCTTGATAAATTTCCAGCCAGAATCCAAAAATCCATCGGGGTTGCGAATAGCATATTTATGCTGTATTTCAGCTACATTATGGTCACTTATGGCTTTAGCCTTAATTCCTTTCAACTTGAAACCGCGCAAACCACTCCTGCCTTGTCGATTCCAATGGCCATCCCGTATAGTGCGGTTCCCATCGGCTTTTTGTTCATGGCAGTCCGTTTGATCCAAAATTTACTGAAGGATACAAAAGATATGGAGCTTAAGGACGGAATCATCAGTGCAGTCCTTTCCTTGGTCCTGATCCTCCCTGTTGTCCTTATGCCCGGAACAGATATTACCCTCCTGCTGTTTGGCTACTTTATTTTATTTATTGTGCTTGGGATGCCGATCGCCTTTGCAATTGGGGTCAGTACTTTGACAACCGTCCTTGCTACAAACGCGATTCCCATTGATTTTTTCCCGCAGACTGCCTTTACCAGCATTGATAATTTCCCAATCATGGCGGTTCCCTTTTTCATCGCAGCCGGAATCATCATGGGCGGCGGCAATATTATCAAGAAACTGCTAAAGCTTTCCGATGAATTATTAGGATTCCTGCCAGGCGGCTTAGCCCTGGTTGCCATTGTTACAAGCATGTTCTTTTCAGCCATCAGCGGATCTGGTCCCGCAACCGTCGCGGCGATTGGAACCTTATTAATCCCGGCGATGATCAAACAGGGCTATTCCCCCGGATTCGCAACCGCAGTTGTCGCTGCAGCCGGAACGATCGGGGTCATCATCCCCCCTAGTAATCCACTTGTGATTTACGGCGTCGTTTCCCAGGAATCAATCTCCAAATTGTTCATCGCCGGCATTCTCCCAGGAGTGCTAACCGGGGCTATGCTAATCATTGTGACCTACTTCATTTCAAAGAAAAATGGCTGGCAAGGTGATAAGACCAGGTTCAGCCTGAAAAATACCCTCTCTGCAGCTTGGGATGCGAAGCTTGCCCTATTGGTCCCCATTTTCATCTTAGGCGGAATTTACGGGGGGATCATGACTCCAACAGAAGCAGCAGCAGTGGCTGCTGCATACGGGATCCTGATTGGAATGTTCGTTTACAGAGATATGGACTTAAAAGGTCTCTATCAAAACCTTGCCAAGGCTGGAACCACCTCAGCCGTCATCATTTTGCTCATCGTAATGGCCAGCATATTTGGGCGATTAATCACCCTTGAAAGAGTCGCCGAAACAGTAGCCAATTTTGTCCTGGCGATCAGTGATAATAAATGGGTTATTCTCCTGCTCCTCAATGCCTTATTATTGCTAGTCGGATTGATCATGGAAGCATTGGCAGCCATCGTGATCTTAACACCCATCTTATTGCCGATGGCAACAGCGGTTGGCGTAGATCCCGTTCATTTTGGTTTGATCATGGTCTTTAATCTGGCAATCGGATTTATCACGCCGCCTGTTGGGGTGAATCTCTTTGTCGCTTCAGGAGTCGCCAAACTAAAGATCGAGGAAGTCATTAAAGGAGTCCGAGTTTTGCTGGTCACCATGATCGTCGTTCTGCTTCTTGTCACCTACGTACCAGAGATAAGCTTATGGCTTACAGGGTTTATGAAGTGATATTTTAAGCAATTGAAGGAAGTGTTCATTATGGGAAATCCTCGGGTATGAGTCCACTAACATAAAAATGCCTGCCACCACCCATAATTTGTCGAGGACAAAATCTGGGTGGTGACAGACACCGCTTACAAATATACTTGAATTAATTTGTTTGGTTAACCAACTTTTTGTTCAACCTTACCAGACTTTGCTTTCTTTTCAGCAATAGTTGCCTGGATTTCTTCCATTTTCGCAGCGTCCAGTTCATAGCGGCTCATAATTAATGCTGAGATTGTTAATGCCAGAGCTGGTATACCAAATGCCAGGATAATGGTAACTGCTTTAAGTTCCGGTGTTAACACATCCGTAACGGTTGGGAATGCATCTTTAAATCCAATCAGGGCTACTGCGAAACCAACGATAGCTGGTGCTAAAGACGTGATGAGTTTGTCAATGAAAGAGAACAATGTTCCAATCATCCCTGGTACATATCTTCCTGAAGTGGATGTTTCATAATCCGATACATCGGCAATCATTGGGTTTACCAGAGTTGTCGGTACCTGTCCAAAGCCCATTGCTAATGTGTATAGAGTAATGAAAAGGATTGTTGCGACACCGATGTTGCTCATGGAGATGGCTGAACCATCAATCACTAAGAACATTGCAATCAATGAGGCGAAAGCACCTAGCGCAATCCAGGTTGAGAATAGGAAGGCTTTCTTCATGCCTGTTTTTCTAGCCTTTGCCACTGCCCAGAATGTGATCAATAGGGTTGGAACGATGGTAATCATGGAAATTGTACCACTTAAGCCATAGTCTCCGATTAAAATACCAAATATCATAACTACTACTACTGCGTGACGCAGAAGCGAGAATGCCAATTTGTCAACGGTTACAGCCGTGATCAGCTTCAATAATGGTTTATTCTTTTTCAAAATAGGCCAGAAATCACGGAATTTCGTTTCAACTGTTTCCTCGGCCAGGCCGAAATATTCCTTCTTATCCTTGCTTGATAGTCCAATTACTGCCAATACAGTGAATACGGCCGAGAGAATGATCGCAAGAGTGTTCAATTCTGTAAAAAGACCCATATTAAAGTCGCCATGTTTCTTAATTAAGTAAGATGCGACGTAAACTTGTCCACCTGTGAAAAGCAAGGTGTTGTAGATTCCATCAAACACGGCGAACAAAGGACGCTGTTTCGGGTCATTTGTCAAAACGGTTTGCGCTGCTTTTGTTACAGAAGTTTGGCATGTATAACCGATAATATGAATGGCGTAAATTAAGATAAAGAACAGTAATCTAAAAGATTCAGGTATTAAGTGTGTCACATTGTATAAAACAATGATGGTAGATGCCAGGATAATATTTCCGATAACCATGAATGGGCGGAATTTCCCGAACTTCCCTTCTGTCTTGTCCACCAAAAATCCTACAATTGGATCTGTAATCCCATCAAAAATCCTCATGCTCATCAAGATTGTACTAACGACGACTACGGCAATTCCTGCAATTCCGGCTGCATAATACGATACGAACGCCAGAATGAACATATACAGATTTGTTGCCGTATTATTGAGTGCAAAGAAACCAATTTCCCATAACTTAGCCTTGTTGTATTGCTGGCTATCGATAACATTTGTTGACATATCATCTTACCCCCTCAGTGATAAACCGCTTTCAAAATGATAAATGATAATTGCTTTTACTTCTTAACAAACGATTAAGAGGCTTTCAAACCATCTCATTGGATGGTTTATAATTTGTTTGGCCAACAAATTAATTTGTTAGCTTTATAATATATGTAAACGCTTTTTTATACAAGCTTTTTTTTATTTGAAATTTAAAACTTTTTTTCTCCCCTAATTCCTTAAAGCACCCTCAGGCAATTTGCCCATAATGGTCTCATAAAAAAATTCATTCGGAAAGATGCGTTTCCATAGGGCGGTCTTGGCTTTTATCTGTTATAATTAAATGGCTTATCTAACCAACTAATTTATTGAAAGCCTTTTCATTTGTGTTTTTTAAGACAAATTGATTGATATAAAGGAGCAAGCAAAATGGTCACAGGGGACAGTGCATATATTAAAAAAATAAACAGAGGTCTGCTATTACAAAAAATCATTGAACATGGTTTCATATCAAGAGCTGATTTATCAAAGATCACAGGACTGAACAAAGCAACCGTATCCGTCCAGGTCGCTGATTTGCTGAATGAAGAGTTAATCTGTGAAACCCAATTGGAGCATCATTCAGTCGGCAGAAGGCCGATCGCCCTCTCCATCAATGAGGAAGCAGGTTATGTCTTGGGAATAGATCTGGATTATAAAACGATTATTTACACTATTTTAAATCTAAAAGGAAAACCAGTTTATGAAAAGGAAGAAAAATTGGATAGTGAAGATTATGATTTTATCATTAAAACGATTATTTCCACGATTAAAGAATTTCAACTGCAATATTCACATCTTCCCTACGGTATCGTGAATGCCGTAATCGGGATTCATGGAACGGTAAAAAAACGGGACGGAAGCATCCGCTTCAACCCCAGATACAGGTGGCTCCAAAAAAATATCAAGGAAGATTTGCAAAAGGAATTAACCATTCCTTTATTTATAGAAAACAATGCGAACCTATCTGCCTATGCTGAAAGGGTGTATAAACACCATCACAGCAGTAACCTGCTTACCCTTATTTTAACTTCCGGAATCGGATCGGGGAATATAATTGATGGGGACTTGCAAAGAGGTTTTCACGGGTACGCAGGAGAAATGGGGCATATGATCATCTATCCAAATGGCGAACCATGCCGCTGCGGAAACCATGGCTGCTGGGAGCTTTATGCTTCAGAACCAAGATTAATAAGGAAATTAGAGGCTGAACTTCAGGAAACGGACTTGAGGATCCCAACCATCAAGGAATACCTGGAAAAGGATCACATCATTGTGAAAAGTTATCTGGACCGCTATCTGCAATATATCGCAATCGGCCTCAACAATATCATCAACTTATACAATCCCGAAACCATCGTAATCAATAGCCGGCTATTAAAGATTTATCCCGGGTCAGTCGAGAAACTGAAGGGACATTTAATCTCTTCCGTCAGTGAATACGGAGAACTTGTCCTCTCTGACCTTGGAAACCGCTCCTGCGTGCTAGGTGCCTGCGCCATGGGAATCCAGCATTTCCTGGACGTTGAGGAAATCCAATTATCCATTCATGAAAAACAACTTGATATAGCCGAAAGCCCTGTCTGTTTCTGACAGGGCTTTTTTTTATAGAGTCTCTTTTGATTCCGATAATCCTGTTATTAACTCTTTATAGATATCGAAAAAGGCAAAGTAGTACTCTTTGTAGACATATTCATCTGTTTTGTGCGTTATTTTTGTTTCGCCTGGACCAAACATCATGAATGGGAAGTTTTCATCTTTCCCTCGCAATAAGTTTGATGCATCCGTCACACCTGGCGAACCTTTTACCGAAATGTCCAATCCTAAATGTTCTTTACCGAGTTTTTTAGCAAGGTCCACCATTTCAGATTGTCCTGAAGTGAACACACTTGGTAATGACATCGTCACTTCAGCATTAATTTTAGCCCCTTCTTTATTGTATTTATCAGCAGTTGTCTTGAATAGGCTAATCACTTCATCGTTATCAAATTCCGGAATCGTCCGCACGTTGATTTCAGCTACTGCTTTTTCCGGGACTGAGTTTACTTGGTTCCCTGCATTAAAAATCGTGGTACTCATCACCAATTTGTCCAAAACTTCATTTTTACGATCATCGCCATTCAATTTTCCGTCCATTTCCAAAAGATATTTCATCAATGGATTGATCGCGTTGTACCCCTGATCAGGCATGGAACTGTGTGCGGCTTCACCAATGGAACTTACCCGCAAGTTCAGGGATCCTTTATGAGAGTAAATAATCGTGTCATGGGAAGGTTCAGCTACCCATAGATAGTCGACATCATCCATATAGCCTTCTTCGTATAACTTTTTCGAACCTGCGCCGCCGACTTCTTCGCCAGTCGTTGCCATAAAACGGACGGTACCCTTTTTTAGTTCATTATTTTCCTTGAGTTCAATCATCACTAAAGCAAGGTTGATTAAACCTGCCTTCATGTCGTTGGTTCCCCGACCGTATAATTTCCCGTCTCTTTCTGTCAATGTGAACGGATCGGAAGTCCACTCGCTTTCATCGCCAGGAGAAACGACATCCATATGGCCTGAAACGCCAATGACGGGACTCCCGCTGCCAATTTCCGCCACCAAGTTTACACGAGTATTTGTAACCGGAACAATTTTAGACTCGATGCCGTATACAGCAAATAAATTCTTCAAGTAATTGGCTACTTCGATTTCGTTTTCATTAACCGATTTCATGGCGATTATGTCAGATAAAATCTTTATCTTTTCTTCTTCTGTAAAATATTTCATGCTATATCCCTCCAGAATCTTCTGGCCATCCTTAATCCATTTTTGACTCATTTAACATCCGTCAATTCCGCAGCTCATACCTTCCATTAATATTTGCGGCTTTTGTTTCTTTAATTCATCCTCGATGATTTGTTCGAGAGTTTCCTTGGACCGCATCCCGGCAAGTTTCGTATCGCCAATGATGAATGTTGGGACGGCTGTAATGTTCGCTTCTTCATATGCATGTTTCAATGCTTGTTGATGGGCCTCTTTGTATCTCCTGGCAGTCAAGGCTTCCTTATACTCTTTTTCATCCAACCCTATTTCACCAGCTAATTTTGTCAGTACATCGATGCTGCCGATATCCTGTTCTTCCTGGAAAAACGCACGCAGCATGCGGTCATTATACTCATTGCCTTTCCCCTTTTCCTTGGCATATTGAAACCCCTCGAAAGCCAGATGGGTATGGGGCTGGGGAGAAACTTTCGGAAGGACAATTTTAATTCCCATGTTCTCAGCCATTGGATAAACGGATTGCCTCCAGGTATTTTGCAGGTAATCCCCTCCCGGCTTCAATGTCTCATTCGGATAAGGGCGGAGCTCATAAGGCATCCATTCAATTTCGACATCTTTTCCTTTAACTGCTTCTTCAAGTGGTTTTTCTGCCAGAAAACAAAATGGGCACACATAATCTGAATAGACTTTTATCTTTACGGTCATGGCTTTATCCTCCTCGCATTAGGCATATTTACGGACCTTAGGCTTTGTTATTTTACCTATTCTATTTGAATATTGGGTATCAGTAAAATAAATTGATTTTGAAGGACTATGGCGCTCTTCCTGGCAGATTAGGTTTTATAGTGTTTTTGACTTTGAAGAAATAAGCGGAAACATTCCGTTTAAATTGGGAAATACCGATATTTCCTTTAAAATAAGGGAAGGTTTTCCGTTTATATGATTCAAATTTTAAAATTTTGTCTTATTTGGAGCAGTTAACCGGATTATCTCCGCTTATATCAGCTTCTAAACTGCTTTTTTATAGAATAGCCGGAAATTCTCCGTTTAAGAGTCCCATACTTACTGATCAACTACCGAGTTTACTTCATCAACTTGGTTATAGTCAGGTATGACAATTGAAAGTACGGGGAAAACTTACTTATTCATTAGGAGGGGTTAGATAGATGGTTTGGGATGTATTGAATGTGATTGGAACCATTGCTTTCGCGATGAGCGGGGCACTCGTTGCGTTGCAGGTAAAATATGATATTATCGGCGCCTATGTTCTCGGATTGATCACTGCATTTGGAGGCGGAGCGATTCGAAACCTTTTTACTGGCATTCCGATCATACAACTATGGCAGCAGACCACTCTTTTTATCGTTGCACTTATTACCATAACAATTGTCATTCTATTGCCAAACAAGGCCGTGAAACTGCTGACGAAATGGAGTTTTTTTGACTCAATTGGCCTGTCAGCCTTTGCTGTACAGGGAGCTATGTATGCACAATCGATGAATCTGCCACTGTTTGCTGTCATGTTTTCAGCGGCGATAACCGGTGCAGGCGGTGGAATGGTTCGTGATGTTTTGGCCCAGCAAAGGCCCATTGTGTTGCGTCAGGAAATCTACCTGCTGTGGGCGATTTTTGCCGGGTTCCTTATAGGCATGGATTTGTTATCAGCAGCCCATCATTACTATATTATTTTTACCATTATTCTAATCATGCGCGGAATCTCTCATCGGTTCAACTGGAGTCTGCCCACCAGGCCGGTTCAAAATCCAAAAGAAGATGTATGACGGGTACCAGAAAAAGCTCACAGTGCGTGAGCTTTTTCTGTTGCCTTTTCGAGCAGGAATGAAGCAGCAGAACCGTCCCCCTGTTTCATTTCAGTGCTTTTAGTGCCTTTTTTTTGAATCCGCACTCCTGGATGGCTTTGGTC
This sequence comes from Bacillus sp. FJAT-27251, assembly GCF_001273925.1. GTDB lineage: Bacteria > Bacillota > Bacilli > Bacillales > Cytobacillaceae > Mesobacillus_B. Next base: position 2,887,144 of record NZ_LIGG01000001.1, on the reverse strand, counting down.
AGTTCTTGGCGCAGCTGGGCTAATTCAAAATGGACTAGTTTTTTTTCTGCGACGACTTGCTTTCCGGCGATGAATACGTCGCTTACATTGCCGGCATTGGCAGAGTATACTAAAACGGAATATGGGTCAAAAATAGGAAACATATTGACAGAATCGGTTTCTACTAAAATAAAATCCGCTTGTTTGCCTGCTTCGATCGAGCCAATTTGCTCCTGCAGCCCTAATACCCTGGCTCCCCCCATGGTGGCCAGCCTGACAATTTCCATGGCTGGAAAAGCACTGCGATCCTGTAAGTTGGTTTTGTGGAAATTGCCAAACAATCGCATTTGGGTAAATAAATCGAGAGTGTTTCCACTGCTTGGGCCATCTGTTCCCAACCCCACCGTCACACTAGCAGCCAATAAATCCTTGATGCGGGCTACTCCTTTTGCGGATTTTGTATTGGCGCCGATGCAATGGGCCACCTTCACATCATACTTCTTTAACAATTCAATATCATGGTCGGATAAGTGAATGCAATGGACGGCTACGAGCCTTGGGCTCAGCACACCAATCTCTGCTAAAAATTCTATCGGAGTCTGGTTCCGTTCTTCGCGGTATTTTTTCATTTCAAAATCCATTTCACTAACGTGTATCATCCATGGCACTTGGTACTTTTGCGACAAAGCATCACTTTGTTGAAGCACTTCAATGGTAGTCGAATAAGGGGCATGCGGTGCGACTGAAGCCTGGATTCGCTCATGTCCCTGCCACTTCGGCATAAACTTTTCAGCGTATTGCAATCCTCCCATAGGCTCTTCGACATCTACTGTTATCGAATCTAGCACGGTTTCGCCCAAAATGGCACGGCTATGCATTTCCTCGGCAGCCATGGCCAATTGCTGTTCAAAATAGTACATATCAAAAAATGTCGTCACACCGGCCAGCTGCATTTCCGCAATCGCATATTTTCCGCTTGTGTAGGCTAATTGTTCATTCATGCATTCATTTTCTAATGGAAATAGAAAGCGGCGTAGACGGTCAGGATAGTCATCGCCTAATGATCGAAAAGGAATCATGCCAATATGGGTATGTGTATTCACCATGCCAGGCAGCAAAATAGCTCCTTTGGCATCGATGCATTGATCATAGCCGATATCCTCCGGCAAGGAATCCATTCCGCCCACTTCCGAGATGGTTTTTTCGTCCACCAGCAGATAACCGTTTTGAAATTGCTCCATTTCCTTATTCATGGTTAAAATCCAGGCATTTTTTACAAGTAGTTTCACCTTTATTCACCTTCTACCAATGGAATCAATTCTTGGGAACGGACATTCATCATCCCTTTGTCTGTAATTTTAATCGACGGAGATACAGGCAAGGATAACGTTGAAAACGACATAATTTCATTTCTGTTGCGATAGCCTAGCTTGATCATGGCTTGCCGCACTTCCTTCAATTGGGCACCCAGCTCCTGAATCGGTGCATCGCTGATAATCCCGCCAACAGGCAGCGGACAGACCGCTTCCACCTTTCCAGCTTGTGCAACGGCATAGCCGCCTTGCATATCCAATAATTGCTTTTGTGCCACGACCATATCTTCCATGCTCGTTCCCATCACCATCACATTATGATGATCATGTGCCCAGGTGGTTGCGACCGCGCCTTTTTTAGTTAGGGCGTTTTCGACAAATCCGTAGCCTATATCTCCGGTTTTCCCATATCGCTCCATCACCATAATCAAGGCTAGCCCGCTGTTTTCCCAATCCAGATATCCGTCAATCACTTTCATTTCCCGCTTTACATGTTGTGTAAAAGTACCAACTTCCGAAATTTGCATTACGTTGACGACAACCTTTTCCGCAGCCTTCACCTTAATTTGCAAATCCTCGAATGTTAAGGGACGGCATGTCAGGGATTGATAAAAATGCTCAGGAAAATGAGGTTTCTGTGCTGGGTAACGAAAATCATTTCCTTTTTCATGTACTAATTGGCCATTCTTATAAACGGCCGCAATATCGAGGGTGTCCAAATCATCCAATAATAGAAAATCAGCCTTAAAACCAGGGATAATCGCACCGCGGTCCTGGAATCCCATTCTTCTCGCAGGAGTATAGGTAGCACAGTATATTGCCTGCTCTACTGGCATGCCGCATGCAATCGCCAATTTGACGTTTTCATTCAAGTGCCCCTCTAGTAAATCATCCGCCATCACATCGTCCGTAATGATGGCAACATATTCATAAAAACGATTTTCAACGATTACTGCGATATTTTCACGTGTAATCGACTTCTTTTGCAACTCCAAAAACATTCCATTTGTAATCTTTTCATAAATGGATTGCGGCGACTGGTGAGTATGATCGGCCGTTAGACCTGCATATAAAAATTTTGCCAGCTCCAAGCCCGAAACGCGGGGAATATGGCCTTCCAGTGGCATAAATGGTTTTTCCGTTTGGACCTCCCGCAAAATTTGCCTAATCAATGAATCTGGTTCATTGACAATCCCATTAAAGTTCATCGCTTCCCCAAGTGCGATGACTTTTGGGTGTCGCAAAAGCCGTTTTACCTCATCGATCCCAATGATTCCACCTGTCGTTTCGAGTTCTGGCGTCGTCGAAGGAACAGAAGAAGGAATGGCAAAGAATATATCCATCCTGCTTGGCTGTAAAAAGAACACCTCCAAACCTTCCATCCCAAACACATTCGCAATCTCATGAGCATCCGCCACCACGGTAGTCACTCCATGAGCCAATGCCGTCTCTGAAAAAATCGAAGGGGAAGTCATAGAGCTTTCAATATGCATATGGATATCCATTAAACCCGGGATCAAATATTGATTTGTGGCATCCACCACTTCCTCAGCCTCTACATGCTCCAATTCATCGGCACTCAGATAGTAGAATTTGTCCCCTTTAATGGTTACATGTTTCTTTTCGAACTTTTTGGTAAACGTGTTAAACACTTGTGCATGGATAATCGCCAAATCGACCTTCATGTCTTATTCCCCCATCTAAAAATTCAGTTAAAAAGAAGAAAAGGCCAAGTATGATCCTTAGCCTTCTCCTTCCTTGCGTTTTTATTTGTTCAGAATTCGATTCCACTGATGAATCCAGGATTCCAGGTTTTCATTCACGAATGCGGAATCAACCATCTTTGTACGTTCTGCCACTTCACCATATGTTTTATTTTTGGCTGTTTCTTCATCTAATACAACATTTTTATTGGTTGGAGCTTCATTAATCGCCACAGCCGTTTTTTCCTGTACTTCCTGGCTTAATCTCCAGTCAATATATTTATAGGCCAGATCTTTATTTTTAGAATTTTTGTTGATATTGATTGTGTTAAAGTTCGCGTATGTGCCGGATTGCGGAACGATATATTCTACATTTGAGTTTGATCCAGAAATAATCGGAACAGCAAAGTCACCCACAACAGCTGCGACAATTTCACCTGATTGGAACATATTCGCCAGATCAGAAGATTTGCTGTAGGTTTTTACAACGTTTGGAGCCAGTTCCGTGATGCCTTTAAAAGCGGCCTCTCCATTATCGGTTGTAATGTCCACGTTCTTGTGATCACTTGCCAGGTGAAGCATAGCTGGGCCAAAGGTGGAAGTGATGTCAGGAATGGAAATTTTCCCTTTCAGAGATGGATCCCATAAATCTTCCCATTCATTGATTTCCATGCCTGCCGCTTCCTTATTGTAGATGATTCCGATACTGTTCAGCGTGTAGGCAGGGCCCGAACCATCTGAAGATAATTCTTTGGCGCTGTCAATAAGGTTTTCCATATTCGGGATATTGGAGCTATCCACTTTTTCAAATAAGCCTGCATCTACTCCTTCAGCCGCACTGGATTGAGATAATTCAATGACGTCAACCGTGGAGTTTGGATTGCTTTTAAGTTTCGTAAGACGTTCGGAGGTTGTACCGGTTTCTAGCACGATGTCTACATTGTATTTTTCCTCAAATGGTTTGAAGACATTTTCCTGCATTTTGTCTTCTTCCAAACCAAAAGTGGAAACAATCAAAGTTTGTTGTTCTTTTGCCGCATTGCCGCCGCCGCATGCCGCTAACAGACCAGCTGTTACTAAAGTTAATCCTGCTAACGCGATTCTTTTCTTCATTTTGTTCTCTCCTCGTTTTTTTAAAATAAAAAACCATTGTATTTCAACTTCACTCTTAAGGTGCTTTTTTAATAGCCTGCCCTAAACGATGATCAGTTTATGAGCTTGAATGTGCAAGGATACAGAATCTCCCACTTGATACATCACATCATCAGCTTCGTTGACAAGTAATGGGCCGATTGGCGTTTCGACTTCATATTGATAAGACTTGCCCAGGAAGGTACGAACTTTAATCGTCCCAGACACAGTATTATTTCCATTTGGCTCAGTGCTTGTCACAATATCGATATCGTCAGGCCGTATCGTTCCAATATGTTTATCTGCTTCCCAATGCCGGGTACTTAGGAAAATCGTCCCCTCGGCTGCTCTGTACTTCCCTTCTTCCACTCTAGTTAATTGAAAGAAGTTCTCAAAGCCGATAAAACGGGCAACAAACTCCGTTTTCGGATTCTTATAAATTTCTTCAGGGGTGTCAAACTGTTCGATAATCCCTTTATTCATGACCGCTACTTTGTCGGAAATCGAGAAACATTCTTCCTGGTCATGGGTTACAAATACAGATGTAATCCCTAATTGGCTTTGGATGCGTTTAATTTCGATTCTCATCGCCACACGCAATTTAGCATCCAAATTACTAAGCGGCTCATCCAACAATAACAGTTTCGGTTCAATGACCAGGGCACGGGCTAAGGCCACACGCTGTCTCTGCCCGCCTGAAAGCTGTTTTGGGTAGCGATCGCCCAGCTCTTCCAGGCCTGTTATCGCTAAAATATCTTTTACCTTTTGGTCGATTACATTCTTTTTTTCCTTGCGCAGCTTTAAGCCGAATGCGACGTTTTCTCTGATTGTCAGATGGGGAAACAAAGCATAGCTTTGGAATACCATGCCAAATTTGCGCTTATGGACAGGCACCTTTGTCAGGTTTTGGCTGTCAACCAGGAATTCTCCACCATTTGGATTGATCAATCCTGCAATGACACGTAAAGTGGTGGTTTTCCCGCAGCCGGAAGGCCCTAACAAGGAGACCAATTCCCCTTTTTCAATCGATAAATTCAAATCCTTTAATATATCATTTTTATGGTCATAGCTCACACGAATATCTTTTAGTTCCACATAGGACATGTTGGTGATTCCCCCTTAGCTGTCTTTTCTTGCCGCTTCCTATGAAATGCTTGCCAACCCTAATGTCTTTTCAATAACGAACATGAGGACGACGGTTCCCAGCATTAAAATCACAGATAGTGCAGATACGGATGGATCATAGTTGTATTCAATATAATTCATTAAGCTTGTGGGCAGCATGGTTACACCTGGTCCTGATAAAAACTGTGACACCGGAATATTGTTAAACGAATTAATGAATGCCAGCATAAAGGAAGCAAAAATTCCCGACGTTATATTCGGTAAAACGACTTTCATGAAGGTTTGCAATTTCGTGCAGCCTAATGTCCAGGAAACTTCTTCAATCGATCCATCCAGCTGCTCAATGGTTGAGCCTACAACACGAATCACATAAGGCAGGCATATGAGGAAATGGCCCAGCAGCAAGCCTTGGATGAGCGGAAATTGTAGTTGGATAACAATGAATTGATATAAAGAGTACCCGACAACCAAGCCTGGCACGATGGTCGGCGACAGGAAAAAGCTTTTAATCCAATTACGCCCGAAAACGCTGTGGCGGGCCAATGAATAGGCAGCTGGAATCCCAACCAGGAGAGCCAGCACAGTTCCCCAAAATGCGATTTGCAAACTTAAAAGGAAGCTGTCCGTAAAGGACTGGTTTTCAAACACCTTGCCATACCAATCAAGGGTAAAGCCCTGGATTGGAAATTGGATCGTTGAATTGGTTCCAAAGGAAGTCACAACGATAATAAGCAATGGAACAAACAGGAACGCGAATACCAAACCCGCAAAGATTTTCAAACCGATTTGTTTACGCACTTGCTTCACCTCTCTTATCGATGCGTCCAGCAACGACGTTAAATAGCTTCATCACGACTAAAGTCACCACAATCATCACCAGGGCAATGACACTTGCACCCTGCCAGTTGCCAAGCGCCGTCGCATTTTGATACAAGAAGGTGGCCAGCATGATGTTCCGGTTTCCACCTAATAATTGCGGAGTTGTATAAGCGGTCATCGTTCCTGTAAACACCAAGATGCTTCCGACAATAATGCCTGGGACACTTAGTGGTAAGACCACTTTCATGAAAGCAATCAAACGATTTGCACCTAATGTTTCAGCTGCTTCCATGATTTCCGTCTCAATGTTTTCCAGGATTCCTACTAACGTGATGATCATCAAAGGCAAGAATAGATAGATCGATCCAATGATAATCGCAAACTCTGTATACAGTAATGTAAGTGGTTCGGAAATCACTCCCAGACCCATTAACGCATTATTCACTACCCCGCCTTGTCCCAAAATCGTAATCCATGCGAAACTTCGCACCACCGAATTGGTTAAGAGCGGAAACAACGTTAACGACATTAACAGTCCGCGCCATTTTTTCGGGCTTTGTGAAATGTAATAAGCGGTCGGAACTCCCAACAACACGCAAACCAATGTCACAATCAGGGAAATTTTTATTGTCCTCCAAAAAATACCCACATTATACTCATCCTTAAAGAATGAAATATAATGGGCCAAGGTGAACCCTCCATCAAAGAAAGTTGGAAAAATGATGGAGATAAGAGGTAACACCAAAAACAAAATCAAAAGAATCAATCCCGGAGCCAGGATGAGATAGGGGATTCTTCGCTGCGTCATATCTGGCCTCACTTTCCGTTTTTACTATATTTAAAATACTTTTATGATTATATTGAAAAATCTTCTTGTTGACAAGCAAAAATACGAACATTTTTATTTTCTTTTTATAAAATCATTCGTTATATTCGATAAAATCAGTTGATAAAAATAATAAATTAACCAGATATTCGTATTTTACCTAAAAAAAGAAAAGATTATAAGCAAAAGAGCCCAGGAAATATGTTCCACCGCCATGAGTGAACAATATTTCCTGGGCTCCAAAGAAGATGGGTCTCTTACCACTAGTAAATAAGAGACTGGAACACCATCATATCGCTACTCATAGTCGAACCTTTACGGGGTCCGGTAGAAACTCGCAGGCCATATCCCTGCTATTATATGAGAGAAACTATTCATTTTTTAGTACTATAGCATCATAACAAAATAATTATCTTATGAAAAGCATTTTTTGAAGCAAGGGGACGGTTCCCTTGGTTCCCTAATTTTTTCCTGAACCCCGGGAGAATAAAAAATGTCTGCAGAATCAGGAAAAACACAGGGTACGTCCCTGTGTTCCTACTTACTTTATCCTGCTGAATATGGATGGTATCTTGGATATAAACTGGTGTTATGAAGATGTTTATTTATCTCCCCAGCTTTTTGGCAGATGTTCCGCCGATTCCCCAATGTGTTTTAGGATATTCTGTAACCAATATCCGAATATTTTCCGGTGGTGAATTTAGAGTTTCGGAAACGGTAGCCGTTATATTTTCGATTAACGCTTCAATTTTTTCAGGAGGGCGTCCCTCCATAATACTGACTTGTATGAGTGGCATGTTCTCACCTTCCTTTCTATTAAGTATAGCACCCGCTACCTATTTAACCAGCAGGTTCACTTCACCAAGTCCTTCGCCAAATTTAGCACAAACGTGATCCCCTGGCTGGATGCGAACGGCTGCCGTAATCCCACCCGTTAAGATTGGCTGGCCAGCTTTTAACGATTGACCTTTCCTTGCCAGCATATTGGCTAGGCGGGCCACAGAGTTTGCAGGGTGGCCTAAAACATCTGCTCCCTTTCCCATAGCAGCCACTTTTCCGTTAATGATTAACGAAACTTCGATTGTATCCAGGCTCTTGCCCTCTACCCTGCTAATAGTTGTCCCAAGAACAGCTCCTGCTGCTGATGTATTGTCCGCAATGACATCCGCTAATTTAAAATCGAAGTTTTCATAACGGCTGTCGATAATTTCAATCCCCGGAAAGACATAATCCGTTTTTGCCAAAACTTCTTCTGCGGAAACATTTGGTCCTGTTAAGTCTTCCTTCAGGACAAAACCAATTTCGGGTTCTACCTTTGGATGGATATAATCTGAAACAAGAATCGTTTCGCCATCCTGGACTTGCATATAATTAAAAACATAGCCATAGATAGGGTCTTCGACATTCATTTGTTTCATTTTCGCTTCACTTGTCAAGCCCATTTTGGGTCCTATAATTTTATGCCCTTCCGCTAACTTTTGTCTTACCAATTCTTCTTGTGCAAGATAGGCGTCTTCTATGCTGAAGTCGGGATACACTTCTTTTGTTAAACGAACAACCTCTCTTTTTTCCTTTTCGGCACTGTGCAGGAAATTTGCCAGTTTTTTAATTGTTTCTGTATTCATGTTGGAACCTCCCTGAGACATTTTTTCTTGAGTTTACTTGCTTTCCATTTTTTATGGAAAGACTTTTTGCCAGACTAGCCACTCCTATAGTTTAACAGCGATATTGGTTGTTTCGGTGTAAAGTCGAAACTATTTTTTCCACCTTCACGGCCGATTCCAGATTGCTTCTTGCCCCCGAAATTCAGGCAATAAGTTAATTCATTTGAAAAGAGCATATAGACAAATTACACAGCGCCTCGGATTAACATATTTTAAATCATTAGCTGTTGGAGGAGATGCGATTGATCATACATGTTGTTCGCAGCGGAGATACACTTTGGAAAATTGCCAATCGTTATAATGTGAATATGAATTCAATGATTGAATTAAACGGGCTGCCAAAACCGAACCAGCTTTTGATTGGTCAATCCTTAGTGGTTCCTGTACCCGGTACTTCCCATGTGATTAGATCTGGAGAAACATTATGGTCTATTTCACAACAATACGGTGTCACCATAAACTCCATTATTCAAGCAAACCAAATAACCAACCCCAATGTTATAAATCCAGGTACTACACTATTCATCCCGCCAAGAATTCACACCATCCAATCTGGGGAAACCTTATGGCAAATTGCCAACCGGTTCGGAACCACTGCTCAAGCAATCATCAGTGAAAATCAAATTCAAAATCCAAACCTCATTTATCCGGGTACACAGTTAAGAATTCCGTTTCGGAAACCAACAATTGAAGTTAACGCATATACGTATGAAGGTGATGCTGCAGGTGCCCAGACCATTAATGAACTTGGTCCGCTGCTAACTTACMTAAGTCCATTCGCTTATATTATGAACGAAAATGGGGAGCTAACTCCTATACGTGATGAGTCGAGGATTCAAGCTGCTAAAAACCAAAGAGTCGTACCCATGATGTCGATTACAAACTTCACTTCCACTGCAGCTGGATCAAATGTAGCTCATTTGGTTTTATCCAGTCCAGATTTACGCAAAAAAGTCATAACCAATATGCTTCGAATTATGGATGAAAAGGGATATCAAGGAGTAAACATTGATTTTGAAAATGTGCTTCCTGCCGATCGTGAGTTTTACAATCAGTTCCTCCAGGAAACAGTAGACCGCCTGCATCCACGAGGATATTTTGTCTCGACTGCAGTGGCCCCTAAGGTGAGCGGTACCCAAGCCGGTCTGTTGTATGAAGCACATGATTATGAGGCGCACGGACGAATTGTTGATTTTGTGGTGCTCATGACATATGAATGGGGGTACCGCCTTGGCCCGCCGCAAGCAATCTCTCCGGTTAATCAGATGAGACGTGTCGTAGAATACGCCCTTTCCGTTATGCCAGCAGAAAAAATATTTCTAGGGTTTCAAATTTATGCAAGGGATTGGCTTCTCCCCCATGTTCAAGGACAAGAGGCTGAAACATTCAGTCCGCAGGAAGCCATTAATCGCGCTCTAAAATATGGAGCTTCGATACAATATGATACCCTCGCACAATCTCCATTTTTCCGTTACACAGATGAGCAGGGCCGTGAGCATGAAGTCTGGTTTGAAGATGCTCGAAGCGCCCAGGCAAAGTTCAACTTGGCCAAGGAATTCAACCTCGGGGGAATCAGTTATTGGGCATTAGGTTACCCCTATCCGCAAAACTGGGTCTTATTAAGGGATAATTTTAATATTAAAAAGTTAATCTAGCAGGCAGAGTCAATTTACTAGTTTCCTAAATATTTCCATTTTTAAGACAATCTCCATAAAACAAAGGAAGGCTCAGAAACCTTCCTTTGTTCTTTTACATAACTGAGTTTTAAAAAATAAACGGAGAAATTCCGCTTAAATTGGGAAATACTCATATTTCCCGGAATATAAGGGGAGTTTTTCCGCTTATACCCATCCAATCCTTTGTTCTTGGCCAATATTTAGAAGTTAATCGGAAATTCTCCGCTTATTTCACCTTATTAGAGCCCAGTTTTAGCCATTAACCGGAATTTCTCCGCCTATCCCGTTCCTTGCCTGCACGTCACATCGTTGAAGAAGCGATATTTACACGCACTCTCGTTAAATTTGCTTCTATATGCCTAGTACTCGTATTATCCCTGCTCTTACCAGCTACGTCACCTCCTTTTCATAGACAAGGGGACAAGGTTTGGTCCCCTTGTCCCCCGTCGCCCTACTTGCAAGCTTCGAATGTCTGCAAAACGGCATTGCCTAATTGGGTATCGTCTGCACCACCGTCTACTGCCCATGGCGGTGTATTGGGAATGGCCGTATATCCGCGTTCATCCTTGCTTTTCATTTTTGCTTCGAATTCGTAGCCCATTTCACTGTTAAAGAACACCCATTGAAATAAATGCTCTTTCACAATTTTCTTATCGCTTTTCTCGCCAGTGACGAGTCTGGTCACGATGGCTTTCATATCCTCATCGGTATATTGGCGGTTAACCGCAACCTCAAAACATTCTCTCAGCTTCCTGCCAATTAAGGCAGGGTCATATGGTTCTTTTAAAACAGCCGGTTTATTGATATTGGTACGAATCCCATGCTGATCAAAGCCATCAGGTATCATGAAAATGGTGTTGTCGTTGATATTTCTATAAATTCCCACACTGTAATCCATCGATGTAATCCCCCATATAAGATTAATTAATGTAAAATAATAATCTTTAATTCTATTGGTTTATTAATCGCAGTCATTGAACTCGCATAGTCTTTCGCATCATTTAAGGCCTGGATCTGATCAGCACTTAAATTACGGTCAGGAAGGACTACCTCCAGAACCTTTTTGTCATAGTCCCTTTGCGATACAGCCTTCACAGTCTGTGTTCCATCGTATAATGTGACGTTTCTCGGTGTCTGATCTGTAAACTGGTTCAACTTATTCAAATCCTCGACAATCCTGTTATAAATTTGTCTTGGCCTGGTTGTATAGGTAGAGGCCGCTGGGTCCAGGCTCTTAATGCTTGTCAGCACCCGATTGCTCAGCTTATCCACTACCGGGAACGTAATACCAAGGTTATTCCCCATAAACTCATCAATTTCCTTCCCTCTTTGGAAGGATGATAAGCTCCAGACATCATATCCCTTTGGCCATGCAACCAGTTCATCGGCAAAACCTGGCAGATTGGGCACCATTTTTCCGGCTTTAAGCGATTTCAGAACGGCATTGATCCCTTTCGTTCCGATAACAGCCAGAACAATGGCACTAACATTATAACCGATTTGCTCGGCGCGTTCGAATGCGTTTCCGTCTTCCCATTTTCCAAGTTCAGCTTCAATTTGTGCGCCAAACGTATCGATGAGCGGCTGAATATGCTCTTCGTCCCCTGTCACAATATACATTGCCAGCATTTCGGAAATGAGGTAGATTGCCTCAGCTGTTTCAACCGGGTGTGTGATCGCTTCCCAGGCATCAAGGCCCGCATCCTTTATCCCCAAACCAAGACCTTTTGCAAAATAGCCAACCAGTTTTGCCACGTCAAGGGCGGAATCTATCTCGCTGTTTTTGTGTAACGGATCGTCATCCTCACTATCAATGATTCCATCATGGTCGGTATCTACAAGGAAAGCAGAGGTGCCAAGTTCCCTTTCTTCCAGATCGGACAGCCCATCGCCATCGGTATCTTTTTTCGTAGGATCGGAGGTGGTTTGATAATAATCGCCATTCACACCTGAAATTCGAATGGTGCCGCCCTCTTCGCCGTCAAGCAATCCATCTCCGTCCGTATCCGGATTATCAGGCAGTGTGTAATACATATTCCCTTGGCCGTCTCTCCAGCCCTTCAGCTCCACCACATCCGGAATTCCATCCTTGTCGGTATCCACACTCTCGCCAACATTATCACTGATCCTGCTAAAGACTTCAGGCAGTTCCTCTGCACTGGATACTGGGAAATATTGTCCTCCCGTATCCTTGGCAATTTCCCGTAAAAGTCCCTCATCCACACTCGTTCCAAGGCCTACCGTATAAATGATAATACCATTGTTTATAGCCGTAGTAGTAATGGAGGGACTATAGTCCCCAACCCCATCGGTTAATAAAATCTGCATCTTAATTCGTTCATCCGAACTATCTTTAATTAATTGCTGGTTAGCCAGATTGACCCCGGCACCGATATTTGTTCCGCCCCAGGCACCAACACGATCAATTGAATTCTTTACTGCCACAAAATCAGCCGTTAATGCCTGCCTAAGGGACGCAGAAGAAGCGAATTCAACCACTCCCGCCCGGTCTCCTTCAATTAGAGCATCAACAAAAGACTTGGCCGCTGTTTTCCGGTATCCATTCCTGTCATTGCTGGACATACTGCCTGAAGAGTCAAGCACAAACATTAAATCGATGGATTTCAGTTCTCCACCTGAGCCATCGCGGCCATCCCCTGTGTTGAGCGGCGCTTCCCATTTGGTTTGCCAGGTCGGGATATAAAAGAGAACATAGGTAGAAAAGTGATCGGTATCTCCCCAGACATATCCGTTTTCCGCGTCAACGCCTTGATTGTCGAGAGGAACAAATGTCATCATCTTTTCATCAAAATAAAACATTTTGACGTTTTCAACATCGCCGTTTGGAATTTTACTAGCATCAAATGGGATTTTGAGTTTTGCAGTGCTAAAGTTACCCTCGACTTCAATATCAACAGGCGCAGAGACAAGAGAATCCATTTCCTCAAACATCGGTTCATCTGAAAGATCGACGATATCCACCGTTTTTGCCAGATTCCCTGTTCCATCCAGTTCTACCTCGACATTGGTTACAGGGTCCTGAACCACATGAGTCAGTTCTTCGAGTCCGTCCTTAATTCCATCTCCGTCTGTATCAGGATTATTGGGGTCTGTCCCTAATTCATATTCTGTCTGGTCATCAAGACCGTCATGGTCGGTATCCATAAGAAGCGGATTGGTGCCAAACTCCTTCACCTCAAACGCATCGGACAAACCATCATAATCCGAATCAGCAGCCCAGGGGTTGGTTCCATATTTCTGCTCTTCAAGGTTGTTCAACCCATCATTATCCGGGTCTTCTTTGCCATCCGGAATCCCATTTCCATCCGAATCCTTTTTTAATGGATCGGTAAAGGTTACATATAGTTCATATCCATCAAGCAGCCCATCGCCATCTGAATCGGCTTTATTGTGCTTTAATTTAAGTTCTTTTTCTATGTAGTCATCCACACCATCGCCATCACGGTCAAAAATGGCTTCTCCTTCGAGAAGAATGGAGTGGGCTGTTCTCCACGCCTTTTGGTAAAAATGAACTTGTTGTTTTTCGTTGTTTTCATTTTGAAAATTATTGCCTTTTTCATAAAAAGAAAAGGCATTTTTCAGCTGGGACTTATATTTCTGCGGGTACCTTTCGATATCTGAATCTAGTTTATTTAAAGCCTCGAGTGTAATGATTTTATTCGCTTTAATGATCTTGTTAATAATATCTTTAATCTTTGCTTTATAATCTTTGGTGCTTTTGGGATCGGAATAGTAGAAATTAAGTTTTTGAATCGCAGTGATGCTCTCTTCAAATACAACTGGGCTTGTAATCCGGTTCCCAATTTCAAACGTTCCATCGATTGCCTTCTCTAGAGCAATAATGGCATGTTCAACCCGGTTGTCGTATTCAGGAAGAACATCTGGGTCAGGATACGGCAGATTCCTTAAATCCGCGATTGCTTCCTGAATTAAACTTTTTGCTGCTTGTTCCTGTAAGAGTTTTTGTGCTAAGCCAGCCGGGGATTTTTCCGAAGATTCTTTTGCGAACGCTAGGCTTGGCAGCAATAAAGATGAAATCAGCATAACGGCCATAAACACTTTTAAAAACTGAGACAGCTGTTTCCTATTCACCATTTACCCTCCTAAAATCTTTTAAAGTTGCAAAAATTTAGAAAATTTTATGCACCTATTTATCATAATGGAAAATACTTCTAACTTCTATATGTTTTTTGTAAAATATCGAATGCGATATCTTTACAAAGCAAGGATTCATATTCTTCTGAAATTCTATTAAAATGAAGAAAGATAATGCCTATTTTTCCAGGGGGTGCAATCATGTCGGTTAATATTTATCAGATTCATATCCAAACAAATAGCCTTGATGAGGTGAAAGCGTCTTTAGCGGATTGGTTAAGTCACACACATAAAGAAGAGACCGTTATCTATGAGAACCAAGATTCAGCCATTCAATTTTTTCATAATAAGATTCCTTCCTTATTTGCGGTAAGCACCATTAATGAAAAGTGGATCAGCATTCTCCATGATGCGTATGAGCCGCCATTTGATCTGGCAAACACATTATCTGCTAGTTTTGAATGTACGGTCATCCAGTTAATGGGGCAAAGCACGGTTGACACCTATTCCTTAAGCGTCCATGAAAAAGGCAGCATCATTCGAAAAATGACTTACGGCGAAGAGAGCATCGGATTGGAACAAGAAGGCGATCCATTTCCATTTGAACCATCACTTTGGCAAGAAGACGAGGAACACCACTTTTTTGACTATGAAGATATGAACAACTTTTGCTCTCACTTTGGAATTGAAATTTTAACTGACCCTTCTGAAAAGGATGGAGAGTGGACAATCATTAAGGTGAGGAAATAGAAGCCTGGGGACGTACCCTTGGCTCCTCCAAGAAAGAAGCACAGGGTACGTCCCCAACCTAAAATGGATCGGAGGTAAGGAAATAAAGGTTAAATGGATATGCTAATCGATCTGAATATGTATGAAAAAATAAACGGAGAAATTCCGCTTAAATTGGGAAATACCCATATTTCCCGGAATATAAGGGAAGTTTTTCCGCTTAAAGCCATCAAATCAGCTGATTTTAGTCAATATTTAGAAGTTAATCGGAATTTCTCCGCTTATTTCAGCTCCATGAAGCCCTGTTTTGTACAATAACCGGAATTTCTCCGCCTATGACAACTTGCCTAACACGAAAAATCGTTGCAAAAGCGATATTTACACCCCAACAACCGTTTTTTGTCATAAAACACAGGCTACCCCTTCACTCCCGAGACTTCCCAAGTTCTTTTTGCAGATATTGAATTTCCTTTTGAATGCCAGGGAAACCCGCTACCTCGGGAATTTCTATCGGCCTTGGCGACACATTTCGGGTCGCAGCATTTGCCATTGTTTCAAAGGCAAATAAAATCTTGGCTAATTTTTCATCGGCAAGGCGGGGCCTATTAGAGGCCTTTGAATCATTTTCCAATAAGAATCCTAATTGTCTGACTGTAAAAATAACAGGCCAGTAATAATCCAAAGCCTTCCGATTAGCAGGAATTTCACCGGCCGCCGTGTTATACAAGGTTTGTAAATTATTTATATTGGTCCTCATTTTCATTCTTTCCCTGCTTTTTCTTGCCACAAATCCTTCTCCCTGATCCGAAAAAAGGACAAAAAGGAACTGTGCCTGACTTCGGAGAGTTTTGCTCAGCAAGTGAGGAATCCTGCTGGAAGCGGATTTCCTCCCTGTCAGATAAACCCCTAATAGTCCAATTCCACTGCCGATTACAATATCAATAAATCGCGCCTCCGCAAAATAGGCAAAGTTAAACATCCMTCCGCTTGTACTTTCAGCCATTAACAGGGCATTCGGTGTAAAAAAAAGGGCCGCTAACCCGTAATTTTTCACGATAAACAACTCGGTCACAAAGGTTAATCCTAAAATAAACAACACAATTACAAAGCCGGATGGATGCAGGGAAAGAACGAACCCCGCAATGACGATGCCAATGATCGTACCAATAAACCGTTGTATCGCACGGTGAAAGGTAGACACAATGGATGCACCCGACATCACGGCTACACAGGATAAGGGAACCCAATAGGAACGGGCAAAATCAAGCTTATAGGCAATAATGGCTGCAATCGCCGTAATCACTCCAAAGCGTACGGACGAAATAAACACGATTGAATTTTTATCAAACGCCCCCATAAAAATGGTTTTTAAGGAGACAGAATCAAACTGAATCGATTTGTTTATTTTACTAACCGGTTCATTCAGGATGGCTTCAGCATCATAGATGGTGGCGAACAGCTGAGTTACCGGCTCATCCAGCTTATCCGGCTGTAGTATCCTCTTCTTTTCCCGCTTATCACGTTTTTCCAAAGAATGTGCAAGCAATCGGGCCGATTCTCCCAATTCTTTAGGTAACGCGGTCCCTGCATTTGAAAATTTTTCAACCACCTTGATAAACAGCTCATTGGCAGACAAGTTCAATAGATATAATCGATTAAACTTGTCAGTGGTTCTCCACGGAATATAACTTGCTGAAAGAGTCTCTTCCGCTTCCTGTAAAACTTCCATCACTTGATGCTTGGTTTCATTGAATCTTTCGGTTCCGACTGAATCCAAAAGATCCGCCAATTGCAAATAAACTCTAGTCACCACACCTGTTTCCGGGCCATGCGGGTTAAAAAACCAGCCGGCCATCGCGATTATCCACGATAAGCAGCCACTTAGAAACACCAACCCAGCCCTTAAAAATGCTTCATCCGGGTTAATCGGCATCCCTGTTGCCATGGCAAACACCAGCACGAAAAAGATGGCGGAAGGACCGGCTATTTTTAAGGCGCCGAAAATAAAAATGGCGGCCGCTCCAATGATTCCCATTAAAATCGCCACGGCTAATGGATAGGGTGCACTAATACTTCCCAAATAGGTAACAAGGGTCAAGCCAAGAACGACACAAAAGATTTTCTTTGCACGCTGCGCATATGGAATATTAAAAACGTATAAATAGGCAAAGCCGCCCAAGCCCGCAATCAAACCATATTGCAAATGGCCAAAGGCTAATCCAATCAATACAGGCAGAGCAGCAGCCAGCCCTGCACAAAATGCTTTTAACCATGGAAATGGTTTCTTATTTACTTTCAGCGCCTGCATAAAAAGAGAAGGTGTAATTGCGTTATCTCTCATCCTAATCCTTCTTTACTATTATTTCTATTATCATTATGCATAAATTACTTCATTGTTATGAGTACCCTATTCCACAAATTAGATTATCAGAAAAAAGCAAAGGGCCCATCCCCTTTGCTGCCTAAGCGCTAATCTCTTCATCTTGATGATTCTTCTTCCTTGCAATTAACGTAACTTCCTGGCTGTAGCCGATATGGTGATTACTTTCGATGACCGTTCCCGAATCAATGACGGCATTTTCGATTTCGACATTTTCACCTACGACGGCGCCTGGCAAGATAACGGAGTCTTTAATCGTGGTCCCTTTACCAACCCTGACCCCAGGTGAGAGGACTGACCTTTGGATATGCCCACTTACCTGACAGCCTTCGCTTAACACAGATTGGGTTATGAGAGCCGATTCGTCCAGAATCAAAGGAGGCTGGGATGGCTGCGCGGTATATATTTTCCACTCTTTATGCTGGAAAAGCGGGTTTTCGGCGCCGCGCAATAAATCGAGATTCGCTTCCCAAAAGCTCTCCACCGTGCCAACGTCCTTCCAATATCCTGTGAATTGATACGCGGAAAGATGATAATTTTCACCAATCATATAGGGAATCACATCTTTTCCAAAGTCCTCAAATGCACGTCCATCCTGATTATCACTTGTCAGGAGATGTTTTAAGGTCTTCCAGTTAAAAATATAAATCCCCATTGAAGCCAAGTTCGATTTAGGTTTTTCCGGTTTTTCCTCAAACTCTGTTATTTGCTTCGAATCAGGATCCATATTCATGATGCCAAACCTGCTTGCATCCTCCCACGGTACCTCTATCACAGAAATGGTGGCATCCGCAGAATGTTTCTTATGGTGCTCGAGCATCTTACTGTAATCCATTTTGTAAATATGGTCACTCGACAGGATGATTACATATTCCGGATCATGAGAATCAATGAAATCAAGGTTTTGATAGATGGAGTGTGCGGTGCCCTCATACCATCTTCCTTCGTTGACACGATCATACGGTGAAAGGATCGTGAGCCCATCTTCCCCCTTGTTCAGGTTCCAGCAATCACCTGTGCCTATGTAGTTTTTGAGAGTATGATGCTGATATTGAGTAAGCACCCCAACAGTGTGAACCCCCGAATTACAGCAATTGCTTAAAGCAAAATCAATAATTCGATATTTCCCGCCATATGGAACAGCCGGTTTGGCTGTATCCTCGGTCAAATCCTTTAATCTCGAACCTCTGCCGCCTGCCAGCAGCATGGCAATCATTTCTTTTCCCATTGGTTGTTTCCTCCTTGGATGTCGTTTCTTAGATCTGGCATATTACTATTTGGAGAGAATGATATTCCCTTGAATTAAAAGAACTTTAGCGTAGAAGGACATCAACCATCCTTCCTAAATCTTTTTGTTCCTACCTTTGCTCCTATTTTACTTCCCGCTGTTTTCGCTAGGTAAACTAAATCTTTTATTGTGGAAAAGTTTTGCACGATAAAAAAAGTGCCCGTTCCCGCACTCCGCTCCGGTGAACAGGCACTCTCCTTAAGCAGCCCTTTTTTGTTTTTCCACTTGCTTTTCACGGTTCTTTTTAAGGGATAGCTTCCTAATGGCTCCGGCTAATCCGGAAGGGAAGCCAAGCAAGACCACAATGTATAAGAACCCAAGAAAAATGGTCCATCTTTCAAAAATGGGATGGTGAGCAGCAAGCTCTGAGAGATAATGTCTTAAAAATTCAATGATTCCGGCACCTGCGATAGCACCAGCCAGTGTTCCCAGGCCTCCGATCATTGTCATCAAAAGGGCATCCAGGGTCACTTCAATGGAAAACACATTTGTGTTGATGAAGCGGAGTGATACGGCATAGAACGCCCCGCTTAACGACGCCGCGATTCCAGCTATGACACTGGCAATGAGTTTATAATGAAGGGACTTGTATCCTATTGCCTCTACACGCTGCTCATTCTGGGAGATGGCTTTCAACACCTTTCCGGTGGAGGATTCGGTGAAAAGCTTCAACAGGATAAACACGGCCGCAACACTTAACAGGGTTATATAATAGAAGGAAGTACGGTCCTTAAACAAATCAGGAACACTGAATGTAAAACCGTCTCCTCCATATGTAAGCCCCCGCCACTTTTCTGCCAGAACCAAAAACAGCTGTGAAACGGCAAGTGTCAGCATGGCATAAAAATGGCTCTTCAGCCTTAAGGAGAGCAGTCCAATCACGTAACTGACCAACGCTGATATTACTATACCCAAACAAAGGCCCAGAAAAAAATTTACCAAAGTCGGTTCCATCCGGTTAAAAATCAACGCCGTGCTATAGGCTCCTATCCCAAAGAACATGCAATGGCCAAACGAGACGATGCCGGTATACCCTAAAAGGATATCAAAACTCATCGCAAAGATCGCAAAGATGAAGATTTGCGTCAATAAAATCAGCATACTCCGGGAATCGTTGACATAGGGGAAAAGCAGCATGACGAGCAGAATCCCGATGCCCCAATAAAGCGGTACTTTATTAAATAGTCCCTTCATACTTTACTCCCCTCTCCCATTAGCCCTGTTGGTTTCACTAATAAGACGATGGCCAGCAAGAGCATGTTCAGAGCCAGCGACAAATCCGGAATATAATAGGCCATAAAGGCTCCTCCAATCCCAACGATTAAGGAAGCCAGTGCCGACCCCTGCAAGCTGCCCATCCCCCCGATTATCACGACAATGAAAGCAAGAACGGCATACTGCATTCCCATCTCAGCAAAAACAACTCCTGAATAAGGTGCCAGCAGGGCTCCCCCCAAAGCAGCCAGCGCAGCTCCGAGCAGGAATACAAATGTAAACAGCCCCTTTACATTTATCCCGAGGGCTTGAACCATTTCCTTATCCAGAACACCGGCCCTGATCATAAGCCCAATTTGAGTACGGCTTAGCAACAGCCATAACGCCAAATAAAGAACCAACCCGACTGCAATCACAAACAGCCTGTATTTAATCAAAATGATTCCATCAAACTGAAAGCTCCCTTCCAGCCATTGCGGCAGATCCACTCGTATGGGGTTTGGGCCCCAAAAGAGTTTGATGCTTTCTGATAAGACAAGCATCCCTCCTAGAGTAATCAAAAGTTGCCGGATATGATTTCCGTAAACAGGGCGTATCAGGAACTTTTCCAGTAACCACCCCAAAACCATTCCGATCAGGATGGCCCCTATGACAGCCAATAGGAAGCTGCCTGTCTCCTTAAAAATCCAGGCTCCGGAAAATGCCCCCCAGACGAATAACCCGCCATGGGCGAAATTCAAGACATCCATCAGCCCAAAGATCAAGGTAAGGCCAGCAGCCAGAAGGAAAATGAGCAGCCCTGTTGACACACCATTTACCATTAAGTTAACAAAGACCTCCATATCAGCCCGCCTTTCGCCTTACGCTATGCCGAGATATTTCTGGCATGTTTCCTTATCTTCTTTTAAATCCTGCATCCGTCCGTTATGAACAATTTTTCCATCATCCATGATATAAAAATAATCACCGATCTCGCTGGCCATCATAAAATTCTGTTCAACGAGGAGAATCGTTGTTTTTTCTTTCATTTTTAGGATGGATTCCATTAGTTTTTCCACCATAATCGGTGACAGGCCTTTGCTTGGTTCGTCAATCAGCAGCAATCCGTCCCCGTTGATATAGGCCCTTGCGATAGCGAGCATCTGCTTCTGGCCGCCGGAAAGCAACCCGCTTTTCTTATGCCAGAATTTTTTCAAATCAGGGAATAGTTCCAGCATCCAATCCATTTTTTCATCAGTATTTCCAGTGCTCTTTGCACTTGCCAAACCAAGGGTTTCTTCCACTGTGAGCGAACTGAATATCCCCTGATTCTCTGGTACGTACCCTATTCCTTTTCTGGATATCAGGTGTGTGGGTGTGCCGCTGATTAATTGTCCGTTGTAATGCACAGCTCCGGTACTGGAAGAGTTAAATCCCATGATGGAGCGAAGAGTGGTCGTTTTTCCCGCTCCATTTCTGCCAAAAAGGACCGTAATGCTTCCCTTTTCTACCGATAAAGATACTCCCTGCAAAATGTGGTATTGCCCCAAATAGGTTTCAAGATTATCCAATTTTAATAGACTCACTGTGCAGGCCTCCCAAATACGCGGTTTGAACTCTTTGATCCCTGATGATTTCATGAGGGTTGCCGCTTGCTAAAAGCTCTCCATTAAATAGAACGATCAGCCTGTCGGATAAATACATGACCATCTCCATTTTGTGCTCAATTAAGACGATCGTGTGGGTGCCTTCCCTCTTAATATTTTCAATTACGTCCAAGATGGCAGGTATTTCTTCAAGTGAAATGCCGGCGGTAGGCTCATCCAGAAGCAGCAATTCAGTTTTCAACGCAAGGAGCATGGCGAGCTCGAGTTTCCGCTTTTCCCCATGTGCCAAATCTTTGGCCAGGACACTCTCCTTCCCTGTCAGCATACACTTCTCCAATACAGCCTTTGCTTCTTCCTGCTGGCGTGAAAAGAACGAAAACCTTGGAAAAATGGAGTAGAAATCCTGATTCGACGATTGGACGGCAAGTCTGATGTTTTCAAGAACGGTTAGTTCCGGAAAAATATTGGTGAGCTGGAAGGAGCGGCCAATGCCCCTCCTAGCCCTTAATGGAATCGAAAGTTTGGTGATTTCTTCGTTCTTAAAATAAATTTCTCCTTTAGTCGGTGTGACTTGCCCGCTCAATAAATTGAAAAGTGTTGTCTTCCCGGCACCATTCGGCCCAATGATCGAGGTAAGTTTTCCACGCTCAATTTCAAGGTTCATCCCTTTGATTACATCATGTTCACCAAAGGAAACAGACAAGTTTCTAGTGGCCAAAATAGGTTTCAACCTGGCGGCACCTCCTTGATAGGGCTGTGAAAACAGCCCCTTTTATGATGAATGATTCTACTTTCCATTTCTGACAGGCGGCTCTGTTTCTTCCATATTCAATTCCCGGACAAGGACAGGAACTGGATGGTCAACACCTTCCTGTTCTTCAAGGGTGACAGCATAAAGCGACTGCAGGGCCTGGTGGTCTTCTGCCCGGAATTTCATCGAACCCTTAGGTGTTTCAAACTCCATATCTTCCATCGCTTTTATCAATCCTTCGACATCCTTGTCGCCACTCGTCTTCTTCAGAGCCTCCACAATCGCAATGGCCGCCGTCATTCCCCCTGCAGTAAACAAGTCTGGTATCTCTCCATTAAATTTTTTCTTATGCTCTTCTACCAGCCAGTCATTCACTTGATTGTCAGGAAGGGTATGATAATAAATGGAGAAGCCGCTCATCCCTATTAGTGAATCCATTGTCCTAAGCGAAGCAATATCCTGCGCGGCAGTAGAAATCTTGATTCCCTGCTCCTCCAGCTGCATATCTTTCAACTGCTTCCAGGGTGCATTTGACCCTGCCCAAACGATGTAAAGATAGTCAGGTTTTTCGTTAATGATACTTTGAATATTGGCGGTGAAATCCGTGGAGTTTGGATCGGCATATTGTTCATTCACTATGGAAGCTCCGAGTTTTTCTGCCCCTTCCTTAAAAGCAGCAATCCCTTCTCTTCCAAAAGCGTTATCTTGTGCAAAGGTAGCGATGCGAACATTCTTTTCGGCAATCGCTGCTGCCCCGGCGACCGCATCCTGTGAAGAATTTCTTCCTGTCCTGAAAATATACTTGTTCCAGTTTTTCCCTGTAATGCTATCGGCAACTGCAGGCTCTACCACCATAATTTTTTCGTACTCTTCAGCAAGGGGCAGCACAGCCAATGTATCCCCCGAGCTTGATGAACCTACGAGGAAATCCACTTCGTCCTCTTCCAGCAGCTTGGTCGCTTTTCTAACGGCGACATCCGGTTTCGTTTCCGTATCCTCGACAAGGAATTCAATCTTTTTTCCGCCTACCTCATTTGTCCCTTCAGTTGCATATTGCAAACCGAGTTCAAATCCGGCAACGGTTTGCTTTCCATAAGTCTCAAGAGGGCCCGTTAAAGAAGCCAGGACACCAATTTTGATGGCGTCATCTTCCTCAGAATTCGCCGTGTTTCCCGAACACGCTGCGGTAATGATCATTGTGAGCCCTATGCAAAGCGTTACAAATGTTTTAAGACACCTTGAATTCCTTTTCAAAGCCATTCCTCCCGTTATTGATATTCTTTTATTTGAACTGTTCCATAGGGTGATTGTTATCGTTGGTTTTCAACGTCAAGAGATAGTGAACATCTGAAATTCCGATAAAGGCTGCCAATCCCCGCAGCCTCTTCATTTTTTCTCCCCTTTCCATCTAACAACCGTAGCGGCCCAGGTATAACCGGTTCCTGCACTGACTGTAACCGCAATATCACCAGGGTTTAGCAGTCCCTGCTCCTGGGCGAAATGCAATCCAACGCAAGGATCCAGTGCGGACATGTGGCCGTGATGATCCAGGTAAATGGCTTTATCGGCAGTAAGTTCCAGTGATTGTAAGAGTTCATTGAACATTGAACGTTTCGTATGGAGTGGCAGCAGGAGTTTAATATCATGAGGTGTATATCCGCTCTTATGAAGTGCATTTCTGACAACCTGTTCGAAGTTTTTGATGGATACTGGATCCAGTCTTTCTTTCATGGATTTCGGGTCTTTCACATCAATGTAATGCATGTTCGCTTCAACACTTGCAACGCTCGGAAAATGTGCTGAGCCTCCGGCAGGTACCCTTACATCATCATGAAAGGACCCGTCTGTCAGGATGGCACTTTCCAGTATGTCACACTGTGAAGAATTTCTGGTTACCAGTGCAGCAGTCCCTCCATCTGCAAAGTTAAACATGAAACGTGACCTCGGATTATCATAATCGACGATTTGTGATTCCTTACACCCTCCCGCAAGCAGGATGTTTTGGATAGATGGATCAGCAGTAATTATATCTTTTGCCACCTTTAATGCAATCGGAAAACAGGAACTGACATTCATGATTTCAAAGGCATAGGCATTTTTCGCCCCTAATTCATGCTGGATTTTCGGGGCACTTGACCAAACGTAATAATCCTTATGGGGGCTGCCAAAATAAATCACCACATCTATGGATAAGGGATCAACATGGCCCAGCGCCTGCCTGCCCGCCGCAATGGCCAGATCCGAGGCGTGCATCGTATGATCGGCAACATGCTTTTGATACAATCCAAACTTTTCGATAATCACTGCTTCCGGGATACCAGTCTTAATTGCCAAATCGGCCGCATTTTCTATCCCGGGAGGAAAATAGACTCCCGTCGTTTCAATTCCGATCCCCATTAAATAACCCCTCCATCCTCAGGTACCATCATCTTGGCGGTTCCCGTTAATACTAGTTTTTCATTCTGGTTAAAACACTCTGTTAGCAGCGTCAGGATTCTTTTATCATGATCAATCTCTTGTATCGTCGCTTTGGCTGTTATCGTATCTCCTATAAAAACAGGTGCTTTGAAGCGGATGTTTTGTTCTAAATAAATCGATCCTTGCCCTGGCAGATGGACACCCAAAAGCTGTGATAATAAGCTCGAGGTTAGCAATCCATGTGCAATCCGCTGTTTGAACCTCGTTTTTTTGGCATATTCAGCATCTATATGGATCGGATTAAAGTCACCGCTTATCCCCGCAAACAGCACAAAGTCTGTCTCTGTTATCGTTTTGCTGCAGCTCGCTTGCTGGCCTATTGTATAATGAATCATCCCTTTACCTACTTCCGATTAATTGGTTTTTTTGTATTTTTCCAGTGGCATTCTTCGGCAACTCTTCCATAAACGTAACTTTTTTAGGGATTTTATATTTTGCTAGATATCCCTGGCAGTACTGAAGTACCTCTCCTTCTGATAAAGCGCTTTCACTTTTCTTTACAACGAAAGCTTCCGGAACTTCCCCCCAGAGCGGATCAGCTGTGCCGACAACTGCTACTTCCAACACATCTTCCAGCTGGCTGATGACTTGCTCCACCTCAAGGGGATAGATATTTTCCCCGCCGGAAATGATCATTTCTTTTTTTCTCCCCACAATGTAGAGAAACCCTTCTTCATCCTCTTTCGCCAGGTCTCCTGTTATGAGCCAGCCGTCTTTCAAGGCTTCCCTTGTTGCATCAGGCCGTTTCCAATATTCCTTCATAATATTTGGCCCCTTAACGATAAGCTCCCCAACTTCACCCTGATCGACCTTTCTTCCCTCAGAATCTACCAGATTGTATTCGGAATATAATACGGGCTTCCCTATGGATCCTCTTTTACGAGGTGCATCTTCTCTTGTAAGCATAAAAAGGGTAGGCGACGTTTCTGTCATCCCAAAGCCCTGACCAAATAAAAACCCTTTGTCATAAAAAGCTTCTATTAATTCACGCGGACATGGGGCTCCGCCATTGTAAAACCAACGGACAGAACGGAGGTCAGCATGTTGAAAAGAAGGACTACGGAGCAATGCTTGATGAATCGCAGGTACCCCCATCACAATGGTGACCTTATGCTGCTCCATCATATGGATGGCCTTCCCTGGCTCGAACTTGCCAGGAATGACGATTGTTCCGCCCGCAAATAAGGACGGGAAAGCAAATAGACCAATCCCTCCAATATGGAACAATGGCAGCAGAACAATACATCGGTCCTCCGAAGTAAGGTCGATGGCAAGCTTGTTATTGACGGCATTCCAAAACATATTCTTCTGTGTTAAAACAGCGCCTTTGGGCTTGCCGGTTGTACCCGAGGTGTAACAAATAATAAATGGAGCATGTTCGTCAATTTCGTCGTAATATGAGCTCCTGTTTGAAAATTCCTCTTCTCGGCCCAGCCCTTTTAAAAACCTCAGGTGTTCCAAACTGCTTTCCTTGATAAGTGAACCAGCAAACTCTTTATTTTCTTTTTCCGCAAAGATGACTTTCGATCCACTATCATTCAATTGAAAAATAAGTTCTTTTGCGGTTAGACGAATATTCAAAGGTACTGCTATGCACTCCAGCTTTGCTATGGCAAAAAGGAGGACTATGTATTCCATCCGATTATGCGATAAGATGGCAATTCGGTCTCCTTTTTCCACATGAAGATCTTCTCTCATCTTCAAAGCAACTGAATGAATCATTTGATTGAGCATTCTATAGGAAATCTTTTCTGTTTCCGTTATAACTGCTATCCGATCAGGGTTGGTATACGCCCATTTTTCTATCCAATAGGCTATCCCTTTCATCCAAACTCCTCCTTTACTTTTTTATCCCCTGGAAGATGAGAGTCATGGCGGATTCAAATACCTCTTCCGGAACATCTGTTTTTTCCCAATATACCCACCTCATCCCCAGAAACTGGCCGATGGACATTAAGCAGTACGCGATTGTCTCCTGTTCCAGCGGTTTGAATTCACCTGCCTCGATTCCTTGTGACAAGCTTTTATGAAATCCATTCGCAAGCTTTCCATAATACCATCTGAAAAGCTCTTGATCGACAACTACAGCTTGCTGAACAATACTATATAAATTCGGATGGTCTTTTACCCATGTAAAGAAAGCATAAAAGCCATTTCTCTGCGCCTCTTCATAGGTGATACTTCCTGCCATTCCCTCTTTTATGGCAATTCTTAAATTACGGCTATAAGTCCTTATTAATTCGTCAAAGATATCTTTCTTCGAAGGAAAATAATTATAAAACGTCCCCTGGGCAACTTTTGCTTCCTGTGAAATGTTCACAATAGAAGTTTCATAATATCCTTTTTTGCCAAAGACCTCCTCGGCTGCCTTCAACAGTTTGGCCCGAGTCTCCACCCCCCTCTGTGTTAGGACTTTTTCCTCAGTCACATCATTAACTGACATATGAATCACCTCTCAACTTAAGTATACGTAATTTTCTAATAATTACAACTATATTTTTAGAATTTTTCGGATTTAAAAGATGCGCCATAAAAAACACAAAAATGCCTGTTACATCCAAAGTTTGCCGGTTGGTGATAATGCGCAAACTTCGGATGGCTACAGGCATAAGTATTTTTCTAGATATTTAAATTTGATACTAGGCATATCCTCCTTCAATTTTTGCCGGGTAGTCACTATGAAATATGCTTCTATAAATCCAGTACTCGCATTATCGCTGCTCTTACCAGCATTAAATTTGTCATTATAATCCCAGTACTCGTATTATCCCTGGTCTTACCAGCATTAAATCGCGTCTAACCAGCATTATAGTGACCTTTACCAGCATTATATTAATATTTAATACTAGTACTCGTTTTATATTTATCATTTTTGTTCATTAAACTCGCCAAATGAGTTGAATCCGATTAAGACAGCGGGAAAAACAGTCCAGAATCAAAAAGAAGTGCCTAGTCACACCCCGAGTATTAATTTGTTTTGTTATTTTTTTTCAAGACCACACATCGCTTGTTTCTTCACTCACATGGGATGTACTGTAATCATTCTTTTAACTATAAGAATAAATTTAAAAACCGGGAATGCAACAAGCATTCCCGGTCGATTATGATATAACTTATATAGATTGCCTTACAGAGCTAAAATGTTTTTTTAACTTCTGTGAAATTTCTTGATTGTTCGCCTCAACCACTTCCAGATATTGGGGTTTATCAAACAATTCCTTAATCAGTTCAGGGTATGTCTGCACGATATCACAAAGAGCAATCGATTCATTGAATTTTGCGGGATGGGCCGTTGAGAGAGTCACACAAACCTCTCCGGCATCATTACAATGCTCAAACGCGGCAACTCCGCACGAAGTATGTGGATCAAGTAAATAATCATTTTCATCATAATACTTCTTAATGGTTTGCAGGCATTCGTCTCCTGCTACTCCATAGGCTGCAAAATCCTCGTTCACTTGACGGAGCTGTTCCTCATTTATCATGATTTTGCCTTCAGTCTTAAATTGATTCATGACATCAGAAACGGCTTTGGAATCTTCATGTAGCAAATAGTATAGATAGCGCTCGAAATTGCTCGCAACCTGAATATCCATCGAAGGGCTGTAGGTGCTGTGGAACTCACCTGGTTCGTAAATTCCCTCTTTGATAAAACGTTCCAGAATATTATTTTCATTGGTCGCTACAATCAATTTCCCAACTGGAAGGCCCATTTTTTTAGCTAAAAAGCCAGCGAAGATGTCTCCGAAATTTCCGGTCGGCACACTGAAGTTGACCGTTTTTGCCCCTGTTTCTCCCGCCACTTGAAAATAGGCATAAAAGTAATACACCGTTTGAGCTAAAATGCGGGCAAAGTTAATCGAATTGATCGCACGAAGATGGTATTTATTTTTGAATTCCAAATCGGAAAAGATTTCCTTGATGATTCTTTGACCATCGTCAAACGTTCCCTTAATCGCTAAATTTAAAACCGTCTCGTCGTTCACTGTCGTCATTTGCAGCTCTTGTACCTTGCTAACCTTTCCATGCGGATGCAAAATACAAATGCGAATCCCTTCTTTTCCTCTGACACCCTCAATCGCTGAAGCACCTGTATCTCCTGAAGTAGCACCAAGAATATTGATGGTTTCCCCTGTCTTCTTTGCGATATAAGAGTATAAGTTGCCTAAAAATTGCAGCGCAACATCCTTAAAAGCAAAGGTTGGACCATGAAAAAGCTCTAATACATACATATGATCCTTTACCTTTTTAACAGGAGTGACCTCTTGGTGGCGGAAGGTTGCATAGCTTTTTTGGATTAATTCCTTCAAATCCTTCTCGGGAATTTCACCATCTGTATAATAAGAAATAATTTCGTATGCCAATTCCTGATAGCTCAGTTTAGATAACGCCTGCAGCTTTTCTTCAGAAACTTGCGGGATTTTTTCCGGGACCAATAGCCCCCCGTCATTTGCCAGCCCCATCATGACCGAATCAATAAAGCCGATTTCTTTTGTATTTCCACGAGTGCTAATATACTTCATACTATCCTCCATATGTAAATAGATATAATTTTCTTACAGATTATTATTCTAACTATAATCCAGGATGGAATAGATGAAAAGAGTAAATTATATAAAAGCTTATGCCAGCCTATCATGAAATTTCCTGGGAAACAGCAAAATCTGACATTTTGCCACGAAAACTTGTAAGTTTATTATTACTACGGTCAATTATTTAACACGATAAAAAACAAGCACCCGACCAGGTGCTCATTACAATCGAATATTTAAAACTCATAAGATGGTTTTGGACTGTGATTCCTGACCTTATGCTCTGTTTTCACCACCACGTTCAGGAATTTCAGCATGGTGAACCTGTCTCTAAGGAGATGCGCCCCMTTTAGGCTCTCATAAACCAGGGCGTCGCTGATCCCGAGCTTCTCGTGGCTGGTTTCACCGCCAGCCTTTTCAATCAGGCCCCGCAAATAGCCAGGGGAGGGAATTTCCTCGAGGATCCTATTAATTTCTCCTTCGTATTCTTTGATTCTGTCAATTTGGCCGCCCTTTGATGCAGAGCTGTCCAGCAGCTTGCCAACTTCTCTCTTATAAATTTCCGCCAGGATCGGCATGGACACCCCTACCTTGGCTCCATGCAAAATCTGCGGCCGCCCTTCCCGCAAAAATTCCATTTCCCAATAATGGGACAAATGGTGTTCCCCTCCGGAAGCAGGGTGGGATTGGCCGAATAGGAGCATGGCCAATCCCGACAGAATAAGACCTTGAAATAAAATCCTGATGCCCTCTTCATCCCCCCGGGCAATCTCCTCTGAATGGCGGATGCAGGAATCCAGTGCTTCCCTTGTCAATTCCGCTACGACGGGGCAATAAGGCTCTTTGCCAATCAAATGGCCGAATTTCCAGTCAGCCAGAGAGGTGACTTTGGCGAGCATATCCCCAAAGCCTGCAGCACTCATGTTTTTGGGAGCATTTTTAATCACCTCTAGGTCGGCGAACACCGCAATCGGTGAGACGCTCTGAAAGGTTTTCTTTGTTCCCCGAACGATGATCGGGGCTCCCATGGAAGTGTACCCGTCGACGGAGGCTGCTGTAGGAACCGAGATAAAAGGCTTTCCGCTTTTATCGCTGCAAAAGCGCGTGATGTCATGAAGAGTGCCCGAGCCTGCGGCAATCAGGACATCGGCGTCCTTAGGAGTGTGGATCAGGGCCTGCACAAGGGAGGCCTCATCGGCCACCACGTCTCCGTTCTTGTCCCCTTCAATTAAACAGACCGAGCTCTCCAGTCCAGCTTCTTCCATCATAGTTTTAAGCTTTTTCCCAACTGCCTTGAAGGTTCGTTCATCTGCAATAATGACCGCTTTTCGAAAGGATCTTTCCTTAAGAAACGTAATACATTGAGGCAATGCCTCTGAACCAACAACGATCTCCTCAATCGGAATTGGAAAGTGCCTGTTTCCACAGTCGCAGCGTTTTGCTTTGGCAATAATCTCTTCAATATTCATACTCATTTGCAAAGCCCCTTCTCTTTCGGATTGGATAACGGATTTTAAGGGAGAGCGCTCCTTCTCAGCTAAACTCTCCCATTCGTTCTTGTCCTTGTCTAGCGTAAAGGAGCAAACTCCTTAACCTTGTCTAAAATATCGTCTATCTTCCCCACAACAGCATCATCAAGTTCGATGTTGACCGCTTGGACATTTTCCACAATCTGCTGCGGCCGGCTTGCTCCGATGATTGCCGAGCTGATTCCAGGATGGCGAAGGATCCAGGCGAGCGACAGCTGGCTTAAGGTCATGCCCAGTTCACCCGCCAATTCATTGAGCTGTTGAACACTTTGCAGGACATCATTTCTGAAATAACTATTTATAACCCCGTTTACAGAATCATTTGCGGCCCTGCTGCCGGCCGGCTTTTCTCCATTGGGCTTGTATTTCCCTGTCAATACTCCTTGCGCCAGCGGGGAAAATACAATTTGGCCAATGCCGTTCTCTGTACAAACAGGCAATACTTCCTGCTCAATGTACCTCTCCAACATATTATAAATAGGCTGGTTTGAAATAAGCGGCCGCAGCTGGTTGGCTCTCCCAACCTCAATGGCATTTTCGATCTGGTCTGCACTCCATTCACTGACCCCTGCATAGAGAATCTTCCCCTGCCTTACCAGGTCATCCAGTGCATAGAGCGTTTCCTCCACTGGTACTTCCGGGTCAAATCGGTGGCACTGATAAAGATCGATATACTCGACTCCAAGCCTTTTCAAGCTTGCATCGCATTGCTCAAAAATATGCTTCCGTGAAAGCCCCCGGTCGTTTGGGCCATCACCCATTGGAAAAAACACCTTAGTTGCCACCACATAACTGCTTCTGTGATAGTCCTTCAAAGCTTCTCCCAAAACTTCCTCCGCTTTTCCGCCTTCGTACGCATTGGCTGTGTCAAAAAAATTAATTCCCAGTTCATAGGCTTTATGGATGCATTCCAGCGCCGTTTCGTTGCCAACTGCCTTTCCATAGGTGAGCCAGCTGCCCAGCCCTATTTCACTGACCTTTAACCCGCTGTTCCCAAGGTTTCGGTATTTCATATGTAGAATCCCCCTTTATTTTTAACGGCTCTTGGCCTGGTTGTTTGCCTTATCATTATCCCCGGCCCCTGCGCGGCAGCCGATTAAGATGTGGGTTCCTCGCCCAGTCGCCTGGTTGCGAAAACCATAGCTAAAACGGAGCTCCTGTACTTTGGAACTCCGTTTTATCCTAAACTGCTTTAGTTTGTTATTTTTTACTATCAATAAAGAATGTTTCCGGAGGCATGATTAAAATCTTGTCTTCCAGTGCTGGATGTGATTTCAGATGATTCAATACGGCCTTCCTGTAGGCAGGATTGGATAATTCCAATTCTCCTTTTTTAATGGTGTGCGGCTCGCTTTTAAAAGATGTCTTAGGCCCCATCAACCTGGCAATTTCGCTGATGAAATTCCCGCCATTTTTTCCTTTTCCATAAGCAGGCTTCACATCATTGTAATCCAGAATGATTTCAGCCACTTTGGAGGCAGGGATTGGTTTAACCTGGATAGGATCAACGCCCAGGTAGCCCTCGGGATCGGACACAGCGTAGAAAGCGTCCTTCGGAGAGAAATCACTGTTCCACAGCAGCGGATTGTGGCCCCTTCTCCAGCTTTGGCTGTCGTTCAGACCCCAGAATGTAACGCGATCGATGCTAGCTGCGTAATTCTTATAGAGTCTTAAGTATTCGGCGAAAACCTCGGCCTGGATCACTTCAATCTCGGATCCGTTTGTGATCCCGCGATCAATCCAGTAATTTCTCTGTTCCTCTGTGCCTGCTCCACCGATGATATGTTCAATCCCGCGGTCTCTCAAATCCCTGTAACCTGCAAGGGAACTGCCAGTAGGCTCGGCGTTCCAAGGATACCAGGCGAACAAATCAAGCTCAGTTATCATCAGATCAACACCGGCGGATAGGAGATTAAGGATGCCGTTTTCCACTTTGGAAGGCGGGGTATCCATAATGTAGTTGTGGGACTGCATGCCCACACCCTCGATTAACTGCCGAGGATCTTCTGGATGCTCCTTCTTGTACCGCGCGTTGAGTTCTTTCACCATCATTGCGGCAACCTTCGACTTGCCATCTTCGTACATATTAAAATCGTTGTAGAATAACTTGGCGTCCGTATATTGACGGGCAAAGACAAAAGCATCATAAATAAAGTCGCTTGGGTCTTGTCCTTCTGCCATACCGTTGCTGTATGACTTATACCAGCCGCTCTGGTTTCCTCTGCGAAGATAATCTTTCCAATTTGCGCCCTCAGGAATGCTTGGCAATTCATCAATGAATGCCTCATTGACAACGTCCCAAGTGGTGACGACACCAGGATACTGGGTGTCAAAGTGCTGTACTACGGTTTTGATATAGAGCTCCATGTTTTCTCTGGCCTGTGCTCTTGTGTAGTTGCCTCTAGTACCGCCGTTGAGCCAGCTCGGAGACTGGCTGTGCCACACCAGCACGTGTCCATGCACCTTCTTGCCGCTTTTTTGTGCTTCTCTTACTAACTGGTCAGAGGCGTGGTTCGATCCCTGGCCAATATTAAAAGTACCCTTCTGTCCAGCGTTTCCAGAGGAAAGGCTTTCAGGCTTCATGTTATTCTCTGCGGTGAGGATGTTGAAATGGCTAGATGTCAACAAGCCGCGAGTATTACCTGGATCCAGGTTGCCTGCTCCGCTATAAATGTTGCCCATTTCGAAGTAATCCTCATAGGTTTTCCACAGTGACTCAGAACCGTTTGCGACTCTCAGGGCTGCGATACGGTTGTTTAAAGCATTGATTGCCTCTGTGATTTCGTCTTGGGAGACGTTTTGATTCTCAACTAAACCCTTTACTTTATCGTATTCCATTTTGGCCAGCCGATAGGTCGCTGGGGTATACACATTCTCATCAAGACCCTCAAACTTATCCAAAGCACTCTGCAGAGCCGTACCATCGGTGTTAGCCAAGGCCGGCATCGTAAAAGCCCCTGCCAGAAGAGCAAACACCATACAAATAGACAATAGCTTTTTCATCTTTTTCATGAGTTTTTTGTCCTTTCTTTTAACATAAATTCTTTAGAGTCTGGTAATATAAGTTCGTTCATCGGACGAACAAAGTGTATAGACTATAGCGCTTTCATTAAATGCCTCCTTCCTTTCCAAAAATAATCTCGCAAGTTAATTGTACAGAAATTACTGCCAAACTAAAACAGTGAATATTCGTGTTTTTTTGACAAAAAGCCGCCACTTAGGAAATCCGTATCATATTTCTTTTAAAAAGCAATCAATTTGGATTAGTTAACCTGAAGAAAATCCCGAATACTGTCTACTAATATTTTATTCAATCAAGATAATAGGTGGTTAGACCTACGAGTTGTTACATCATTGAAGATAAAATTAGAAATGGTGTTTTTATAAAAAATTACATTCCCTTTACGCTGCCTTAAGAAAGTATGGATGTTCTTCTAATAAAATGGAAATAAGCAAGCATTACTTTCGGGAGGGATTGAATGAAACTCACTGTGTCTGGAACTGGGTATGCAGGATTGGTAAATGGAGTTTGCCTTGAGGAAATGGGAAACAAAGTCGTTTGCGGGAAAATCATCCCGCGCTTAAAACCTCCCCCCTGTACGTGCATAAGCCAATAGAGTTTGCATTTTCCAGAAGTCGCTCTGTTCCCTTTCCATTTTGGAGGTCCACACGTTTGGCTTTAGATACTAGGCATGTCCTACTTCAATTTTTGCCGGGAGGTCACTATGAAAATTGCTATTTTTACAGACACCTATTATCCGGATATGAATGGAGTTGCACGCACACTTAAGCGCCTTGCCGATTATTTGGCGGAACATCATATTTCCTGCAAAATCTTTGCTCCAAAGACACCATCTGATTATGTGGCGGACAATCTTCATCAGTTCACCAGCCTTTCCTTGTTTCTTTATCCGGAGTGCCGGCTGGCGTTTCCCAATCTCAACCAGGTAAAAGCAGAACTCGAAAGTTTTGCACCCGACTTGATCCATGTTGCCACACCATTCAATATTGGGTTTTGCGGCTCTTATTTTGCCAAGAAAATGAATATCCCCTTGGTTGGTTCGTATCATACCGACTTTGATCAGTATTTAAAGTATTACAACCTTCCCTTTCTATCCAAGTATTTATGGAGGTATATGACCTGGTTCCACTCGCCCTTTCAGAAACTATATGTCCCTTCAATGGAAACACTAACCCAGCTGCAGCAGCGCGGTTTCTCAAACCTGGAACTGTGGGGGCGGGGGGTTGATTGCAGCCTCTTCCACCCGAACTATAATAAACTGTCCGGCCGTATGCGGTATAACGCGGGGAATAAATTGCTTTTTACGTATGCCGGCCGGCTGGCACCTGAGAAGGATCTCAACACCCTGATGAATGTGGCAGCCAGCTTGCCGGAGGGCATGAAGGAGCAGATCCAGTGGATCATCGTGGGCGACGGCCCCCAGCGGGAAGAACTGGAAGCACAAGCTCCCGGGAATATGGTTTTTACCGGCTACTTAAAAGGGGAAAAGCTGGCTGAGGTCTATTCCATTTCAGATGTCTTTGTTTTCCCCTCCCCGACTGAAACGTTCGGAAATGTCGTCCTCGAGGCTATGGCAAGCGGGACACCTGTTGTGGGCGCAAATTCAGGAGGCGTGAAACACCTCGTCAAGGACGGAGTAACCGGATTTTTATGCGAGCCCGGCAATCCTGAAAGTTTCAAAGAAGCACTGCTCAAACTAATGAATAACCCTTCCCTTCTTCACACGATGGGACGTGAGGGAAGAAACTATGCCCTTACACAAAAATGGGACACGATCCTGGAGTCACTTGTCCTGTCCTATCGGGGTGTGACTGAAGCTGGAGAGGAAGTAAAGTATGCTTAGGATTTAAAAAGTGCTATTGTCACAATCTAAGGGTTGTGTGTCAGGCACCGGTATGATTGATTAAATTTGCTTCTTTAATCCCAGTACTCGCATTATCTCTGCTCTTACCAGCATTAAATTTGTCGCTATAAACCCAGTACTAGTATTATCCTTGCTCTTACCAGCATTATAGTGACACTTACCAGCATTATATTTTTATTTAATACTCGTACTGGAATTATATTTACTCATTTTTAACCAAAAGAATGAAGATAGAGAAAAAAACAATCGAATGCGTTAATTTTGCCTGTCACAACCAGAGATTTATAGTGTATTCGACACATCTCGGTGTGTGACAGGCACCATTATTTTCTACTTGTGAACCATTGTCCTATCGGTTCCCCCAGTATCCCTTCTTGCAAATCAAAAACCAAATGTCCGCGTACAAATGTTTTCGTCACTCGGCAATCAATTTTACGGCCAATATAAGGGCTATGCTTATGGCGATAGTATAAATGTTCTGCAGATACTTCATAAGACTGATTCGGGTCAATTAAGATGATGTCGGCATCCTTGGATACAGCGATTTCTCCTTTTGTCTTGAGATTGAATCTCTCTGCCGGGTTGGTTGCAATCATACGAACAAACTCAGTCACCGGGACATCGCGCTTTTTAACCGCCTCGTCAAACATGAGATCGACATTGTTTTGGCAGCCGGTTATCCCTCCCCAAACTTCAAACAGATTATTCGTTTCGCTATCCTTCATTTCAGGTGGACACGGAGAATGATCGGAAGTTAACATATCAATCTTTCCTTGCTTTAATACATCCCAAAGCCTTTCCTGTTCAGTTGCACTCCGCAAGGGAGGAGCACATTTAGCAACGGGTCCTATCTCTTCAAATTCGTTTACTGTCATGGTTAGGTAATGCGGGCATGTCTCAAGGGTAACATCTTGTCCCTCTTGGCAAGCCTTAATAATTTCCTCAACCGCTTCTGCGCTGCTAATGTGGACGAAATGGACTTTGCATCCTGTTTCTTTTGCAAAGAAGAGCGAACGCTTGACTGCTTCCACTTCTGCGACGATTGGGCGGGATTCAACATAATCCCTTGCGGTTAGCTTTCCTTCCTTGACTTTCTTTTCAGCCAAACGATCCGTGATGGCCGAATTTTCAGCATGGATAAGTAATATACGGCCTAATTTGGCAAGTTTTTTCATTCCGGTATATAAGGTGTAATCGTCCACATTATTAAAATCATTAGGTATGTCACTTCCGCAAGTAGATAAAAAGCATTTGTAGGCAACTACTCCACCTTCTGAGAGTTCTTGTAGTTTTTCAAGGTTTCCGTTAATTAATCCACCAAATAAA
Source organism: Bacillus sp. FJAT-27251 (assembly GCF_001273925.1). Classification (GTDB taxonomy): domain Bacteria; phylum Bacillota; class Bacilli; order Bacillales; family Cytobacillaceae; genus Mesobacillus_B. The sequence continues at coordinate 2,850,092 of NZ_LIGG01000001.1, read as the reverse complement.
GCGTAATCAACATAATTATTGCCTTCTGCCGCTTTTATTTTTAACTTTAATGCTTCCTTAGTGGTTGTGGCTGGCAGTGCATTTAACGGCATGTCTATATACATCGTTGTACCACCTGCAGCCAAGGCTTTTGATCCTGTGATAAAACCTTCCCACTCCGTTCGTCCTGGCTCACAAATATGAACATGCGAATCAATCATCCCAGGCATAACATATTGACCTTCAGCTTCTACAACTTGTTTGCTATCTGCTTCAATGGTTTCCCCAATGACGGAAATTTTCCCGTTGCTAATCGCAATATCTACTTTTCTGACCCCATCGCGAAAAACAACTTCTCCACCTTTGATAATAAGATCATACTTCAAAACGACGCCTCCTCTATTAAATACTTTTCTTAACTATTTAAAGGGAAATACGGTCGGTCGAGTACTTAGCCAACATGTTAAAAACCAATGGCATGACTTTCATAATTAAGAAACCTAACGAATAGGAACCCAGTAAATTGCTCACTGGGTTCCTATTCCATTCATTCTATCAATCTCTCTTCGATATAATATGGGAGGCATAATCAAATGGCCTGGAATCAATGATTTCATCATATTTCAATGGTCGGTTAAGTAATCCTGCATCTGTAATGATTCCCTGCCAACGGGACAGTTCATTTTCCTTAATTCGAACATTTTCATCCCACATTCCATATTCCCTGAAAGAGCTAATAAGCCCGATAACCACATTCTTGTCAATATTGGGCCAGTATTTTTCAACCACATCTTGAGCTTCAGTAGCATCATGCTCACGTATCCAAGTTGTTGCACGCTGTAATGCCGCTGTAAATCGACCAGCCAAATGGTCTTCATGTTCAAGGACACTAGCTGGGGAGTAATATACACTCCAAGGAACAGCTCCTCCATATTCTGCGAGGCTTCCAGCTAAATATCCCTTCCCTTCCATTACTAATGTTGAGGCAGTAAGTGGGTCAACGACGATCATATCACCCCATCCACCTGCGAAACATTCGGCTATCATAGGAGTAGCAAAATCGTGGACAAAGCAGCTCTTTGATAAATCATAACCAGCTTCCTTAAGACAGCCTTCTAAAAAAAGGAATGGGCTCGCACCATTGCCACCTGAAACAATAACAATCTTATCCTCCAGAATACTCCAGCTGAATTTTTCTATCGGAGTACGCGAGACCAATACCATGGGGCAGCGGGCTGAAACTTGGGCAAATGCGTAATAATCCTTTACATGATTCTTATATATCGATGGTACCCAAATTCCACCTAGTGCGGCTTGAGCTACCCCTGAGTCAATATCCTTCAGTACCCTTGGCCACGGCTGAGGCACTTCCGCAGTAACATCCAGATCAACATCAGCGTAATATCCTAAATCTCTTGCCAAGTATTCTGGAAAATAGTTAACAGAATGGCCTGTGGCTGAAATATGAAATCGATCCATATAAATCCTCCTAATATGAAACATTAAAATATATATGTTATCTAAACTATGGTGATAAAACTTTTACTGAACCACTTCTGCCTGCTAGCTTTTCAAATTATATGCCTGTTTTAAGGTTTGGCCCCCCATTATTCTTGCCCCTGATAAAGACAAGGTAGGCAAGAACGGCAGCAGTCAAAACAAATGCCATACCAATACCGACGGTTCCCCAGAAGCTAACGAATATAAAGGCTGGGAGAATAGGAGTCAATAAGTTGTTCCACCAAAACAGAGCATTATACACACCATGGCAATCAGGTACTACTGACTCAGATTTGGGATCAATAGCCCTTACAAGTGCAAATCCATTGGGCGTACTTCCTGTGCAGGTACCAATAACCATTACACATTTTTCAAACCACTGCTCCGTTTGGGTTTTTCTAAAGAACCAAATACAGAAAAAGATAGTAAGGACACTCATTATTACAATATAGAGAATAATTGGAATCCCATACTTAGAAATAATGTCCAATGGCAGGGTCGCAATCGCAGTAAGAATAAGCATATCAAGAGCAAATCCACAAATTTGGTTAAATATCTTTCTATCAAAATAAGAATCTTTCTTTAAACGAGTTATTATTGGCCAAATAATTAACCCCCCAATCATTCCGTAAAGCATGGGGTTAATTACTTTTAAAACAGGTGCCCAGATAACTAATACTCTAAATATCCCATCACCAAGAGCGTAAGCCACTGCAATTAGAGCTAAATGAAGAGCTAATGGATTTATACTAATAGAAGAAGTGGTTACCTCCCCAATGGACTCTCTTTCTTCTACTGGCATTGGGCCTTTATAGAACCATTCAGGTTGTTTTTGCGGCTCTTTAACAAAAGTAGCCCACCCCTTTCTCACTCCATAGTTGACTACAAACATTCCCGCCGTCATAGAAACAATTACACCAGCTGTGGCCAATACCATACCGATAGCTATTGTCCCGTGGCTACCTAAGTCCTCCAAAACCGTACCAGCTGCAGCAACGTTCCCATGGCTGCCGAAATAAGCAAACACACCTAATATCCCCCAACCATATGGCATTCCGGTCCAAATACTTGCTAGTAATTCTGCTAATAGAATTCCCACCACCATCTGAGCGCCATAAAGGAATACATTGGCAAATGTATAGTCAAGGTAGGATTTGACCCTATTGATTGTCACAACGACACCTAGTACTACAGTGGCCATAATGATTCGCATCAGGATGCTTGCATATTCTCCAAATGTCGAAGGAATTTCAACGACTCCTAAAACCTGCTGCCCCATAATCAAAGCAAGGGCCCCACCAATAATACAGGAAGGTATAAAAAATCTCTGAAGAGGTTTAACAAATTCACGAATGACAAATCCCGCAGCCAAGAATAAGCCAAATATTATAAGATCGCTATAAACATCAGCTAATGTCATTTTAAAAACCACCTTTGTATTTTGGATGTAATTCCCGATTGGGTTGAGATATTCAAATTGAATAGTTACTTTCGAAGCAAATCATAGAGAGTAAGTGCAACAATTTTCGTTGCTTTCAGTAAATCTTCAATCCTTACATGCTCATCAGCCCGGTGGCCATTGGCTTCCAGTAAATTGCGGGGACCAACACCGAAAAGAACGACAGGAATACCGGATTCTGCAAAATGTCTCGCATCCGTATAGAGAGGAACCCCGTGAATTTCCAGTTCATCTTCCATAAGCTCCTTCCAGTTAGCGGAGAGTTTCTGGATTAGCGGTGAATCCTCGGGCGCAGGTTTAAAACTTTTCACCAACAGAATACGTTTAAACTCCACCTTAATCCCATCGTATTTTTTGATTGCCCCTTCTATCAATTGTCGAATTTCCGTTTCCACCTTCTCCCCGTCTTCTTCCGGAATTAATCGGCGATCGATGCGTATCATACATTCATCCGGAACAACGTTCGTATTAATTCCTCCTGAAATTAATCCAACGACCATACTTGGTGAATCAATCCCAGGAACGTTAGAATGAATGTCATCCAATGAATGGCGGTACTTGTATAGTGCTTGCAGCACGCCCGTCATGGCTTCAATTGCATCATGTCCTGTATAAGGTGCAGCTGCATGGGCGGACTTCCCTTTAAGCTTGATTTCAAGATGAAGACAACCGTTATGGGAACTAACAATCGAATAGGTGAACCCAGCTGATATGGCCATATCCGGGTGAATATACCCCTTTTCAATCATCACCTTGGGTCCGATATTTCCACCTGTCTCTTCATCGAAGTTAAAGGCCAGCGAAACTTTACCCGATAATTGTTCCGCAACTTGGCGCAATGCCATGGCGGCGAAGGTATACGCTGCAATATCCGATTTTGATACTGCCGCCCCTCGCCCATATAGTTTCCCATCTACAATCTGTCCACCGTAAGGATCATATGTCCATCCTAGTCCCGGTGCCACCACATCCCCGTGAGCATTAAGTGCAACCTCTGGCCCTTTTCCATCACCGAAAATTGACGTGGATACGACGTTGGCAACTCTAATCATCCCGTTTGCCTTTACTTCTTCCGAATCTATCTCTAATAACGCTGCATCATCAAATTGAAAATCACGCAGGCGCTTTTGAAGGTGAACGGCAATTTCGTGACAGTCTCCCGGAGGATTGTCAGATGGAATCGATACAAGCTCCTGCAGGAAACTGATGAGCGATTCACTGTTCGATTCTATCCATCGCAAAATATCTTGTTTGGCCTGCGTCACTTCATTTTTAATTGTTGACAATTATATACCTCCACCCACTATTTATCTGCTTTAGCCATTTTTAATACCACACCTAATAAAACAACAGCACCCTTTTTCATGTCCTCTATCGCCACTAATTCATCCGGATGATGACTAATCCCTCCTCTGCACCTAACAAAGATCATCCCTATGTCTGTATTTGCGGCCAAGGCCATCGCATCATGGCCCGCGCCACTTACCAGTTGAACCGACTTCATTCCGTGCTCTTCAAGAGCGGTCTCAATGACATCGATCATTCGGCTTGAACAGAGAACAGCGGGGGATTCCATCACTTTTTCAAAGCCACAGATTAAGCCTTTGCGCTCACAAATGCGGTGGGACTCTATCATAATGCGTTGAAGAGCTTCCCTTTTCCTATTGCTATCAATCGATCTGATATCCAATGTACCTTCCACAAATCCTGGAATCACATTGCTTGCTCCTGGTTTTACGAACAACTTGCCTACCGTTGCGACTAGCTCATATTCAAGGGCGATTCTTTCAATAGCCTGAATCATTTTGGCTGCTCCTACAAGGGCATCTTTTCGCATGGATACCGGTACAGTCCCGGCATGACCCGCCAAACCTTTAATTTGAAATAGATATCTCGATTGACCTGCAATTCCACTCACCGCTCCACAGGCTTGATTCATTTGTTCGAGCACAGGACCTTGTTCAATATGCAATTCTATATAACCTAATAGAGATTGAGGATCTCGTACAGCCCTCCTATAAATGGAAGGATTTAGCCCATGGTTTTTCATTGCGTCCGCAACTGAAATACCGTTTTCATCCTTTGTTTCCAAGTCTTTATTGCACAAACTTCCTGATATTGCCCTGCTCCCAAGCAACGTAGTATGGAACCTTGCCCCCTCTTCATCACAAAATCCAATGACCTCAATTGGGTAATATGGTTTAATGTTACATTCAAACATTGCCTGGATCACTTCAATACCAGCAATTACACCAAGAATACCATCGTATTTTCCCGCCTCGACAACCGAATCAAGATGGGAGCCAATTAGAAGTGCTGGTCCTTCGCTCTCGATTCCCTCGTATCTCCCGATCAGGTTTCCCATTTCATCTCTTCGAACGATCATCCCAGCTTCGCGCATCCACCGGGAAACTAATTCTTCAGCGAATTCCATTTCCTTTGTATAAGATAAGCGGGTTACACCTGAGCCAGGTAAACTACAGCAGGCTAACTTCTCAATCCGATCCGACATGCGTGTTTCGCTTACCTTTTGATAGGGTGTTTGCATGGTTCTGTCCCTAAACCTCCTAAATCATGTTTAAATTAAAAATGTTCTTTTGCGAGTCCTGAATATGTTTGGTAATTAACCTTTTTGCTCTGGCCTCATTTTTCATTTCTATTGCATCTACTAGCTCAAGGTGTTCCTCTTCCATTTCATTCAGGCTAGACACCTTTGAAGCCAAAAATAAACCACGCTGCAATTTCTGAACAATGCTTGTGAGCTGATCAGCCAATTGTTTGTTCCCGCTCATTTCACCAAGATAGCAGTGAAAATCCGCATTCACTCTCATAAATTCTTTCCTGGCATCATCTGAATCGATATTGAATTTTTTTTGTGCAAGTCTTTTAAAATAATCAAGTTGGGATTTTGTTATTCTTTGGATCGCCAGCTTAGATGAAACCGTTTCCAAAATAATCCGTAATTCAAATAAATCCCTTAGCTCTTGAAAAGAAAGCTGCGAAACTAGATATCCTTTATAAGGAATCACCTCTATTAAGCCTTCATGTTTAAGACCATTTAAAGCCTCCCTTACAGGAGTCTTGCTAATCCCGAGTTCGGAAGCTAATTCCCCTTCACGAATAAGGGTTCCAGGAGCATATTCAACATAAATAATTTTTTGTTTTATTGTTTGGTACACGGTCTCTGCCATCGATAATTGCTTTTCCACTGTAATTCCTACACCCCAAATCTTTTTTATAAGATTTTTTACTAGTATGTTAGAAATATATCTCTGGAGTATCCATTTTAGAACAGCGTATTTTTGAGGAATGTAAGAATTAAGACGGTGGCATAAAAAAAGACCCGATTTTTAAATGAAACGGGTCTGTTATGCTATGCATTGCTTAACACTTATCCTGGACATAAACAAAGGGAGCTCAGATATTAGTCGAGCTTCCTTTGCTTATGTCAAAGTTTGCTCTTGTCAATCTTATGCAAAAGGGAAAAAATCTTTATGTCCCTTCAATGGACGACGGCCCCCAGCGGGAAGAACTGGAAGCACAGGCTCCCGGGAATATGATTTTTACCGGCTATTTAAAAGGAGAAGAGCTGGCTGAGGTTTATTCCAATTCAGATGTCTTTGTTTTCCCCTCCCCGACTGAAACGTTCGGAAATGTCGTCCTCGAGGCATTGGCAAGCGGGACACCTGTATTGTACGCAAATTCAGCAGGCGTGAAACATCTAATCAAGGACGAGTAACCGGATTTTTTTGTTGTTGGTTGATATTCGACAAATGTCGGGTTGTGACAGGCACCATTATGTTTGCATTTTATTATCCAGCTACAGCTTTGACAGCAGCCCTTTCTTTCTGTCCGTGCAGTAAAAAATAAAGACCAGAAGATGCCAACACTACAACTCCTAGAATCATATAGAGAGTACTATAGCTAATTGCTGGAATGAAGAATCCCAGTAGATAGGGGCCAAATCCAAGCCCTGCGTCAAGAAAGATGAAGAAAGTCGACGTTGCCAGTCCCATGCGTTCAGGAGGAGTCATCTTAATAGCGATGGCCTGGGTGCATGACTGCATATTCCCAAAACCAAGTCCAATGAGGCTTCCCGCTAACAACAAAGTAAAGCTGTTATGTGCCGAACCTAAAATCAGCATTCCGGCTGTAAGGAGAATAAAGGCAGGGTACATAACATAGTTTGCTCCTTTCACATCCATCAACCTTCCTGAGAATGGACGTGAAATCAAGACGGCGATTGAATAAACGAGAAAAAAGTAACTTGCTGCACGAACCAGGTCAATTTCAATCGCATAAAAGTTAATAAAAGAAAGAACACTGGAATAACAGAAGGCCGTGATCAGAGTAATCAATGCGATTGGTACGGCCTTTAGCTCAATAAATTGGGCGAGTTTGAATCCTTTCACTTCAATTGTTTTTGTGGAACTTTCCAATTCTGGCACAAACACAAAGAATGCAGTGATCAAACTGAGGATTCCTAAAGTTAGGCAAAGACTAAAAATCATTTGAATGTTTGAATGCTGGATCATGTATAGTCCAATGAATGGTCCGATGGCGGTAGCCAATGTCGCACTCATGCTGTAATAGCCAATCCCCTCGCCCTTTCTTTTTTTCGGGATAATTTGCGCCACAATGGTTCCTGTTGCCGTGCTGGCGATCCCCAGTGAAAACCCATGTAATAAACGGGTAATAATGAGGAAGGCGATCCCTAATTGGAGAAAGTATAAGGATGTTGTGATTATATAAAGAGTTAATCCAATAAATAACGTTCTTTTACGGCCAATTGCTTCAATACTTCTTCCAATAAACAGACGCCCAATTAAGGTCCCCACAATAAAAATTCCGGTAACAAGACCGGCCTGACTTGCAGTCGCAGCATATTCATCAACGGCATAAACACCGATAATGACAATCAATAAATAAAAGACTAACGTCATCAAAAAGTTGACACTGGATACAATAATAAAATCTTTTGTCCACAGTTTTGCGTTACTCACTTTTGCTCCCCTCTCGTTTCATAATATTACCCTGGATTTTGTGAAGTGTTTCAAACATAATGGCTTGCTCTTCCTTATCAATCCCTTCCATCACGCTTTGTTCCAATTCAGTAATTTTCTCCCTGCATTTTTGATAAATCTCTTCCCCTAAATCTGTTAATTGAATGATTTTTTCCCGCCTATCCTTACCGGGAATTTGCTTCACTATTTGCAGCTCTTCCAAACGGTGAACCCTCCTGGTAATGGTTGGCTTTTCAACATTATATTGATTCGAAATATCTACAAGTGTCGATGGTCCATAATTTTTTATATATAAAATAACCTGCCATAAAGAATAAGAAAGCTGATAAGGACTCATTAGTTCATTCAATTTATTGATAAGTGGTCGATAAAGACTTAAATAACGTCTAAAAAAACCCTCCAATTCTTTCACTCCCTTCCGAAATTAGTTACCATGGATAACTATTATCTAAGGTAACTATAAATGTTTATGAAAATGATGTCAATTTTGATAATCCCAAAATGAACTCCTAATAAATATCGAATAATGCAAAGTAATCTTTCTAGACATATTCATCTGTTTTGTGTGCCATATTTGTTTCGCCTAGACCAAACCTCATAAAGTGACAGGCAGCAGATTGCCGAAGGGCATTAAGGAGCAGACCCAGTGGATCATTGTGCGCGACGGCCCCCAGTGGGAAGAACAGGAAGCACAGGCACCGGTATGACTGATTAAATTTGCCTCTATAATCCCAGTACTAGGATTATCTCTGCTCTTACCAGCATTAAATTTGCCCATATAATCCTAGTACTCGTATTATCTCCCCTCTTACCAGCATTAAATCGCGTCTAACCAGCATTATATTGCACTTTACCAGCATTATATTTATTTTTAATCCTAGTACTTGTATTATATTTATAGAAATTAACTCATTTTTGATTATTAAACCCACCAAAACCGGTATAGGCAGCGACAAAAGCAGTCCAATGTCTTATAAAAGTGCCTGTCACAACCCGTACATCTCGGTTTTGTGACAGGCACATCTACCTTTCCCCACAAAAACCTCGTATCAGAACATGCAAGGTTCTTAGTTTCAAATATATCAATCTCAATCAAAGCCTGATTGTTTCCTCTTCTGTAGTACTCTCCTTTCTAATCATTGACCACCTCTTAGATGGATGGTGCCAGTTACCATTTTTTAGTATCAGCGAAGTGCAAGTGCTGTACCATATCTTATTGGGATATATGTTTAGTGAGGGAAGAAAAAGAACGATATATAAAATCTCCCATTTTGCCGCTAGAGAAAACTCATCTAGGACCAAAACCTTTTACAGTACCAGGTTATTGGTGCATACAGAATGACGTTTCCCTATCAACGATTTCATCATGATCACTCCCTTTCATTGTTTAGTTAATAATGAGAGAGAGCCGGGATGTCTGGAGATAAAAAATGAGCCCGGATCGCCGGACTCTGGATTTTAAACAATTTAGAACGTTCCCTCACCTCTTAACACTCTTTTATAGAATGCCGTTATAGGCATTTTCAATGATGCCCTTAATATCGTCTGCCGTGGTCAGCCTTGGGTTGATTAACACATTGCCGCTTCGCATCGAGTCTTCTACCAATTTGGGCAGCACATCTAAACTGACGCCTAAGTCCTTGATATTGGACGGGATTCCTAAACTTTTATTTAATCGTTTAACCGCCTCAATGGCTAACTCTGCTGCTTCTTTAACTGATAATCCATGGATATCTTCACCTAAAGCTTTGGCAATATTGGCCATTTTCTCTGGACAAGCTGGCAAATTGTATTTCATGACAAAAGGCAATAAAGTGGCATTGGCTATTCCATGAGCAATATTAAACACGCCACCAAGGGTATGGGAAATAGCATGTACATTTCCTAGCCGTGACTGGGAAAACGCGGCGCCAGCTAGCATGGAAGCCACAAGCATATTCTCGCGGCTGGAGATATCGGTCCCAACGAAATAAGCTTTTTCAATGTTTTTTCCAATCATTTCAATTGCATAAAGGGCAAATGCTTCACTTGCTGGATTTGTTGACTTGGATGTATACGATTCAATGGCATGTGTCAGGGCGTCCATTCCTGTGGCTGCGGTAATATGACTTGGCAGATTAATAGTCAACTCCGCATCCAGAAAGGCATAGGTTGGAAAAAGAAATGGACTAATGACAGCTGCTTTGAATTGGGTCGTTGTATTTGTAACAATAGTTGATGCTGTAACTTCACTTCCTGTTCCTGAAGTCGTAGGGATAACTGTTAATGTAAGGCCAGGATTGGGTACCTTTCCAACTCCCTCATAATCCAGGATATCACCAGGGTTAGTTGCCATAATGGCAATTCCTTTTGCTGTATCGATACTGCTTCCGCCGCCGACTGCTAAAACACTGTCAGGGTTATAAGCCTTTAATTTCTGAACACCGAGCATAATATTTTCTGCGCTAGGATTAGGAATAACTTCATCGAAGATTTCATAGGAAACGTCTGCTTCCTGTAAGGAGCTTTCAATAGACTGGAGAATACCAGCGTTTCTAACGCCTTTATCGGTTACCAAGAAAACCTTGTTGTGTCCCAGCGAGCGGAGGAATCCGCTTACACTTTTTGAAATCCCTCTACCTGTTTTAATGCTAGTGGGTATGTAAAAATTAAAATCCATAAAACATTCTCCTCGCGGTATTTTTAATCGTCAAACTAAATAATAAAAAACCTGTGGCTTTTAGTCCGACTCATCCAATTGTTATAAAACTGGTGCATAAAGACATCCTTCGTTCGTACCTATAATACCGACAAGAGCAGGTGAATCCGGCTTTACACCTCTAACTGTCCATCCTCTTATAATTTCGACATATTCTACCAGATTCCTTTTTGCCTTCCCCAAAAAAAGTCCCTGTCACCCTCCGGGATTTATAGTGTACTCGACACTCTTGGGGTGTGGCAGGGACCATATTGACAAATGTCGGGTTGTGATTGGTACGGGGATTTGATTTTGGCAGACACAGGGATTTGGGCAGGCACCGGGATTATATGTCCCGGTGCCTTTGGTAGGCTATAATGCTAGTACTTGTATTAAGTTGCTCTATAATTCTAGTACTCGCATTATCTCTGCTCTTACCAGCATTATATAATCCCAGTACTCGCATTATCTCTGCTCTTACCGGCATTAAATCGCGTCTAACCAGCATTATAATGACACTCACCAGCATTAAATATTTATTTAATGCTGGTACTAGTATTATATTCATAGAAATGAACTCATTTTTGGCTATTAGGCCCACCAAAATAGATTAATCCGATAAAGACAGGGACAAAAACAAATAAAGAACAGAAAAACGGAGCTCCAATACTTTGGAACTCCGTTTTTCCCTAACTGATTATGCTTCCCTTATACTGAAACTCCAGCTAACTTTTCCAGCTCGCTTCCTAAAAACCTCGCTAGCTCTAGCATACCGAATTTTTGTGAGGCTTCCTCAGCATCAGAGTTATAATTCGTGTTCGTGTTAATGTCATAAGTGAAAATTTCTCCAGCCTGGTTGCGAATGAATTCAATGCCTGCAATTTGAATACCATTTGCAGCTAATACCTGTTCATATTTTTGTAGAATTGGATCTGCGAAGTGTTCAATAATCTCGAACTTTGGTTTCGTTGGAGCTTCCTCGCCTACAGGGCAGAATAAGTCACCGATTTGGCATGCGTCTGCGGGACATAGTTCAAAGCCTTCTGACGTATCGACTTTTACGGCATAAACAAACTTTCCACCTACAAATTCACAACGAGTGATAAAGGGCTCTGGAGCTTGAATGTATTCCTGAACTAAAGTGATGCCATCAACTGGTTCTTCAAATGTTGATCCATCCAAGTACTCATTTAAGGCCTCTAATGAATAAAATAATTGTACTCCTAATCCTTTTCCAGCCCGGTTATGTTTCGTGATAAACGGCGTGCCTTCAAATTTTGCTGCCGCTTCCCGAATTTGGTCTTTCCCAACAGCTGCGACCGTTTTTGGAGTTTTCACGCCAAAACGATTTAACTCGAGATATTGCTGAACTTTACTCACTTCTAATTGCAGAGCGCGAGATCCGTTAAACACTTTTCTTCCGTGTGCTTCAAGCCAAGCAAGCACGGCACTTGTAAGTTCTGGTGCATATCGATGATTGCGCGTATGAGAGGATGCACTCATCCGACTATAAAAGATCCCTTCTGGCGGCTCAGCAGATAAGTCAACAATCCCTTGGTCCAAATGCCATAATTCATAAGGAAGTTCCAGTTCCTCTAATCGTTTCACTAAATGCTGTGTCCACTCGTCATTTTCATGGATTACATATATTTTACTCATCGTTGCCACTCCATTTCTTATTTTTCTATTCTTTGCGTACGCTTAGTCTCAACGATTGGCATGACATCTCTTGCAAAACGCTCCATTTCCTTCAACTGAGAAAAAAATTGAAGAAGCAATAAATCTAGTCTACCTCTTTATAGGCAAAAATGCGATCAGCAGAGACAAGAAACCTCTGTCTCCACAGAAGCCCGAAAAACGGGTCGTGACAGGTTCTCATATTTGTGGGATAATTTTTAAATACGTTGAATTGTTAGAAAATGTTCACATATGGAGGGATGGGTTTTGTCTATTAAATCAGCCATGATCGTTGGCGGTGGAATTGGCGGGCTTGTGACTGCTCTCAAACTTCACCGCGTTGGCGTGTCAGTGCGTGTCTTTGAAAGTGTAGAAACCATTAAAGCGCTCGGGGTTGGAATCAATCTGCTGCCCCATGCCGTAAGAGTGTTAACGGAGCTTGGTTTGTCGGACGAGCTTAGAAAAACGGGCTTGCCAACAAGAGAGCTCATTTATGTAAACAAATTTGGCAGCCAAATTTGGCAGGAGGACCGTGGAGTACATGCCGGTTACCGCTGGCCGCAATATTCGATCCACCGGGGACGTCTGCAAATGCTGCTGCTAAAGACGGTTAAGGAACAGCTTGGCGAAGACGCGGTGTTGACGGGCCACCATCTCCTCTCCTTTCAACAGGATGATGATTCCGTACTGGCCCATTTTGAAAATAAAAAAACGGGGGAACATATTGGATCTTATTCAGCAGATGTCTTGATTGCAGCCGATGGGATTCATTCGACTGTTCGTAAATTCTACTATCCTAATGAAGGTTTGCCAAAATACAGTGGCCGGATTTTATGGCGGGGAATCACCGAATCGACTCCTTTCCTAACGGGAAAATCCATGATTATGGCTGGATTTCAGGATCAAAAATTTGTTGCCTACCCTGTTTGTCCAGATGCAGCCGCAAACGGAACGTCACTGATCAACTGGATTGCCGAACTGACCATTGAAGACATGCCTTCCCGGGCAGACTGGAATAAGGAAATTGATAAAAATAAGTTTGCCCCTGCTTTTGCGAACTGGAATTTTGGCTGGCTCAATGTCCCACAGCTCATTGAACAAACAGAGGCGGTTTATGAATTCCCAATGGTGGACCGTGACCCGCTAACACAATGGACCTATGGCCGGGTAACCTTACTGGGAGATGCGGCTCACCCCATGTATCCAATCGGATCAAACGGTGCATCACAGGCCATCCTTGATGCCGATGCATTAGGGGAAGAGATTTTAAAACAATCAGGTGCGGAACAGGTTTTAAAAGCTTACGAACAAGCAAGGCTTGAGCCGACAGCTAACATTGTTTATACGAATCGGAAAAATGGACCTGAAGTTGTCATGCAGATTGTCGAAGAGCGGGCACCGAACGGCTTTGAAAACCTGGATGAGGTCATTTCCCGTCAGGAGCTAGAGGATATTGCCAACAAATACAAGAAGATTGCCGGTTTCGACCGCGAATCACTGAATCAGAAATAGAGGTGCCCAATTGATTGAACATATTGTCTTGATAAAATTTTCACTAGATACAACACAGGAACAGAAGGAAGAATTAATCTCCAGAACCCTTCTGCTGAAAGAAAAAATTCCGGGAATCATCGATATCAACCAGGGCTTTAATTTTTCAGCCAGAAGCCAGGGCTATGAGGTCGGATTGACCGTCCGCTTTCAGGATCGGGACGCATTGGAAAACTATGGCCCACATCCTGCACACCAGGAAATTGTCGCCTATTTAAAGGAAATTGGCCTAGAAGACAGCATCATTGTTGATTTTGAAATTTAGCCATTTTTTTATGTTATAACTTTAGTGCGTAAACGCGTTGCGGCGTTTTAGCATTTATGCACTTTTGCACCATATACCTAGGGGTGGGATAAAATGAATGTAGTACAAGCAGGTCAAACCATTGATAACAGCAAATTTGGCTCTTTCCATTTTTCAATCATTTTTTGGTGCTTTTTTATCATTTTAATGGACGGCTACGATGTGGTCATCTATGGAAGCGTGGTTCCGTCTCTAATGGAAGAGTGGGGCATCTCCCCTGTCACAGCCGGGGCGATTGGGAGTTACACAGCGGCTGGAACAGCCATTGGTGCGGTTATTTTTGGACTATTGGCGGATCGGCTGGGACGAAAAAGAGTCATCATCGTATGTACCGTTATTTTCAGCCTTTTCACTGCGCTTTCTGCTTTTGCAGCGGGACCGGTTATATTTACGATCTTTCGGGTCATCGCCGGGCTTGGCCTTGGCGGTGTCATGCCAAATGTGATTGCACTATCAACGGAGTATGCTCCGAAAAAGATTAGAGCGGCAATGGTTTCCTTCATTTTCTGCGGTTATTCCATCGGAGCGATTGCCGCTGCCCTTTTAAGCAAATCGATCCTGCCTGTAATGGGGTGGAAACCGATTTTTTTAATTGGCGGATTGCCTTTATTGCTTGTTCCATTCATTGCAAAAAGCCTGCCGGAGTCTGCCAATTTTCTTTTATCAAAAGGAAGAGAAGAAGAAACAAAAAACATCCTTAACAAATTGAATCCTGCACTAAAGCTTGGCAGGAGCGTAACATTTGAAAAACCGGCAGCAATGGAGCCTGGCTCTCCCCTTGTAAAACTGTTTGAAAAAGGACGTGCGCTTAGCACCATTATGTTCTGGATCTCGTGTTTCTCCTGCTTTGTCCTTATCTATGCGATGAATACGTGGCTGCCAAAATTAATGATTGAAGCTGGATATAGTCTTGGCTCCAGCTTGGTCTTTGTAGCCTTTTTGAATGTCGGTGCCATTGTCGGAACCATCGTATTTGGACGGTTAACTGATAAATGGGGCTTTAAAAAAGTGATGGTCCCGCTTTACTTTTTAGGGGCGATTGCTCTTTCCTTTATTGGCCTGACTCAAAATGTTTTCCTTGCTTATCTGTTGATTGGCATGATTGGCGCCGCTTCGGTCGGGGTCCAAAATATAAGCAACGCCTTCGTGTCTCAATATTACCCGCCTTCGATGCGTTCCACTGGAGTCGGAGCAGCGATGGCCTTCGGACGGATTGGCGGAATTTTCGCCCCGACCTTCGTCGGCATCCTGTTAACGATGAACCTGACTCCGCAGCTCAACTTCAGCTTCATCGCCCTGGCCGCGGTCCTAGGGGGAATCGCCATTTTGTTCGTGCAAGAAAAGCATGCCCATTACCGGAATGAAAGCGCCGATCCAGCAGTTGCGGACAATCAGAACAAAGTTGGATAGATGAGACAAAAATTATTAAACTTTTATAAAATTCTTTCTTGTAAAACATAGGTAAAAATAACCGTTATCAAGCGATGTCACGCTCAGTCACACAACTACATGCCGCAAGAAGTACGGCTGACCTAAAAAAATATAAGCTGGAATAAAAAAAGTAACCACCCTTTTACCTTTAGTCGGGAGTAGGGTGGTTACTTTTTTTATTTTATATAGTGAAAATTCGATAATAGTAAAATGGATTAAATTTGGAATCTACAAACCTCGAGAAACTCAGGGGACAGCAAGCGGGGTTCAGACCCCACTGGCTTGTCCCCCTTTCTCTATCTTCAAGGCTTCACCTTATTCGTTACCATTTTGTCATGTTTTGGTAAAAACCTCTGACCCCAAAAAGAAAAAATTTCTCCAAGTTTAGTACATGAGAATCCGAGAACGCCCCCACATCATAAAGATAGCAACAGAGTGAACCAGTCGCCATTCGCTGCAAACGTGGCAAAGCACCCCATAAAGATTCCCGGCGTGTACTTAATCGGCACTACTTTTGCACCCAATATACACATGAGACAGCTGATACTCCCACCCCTAAAGGAGTGGGGTTCTAATTTACTTATACACTTCTCCCATACTCTCACTTAAAGCTTCCTTTCTCTTCGAGTTACAACATATAGGAACTGATGTATGTTCAATTAGACTTCTACAATCAAAGAAACCATTGTTTCTATTCGCGATTGTTTCGGCTCGTACCTAAACCGAGTGTATCGTTTATACCCCCATACTGATGGGTGTTTTCCCTTTTATTTTTAACCTTTGGATCTCTGTATCATGCAGCGACTTGAAGTGTTCAAACGTTTGGTCACATAATACTTGGTCTAACTCTTACAAACTATCCTTGCAATTCATTAGCAGGAATGCGGAGTATAAATCACGTTGAATTCTGCAAAAGCCAAAGTCATTCCACCTTTGATGAAGGCTCTTCTTATGGTAAGTATTAGTGAAATGATTGTACTGGCTTGCTTTGATACGATGTGTATTTACCTTTTTCAGTTCTTTGCCCATATATCCGAGCTTTCGATTTAATATATCCAGGAACATGGAAGGTGCGTGCTGGCTAATGGTTCTTCCGAATCTTTTCTTTTTATTGAATTTGCCTTGCTTATTGACCGTTGTTTCTTTATTTCTTCTTTGAAGGCCTTTAAAGCTCATAGTTTCTACAAAAATATCGGAGCCAAGAGAAAGAATAAGATTTGAAAGCATTTCGTGATCCTGTTTTCGCTTTACCTTATTAAACCTTTGACATTCTTTTAGTTGGTATTTCTTTTTGAGATACCGTTTTGAAAATGTCCACTTATCTTTGTTGTTAGGATTAATGGTTCCGTCTTTCTTGAACTTTAACGGATTTGACGTTCTTTTGCTTCGGTCCATGGCTCTTTGAATCTTTCTTATCTTCTTCCCTAAATCCACAACGCTTGGTGCCAGTTCGGTTAAGATGACTTTGCTTTCAGAGCAAATGGCCACAGTCGATGTTCCTATGTCGATCCCCACTCTTTTTTCAATAGGCTTCCTGTCTTTTACTCCTCCTGAATCGTACTTAATGGGAGGTACACCTTCTAGAATCAATTGTGTGTAGTAGACCCATTTATTCTTGAGCCATTCTCTTTTGATCCTTACAAACTTTACTTTATCTTTTAAGGCCAGGTGAGCATAGGCATCCTTCTTCTTTACGACTGTTCGAAGGACCATCCCGTTCCAGACGACATTGCCGTCTTTATATCGAATGCCGGTTGCATTCGATTTGCCTTCGACAGAATATATTTCACCATCCCTTTTAAATCGAATCTTTTTTCCTTGCTTATACATTAATTTTTCAAAAGCCCTAAAGGCTCTTGTAGCGATTTTTTGGCTAGTGAATGCGTCTATATAATGTTTAAAATGATGTTGCATAGGTCTAACAAATTCATGTAGTGAATACTCGGCTAAACCGAACTCCTTATTCAAAGCTGAGAAGAGCTTGTTTCTTTGTTTTCCCTTTTCCATTTTACAAATACTTTTATATCTTTTCGACTGCTTAAGTGTTTTGTATCTTTTATATAGTTCTCCCAAGCAAGCATTATACATGTTCCTTGCTATTTCGAACCTCTTGGCCAACTTGTGTTTTTGGAATGGTTCTATATTTAGTTTCAGCGTTAAAACATAACTTGGAGTTTTTGCTCTAGCCAAAGGATTCACCTCCCCTATATACCTATTTTACCAAAACGAACATACATTCGCAAAGCAAAAAGTCGAACAATTGATAGGTCAGAAGACATACCTTGTTCGACCTCACGATCATCCCACCCCTAAAGGAGGTGGGCTTTCTTGTTCGGAAGTTCTGTAATATAAAAATTGACCGATCCCTGTTACGCTCAGTCACAGAACTGCATGACACCAGAAGTACGGTTGACTAACATATATAAGTGGAATGAAAAAAGTAACCGCCTTTCCCTTTAGTAGGGAGCCGGGCGGTTACTTTTTTCTATTTTATGTAGTTCCTAATTTCGGTTGTAGCAAAATTATTTAAATTTCAGTTTATCATTCTACCATTCTCAATAAACTCGTTTGTATTACAAATGGACTCAAGGTGAAAATTTTTCAGCCAAGTCTATTTATTTAAAAGCCCATACGGTAAGATAAAAAACATATCCCAAATTTATACAATTCCATTTTTAAAATTTGGCAACATTTACGGTGGTTATGCCTATGCTTGCAATTTTATTGATATCTATTACGGGTGGGTTAAGTGGTTATTTAGGATATCTGGTCTATGAATGGAGTAAGAAAGTCATTTTAGGATTAATAGTAACTTTCCTTATTGGCTTGATGATACCTTATAGCTTCGCTGTTTTTTATCTGTTCTACGGCACCTTAATGGGGATTGTTTTATATGGTATTTTGGTAAAGACCCACAAAGCGAAATAAGCAGGCTCACATAAAAAAAGACTAAGGATCCCTCCCTAGTCTTTTTTGGGCGATTATAGCAACTTCGTGCGTCGATTTAGGGCTCGTTTCTAGTGACGGAATCCTGGGACAAGGGGCCTGTCCCCTTGTCCCCTAGTTGGTTACGGCACCCATAAACATATCGATATCGTCTGTTGTATTCGTAATGCTTCCTACTCCGAAGTTTTCTACCAGGAAGTTTGTTACATTTGGTGAAAGGAAGGCTGGCAGTGTAGGACCTACGTGAATGTTTTTCACACCCAGATAGAGCAGGGATAAGAATACAATGACTGCCTTTTGCTCATACCATGCGATATTATAAGACAATGGCAGATCGTTAATGCTTTCCAAGCCAAGGGCGTCCTTTAGTTTTAATGCGGTCATCACAAGTGAGTAAGAGTCATTGCATTGGCCGGCATCAAGCACTCTTGGAATTCCGTTGATATCACCCAGATCAAGCTTATTGTAGCGATATTTCGCGCAGCCAGCTGTGAGGATGATGGTATCGTTAGAAAGCTCCTCCGCAAACTCTTTATAATACGTTCTGCTCTTATGGCGTCCATCACACCCTGCCATAACAAAGAAGCGTTTAATATCTCCATTCTTCACAGCGTCGACTACCTGGTCGGCCACTTGAGCCACTTGATTATGGGCAAATCCGCCAATGATTTCACCATTCTCAATTTCAGTAGGAGGCTCACATTGTTTCGCATGCTCAATGATCACTGAGAAATCCTTCGTTCCATCCTCGTTCTCCGCGATATACGTAACCCCTTCTACTCCTGTTGCTCCAGTTGTATACATCCGGTCTTTGTAAGAAGCTTTTGGTGGTACAATACAGTTTGTTGTCATTAAAATTGGGCCATTAAAGCTTTCAAATTCACGTTTTTGTTCCCACCAGGCATTTCCATAGTTCCCAACAAAGTGGTCATACTTTTTAAATGCTGGATAATAATTAGCAACGAGCATTTCACTATGTGTATAAACATCCACACCAGTGCCCTCGGTTTGTTTCAATAATTGCTCGATATCTTTTAGGTCATGTCCGCTAATTAAAATTCCCGGGTTTTTCCCAACACTGATGTTTACTTTCGTCACTTCCGGATGTCCATAAGTGGAAGTGTTGGCGGTATCCAATAACTCCATCCCATGAACGCCAAATTTTCCAACTTCCATGGAAAGGGCAATCAAGTCCTCCAGTGAAAGAGTATCATCTGTGATCTGCGCCAATGTTTTTTGCATAAACGCATAAAGACTGTCCTCTGTATAACCTAAATGTTCAGCATGTTTCAGGTAGGCAGCTAATCCTTTTAACCCATAAGTAATCAATTCTCTTAAGGAGCGAATATCTTCATCTCTTGTTGCAAGAATGCTTACCTCTTGGGAAGCTGCTTTCGTTTCAAACTCAAAATCGGACTCTCCATACCAAGTAACAAAATCACTGCTGTTCGATAATTGTGATCCAGTTTCTTGAATCGATGACTTGATTTCTTCACGAATGCCTAGACCTGTTCTCACTTTATTAAAAAAGTCATTTTTATCCCAGTTGGCATTTGTGATGGTCATAAAAAGACTATTTACAATAAACTTATCTGCTTCATCATTCTTCAATCCTAGTTCTCTAGCTTCAGTATTCGCTATCGCAATTCCCTTTACGACGTAAATCAGTAAATCCTGCATATTCGCTAAGTCATCTTTTTTCCCACAAATCCCAGCAACCGTACACCCTGTTCCATTAGCTGTTTCCTGACATTGATAACAAAACATACTCATTTCTCTATCTCCTGCCTTTTTATAATTAGTCAGCTCTACACTTTTCAATGATTAACTAACTAAACTTTAACAACTATCAGAGGAAGTAGGTGTGATATATCTCACGGTTATAGGCATGTTCATTTGATTGTCAAAATTAGAAGCAAAGATCACTTTGAATGAAGCAAGGCATTCAATATATAAGATCTATTTGGTTTTTTATTAGAAATAAAAAAGACCATAATATAAAATGGTCTCTCACTCCTAAAAATCAATTGTAAACATCGGCGCGATAATTAATTTCTTGTTATTTCAAAAACTAACTACTATACCTTTTCTTGTTTTTATTTATTCATGGATAATAAATTGTTCTCGTTCTTCGTCTGTTAAGTCTTCAGGATCTTTTCCATGTTCAGCGCAATATTTGGATAATGCTCTAAACCGAACTTTAGGTTCTTTTGTTTCCTTTGGTTCAACAAAGACACCATCAGGAAAGTGTTTATCGAACTTATCGAATTCCTCAAGCATGGCATCCCTCACCTCTTTACCAGTGTCTCCAGGTTGTGGATACTTCAAAACTTTTAGAGGAGATAAATATCGTGCTATTCTACCCACTGTATTGCACCTCCCGGAAAATATTTTCTTGCTAAATTTGTACCAGCTTCTTCGTTAAAAATTATGGTCTGACTACCCCTTGAAAGTGGTTTACCACCAAGCTCTTCTGATGTGTAAAAACTAACCGTTTCAGTCTTAGAGATTAAATTAACGTAACCATCACAGTTATTTTCTAAACTATACTGACAAGCAAAGGCAACTAGATTGGCCCCTACACCTTTATATATTCTAAAGTCGTTAAGTCCATTCCTCTCTAAACCAAGCCTATAAAGTTTATTTACAGCAGAAGCCTCTGCGGATTTTAGATAAACTCTAAACTCATTCTTATATATTTTAAGTGAGATGACGCCTTGGGCAGACCCTGGGTATTCTTTTGTTTCTAGTATAAATACCTCAAATTCTTCATCAAAGTCTTTTTGAAAATCGAACACCCAACGAGGAGGAACATACTCCTTTACTTCTTCTGTACCCACTCTACGGTAATAACATTCTACGAATTGTTGTGTCCTGGTATTATATAACATCGATTTATTCTCTTTCTATATTTATATTTTTATTATACCAAAATTTAGACAATCATAGGTTACAAGGTTCTGATATTTGGGAAGCGATTCTGGAGTCACTTATCTTGTCCTATAGGGATGTGACAGGCATCGGTAATTTGGCAAATATACCAGCATCTATTGAGCTATATATGCTAATACTCGTATCGAATTCGCTTCAATAATCCCAGTACTCGTATTATCTCTCCTCTTACCAGCATTAAATTGGTTATTATAATCCCAGTACTCGCATTATCTCTGCTCTTACCAGCATTAAATGGCGTCTTACCAGCATTATAATGACACTTACCAGCATTAAATGTAAATATAATACTAGTACTCGTATTATATTTACTCATTTTTGATTATCTCCCCATTAAAAGAGACGAAAACAATCGGACGCGTAAAAAAAATGCCTGTCACAACCTGAGATTTATGTGCATTGGACACATCTCGGAGTGACAGGCAGCGCTCAATCAATTTTATTTTTGAGTTTCCTCTTTTTCACCAAGAACCGCTTCTCTAGTTTTTTCAACTCTAATAGTTGATTCTTGATCAGACTTTTCAAAAACAATATCTTTCACATATTTTTTTAACTCTGGTTTGCCGAATAATATTTCTTTAAGAGAATCATTTGTTGATTTATAACCTTCAAGAACTTTGCTTTCATCATCAAGGATAGCTTGGATACCTTGATTTATCGCATCTTCATAAATCAATTTTCGGTAACTCTCAGTGTATTCTTTTCTAAATAATCCTACAAAACTATCAAAATAACTCTTGTCAAACATAGGGATATAAGCTAATTCTAATGCTGGTACTTTAATGTGTAAAATCTTGGATTTTTCATCAAAATAAAAGTCTTCTTTTTTGATATTTTTCAAATCATAACCAAGCATAAAATAACCAAACAAATGAATGTTGTATTCTTTTCCGAAAAGATACTTTCCGAATTTTTTGCCTGTTGTTTCAAGCCAAATATCATCATCTTGATTTTTTAAAAATTCATAAGTATCATCTTCGGTGTAATTGAAGTCTTGGACATCCTCATATCCGAAATGTTTGCTGATTTCTCGCACCTTATTGTATGCGATATTTTCTATGATGACCTCACCTTCTATTGCTGTTGTTGCTTTTACTACTTTTTCTTCTCCACCTTCCAAGAACATATATGTTCCTGCTGAGCCAACGGCGGCACAAAGCAAGGCAAAAACAATGGTAATAACAATTCTTTTCTTCAATGATTGCTTCTTATTAACTCTAAATTCTGGCATATTTTTTTCTCCCTATTATTTTTACAAACTTTATTGTATGGACTGCCCAATTTATAGGCACTAATCTGAATGGGTGCTTTCAGGTTAAGACATACTATTTTTAAATAGAAAAAATAGTAAAATCTGCGCGTAGTTGTACAGTATAATATTACCACGGTTTACTAGGAGAAAGGTCCATAAAATTGTCTAAAACAAAAGACTTTAACACACGAATAACCGAAGGCATTTGATTAGTTCTATGATAATAAAGTAAAGGGCGGTATACCTGGTCAAAAAAACCTCGCATCAAAACAATGCAAGGTTCTTAGTTTCAAATATCAATCTCATCCAATTCCGGATCATCATATGGATGCTTCTCTTTTATGTAGTACTGCACCTTCTGATCATTAACCACCTTTTCATACATCTTCAAAAAAGAGGTAAGCGGGGTGTCCGACATGGGAAGGCCGCCTTCGGTGGTGTAGCTTAAAAGATCGTCGCGATAGGATTCCGACATCTGAAACACCAGGTCATGTTTGAAGCCGTATTTTTCATACGCCCTAATGATTTGCTTAAGCTGCCTAATCCTTGTTTCAGCGGGAAGTCCCATGTGGTACTCGACTCCTTCGCTTCCATTAGGAAAGTTGACTTTGCATGTATCGATTAGCTCCCAGCCTTCTTCCATAAGCTCATTTACACGATAGATTTCAGTGTGGACGGAAATCTTCAAATACCCTTTCACGCACGCCACTCCTTTTCTTCTTGATTTGCCAAAGCAATCAATTCCCTTAAATCCTCTACGGTTTCCATAAAGGATGATAGTCTTACTGTCTGGATTTCAATGTATTTCTGCTTTCCCGGGACCTGCCATTTTGGAAGATATCCCTCCTCTGTACGTGGGTAAAGAAGGACTGTTTTCTCGGCTTCCTCATAGGAAGTAACATACGCATACATCTGGTACAAGTCGGCCTGTTGGTAAAGGACCCGTCCCTCCCGCAGGATGTTTTTCCATTTTGTATCGACAATCATCTGAAAATCGGTGCCGTCGATGACAAAGTCTGGTTTGAGTTTGATGTTTTCCTGCCCGGAATGGACGTTCACGAGGAGCCGCTTTTCATCATGCTGGGCATGTATCTGGACACCTTGTCCCGAGGCAAGGAATCGGAACGCCCTTTCAATATACGATTCAAACAGGACATTCATCTCAAACAGAAAGGCAAAGCTGTGGCTGTTGCTGTACTTGGACGTCATCATCTCATTGGCAAGAATCATTTTTGCCACTTTAAAAACATGCTCAAACCGCCGACTCTGGCGGTTGAACTGGACAGCCTCCAAATCCTTTTTAAGAACATGAGCATCGGACACATTGGAGAGCATATCCATAATAAACAAGGATTCCGTTTTCAGGGAGCTTTTTGAGAGGTACGGGAATACCAGCTTCAATGCTGCTTTTAAAATCCGGTTGAGGAGTACATCCTCCTGTATTTCATCATATTCACAGTACGCCTTGATTGGCAGGAAAGCATTCTTTCGTACATGTTCGTGCAGCAAAAACCGCCCTTTTAATGAAGAACTGTTCTCTTGCCTTAGCTTGTACTCCTTATAAACACCCCGTCGAAGCTCCTTGATCAGCAGCTGGATATAAATTTCCGCGAAGATATGCACCAGGTCTGCTCTTGCCAGTTTGCTTGTCGTCGCTTCATGGAGGCTCACAGGCAGAGTGCGGGTAATGCTCAACATGTTCAACAGTGCTTCCCTGTTTTTCTGTTCCGATTCATCGTGGATGATCAGCTTCGGTAAAATTTCAATCCGCACCGTTGACAGCTGGATCACGCCAACTAGGTTTGTGAACCTGATTTTTCCGTAGCCAATTTCTGCAAAAGAGATATACTTCTTTTGCAGAAATTGGAGCAGTTCGTCCCATTCAGGCTGATTGATAGGTTTCCCAAGATGCAGCCAGTCATAGGCCTCCCGGATGCTTACACTTTTCATCATTCATAAATCCTTTGCACATCACGAAGTTTGATGTTTTTCTTAATCCGGTATTTGACCGGCAAGTCGAGGGACGCAAGCAGGTATGAATCCTTAAAGAGCCTGCTGACGTTTATTTCCTCCTGGTAAACAATGCATGCATCATCCTCTGAAGCCCCAATACCGCCAAGAACGAGGCCAATCTTTTCCCAGTCGTCATAAAAATACTCCTGAAGCAGAGGCACAACTTTCGTGAGAAGTATCTGATAGACATCCTCTTCCGTTTCCGCACTCATGAAATAGGCATGTCCGATCGTATGGTCGTGGTCGTAAAGCACTTCAATCCTTTTATTGATGATATCCAGCAATGCAGGCAGGTCGATATTTTCGATTGGCTGCAGCAAGGACGGCTTTGGCATCATCTCTTCAAACGCGAACCGGCGGCGAAGGGCCGTGTCCAGCAGCGAAATCGACCGGTCCGCTGTATTCATGGTTCCAATAATATGGAGGTTTGGCGGCAGTGCCAGGAAGTCTCTCGTGTATGGAAGCTGCAGCATCGTTTCATTCTCTTTCGTCAGGCGCTTGTCATCTTCAAGCAACGTGATCAGTTCGCCGAAAACCTTGGAAATATTGGCCCGGTTGATCTCATCGATTACCAGGACATACCGGGGAGCGGAAGAAAAATCAAACTGTTCCTTTCCACTAAGGGCCTTTAACACTTCCTGCTTTCTATGAACATATTTTTCGTGACTTTCGGTCTTCTTCACTCCTTCGTATAGCGCCTCAATCGCAAGCCGCTTCAATGTGCCATCCTTCGGCTTGAAACCGCCCTTTCCATCGGAACGAAGGCCCTCAATGAAATCCTCATAGGAGAAGCTTTGATGGAAAGTGACAAACTGAACCTGGCCTTCAGTTTGAAGGTCCTTGAATCGTTTTTTGACGTCCACGTCTGCCGTCGTATCTTCGATTATTTCTACCACACGATTTGCAATGTTGTATGTTTTACCCGTTCCAGGCGGACCAAAGAAAATGACGTTCAACGGCCCGGTAAATTCGTTTTCAATTAAAGGCGTTTCCGCTTCAGGCTCAACACTCCCTGCCGTTTTCTCACCATTGAACATTTTCTTGATATCGCGCTTCTTGGTAATCTGATGGATTTTGTCGCGGAATCCGCCGTAACCCGGAAGCAGCCGCTCTCCCTGCTCGATCCACTCAACCGGGAGTGTATGACCCAATAATTCATCAAATTCATACCCATCCAGGGCTCGGCTCTTGAGCCTTCCGATTGCGGCGATCTTCAGAACATAAGTGAGTGTGCCGTCCTCGAGTTTCTCGGAATACGTCGTTTTCACGCCAACCACTTCATCTTTTTCCATACTGAAAAAAGCTTCAAGTGCATCTCTTTCCTTCTCATCTTTCACTTCTTTTAATATCCCGCCGAGGTCATCGCTGGCTAGGTGTCCTGACAAGTCTTGTTTAAAGACAGGAAGGGAGATGACATTTCTCTCGGTAAAATAGGAAAGGTAATCCCGGTCTTCATATCGGTGCTCAATCAGCCAGTGGCTCAGCTGCTTTTTCTCCCCATAGCGCTTCCAGATGAACTCACTGATTTTTACATAGTCCCAATCTCTGAAAGGCTCCATCTCTTTCAGTCTTTTATACTCCAAAGACTGAATCAGGATATAATTCCGCGGCCTTGCCTTCAAGAGTTCCTCCGGCAGCTGCAAGTCTTCCGCAAGAGGGTCCAGGACCTTTCTTGCATAGACATTGAAGAATTTCTCCGGGTAATAGATATTTAAAATCTTCAGCATGACCATTGGCCACATTTTTAGATTGGTATACTGAAGTTCCTCAATTCTGTCCTCTTCGGCAAGCCTAAGGTTCGTGACAATCTGCTCCCTCAGCTTGCTGAATTCGGCCTCAAGTTCTTCTCCTGAAAGCTCCTTCTTTTTAGACGCCGCTCCCATGCAATATTCTCCATTGCCGCTGCGGTAAATCCCAAACTTGGAGGCATTGCCGCCCCCAATTCCGCCAAGAATCTCCTTAAATTCCAGCCAATAAATAAACGCATCCTTTGTGGACGTATTCGCATACTCCTCCACCGTCATTGTGGGCAAGGATTCCAATGGAAACCGGGCAATGAATTCCTGTCTCCTGCTTTCGCTCGCTGTTATGTATTCTTCATCCAGGGTAAATTCGTGTGCTGCTTGTACCAAGTTATCCATTAGTCTAGACACCATCCAATTCTTATGTAAAATCCGGGCAAATAAATCGATCACATCCATTATAATGGTTTTTGAAGACTTACTGCCCTGTTATTACCTCCACATGTTCACAAACCTGCCTTACATCGTGAATCATCTTATGTTTTTATTTTATCGCATGTTGATAGTTGACCGTTTCCCTAAAAGGGCAAGGTATTAAAAGTACCTGCTAAAAATGTCAGCAAGTGCATATTTACTTAACCAATTTGTTGAAAGCAGAAAAGCATATTGTGAAGTGTTGAACAATTTTAATTTTATGAATTTCAATGAATAGATATTATCTATAACGAGAAAAAATGTAGTTTTAATGCTTTTTAATGCATAAAAATTCATTATCTTTATATTTTTGTAATTTTTAGACTACTATTATTATTAATTTATGTTATGATAATAAACGTGTTTGTTCTACTTTAGCTTCATTGCGTGAAATGAAAAGCTATCATGAATTTGTATGTACTTGCATACACAATTTATATTGGGTGGAACTGTATGGTCTTAACCCATATAAGGAGGTGACGATGTGGACTTAACAACAGCAACCTGGATGTGGCTATTAATTCCAATGCCTTTGCTGATATTGTTGTCGATTATTACTTATTTTACGGAAACAGGAGAGGATTAAACAAACATGGATATCAACATACCCACGTTAATTTCAATTATTATTTATTTAGCCGGAATGATGCTTGTAGGGATTATTGCTGCAAGAAAGACTAGTGACTTAACAGATTATGTTCTTGGCGGAAGAAGACTAGGCGGTGGAGTAGCAGCTTTAAGTGCTGGATCGTCTGATATGAGCGGCTGGTTAATGCTCGGTCTCCCCGGTGCTATGTATTTAGGAGGAATGAGCGAGATTTGGCTGCCTATTGGATTGTCCCTTGGCGCTTATCTAAACTGGCAATTTGTCGCTAAACCGTTGAGGGTCTATACAGAGGTTTCAAATGATTCGATTACCGTCCCTGATTTTTTTGAAAACAGATTTCGGGATCATTCTAAAGTTCTCCGGGTAATCTCCGCTATTGTAATTCTTGTATTCTTCACATTCTATACATCTTCAAGTCTTGTTGGTGGAGCTATATTACTAGAAAATTCATTCGGAATGGATTATACAGTTGCATTATGGGTTGGGGCAGCTGTCATTCTATCCTATACACTTTTCGGAGGATTTCTAGCAGCAAGTTGGACTGATTTCATTCAAGGCATTCTCATGTTCCTAGCCTTGATCATTATACCGGTTGTTGCCATTCAGGAGCTTGGCGGATGGAGTGAAACCGTTCAACAGGTCGGGAGTATTGATTCTTCCTATCTAAATGTTTACTCTGGTACAACCGCAATTGGTGTCATATCTTTATTAGCTTGGGGTCTAGGTTATTTTGGCCAGCCTCACGTACTCGTTCGTTTCATGGGAATCAAATCGACAAAGGAAATTCCAAAAGCTCGCTTAATCGGAATGGTTTGGATGATTGTGTCCTTATTTGGTGCAGTATTTGTCGGTTTCGCAGGTATTGCCTATTTTGCCGATGCACCACTAAAAAACTCTGAAACTGTATTTATTATGTTTTCGCAAGTGTTATTTAACCCATGGGTAGCAGGATTTTTATTAGCAGCCATTCTCTCAGCAATCATGAGTACCGTTGACTCTCAGTTGCTTGTTTCTTCAAGTGCCTTAGCTAACGATTTCTACAAAGCTATCTTTAGAAAAGACGCTTCCCAAAAGGAAGAAATGATTGTTGGCAGAATTGCTGTCTTTGGGATAGCTTTGATTGCTATTCTCCTTGGCTACAACCCTGAAAGTAAAGTATTGGAACTGGTCAGTTATGCTTGGGCTGGCTTTGGAGCAGCCTTCGGACCTGTTATTATCTTAAGTCTATTCTGGAAACGGATGACAAGAAACGGTGCCCTCGCCGGGATCTTGGTTGGTGCCATAACCGTTATTGTTTGGGCTCAGTTAAAAGGCGGTCTTTTCGACTTATACGAACTAGCACCAGGGTTCCTATTTGCTACGATATCCATCATCGTCGTTAGTTTGGTGGATAAAGCCCCAAGCAAAGAGATCCAGGAGGAATTTGATAAATTTAAATCCATGCTCTAAGTATTTCAAGCAAAAGAACATCCCTTCACATTTTGGGATGTTCTTTTGGTTATTGATTTATGTGCACAAATTCTTAATGTTCTTTAAAAACACCCGTTCAAGTCAATATTTATCATTCGGCAAGAAATGAGCATTTTTATAAAAAAAGCCTGTCCCAAGCTTTTTATAGGCAGGCCTTCCTATTATTTAAACGTCACATTTACCTTATAACCAATATTCTTAAAAAATTCCGTTAACACTTTCTCTGCATTTTTCTCTGCAGTTTCTAGCAAACCCAATGAGTTGGCCTCTTGGCGAATCTGCTCCTGTGCCTCAGCGGCTTTCTCAAACCCCTCATCCATTTTAATATCACTACGGAAAAGTCCACCATTGTCAACGGCTTTTACTTTATCCATCTGTAGTGCTGGTTCCTGGATGAACTCTGCATGAGGCAGGGCAATATCTATCTCACTTGTTTCTTTATTAATAACCATGTCCTCAGAAGTGACCCCTTTTAAATCAACACCAGCAATAACCGTCGCAGGTACTACTAATAGTAGTTCTCGCTTTGTTCCTGGCAGATTAATGTTCAAGAAATTCTTACTATCCTCTTCGTGAATAACTGCCTTTATATGTGCTTCAGCTGTTGCCAATGTGGATAGCTCTTGAACGTGTTCAACAAACGTAATAGACTCTTTTTTGAATATCTTTCCTTCAAAAAAACCAAAGATGACTGCTAAAAAGATGGTTGCAACAAGGATGCCCAATATAATCTTTGTTCCAACAGATTTAAAAGATTTAAAAATACCTTTCGGTGGGGAATAAGATCTTGAATTATAATCTACCGCAATAGCTGCGGCTGTTTGCCGAGGCCCTTCCATAACTTCTTTTAATTCTCTTTCTAGCTGTGCAATTCTTTCGTCTTTTTCTTCTAAAATCCCTCTATTTGTAGCCATTTCTTCACCTTTCATTCTTTACTGTGCCTATCCTTTAGATGCTCATCTCTTTCTCTCAATATATTAATATATTTCAAGGCGTTTTCATTTTCATCCATTCCTTATAGCAAATAAACACCTGTTCCGTTCAAATTCTACCTATTTATACGTATGTTTATATCAATTCTTGGTATCTTCTACTCCCCTCCGATTCCCAAAAAATCAAATTTATTACAACTGTAAATATATCATACTCTTTCTCGTATGAATGTAGAAAGAGAGAAATTTTTATCAAGTAATGTAAATTTATTTCCAAAAAGATGACATTATTTATAAAAAGCCTGGATATGCAAAAAAGACTATCCTAAGCGGATAGTCCATCGGAAAAATCTATCTAATCATTTTCTACCAGTCAATCTCGTCCGGGTATTCTAAGTCAGTTTTGATATTGGTCACATGGCAGTTATATTTTCTGGCAGCTTCTTCAACAGCAAGCTTGATTTCTTTATAGTCCAGACCTTGCTCAGCTATGCGTTTGGCTATGATTGTAATGTTTTTCAGGCGCTTTTCCTTGTCCATCTCTAGGAATTTGATATTCAATTCATCCAGGTACTGGGTGATATATCCATCAAACCAGGTATACTCTTTATTCATCAACTTCATTACTCGTGTGAATGATGTGGCCGGGACGGTCTCCTGAATGCAATTAGCAATTGCAGCCTGAAACCCTCTTACTGCTGCAATCGCTGGATTCCACATATTACGGAAGTCCAGCTCAGGGTTGTAACTTTTGTTGGCTTGCTTTTTTGCATAAAGCTTTATAAAGTCATTCAGCGCCATTGCGACAAACAGGAGCTCCGGCCATAATACCTGAAACGAAAGGTAAACATTTTTTTCATTTGTGATAATTCCATGGTTCCTCATCATGCCCTGATCCAGGCCATTATCAACAAACTCGATTCCACGTCCCCCCATCATCGCATGACGAATGTCGTAGCAAACACCAAGTACACGAAGGCGAGGGCCTTCAAAGGATATCCATTCATCCTCATCCCCTACAATGGTATGCAATGAGTTATATAAACCATTAAAATCAAATTGATCACCATAAACTATCACCCCGGCGTTATTGGCCGTGTTTTCCAAATATATCATTTCGTTACTCCTGCTAATATGAATTTCGATTTATGTGTATGTATCCCCTAGGTTTCCAAAGCGTTTACTTCTAACAATATCATGGTGCCTCTTCTTTTTCCAACACTATATTCATGTTGTAAGAATGTTTTTTTCTTTACAGCCACAATAAATCTTGTGACACAGCAGATGTTAAGACGAACCAATTCATCTCCCCCACCTCACTTCCTTGTGTCTCCATTTATTATTGAGGTTTAACACCATCAAAACATTTTTCACGATGGACAGGCATAGTTATGATAGGGACAGTCTCGCTCAAACTAACAAAACCTCAGCGATAGTGCGTATTAGGAAGGTTGTCGTGAGAACCGTTCCCGTGAAAACCCTGGAAAGGACCGCGTGCCAATGAGATCGAAAGTGATTGCTTCTATTTACGCTATTCTAGCTATTAGCTTTTGGGGCGTTTCGTTTGTGTCGACGAAGGCTCTGCTTGTAAAAATGGATCCTTTTACGCTGGTGGTCCTTCGTTTTGGGATTGCTGCGTTGTTCCTGCTCGTCATTCTGATGCTGAGCGGCCGCAAGCTGGCCATCTCTCTCCAGTATGTGCCACACCTTATCGTATTAGGCATACTTGGCGTCTTCATCCACCAGGTCGTCCAATCAACCGCGCTGCTGACGATCGATGCCTCCTCTGCCGGTTGGCTGATTTCCCTTTCGCCGATTTTCACTGTCATCCTCTCCATTCTTTTTCTTCATGAAAAAATGAACCTGACCAGGGCTGCCGGGATGATTGTGGCCGTGGTCGGAGTCATGCTGGTGACAACCACCAGAAGCGGACAGTCTTTTGATTTTTCAATGAACCTCGGTTTCTCACTGATGATTCTAAGCACGTTGAACTGGGCTGTTTATTCGATCTTATTAAAAAAATTGAACATCCCTATTCCCGCTCTCGTGGTTACTTTTTACATGAGCGTAGTCGGCTTCCTGCTCACGCTCCCGTTCATTCTGAGGAACAGAGGTTGGGAATCACTGCCCCTGCTCGACAGTTCGGAATGGGCACATCTGGCCTTCCTTGCTGTCTTTGTCTCGGGTGTCGGCTACTGGTACTGGGGAAAGGCCCTCGAAGTACTGGATGCTTCAAGGGTGTCGGTGTTCCTGTACCTTGAACCGCTCGTCACGTTCCTTGCCGCGATTATCCTTCTACATGAAAAAATTTTCCTCATAAGTGCCGTCGGCGGCATCATAATTATTATAGGAGTCATGATTGTCAACGGACGCCACCTGCCCTTGTTATTCAGGTTCCTGGCCAGGAAGTGATAAGAGGAGGAAACATATGGATGTGAATGAAAAGGTGAAAAAGGTGTTAGGGCCATTGAAAAACCCTGCGAAGGCTGAGTTGAAGGATGCTTTGGCAAAAATGGGAATCACCCTTGAGGAGCTTGATCCCCTAATCCGGCCAGCTGGAAATAAGCCTTATTACCGGAAGCTTATTTTTAAAAATGATGAGGTGGAACTGCTGGTGATGAATTGGTCCGAGCTGGACTGCGCCCCCCATGACCACGGCAGCTCGCACGGTTGGATCCAGGTCATCAATGGGGTGTCGGTGAATACGGTCTATGAAGTCGACGGGAATGGCCTGCCGAAAGAACTGTTTAGCGAGCAGCATGCAGAAGGGACAAAATTTTATGCGCCGAAGAAAGGCATCCACAAAATGCAGAGAGCGGAAGGAACCAGCCTGGTCACTCTCCATCTCTATTCCCCGCCGATCACAGGCATGAAGGTCTTTGACCTCGAAAAATGCGCCGCCTGTGTTGTTTCGGATGAGTGCGGAGCCTGGTGGCCGGACGAGGATTATCAGAAAATGAAAGAAATTAAGTTGGGGACACACCCTCTTTGATGCTCGAAATGGTTTGTTTCACTTTCTTGCGTCCCATTTGCACTCTTCTTGATGGTCCGAATGGGATGCATGGCTTTCTTGTATCCCATTTCCATTTCCACTCTCTCCGTTGCTCCAAATGGGTTGCATTCCACCATTACACTCAATCCCCAGGATATACCTAGAAGTAATATTCGGATCTACGATGGTCTGGTCAATCCGATATCCCGACATACTCACCTGGGTGGTGACTTGGTATCCAAGATTTATCAGATTTTTGAGGGGCAAGGGAAAAGGTTCTCAGTTCCAGTTTTTATACTTTATTTAAAAAGGGACAAGGTCTGTCCCCTTGTCCCCCATTTTCCCTTAAACCACAACACCGCCTTAAATCTTAATCGATTCCCCGACTAGGTTACCAGTGCTTGTCAGGCTTTGCCAATAAGTCTTTCCAAGAGCCTATTCCCTTTGTTGGAACAAAGAAATTAGTCATAATGACCTCTCAAAAGTATATTTGCCAAGTTGATTGCCCAACTAACGATAAAGCAACCTGTACTTTCCTGGTTCCACTCTTTCCAACACACGAAAATAAGGAGGTACAGTGGAGGATGTATTGCCTCCCTTTTCTTCAGGAACCATATCTGCCAGACTCGTTCCCGCGCTTTTCCAGCGGTTCGGGTAGTTTTTGCGCAGCCAACCGTCCACTTCTCTAATGGTCGCTTCCCCTCCCAATGCTTCTAATGGTTCAATTATTGCTTCACATTGAGTCATCTGTGGTCCTCCTAACCGGCTATCATGACTTCGCAGCAAACTCCACATATTCCCCTAACTTAACTTCATTACTACATAACCAGCATTAAACCAGGGATTTGGCTGAATATGACCCCCGTTTCACTTATATTGATAGAATGGATACAATAACTTAGGTTTTCGGCCAAATAAACTCATTCTTATAGTACTTACTTTTCAATCTTTGGAGGTCGTACTCCCACTCGGAAATTGCATAACTAAATTTTTTCCTGCCATTCTTTTGGCCCTTTCTTAATTTAACGTTTCCTGCTATGGTATAGACAATCTTTTTTAAGCCAATTGCAGGAACAGCTGCTTGTAGAACGGCCCATCGCTTCTCCCTTGAAGTATCGGTAATTTGATATCCCATTTTTCTTAAAGCACTGATTTCGTTAAAACCCTTCGAATCCTCAGAAGTTTCAAACCCTTCTCCGGTAATTTCAGTTGATGGCCATTTAAATAATTCTGTTGTTTTTTCATTACCTTTGACTTTCCTTTTCTTGTTCTTTTTCTTGTTATCGACAACATTTATGTATCCAGGATAAGCTTTCTCCTTCAACTTTTTTAATGTTACTTTGTCTACATAAAATTCCGTTTCGTTACCCAATGTTAGGGCATCCGCCGATATTGTTTTAATAATTTTTGTCATTTTCTCACTATCAAATACAGCGAGCTTTAATTTAACACTTCGATTTACATCACCAAATTTAATCCCATCCGGTATATTGTATGGGGATAGTCTTGCTATTTTTTTAATTATTCTCTCATTTTTAGTCTGATTAGTTACTTTTTGAGATGATAACCGGGCTGGAATATTCTTTTGCCATGCTTTAACTCTCGAAGATATCTTTCGTTCAATCCACTCTTTCTCTGGTTGTGAGTATGAATTCTTCTTGTTAAAATGTTCAACAGCTCTATTAATTTTTTCCACATTTAATTTTGAGGAAGTAAGGGATTTCTTAAGATAAAAATAAAATTTTGTTCCCCATCTGTCACTTTTCATAACGCTATTTATATTTAAGATTTGTTCTTCCAAAAACTTCTCCTGATTTAATCCAAAACCGTACCATAGTAGCTTTTCAAGATTCTTTTCGTCTTTTCTCCCATTGAAGTAATCCCAATCATTTAGGATATCTAGGAATAAAGTATTCAAAGTATTTTTGTCGAGGACTAGGTAAGTATTAAGTAGTTCTAACGATAATGCTAAATCAAAACACTCATATAAATTTCCGTCCATTTCTTTAATTTTAGTAGCTAATACAGACAGAAAATTCGTTTTGCTTGATTGACTCCCAAAGCTATTTATTAGTCTCATAGTATCGCTATAAATAGTCACTTTTGAACTAGAAAATTGAATTAGAATAAGATTACATAGTTGCCTGAGGTTGGTGGCATTATCAGTTAAATAAAACTTGGCAGATTTCTGTACCTTCAGCAATGTTTCCGTTAATAGTAAAGCTAAATCAGATTCCTCAGTTCTTTGAACATACTCTAATAACCTGGTTACCAKATTATGAAATTCACCGGTCTTTTGTCCTCTCTCTATCCCAAAATGACTTAGTTTTACTAACTCCTTTAAAAATTCATTTGCACTGAAAATAGGATCCAATTTGATCTCGTATGTATCATTTAAATGTTCGAAGACCCATCCTGAATGCTGCATCACAAGCCCCCCAGCTGTACTTTTATCTCTTTGATTTCATTATACAAAATTTAACAAACTATATTGTTATTTAAAAAGGAGAATTTTATAAAATAAAACTGCCTGTACCAATAGGTCCCAACTGTCCTAAATTAATTCTTGATCCTCTCTGTAATCTCCCCACGGTTAAGCCACTCCTAACTCCACCGAAAGATTCCGCCACCAGTTTCTGTCTATATCCTTAAATCGTCCTCACTTGCTTTTCATGAAACGATGATCATAATGATCAGGTCATTACCGAAATATATCAGTCTAGCAAGATACTTCTATTTGACGATTAGGCGCATAAAAACTCATATAGCTCTATCCCACAATAACTGGCTACAAATGTTATAATTTTTTACAAATATTAATTTATTAAGGAGGATTAACTTGTCTAACTACAATGTAAATAATAGTACAGTTGAATCAATAATTAGCTGGATTAACAATAAAATGATTGCAATACCCGAAATACAAAGACCTTTCGTCTGGGATGCCACCAAAGTTAGGGATTTAATGGACTCTCTTTACAAAAACTACCCTGTTGGTTACATTATCACTTGGCAGAATCCTGATACAAAATTAAAAGATGGTTCAATCTCAATGGGAAAGAAAATTTTGATTGATGGCCAGCAGCGGATTACTGCATTGACGGCCGCAATAACTGGTCAGGAAGTTGTAGATTTTAACTACAAAAAGAAAAGGATTCGTATAGCATTTAATCCTATTGAAGAAAAGTTCGAAGTGACAAACTCTGCTATTCTTAAGAACGTTAAGTGGATACCAGATATTGCAGAGGTCTTTTCACCAGGGTTTAATACTTTTAGCTATATTAATGCATATTGTGCTATTAACCCTGAAATTGACCATAATGAGATGAACCGTGTTCTTCAAAAATTAATACAAATTAAGTACAGCAGTATTGGTATGATTGAGCTTTCACATAACTTGGATATTGAAACTGTTACAGAAATATTTATTCGAATAAATTCCGCTGGGGTTGTTTTGAGTCAAGCTGATTTTGCTATGTCCAAGATTACCGTAAATGAAGCTTACGAGGGTCCAGCTATCCGAAAAACCATTGATTACTTTTGCCACTTAATTAAAAATCCTGCTGACTACTCTAATATTGAAAACAACGATACCGAATTTGCCTCAACTTCGAACTTTCAAAAAATAAAATGGGTTAAAGAATATCACTCTTCCATTTATGAACCAAGTTACTCAGATTTAATACGAGTTGCATTTACGTATAAATTCTTAAGGGGTAAACTTTCAAATCTAGTTAGCTTATTGTCAGGACGTGATTTTGAAACCAGGGAATACAGGGAGGATATTATACAAAATTCTTTTAGCACTCTAAAGGAAGGTGTTTTAGATTTTATTAACGAGACGAACTTTAAGAGATTCGTCATGGTTGTAAAGTCAGCAGGGATTATTACGCCAAAATTGATAAGATCAAAAAACGCTTTAAATTTTGCCTATACACTCTTTTTATTGCTTCGAGAAAAAAATATTAATGGAAATGAAATAAATAAGATCGTTCGCAAATGGCTAGTTCTGTCCGTACTAACAGAACGCTATTCAAGCTCGCCTGAGACCATGTTTGAATTTGATATTCGGAGGTTTAACCTTGCGGAAACACCAGATAAGTATCTAAAAAGTGTTGAGGCTGGTGAATTATCTGATGCTTACTGGAACAATATTTTAGTAACCAACTTGGATACTTCTGTGACGAGCAGCCCTTATTTTAACCTGTTCATCATGGCTCAAATCTATGAAAAAGATAATGCCTTTCTATCAAAATCCATCACAGTAAGCCATTTAATAGAAGAACGTGGGGATGTACATCATATCTTTCCTAAAAAATATTTACAGAAACATGGTATTAATAATCGAGGTAAATATAATCAAATTGCTAACTATGTCTATACCGAGCAAATAGTTAACCTTGCCATTAGAGACAAGGCTCCATTCCAGTACATGGGGTTGGTTAACCAACAAAGCCAGGGAGGCAACACTGTAATTGGGGAGATTACGGACCTAACTGAGTTAAAACAAAATATGGAAATGAACTGTGTACCTGAGTCTCTGTTTTCTTTGGATTTTTCTAATTATGAGGATTTTTTGGTAGAACGGAGACGTCTTATGGCAAATAAGATACGTAGGTTTTATGAGAAATTATAGGTACCTTCTGCAGGTAAAAACAAAGCCGTCCAAAGACGGCTTTTGCACTTCATTTTAGTTCAATTGCTAAACATTTCATTGGTGTTTGTATGATTGCGTAGGGTTTTTTTAAATATAAACAACCTCTGACTTACATTAAACTTTTCTACCTCCACATCTTGCTTGTCGTAACCGCCCTTTCTAGAGCAATGGACAAAACGACTTAGGCACCCTTTTCCACCACTTGCTTCCCCGAGACGCAGGAGTACAAAGGTTTTTTGCTAGTTTTTCAGTAATATTGCTCAACTGGACCAGGAGCATGATGATACCAGCTTCATCTTACCTATGTTTTCTATCTAAAATGAAAAATCCCTTTTTATTTGATTATGGCTCCTATTTGTTCTTGTTGAAATAAAATGTATTAGGGCATCATTATTTTGACTGTTTTTAAGTTTGATAAATTTCTCTACGAGGCCTTCAAATCCTACAAAATATTCGCTTTGATATGCTGTGTTATTATAAATTTTAATAAACTCATGATAATCTCTTGTATGCATTTTATCTTTAATTTGAATAAGAATGTTATTCCAATTATCTATTCTTCTATCATGAATTGGCTTTTTAATGCCGAATTCATTTTTTTCTTCATTTTGTATCTGTTGAATAAAATACTCTATTTCTAATATATGTTGAAATAGTTCATTCCTATTTTTACTATCCAATTCCCTTAATATTTTTGATTTGTAATTATTATAACGTTCTTTTCTATAATGCAATTTACCTTGTTTTTCCTTTGTTTCTTTTTTATCACCTTTCATTTCTTGTATTGCCTTTACCCCAGCACCAATAGTTCCTATTGCTCCTGCTACCTCTTTCCAGTTTTCTTTAACAAGTTTGCCTGCCCGTGGACCATATTTTTTTACTCCTTCAAATATTGGTCTAATTGGTAATTTAGCCATGACTTGCTCCTTTTTAGATAGTGTTGAAGAGAATTAACCCATCTACTATATAACTACCGGTACCCTTATTCCGTTATCTGCAACCATCTAATAGACAGAAGCTTCTTCAGTTCATCTATATTTTTTTACTTCTTATTATCTTTTATTACGGTCGGACCAACTATTTTTAACAATAAAAACAACCATACCCAATAGGTCAAATCGTCCACATAAAGATTTATACCCTTTTTTTTCATCTTGATTTTTAAACTCCTCAAGTTATGATAAGCAGACTATTTACTCTATTACCTAAAACATCCCGTATTTTAAGTGTAGTCTTTAAAGGTAAACTTCTTTATCTCTTTGCAGATTATGCAAAATAGGTGAAGACATTTCACTTTTGTAAAAAACCTCAAATGCAATAGTTGCTTTGGTTTGTGATAGTAATAGGTCAATAATGTAATAAAACTGGTGGACGAAAATGGGTGTCCCCGCGTATCTAATTCAATAAACTACATTTGTCACGCTAACACTATTTCTCCAACCTCAATTCGTATGCCTTATCAATGAACCTAGTTATCAGTTCTAATTTATCAACCCACCCCAATCTTATGTACACTTCACCAGGAGTCAATGTTATCGGGTCAGAATTTTCATATTTATAGCCAAGCAACTCATCAATTTCCCTTTGCATTGCTTTTGCTGTTTCTGAGTGAAGCCTTTTCCCAAGATGAAGAACAAAACATACTTTCCTCGCCGAAGTTATGGTTGCAAATTTATATGAACCTTTCTTGCTAATATAACCTATACAATCCGTACGGACCCCGTTATTGCATCGATCATGATAGTCTTCCACTTCGGCATGATAAGGACTTTTTTTATAAATATACTCATCAATTTGTTTTGCTAATGCCCTAGCTTTATCAGTTTTAAATAAGCTATAAAAATACTCCTTGGAATTAGTGCCAACCGGCTCGCTAGTGATCCACCCAAAGTAAAGATTAACGCCACCTACCAACGCTGGACCGACAACTGCATCCTTCCTACCTTCCAGCTTGAATAAATCAACAAAGGCTGCGTAATCTTCAAACAATTTTCCTTCCCTGCTGAATGAATGGACAAGCAATAGCGCATTTTTTGCGTTTACTTCCTTGGCTTCTTTTATTACCGATCCTGTACTGTGCAGTAATTGGTATCTTTTGTCTAAAACATCATCTTCTATTAAACCCAACTGGCACAATAGGTACTCCAGCCTTCTTCTTTTCCCCTCACTTGGGTTTACCCCTTTCCAGTCCCCCACTTTGTCCCCAAAAGGTTCAGAATGCTTTCCTTCTATCATAATGGTCATTAATTCACCTTGTGCTTTTGCCAAAAGGTAAAGATCATTCTGTGAACTTGCGCCACCACCTGGCAGAGAAACTTTGTACTCAGGAAAGGCGTATAAGGTCTTAACATCTTCAAAAAGAAGCAGATTACTCTGCTTAAATACTTCATCTACGCATGAAGGTAGGTTCGTTACCCCCTCCCAGCAAAGTGCTAATTCATATGCAGATTTACCAGGTTTCCAATGTTTTTCCCAATCTGCCAATAAGTCTTTCCATGAGCCTATTCCCTTGGTTGGAACAAAGTAATTAGTCATAATGACCTCCCATCATAATCGCCTTTTACGAAATAATTCTTATTTGTTATCCAAGTAATCATCAAGCAGGCGCCATGAATTATAGAACTCTGACCTGATCCCCTCTTTCTGATGTACCACCCTACTTCTTTTTTCTATAAAATCATTAATTTCCAAACAAGCATAACATTGATCCTTGAAGTTATAACCTACAAAAAAATTAATTTCTTTTATCCCTTTATCATGTTCTTCCTCTGTTTCAAAAGCATCAATTTTATAGACTTGGTATGGAATAGGAGAATGCTTATAGGCAGAATCATATTGAAGATGTCTGACTAAAATTCTGGCTGTTTTTTCATCTTTATTCGTTGCCAATATATGAGAAGCAGCATGAATTTGGGATGTCCGAGAAACACGATATCCCTTTTCCATAAGCATATCTGACATAAGGTCAATCGCGTTGGCTTGATTGTACAAAGTCGCTGAATGATATTTTGGCTTTGCTCTTGGCAGTTCTAAAATATTTCCGTCCATACCCAAAGTTAAATATTGTGTACCAAATTCTCTTTCCATTCCTTTAGAGATGATGGCAGCAACTCTTCTTGCTAATTTAGTTTCATCGGTATTGGTAAATTTGTATTTAAGCCATCCATAAATTCCGGGTGGTGCCAGTGGCACCTCTTATTTATTAGAACGAGTAACGGCCACTACTGCACCAGCACGGTCATTATTGGTAACATGGAATGACGAGAAATTCACCAAAAACCGTATATATGAACAAAACCTCACAATTATTCACTATTTGAATTTTCAATTTATATAAAAGTTCTTATTCTAGTTACTTCGAGTTATATAGTAAGAAAGTGGATGGATTACAGGAATCGAAAAAGTAATACCTCCTCTTATAGTTTAATACTCTTCAGATTATTAACTATCATTTTTTGTATCGTTGCTAACACAATACTTAATCCAAAATAAGACGCTTCGAGGATTTCACTTTCATATGACCAAATTTTTTCTTCAAGTATTGTATTTGAAAGAGGATTATTAATATTAAAATCACCGTGAACAAATCGACTTCTAAAATTATAAAAGTCATATAATTTTTTCCTAAATGTTTTCTTATCTTTCTCTTTTATATCTAAAAATAATAAAATTCTTCTAAAAAGGGTTTTCGTTATTTGAGATTTAGGGGTATCATATAACGCTTCTAACGCTAGAGAAGTCCAAATAATTGTTGTAGGAGTAATTTGATTTTCTTTACATACATGAAGAAGTGAGAACAGTGCACGTTCTGTAGTATTGAAAGCAATTTGCCTATATCCTAACTCTAAATTTGTTATCCAATTCCATACAGTATCTAATTCCACCCTATCTAATCGAAACAATTTATGTTCTTTACCATTCTCCCGTGCACTTTCTAGAACCGAAGAAGAAAACTCATAAAGTTCTAATCCTGATTCGCTCCTCAAATCGTGACTAAAGCAATCAAAGCAACCAGGGGCACTTATATTTGCTGTTAGGAAAATAAGGACTAATAGGTTTTCCAAATAATGCTCAATAATTCTATCAACATATTCTTCATCCAATACTTCTTTTCCATTCAGAGTGGTGAATTCAATAAAACAATCTATTTCTAATATATCTTCGTTTAAAAGTTTCTGAGGAATATCCTGTTCAGTAAATACATTTCTGTATAAATTTTCCAGAGTGTAGTATGAATTTAGTCTTTCAAATTCCTTAATAGTTTCAATATGCTTATCCCAATCAAAAAACACCCTTATTAGACCATTTTTTGTTTCTATTTTTACTTCGGATAATACATCAGGAACTTCCTTCCATGTTGTGATAAACTCATCACTTGTTAAACAAAATACACCTTGACTCCGCTGAAAAATCGGAAATTTCACCTTTATTAATCTACTTGTATTAGTCATTTATACTCCCCATAACCAATAATTTAGTTTTTTGTTCTTGTACAGCATTATACTTCCATGACTCCTTCATCTGTTGTTTGAAAAACAGTCCGGGGACCTTTGGACATGGGATGAAAACGGAAGTCCCCTTGATTATTTCTAATCATGATGGAAGTCAAACAGCCAATCCAATAAATAATCCACAAATTCACGAAACCAGCAAAACTTCACGAAAGGGTGGACTCATCGGCCGGAACAATATAATTGGACGGGCTCGTAAAAACGTCTTCGATACATTCAGCCTCATAGCCTTTATAAAGATTCAATTAATCTGGAAGTTCATGATGGATGGTACCACAATTGGTACACTGCAATCTCCGGATGTTATATGTCTTACTCTGTCCTGTGTGATCCTTAGCTTTTCGATTCTTTGTACCTCTAACCAACATGTTTTTCCCGCAGCAAGGGGAAGTAATCCTCCCCGCACCCCTAACTAGGGTGTGACTAGGCACCTCTTATAATAATTAAGAGAGCTACCTTCCAGATTTTTGAATTTCTCAGGGCAATTTCACTACTTTATTTAAGTAAGTGAATTGACAAGTCTCCATAGACTCTGACAACATTTAATCATAATTTTTCACTTTTGTTTTTTCCGGCTGGATCTCTAATATACATTCGTTAACTAACTTAAGTAATATTTTATTCCTGTCTATTTCTTTGCTAAAAAAAGTTATTAGTGAGAGTAAACATATCCATAACATTATAAATATGATTGATCTACTATATAACTCTAAATGACTCAATTGATCATTATTATTGAATAATATTAAAAGTAATGAAACTATTATTGCAACTATAATCGATTGTGATGCCGTTAAAATAGCATTGTATCTCGGACTTTCAGTAATCATTTCTAGATAAATTTTAAAACTTCTGAGGTCTTCTTCCTTCTTAAAATGATTCTTTAGTATTTGTTTAGTTAGATTGTAATTTGAGTAGAAATTTTTAGAATCAATTCTTTTAGTAGTAGTAAGCTCAGTCGTAAAACTTGAAATTAAATTTGGATCGCTTAACCAATCATATAACGAGTAATTTTTTTGCTTCCTCTTTTTGAGAAAGAGATCGAACCTCTTTAGCAAGAAATCAAGAATAAATACAAGAATATTAATTATTATTATAGAAGCCAAGACTATAAAAATAATTCCAGTAATTTCTTCCTCTTTTTGAATTAAATCCATTATCAAGAAAAATATAACTGCCATCATGAATGAATTTAGAACCACATATTTAAACTTATCCATTTCTTTCTAAGAAACTCCCCTCGTAAATATTTTGAGATAACTTTACTTTTTTCTGTAATATAATTTGGCGTTATGCCATTTTAAATAGCTATCTCCCTCTTAGGTTCCATGTTTATGAATAATTTATACTTATAGAATTATACAAGATTCGAACCTATATTCCCGCTTTTAAAACAAAAAAGAGAACAGGGATTTCTCCTACTCTCTTGGAAATATTATTCTTTCTTGGTTTTAATTTTTATTTAAGCATCAATAGGCCAATCTTTAAATTGTTCTTTGGCTTCTTCAACAAAAGCATTAGTTAAGAACTTTAATTGTTCTGGCTTTATTTTATTTCTCATTAAGGTGGCCTTTACTGCGAGATTTACTTTTGATAAGATATCTTGGCGGTGCGGATTGGTCCAATCAACTTGAAATTCTTTTTTCATATTTTTAACAACTTGATGAACTAAATCTGCCATAAACTGATTTTCGAATGTGGTGTTTTCCATATTTGCGATAATTTCATAAAAC
The DNA here is from genome assembly GCF_001273925.1 of Bacillus sp. FJAT-27251. Lineage (GTDB taxonomy): Bacteria > Bacillota > Bacilli > Bacillales > Cytobacillaceae > Mesobacillus_B. The sequence continues at coordinate 2,806,209 of NZ_LIGG01000001.1, read as the reverse complement.
GCCACTTCTTCTTCAGTAAGACCTAAATCCATTCTTCTTTTTGTCTCTTCGTCTAAGTTGTTTCTCATTTCTACCATAAATCGGATAACGTCTGCTGCTGAAATTACTCGATTATGATATTCTTCAATTGTTTTCTTTAACATTTCACTCATTTGCTTACTTTTTGGATTTTTCTTCTTAAACTTAACCTTTATTTCATCTTCTAAAAGTTGTTTTAACAATTTTAAGCGTAGATCAACATGAGGTTTTTCAACCAATCCTGCTAAAAATGCATCATCAAGAACAGACAAGTTTGGTTTTTCAATTCCTGCAATTTCAAATAAATCTAAAGCATCATAGGAACTGACACTTTCGTTGACAATTTGCGCTAATTTTTTTTCATAATCTTGATTAGCTTGACCATCTCCCCCAATAGGGTTAGATAGTTTACGCAACTGAGTTTTGACAATGTCATATAACAACACTTCACCTGATACTGCTGTAACAGAAGTAAGGTGGGAAACAAGTTTATGTGACTGGGAAAGTCTTGCTTGAGCCTCTAAAAATGATTTCTCATTGGTCCCTAAGAAATGGTTAACCAATTCGGCAATAAAATCTTCTCTTTCAACTTTAGGTAGTGCTCGCCATTCATTAAGAGATAGATTGCTAGGTGAAAGTTCATTAGGAACTAAAGCCTTAACTTCATGTAAAAAATTCCAAAACAAGGCTTCTGCTTGTTCAATATCAAAAGTTAATTCTCCTTTACCACCGCTATCTGTATACTTTTTAGTTGCTTCCCTTAACTGAGTAGCAATTCCAATAAAGTCAATAATGGTACCACCTTGTTTGCCCGGAAAAACTCGGTTTACCCTTGCAATGGCTTGCATTAGGTTATGCCCTTTCATGGGTTTATCGACATACAAGTATGTTAATGGTTTTGCATCAAATCCTGTAAGCCACATGTCACGTACAATAACAAGTTTGAGCGGGTCTTTAGGGTCTCTTAACTTAGCCTTGACAGCCTCTTGCTCCTCTTTTGATTTTATATGAGCATAATCACTTCCCTCTTGCTTTTGACGCCATTCTTCTGGGTCCTTTGAAACATCGCCAGTCATAATAATCTCTACTGGCGGACAATCCGGAAGTTTTTTCATTTCATTATATAATGCAACACAATTTTCGCGGCTCATACAAACAATCATTCCTTTTGCTTCAGGCGTTACCGTTTGTTTTTCAGCAAAATGGTTAACAATTGTTTTGGCTAATTCCTCAACTCGTTCTTTTGTTCCGGCTAGTTTTGCAAGAGCAGCCCATGCACGGCGATGTTTATCAAATTCGTTGTTACTTGCCTCTGTTCCTAATTCTTCAATTTGATTATCTATTTCTTCATTTGTGATCCCTAATCTGATTAAACGAGATTCATAAAAGATAGGGACAGTTGCATTATCCTCAACCGCTTGTAGCATGTCATAAGTATGAATAGTATGACCAAACACTTCATTAGTACTTCTACCTGCAAAATCTACAGGCGTCCCGGTAAATCCGATATGACTCGCATTCGGTAAAGCGGTTTTTATGTGTCCTGCGTATCCAGCGTCATTATATTGTGTTCTATGTGCTTCATCAGCAATAACTATTATGTTTTCTCGTTCCGAAAGAACTGGGTGAACACCTTCTGCCTCTTTTAGTCGGAACTTTTCAATCGTTGTAAAAACGATTTGACCAGATTCATTTTTTAAGAGTTCTCTTAAATCAGAAGCAGAGTCTGCTTGTTTCACATGTCCAACAAGAGACTTTCCTTCAACAAATGTGTCATGTAATTGATTATCTAAATCAGCACGATCAACTTGTATCACTACAGTCGGGTTTTTCAAATCACTATGACGGATTAAGATACCTGCAAAGAATAACATTGAAATAGACTTACCTGATCCTTGTGTATGCCAAATGACACCTATTTTTCTATCTCCATTTGGTCTCGTAGCACGAATCGATTCTTGTACTGCAAAGTTAACACCAAAAAATTGGTGATACTTCGCCCCGATTTTTGTTTTTGTTTTACCATTGTCCATAAATACAATAAAATGGCGGATATAGTTTAGTAGACGGTCTTTTTCAAACAAACCCTCTATAAGTGTTTTCATCGTATTTGCTATATTATTGTCTATCCTAACACCGTCTATTGACTTCCAAGCAGCATAAAATTCAATTGGTGCGAATGGCATGCCATGTAATGTTGTTGTTCCGTCAGAGATAATTGAAAAGGCATTATAAGTGAACAATTGTGCTATGTCGTAAGTGTAATTTCTTACTTGCGTGTAAGCGTCCTGAACACTAGTGTTCTCTATATATGGACTTTTAAGTTCAAAAAGAACTAGTGGCAATCCGTTAATATATACAATAATATCAGGCCGTCTAGACATTCTCCCTTCTATTGCCAACTGATTCATTACCACGAAATCATTTTGCAACGGCTGTTCCCAGTTGATAGGACAAATATGATAATACAAATCTTCATCATTTTCTTGCTCAATTTTTAAGTCTATTCCTTTAGTTAATATTTCATGAAATCGTTCATTACGTTGTTCAACTGTAACACCGTCTATATTAATAATCTGAGACATTAAAGCAGGTATATGTTCTCTTGGAAAGGTAGGATAACTCTCATAAAGAAACTTCTCCAAGCGTGCCTCTATAACAACATCTGCTAACGAAGGACGGGAAGCCCATTCATAAGCAGGTAAATAATCATATCCTAGTTGTTTTAACCTTTCTATCGTTGTCTCCTCAAAATCAGATTCGTACAGACGGCTCCGGCTGCTCATTTGAAATAACCTCCCTTACAATTTCTGCTGCTTCTACTATACTAATGTCGCCTCTTAATAGAAGTGGAAGTATGTAATCACGTACCTCCATAAGTTTTTGATTAGTAATAGCATTAAGTTTTATTTTCTCAAAAAGACTCTCAACCTGTTTATGGAAACAATTCATTGTTTCATTGTTAGGAACTAATAATTTTATTGATGAGAAATCACCTTTATTTAGATTCAACGTTGCTGTCCCACCACTACCGAGTGAAATAATGGTATCTGAGTTATATACCATTGAAAGATAAGCAAAATATGGGCTAATTTCTTCATTACAAACAATGCTGTTAATTTGTTGATTTGTTTGTGAAAAATCTGTTGTAAGTACAACTAGCCCCGGTGTTGCTATACAACTTACACAAACAGTTAATGGAGGTAACATTTTATTTTTTTGTGTACTAGCCCCTTCATCTGATAAAGTAGTTTCAGTCTTCACAATAAATGTATTATTGTGCATATCAGGTATCTTAATAAAAGGTATTTTACCATTATAAAAATTATTATTTTTTGTTGAAGGAGTTTTTCCTGTAACCACATTTCCTAAATCATCTACTCTTTTAACATTTAATTCTTTGGGGATTAAACCAAACTCACTATCTTTATATTCACTTTCATTAAATCGTTCAAAGTCAATAAACCAATGTTTATATATATTCATAGCCATTTGTTCTAAGGTTTTGTTTATTTCAAGATTTATCTGAATCTTATTATCAATATTGGATAATATACTCGCAATTTTTTTTTGTATATTTAGAGGTGGTAGAGATAATGAATATTTCATTATTTCTTCTCTATCTCCTCTTGGCATCTTTGCACCCTTTGCACCAGACATTACATAACCAAAAAAGTGATCAGTAAATAAATTATAGTATAAGTATTTGCTATCAACTTGCTCATTGTCTTTACTCCGAATGACTAAAACATCATTAGAACACCCGCCATCTTTGTCAGCAAACCAAATTTTTTTGAAATAAGGTCTTATGTTTGAAATCAGTATATCATCACAAAAATAGGCACTGACCGTTTTGCCTGCTGGTAAAGAAGATGCGGCTGTAACGCCCTCTCTGTTAGGCTTCATATTTTCAGTTGAAATATAATTGGATAAGTTTATTTCATTCAAACCAATCCGGTCTTCACTATAAAAACTAATATCCTTTAATAAAACTTCATTCCATTCATTCACACTAATCCCTCCAAGTCCTTTAAAATTAATTCTTGAAGGCGTGTACTTTCATTAAATTGTTCACGAAGAGTGTTTGTTAATTCTTCCATTCTCTCTTCAAAGGAAACATCATCTGCTTCTACATGTGCAGTTCCCGCATATATACCCGGTGTCAGTTTGTAATCCCTATCTCTAACTTGCTCGATAGTGGCAACCTTTGTGAATCCGGCTTCCTCAATTAAACTACCATCAACGTTACGAAACTCATGATATGCATTAGCAATTTTCTCTATTTCCTCTTGTGAGAATACTCTTTGTCTTCTATTAACAAGTCCCCCCATTTTTCTAGCGTCTATGAAAAGCATCTCATTTTTACGTTCTCTATATCCTTTGGAACCGTCTCTATTTTTGCTTATGAAAAATAAGCAGCATGGAATACCCGTTGTAAAGAATAGTTTTTCAGGTAGTTGAACTATACAATCAATATAATAATCATCAACCAACTTCTGCCGAACTTCTTTTTCACCGGTTACATTAGTAGTCATAGCACCATTGGCCATTACAAAACCTGCTGTTCCTCCATCTTTTAAGTGATAAAGGAAATGTTGCATCCACATATAGTTAGCATTGGCATTAGTCACTGGACCAATTAAACGAGGATCATCTTTTGATATTCTTTCTGCACCCCAAGTATCGACATTAAATGGTGGATTCGCAATAACGTAATCTGCCTTCAAGTCTGGATACTGATCGTTTAACAAAGAGTCACCTAAACGAATTTCAGCATTCATACCATGCAATAAGACATTCATTTTTCCTAGTCGCAAAGTGGTTTCAACATTTTCTTGGCCATAAAAGGATAGTGCATTTCCCTTCTCTGAATAGGCTTCTGATTGAATAAACATCCCACCGGAACCACAAGCAGGGTCAAAAACTGTACCCTCAATCGGTTCCATCATAGCAACTAAAAGTTTAACAATAGTAGAAGGAGTAAAGAATTCTCCTCCTCGATTTCCTTCACTTGAAGCGAAGTTTCCAATAAAGTATTCATAAGTACGTCCCAAAACATCCACACTATCTTCATGACGAGCACTAAAAACATCACGGGAAAAAATCTCAATTAATCCTGCCACATTTTCTGCAGGTAAATTAGAACCTTGGAAGATACGTGGTAAAATCCCMTCCAGCTCTGGGTTTTCTTGTTCAATCAATTTCATAGCATTGTCTAATATCCCTTTAATATTGCTATCATTTGCTTTTTCAACGATATAAGACCAACGTGCTTCTTCTGGAATCATAAATACATTTTCAGATTTATATTGGTCAGGATCATTTAGAATATTTTCTCTTACTTCATGATCATCTGAATACCAAATACTTTCAGTGTCATTAACCATTTCTTCAACTTGCGCTCTTCTTTTATCAAAACGTAATGATACGTAACGTAAAAAGATTAAAGGTAATACGTAATGCTTATAATCCGATGGAGTAATACTTCCACGCATTCTAGTTGCCGCATCGAATAAGTCTTTTTGAAAATCTATATCTGCTTTAACAGCCATTTTTTACTCCTCCAAATTTCCATCTTTATTCCTATTTTAGCATATCTGATATCATATATTTAAACTTCGTTTTTATTGAATTTTTAATTATATGCTTAATAAAAATCCCTAAGAATCGGTATACAAAGAAAAGACTATTCCACTCTTTTGGAATAGTCTTTAATTACTATTTTAATATCGCATTCTTCCTCTGCCTCTTCCACCACTTCTATTATGGCCTCTAATGTTATTTGACATAACCAAGCCCAAGTCATAAGAACTATTAATAAACACCATACTGCATTTATTGCATTAAATAGGAAGGCTAACCACAAGCCGAAGAAGAAAAAAGTTGAAAAGAAATTGACGAAGGAAGAACAACTTTTAAAAGAAATAGAGTTACTACGTGCTGAGAATGCCTATTTAAAAAAGCTCCGAGCTTCAGGGATAAATATTCCGAGCCGACTGCTAAAACAGAATCCAGGATCATCCAAGAACTCAGGAAAGAATTCAAATTAGCTGTTATCCTTGAAGCAACAGGTTTTCCAAAGGCAACCTATATGTATTGGCAAAAACGATTTAATGACTCTAACCAAGATGAAGAGATTGAAAAGATTATTCAAGATATTGTAGATAAACATAATGGGAATTATGGATACCGTCGAATTGATATGGAAATGCGTAAGAGAGGTTATATCGTAAATCACAAAAAAATCCTGCGAATTACCAATAAACTTTGTATTATTTGTACATCATACACACGCAAATCACGCGAATATAGCACTTATAAGGGACGCATAGGCAAGATTTCAAAAAACCTTGTCAACCGCAGGTTCCATACAAGCATCCCGCATCAAAAATTAACAACTGATACATCCGAATTTAAATACTACACGACGGATTCTAATGGAAAGATAACCATCAGAAAGCTTATTTAGATCCGTTTCTAGATATGTTTAATGGTGAAATTATATCCTATCGGTTCTCAGAACGCCCAAACGCAAAAGCAATCTTGGGTGCTTTAGACCAATGGAAAATTTCTTCGGAATAATGAAGCAGGAAATGTATTATGGTAAAGTTTATTATTCATTTGAAGAGCTTAAGCAAGCAGTAGCTGATTATATTTTTTACTATAACAACGAACGAATAAAAGCAAAATTGACTGGCATGCGCCCGGTTGAGTACCGTCTTCATACCAGTCAATTAGCTGCTTAAATATTTTGGTCTAACTTTTAGGGTTCAGTACAGTTCATTACCATAGTCTCTTTTTCAAAAGTAAATTCCTTTTTCTTCCTCATTATATACCTTTTTCAATAATTAATCTCTTCAACAACCTGAGATTTTTTTAGGATTTCATAGAATGGTTTAATTTTATCTCTTTTTTGCCTTGTATAATATGGAGATGTCACCTCTCTATCACTAGAAAAAGTAAAAATTATTCTTCTTTTTGCCCTTGATAAAGCAACGAAAAATGCACATGTATCTTCCTCTTTTTGCTTTAGATAATTCCAAAATGCACTATCTTCTAATCCAATAAAAATTACAGTATCATATTCCAAACCCTTACTTTTATGAATCGTCATAATAGGTATTGAGTTTGCACCCCTTACATTTTCTATTGAAGTAAGCCAATCATTGGTTAAAACATACTCTCTCCACAGGAATCCTATCAAATCAATAATAAGTTCATCTAGAAAAGTTCCTTGTTTATACTTTGGGTATAGTCCCTTTATTGAGTTTATATCGTAATAATTTATTATTCCCCAGATGACTTGTTCTAAATCTTTTTCCGATTTTAATCCTTTGAGTTGGTTATCAATTTTATTAAGAAAATTTTTTATTTCTCTTATTAAAGAATTTAACTTTTCAAAATCTGTATTACTATCAAAACCACGTATTAATTTTGAGAAACTAAGAACACTAATCCATGATTCAGTATCTTCTTTTTCTAAAGCACTAATTAATGCATTGAGAAGTATTTTTACAATATCTTCTTTTAAAAAATCCTGATAAACTACTTCATTTCTTGCAATAATTTCATATTCCTTTAAAGAGCTAATAATCATTTCTCCGTATATGTCGGGCAATTGTTTAACTAATATACAAACATCTCTTGGGTTTATTTTTTCCTCCCTAATAAATTCATTTATTTTCTCAGCAACGACCTCAGCTTCTCTTTTCGCATTATTAAATGTCCATATTTCTGATATACCATCAGTCTCTGACCACTTTTCACTAGTCTTAACATCATGTTTAATATCATTTAAGTAACCATAAACTAATTTTTGTATTTCAACTAACCTTGGAGCAGACCTATGGTTCATTAATAATCGTTGTTCACCTGCTGAAAAATCTTTTTTAAATGCCTCAAATACATCTTTTTTTGCCCTAGCCCATAACATAATTCTCTGTTTATTATCTCCTACAGCAGTAATGGTAGAAGAAGATTTATAAAAACATCCCTTTAATAAATCGTACTGAATATCTGTAGTATCCTGAAATTCATCAAGAAAAACATGACTATAGGTTTGCCCTAGAGCCATTTTTATTAATGGATTCACCCTAAGTAAATATTCTGCAAGTCTAGAGATCATTTGGAAACTCAGTGTAGGTGGAAGCTCATTTACCTCCCCCTTAAGTAGGATATCCCATGCTTTTTTGACTATTTTTCCATTTTGATTTTCTTTCTCTATTGGTAAACGCTGTTCTATTAACCTATTATTTAATAAATCGTTATAATCCCTATTTGATAATTCACTTATCGGTAAAGCCCCAGCTACATCAAATGCTTTACGAATATCATTTTGTTTCCTGTTTTGAATAGCTATCATATAATGAGCCATAGGTTTATATTCTTCTGGGAGTCCATGGATAAAATTGTCGAGTAGATTTTTTGCAAATGAATCATATGTTTTGGAAACAAACCTCTTAGATAACTCTGTTCCACACCTTTTTTCTACACGTTCTGCTAAGTTTTCAGCAGCATCCCTTTTAAAGCTGATTGCAAGTATTTTTTTTGGATTTTGGCAGGTATTCGTTTCCAGTAAATAACTTGCTTTTTGTGCTAATAGCTCTGTTTTTCCTGCACCTGGACCAGCAATAACTAATAAATTTTTGTTACTTTTTACCGAAATTAATGCATTTTCCTCTAATATAATATTACCAGATGGTTTCCATTCTCTCGGGTTAGGATAATTCATTAACATCTACTCCAACTTCATCATTAATTTGACCTAATATATTCTTAGAAGTTTTAAGTATCTTCTTAAATACTTCTGGTAGTTTATCTGAGAATACTTCAGGTTTAATATTCAAAGTAGCCAAGATATGGGTGCTTGGTTTACCTCTGCTTAAGAAAAAGTAGTTATACCAAATCATTAATTCTTTTTGGTTATCTGAATAGGTGCTTCCATCCCCGCCTTCTGGCTTAAGAGTCTTTCTAATATCTTCATTTACTCTACCCTTATACCTCGAGTCACTTTTTTGTTTTTCCGTTAGACCTTTAATTTTACCTAAATCCTTTATAAATGGTCCCTCTTGTCCGCTTATTGTCTCCATGTAATAGTTCTTAAATGTTTCTAACATTAAAAAGTCTATATCTAATGGATTAGAGAAGAATATATTGTAAGTTTCTAAATAATTTACCCAAGAATTTAGTAACAATACTCCTTCTTGGTTTAAACTTGATTCGTGCATGCTTTTTAATTTTTCATCTGAAAGAATACTTCCATCTTTTAATAAAAGTAACTTTTCTTTTTCAAACCCTATTTCTATCAATTGATTTAAAACATATTGTATTCTTCCCCATCCGCCACCATGTCTTTCTCTATCAAGATCCAAAAGTGTTATGTAGGGAATATCCAATTGACTCAATAATCTCCAAAAGTGGTTAACGTGCCTGCCACCCAATGGAACAACCGAAATTCCATTTGAATCTACATTATCTCCTGATAGTTCCATAACTTTAGGCAGTATTATCTCTTCACTATCACCTTCACCTAGAATTACTAAGGAAGCGAAGTATAACTCAGGATATGCTCGAACTGCTTCTTTCACATACTTAAACTCGGCTGTCTTGTCTGAAGGCAAAGCTATTTTATTTATAAGTGTTTTGGATGTTTTCCTACATAACCTAACATGACGTATATTCCTAGGGTCTATCCTTTTAACAATGGACGGATTATGTGAGGTTAATATTGTTTGAGAATTTTCTCTTCCAGCTATTCTTTCCAGATTATTTATTACCCTACCTAATAACTGTGGACCAATATGGTTTTCGGGTTCCTCAATAGCAATTAGAGTTAATGCAGGAGGCTCAATATTAAAAATCCTTTCATCAGTCTTTTTTTGTTTATCTAATAATTCTTTAATGGCTTGATTTTCTATTTCTAGTAGGGAGTCTACAAGAGAGAGATAAAATAAAGACCTTAATCCGTCACCTAGCGAATCAATTTTGTATGCTCTTTCAATTTCTGTAGGAGTAAATTCTACTTCTACTTTTTTCAATATATTCTCTAAGTCCGTACTATTAAATTTTAATGATGCATTCTTGTAACGGTCTTCATTATGGTAATTCTTCCATTGGTCCTCTATTGTTTTTTGTATTAAAGATACTCCTGGTTGTTCTCCAAATTTTTGATCAACTAGACTAATTTGCTGTTGAACGCCCTGTTTATCAGCATCTGACCAATTTATTCCTTTTAGTGTTCTCCATAATAATGTGCCTGAAGCATTTTTCAACTGTGAAGAAGGTTCCCTAACAGCAGGTACATATATTACTTTAATGTGTGACCTATCATGTTTTGACATTGGCTTTTTGTTAATTTCAGTAACCTCTTCGTCTTCTTTAGCTGTTACAAAAAAATACTTATTTTCAATAATACCTTCAGGACTACTACTTTGTTGCCATGTTGCTTCTAATAACACCCTCATAAATGGAGGACTTCCTGGGGAAGAGACTACAAAGTTTTCGTAATAAATAGGTACCGCATAACTTTCCTTCCCATTTTTTAACTGTAGTTCAGGAAACTCAAATACTGCTTCGATACTTAAATGGTTCTTTAAGATTTCATCTGGAGATTTATCTACAGGAATATGAAAGTCAGCACGTGTTATCTCTTTTTCTGTTCCTGTATCACCAAATAATTTAAGTATTCCATGCATTATTGCTGTTTTACCCGCACTATTAGCACCAATAATGGTTGTCAAATTATCAAATTCTATTTCTTCTTCTTCTAAACCGAAACATTTAAAATTTTTAAATTTAAGTTTGCTTAGTCTCACAGTATAAACACCTCATATTTTTTACTTATATTCTCTCAAAGAAAAAGGTAAAATTTTGTAGAAGATTGTCTAAATATAAAAATTAATTAGGAATTTCTTATACCTAAAATAAATGGAATAAATAGACTAGTTCATATTTTACGTAATAATTAACTCTTATTAATTAAATACACTACAAATTAAAATAGGAAAAAACTTTTATAAGTTTTTTCCTATTTTAATTCTTTTCCTACTTTATTTTCTTGTTATTAATACGGTTAAAGTTTACCGTTATTTATGGTACGGTTCTCCGTAATGTATCTAAGTGAGGTTTATCTGCAAACCTTATCTACCTCTAAATATTTCTAATAATCGTTTATACTTTCAAAAGCATATTTACATGCTCTTTTTAAGAAAGTATTCTCCCTTAAAACTGGGGAGATATTCAAACGCTCCTCTCTATAGATGAAACTAGGATGAGCAAAATGGATTACGGGAATCCATTCTGCTCTATTTCTAAATTTAAACTGGTACACATCTCCATGTGCGAACTTTTGAATAGATTTATACTTAAATGATTTTACTGGTTGCGTAATCACAGCAATTGCCTGTGAAGGTACATCGCACATTGATTTTAGAGCATTTAAGGCTACAGATCCACAGGCAATTATCAATTCTAAATTAGGTAATTCATCAATTTCTTGAATAAGATACTCATTACTACAAGTTCGATAATCGCCCTTTTTCCCACCTTTTTCTACTCTACACTTTATAGCATCTGTAAAGTAAACCTCCTCCATGGAACTTTCAAAGTACCTTAAATGTTTTGATATATATCCATGTTCTTTTAAATTTTTAAAAATCTCTAAATGATAAGTGTAATAAGTCCCTAACCATGCAGGGAAATTTCTCCTGTGATACTTAGCTTTTTTCTCAGGTGAGTATTTTATAATGAATTGATCATCATCACCGGCTTTGCCTCCAGGTTCCTCATACATCATCATAACTTTTAAATTTTCCTTATTTTGTAGGGTATCATAAAATAGTACTTCGTATTCAGTATTAAACTTACAAACCTTACATGGTTCATAGATTCTATCAATTATTTTCCCCTTCAAAATTCCCCCCCTAACTTTTAATTAATTAAAAAAACGGTTAGACTATCTCCAATATAATATTCATGGGAGTACAATTTTTTCCTGTAAGTTCACCAATTAAAATAGGGAAATAAACTTTTATCACCCCTTTTTTAATTTGAATCATAGCTAATTAATAACGAAGAAAATGATGCTTATATAGTCATAAATAAAAGGTGGTTCTTTCCCGCATAGAGAATGCACGCTACTAATCAAATGAACAAGCACCACCCAAAATCACTTCACCTCCACAAACTCCGTTGAATCCTCAGAAATCACCCCTTTCTTCACCGCAACCTCAATTCCCTCCAGAACAAACCCCTCTCCTTGTTTGCTAGTCCGGCTATATCCAAGCTGCTTTAACACTTCTCGAATTAGGTCTGCTTTTGGTATGCGAAGGGCCTTGTTCATAATTTCTAGGACCCCATTCGCGTACTCTTCCTTACTGATTTCTTGTAAAGCCCTTCTATCCTGCCCACATAACCGGAATTCTTTGTAGCTCTTAAACTGCGTTTCGTCTTTCCACAAAAATTTCCCTTTAGAGTCAATGGAATGGTAGATCTTCATCTTCGTAAGAACGGATTCGATAATATTCTCAATCTTGGCACCGCTCCTGGTAAAGCCCCATGCCGCGATGATTGATTTGGTCAATTGCGAGAAACTAATCGGCGCTTCCTGTTCGATGATCTGTTTGATTTGCTGCTGGATGATCTGCCTTCCTTCTATTGTATAGAACGTCTCGCTCGGCAGACTTACAGCTTCTAATACAACCGGTTTATAATAGGTTTCTTCCTCGGTTGTACTTTCAACAGCGATCACCAGTTTGCTGATTTTTTGCTGGATGGTTGGCTTGATTTTAACAACAGCATCAGTTTGTTGTTTAACCCTTGCAGGGACGCTTTTTTCAATCTCTTTAAGCTGGGCTATTATGCTTTCTATTTGTTTCTTTTCGTCATGCCACCATTCAATCGACCATACCTTGATAATCTGCCAGCCTAGTCTTCCGAGCATTAGGTCACTTAATTTATTGCGGTCCCGGGCGGTCTTGCGGCTTGCATAGCGGTGGCCGTCAATCTGGATGGCGGCCATATACCTTCCATCAGAATTTTTATCAACAACGGCCAGGTCCACCTTAAACTCACTGATTCCAACATTCAGTTTGGTTTTATAGCCATGCTTTTCTAACGCTTTTTGGATTTTCGGAATGATGGTCGCGGAATTTGCACCTGCACTTTGCTTCCGATTTTCCAACAGCACTGGTTCATTGCCTCGTTTTGCAAATTCCATAAACGCCCTTAAAGCATGGACACCTTCCGCTTTTGTCCGGGATATGTTAATTTGGTCAGGCTCCATGGAAGCATAGATGATCATTTCTTTCTTGGCACGGGAAACGGCCACGTTCAGTCGTCGCCAGCCTCCATCACGGTTCAGAGGCCCAAAATTCAAGGTCATATGCCCCTCTTTATCAGGGCCATATCCCACGGAGAACAAGATGATATCGCGCTCATCACCCTGGACATTTTCCAGATTTTTAACAAAAACAGGTTCCGCTACTTCGTCGGTAAAGTATTTTTCAACGCTTGGATCTTCTTTTAAGCGCTCATCAATCAGATCCTCGATCAAGGTTTGCTGAACCTGGTTGAAGGTGACCACTCCGATGCTCTCATGTTGCTTCTGCGGATTGTGTAGTCTAGAAAAGATCTCTTCCACAACCGCTTCTGCCTCAATTTTGTTATGCCTTAATTTCCCTCGGTCGTATATTCCTTTTACATTTTTAAAAGAAACGCGTGATTGCAGGTCATCGACGGAAGGGAACGTAATCAGCTTATTTTCATAAAAGTGATTGTTCGAAAATGAAATTAAACTTTCGTGTTCACTTCGATAATGCCAGCTTAAATGTTTTTGCGGCATCCTTACTGACAAGCAATCATCAAGGACACTTTCGAGGTCCTGAATATCAAAATCTTCTTCGGATTGCTGCGCACTGAAGAAGCTTGTCGGCGGCAATTGTTTCGGATCTCCTACCACGACGACGTTTTCTCCCCTGGCCATAGCTCCGATCGCTTCACTCGTTGGCAGCTGGGAAGCTTCATCAAAGATAACGAAATCGAATTTTGGAAACGACGAATCCAGATATTGCGCCACCGATATCGGACTCATCAGCATGCATGGCTTCATTTTAGGCAACAGGTTGGGGATCCGCTCAAACAATTGCCGAATGGCAATCCCTCTTCCTTTGCTTTTTATCGCTTTTAAAAGAATGCCTGGCTCGGAACTCTGGATCACATTATTAAGATCCGGCACTCGTTCCATTAGTTTTACATACACTTCAAGCTTCGTTAAATCACTGAGCTCATCATCCAAAGTGTTGAACTTCTTCAGCTTGTTCTCAAACTCTGCCTTTGAAAAATGGGATAAAGATTGGCTGCTTCTGATTTCCTCATCAATGCGTATCCGGTAAAATCCATGCAGGTAAGCTGCAAGCAGCTCATCGTTTTTGAGTTGTCCCTTAATATATGGATTTGTAGCATTCTGCAGGCCAAACGAGTTCGCTTCTTCAATGGCACGTGCCAGCTGGCAGTTGTCCTTCAATTGAGGCAGAGCACTAATGAGTGTCGAAGCCTTATCTTTTATAGCCGTCAACCAATCGCTATGGTCGGGTTCATTGAATTTAAAAAGGAGTAATTCAGTTTCAATCCTTAGGATTCGCTTCATCAGGTCTTCAAATTTGTCTTGATACTTCAGCATAAATTGCTGCATGTTGGATGATGTGAATAGCTGTTTGTTATTCTGCAAGACTTGCGCTGTTTCGCTTACATAGCTATGTGCCTCTGTATATTCTTGCAGAATGGATCGAACGGACTTCATCCACTCGATCGCCTGTTCCATTTCCGGCCACTTTCCATCGGTGCCATTCCACAGGTCCGGGAAGTAATCTTTCATTTTTGAATCAGATTGATTCAATGTTTCCTGGTTTTTCTTTGTTTCTTGAACGGAAAGGAGGATTTCCTCGAGTTCACTAGAGTTGATCTTCGTTTTGGTTGTAAGGAATTTTTTCAACTCTTTGGCCACTTTGTTTCTGCCAAGGACTTTCTTAAGGAACCAGCTATTCTCTGCAAGCCTTAATTCCTGCAGCAAAGGTTCTGTATCGATTTTTAAAATCGATAAATCGAAAAGTTCCTTTAGCTTGGCCGTTACACTATCCCGTTCTTTACCAGCCATGATGCTATCTGTTAACTGTGAGGCAAGCTGTTCAAAATTCTCTTCCCCCATTAAGCTGATATTTGCATTAGGAAGGCTTTGCAGAGAAGGGATCAGTTTATAAAGCAGGCTGTACCATTTGGATGTTTGCTTTTTATCTTCAAATCCCAAATCCCTTAAGTGCTGCTCAAACTGCTTCAATTCGGGAATAGCAGCCTCAATGGCTGACAATTCCTCTTTTACACTGTCATGGAGCTGCAGGGAATACTGAGTCTGCTTAATGCCAGCCCAGGGATTGCTCTTCATATCTCCGCAAGTGGACCCGACAACAGCGGTGTTTTCAAGCAGCTGTTTGGTCTTTTTGAACGAAGGTTCATCCATGTTCTTCACTTGATCTCTGTCGAATTCAATGATTTGGTTCCTGGTTTCAATGCTGGAATATTCCTCGATCATTTCGAAGATGCTTTGGCCAATGGAGGTTGGCTTGTGAAGATCCTGGACATAGCTGTTCAGTTCTTTCTTAAGTTTGCGAATCTCCTCTGATTTCTCGCTCCAGTTGGTTCCCTTTATTTTATGCTGGGCGAGGATGGAAGCTTCAAGCTGGGCGAGGATGTCTTTTTTCTGTCCTTTATTGGAGTACACTTCGAGGCAGAAGTTTCCTAAACCGATATCGGCAAGCCTCTTTTGCACCACGCTTAATGCCGCCATTTTTTCAGCAACAAATAGCACCGTCTTGCCATTAGCCAAGGCATGGGAAATCATATTGGTGATCGTTTGCGACTTCCCTGTTCCCGGCGGTCCATGGAGGACGAAACTATTGTTTTCACCGGTTGCCAGAATGGCCTCTTTTTGGGTGCTGTCAGAGCTTAAAGGGGCATAAAGCGTTTCTTCTTCATCTGTTTGAGTTGTGATCGTTATATTCATGGATTCCGTGATTTCGCCTAAATAGTTCCCTTCCATTAGGCTTTTTACAACTTTATTTTTCTTTAGTTCCTCTGTGTTGTTCACAAGGTCATTCCACATCACGAATTTCGAAAATGAAAACAACCCGATGCTGGCTGTCTCATACACGTCCCAGTTTTTCATTTGCATGATCAGCCGCCGCATCGTCGTTAACACTTTCTTCACATCGGCACCATGCTCGTCCTTTGGGATATCATAGAGCTTGGAAGCATCAATGCCGAACTTTTGTTTTAAATATTCAATGAGCGATATATTGATTTGGACTTCTTCATCACGGGCGCGAATATAGTAGCCCTTTTTCGCCGACATCCTTACGAGGTCTACAGGCAGCAATAAAATAGGGGCATAGCGCTCTTTCGTGTACGACTTTTCTTCATACCACTTTAAAAAGCCAAGCGCGACAAACAGCGAGTTCGCCCCGCTTTCCTCTAACGTGCTTTTGGCTTTCCGATATAGATTCACCAGCTCTTTGTCCAGGTTAGCCTCGGTTAACGTGGAACGTAACCGGTTATTTTGCATATCGGCCTGCAGAATTTTGGATTGTAGTAATTCTTTCTGCTCCCTAAAGTCCCGGGCATTATTCTTCCACTCATTTGGCAAAGGATTGATAAAGACTTTTTGACCCATGGCCAGGATGTCTTCCATTTTTGATAAATCCGCCGTCACCAAAGGGATTCCCTGTGTATGCAAACGATAATTCAACAGGTTGTTGCGGAGACTCATATCGATCAGCTTGTTTTGCCAGTAGATGATTTTACTGTTCTGCTGGCTTTGCTGAGTGCCATCTTCCCTTTCCGGGATGACTTCAACCTGGTCAAAAGCAAGGCTCGTAGTTGGTTTAAGTGATTCGTCTGACTCGACTTGAACCTCCAAGTCACCGCTTACCCTTTTTAACGGAATCGGCTTGATTTGGCCAATTCGGCTTCGCTGGACATCGATGAAAAAATGAAAGTCGTTTAATTTATCCAGGCTTACTTCTGCCGCTCTGACGGCCTCATTGAATGTTGATTCTTTCCTCGTCAGCAACGTCGACTCTACGACGGTCAATTCATGGATGCCGCTTGCCATGTGTTTCGTCAAGATGCTTTTATCATCCTGAAAACTTTCATAGGCCGTTTGTTCCTTGAGCCAGAAAGCCGGAAAAGCGTGGCCTTTCAGGAATACCACTAACGGATAGATTCCCACGGCTTCGGCACAGGCTGCATACAGCAATGTCAAATCAAGGCATGTGGCTAATCGATGTTCTTTTATGAGGTCAGGAAAGCGAATCTTCTGGCCCTCGTCTTCAAAGCTTGCCGGCGGATTCACATAGGCGATCCCGTACGACTGAATCGCAGAGAAAATCGCCGACAATTGGGCAAGGACACGGTTCGGATCCCCGCTTTGATAGCCGTCCATGGCGTTTGATCCTGTGCTCTTTTCCATAATCGAAGCCGCCTGCCTGACAATCTCATTAATGAATGGGCGATTCGGTGTGATAAAACTTGAAATGATTTCAGGCAGCACAGAAGCACCTGGCCAGGAATCAAAAGACATCACATCAACCGGCAAGTTCTCTTTATAAAGTTCGCGACTACCATCTGAAATTTTTAATTGGAGGTTTCCAGATATACTTTCATCCAGGGCACTGAGGAATTGGGAGGATAGCTGCAGGTCGGGCCGTACTTCAATGACTTCATCTTTTTCCAACTTTTCAATATGTATCGAATAGGGGTCGGAGAAATCGGGATTTGCACTGATTTCCACTTTTATATTGGCCAGAGAATCGGCAGATGTATTTTTAATGGAAAGAAACTTAATGACAGGTACATGGTTCTGCTGCAGGGCGAAGCTTACTTTCTTATCATATTCATAGTGACATTCTATAGCAGGATTCAACAAAAACCCCTCCTTTATCTTGCATGTAATATAAATTGTTATATCGTATTACCCATTATTATAACAATTTTTGGGAGGGGTTGTTGAAATATGTGAAGCATGGGGACGGTTCTCTTTGCTTCCTTCTGAGCATTACGACCTTAGGGAAACATAGGGACGTTCTAACGCATCATTCAAACTCACTGGAGGAAGCACAAACACGGGTACTTCCTCCACCCTGTCTAATTAAGCAAACCTCTTTGCTATCTCTTATAGTTTTTCTTTATGCTTCTCCATATCCGAAACCTTTTCAAGATAGATGGTTGTTTTTCTTCGTCGTTGAATTTTACGTATTTGTTTGCTGTATTAAATCCAAGTCTGCAAACCCACTTACGGATATTATTATCAATCAAAATATTGAAGTAGCTCATATTGTCTCTATAAAAGACCCTGTCTTTTTCTACCGCCTCACCCAATAGCATGCGCACTGTTACATACCCTTCCAGCTCATCTTCTGTTGTTACAATATCCGGTTGTTCTCGGAGAGATGACGATTCATTCTCAACACTTCCAACATTGAGTTTATCCAATTGGTTATCTAAACTTGTACCCTCTTCATTTGTTTTTGCCAAAGCAGCTTACAATTTGTCATTCACCTGTTGTTAACAAATTGTTTTAACGATCTTCTAACAATTCCCTGGAACTTGTCTAGTACATTCCTGGTTACATTATAGATACCGCTGATGAGGAGGGAAATAAATTCGTCTGAAGGAGTCTCGAGCTGATGAGCAAGATATTGTTTAATCTCGCTTGTATAACGTAATTCCGAGGCGGCTTTAAAGATGCTTTCGATATCAAAGTTAGTTTTTCTGAATTTCGAGAGTTCAACGATTGCTGTGTCTCTTAATTCCAAATGATTAAATTCAAAAAACGGGACTGTATCCATTTTATTCGCTTCGTCTAAATCTGTATAAAATCGATAAGTAATTCCATTTGTGAGAATCGCGAATTTAGCAGCCGAGGTTCCAAAATACCTAAATAGCTGGGAATCGTGTTTATCTAGTTTATGCTGAACGGATCCGCTGCATTAAATATCTGCTTTAAATATACATTCATAGCAAACATATTCATCGTGTATAAATTCGCCTTCCTCATTCCCAACAAGATGAGTAATTCCACAATCCACACATTTCACATATTCTTCAGTTTTAAGGATTCTACTACAACTAAGACATAAACTTTCTTCATCTGCAACTAACATTGACCTTTTTTCACAATAAGGACAAATCTCTAACATTTTGAACTTTCCATAACTTATGTTGTATTGTTTATCAATATTTAAAAATCTAGTTATAAACTCTTCAGACAAGTTTTTAAAAGTAGTTTCACAAAAATAACAATATTTCATATCAAGTCTTAAAGTTCTATTTTGAAAACAATTAGGACATTCGAGAAGCTTTACTTCCGGATGAAGTTCTTTTATTATAGGTGTAATTTCTTTATACCTGTGTGATATGTAGTCATCCATATTAGTTAGCTTTTCGTTTATGAATTTTAAAGTTTCATGCTCTCTCCCTATTAGCTCTTCCTTATAAATAAATGGGATAAGAAACGTTAACACTTCAAACGTAATTGCTTCTAAAGCTTTCTTATTTACATTTAAATCAAAGTGTTCAATTCGATTTCTGTATTTTTTTAGGCTTTGTATTTTCCTTTTAGCCTTAAAATCAATTGCTACTTTACATATACCTTCTAACCTAGTTATAAGATTTTCAAAAATAACGCTTTTAAATTCACCTTCATTAAAAACATCAAAATTGGCTTTGTTAATATCATCAAAAACAAGTGACCAATGTTCCTTTTGTAAACGTGCTTTCAGTATTAGTTCTAACCCTGCACTCAAATGTAGTATTGCATATTTAAAATACATTTCATCATCTTTTTCTAATTCAATTAAAGAACGCCTAATAAAATCCAATCCATTCTCAACAATTGTTAGCTCCACTTTGTAATTGCTCAATTCGGACACCTTCTTCATTATTTTTGTCTAAAACAAGTTAATGTATAATTTATGTATCAATACCTAGGGGGACATATAATGAATACACCACTAAGCTCTATATCTATTGAAGTAATAGCTGACTTAATTTTAGAATGTTCTCAGAATCAAAATGAGTCAAGTGAATTGGTTAGAAACATAAATAATGAATTAAAACATTGGGTTAATTCCTATATTGTTAAAGGTGAATTAGATGAAGATGATAAAGATTCACTTTTAAATGGTATACATGAAAAATTGCAAATAATGAATATTTGGAATGAATCTAAACTTAGACGCCAGTTCTTCAATAACCTAAGAGTGTATTTTGGAGAAGAGAATTATTTTTATAAATTGGTTGAGTTAACATACAATGATATTGGTGAGGATTTTTAATATGATGTTAAATAAGCTACCAAGAATGGTAGCTTATTTCTTACTCCTGTTATATTTTCATATGGTGGTGGAAAGTTAATGGTCTTTTAACCCCTTTAGTAAACTTTTAAGTTCCTTCTTAGACAGCCATGGTCTCCTTCCATGAAGCACCTTATGACAGTTAGAGCAGACCAAAGCAATACCCTCCACTCTTGTCTTGTGACAGTTTACCCTAGAGCTTGTTAAAAGAGAGTAACCTGACCCAGATTAGCTTTAAAGGTTTTGTAATCCATGGTATCTTTCTCTTCCTCAACAGGCAGCTGGCCCCCGGTTTCCTTTCTGAAATAAAGGCTCTCGAGTTTTATATTCACTGTTTTTTCTTCCATTGCCCTGAAAAATACCGTATCAAGCTGTTGCCTGAGCCTCATGCTGTAAACGGCCGAAAACGGTTTGATGACGTCTTCGTTCCGGTGTGCGGTCAGACAGATCATTTGGATTTGATTCCGCTTTGCAATTTCAAACATCGGACCCACAATATGTCCGGACGATGCCTTGCCGAACGGATTGTCCGCAATTATGACCTTCCAGGGGTTCCCGAATTCCCGGTTTTGCGTCCGGATGTAATTTATTAAAATCATGAAGACTGTCATGTACACAGTCGTTTTTTCCCCGCCCGACCACTGCGAGACCTCGCTCCAGTCCTCAATGCCGACCCTACCAGAAAACTCCTCATAATTTTTAGGTTTCACAACCCGGATCCTCGTATGTTTAAGCGGGGAAAGGACATTTAAAAGCTCCACGGTCGAAAACGACTGGATTGCATAAGACTTTATCGCTCCCGCCTGATCCTCTTCTTTTTGGAACTGGGTATTCATGTTCATGATAACCCTGTCCACATACATCCTCATTTTATCAGGACCGCTTTCCMCCCAGTGCACCCAATCGAATTCAAGCATTTTCCGGTCATTCCCACGGAGTTCAAATTTGCTGTAGGAAGGGATTTCCATGACGCCTTCATAAGCTATTTGGCATTTCCTTATGCATTTATCGATAAGAATGTCCTTGTTTTTGTAGCTTTCCTCAAGTTCCCTTGAATAATTTTCTTTCATTTGTTCGATTGCCCGGTATATGGTTTGGAATTCCTTTTCGACATACCCATAATCAAAGATCTTTTCGTTTTCAAGAATCAGCCCGATCCGCTCCGTCAGAGATTTCAATGTCTCATGCGACCGGCTGTTTGCAGCGACATAGGAAGAAAATGCAAGTTTTGTTCCCCTCTTTTTCTCCCTGAAGGCATCCTCTTTTTTCTTGATGTTCCGGTCCATCGAGACGATGACTTTTTCGGGGTTTCGTTCAAGGTTTTTGAGCTCCTCTTGTGAAAGCGGCGTATCGGATACTTCCTCTGCATCCCGGTAGGAAGGATCGATGAGAGAGTTTGCCCGTTCAATCCCAACCAGTTTCCGACGGGCATGTTCAATTTTTTCCTTCAGGCAGATCAGCACGTGTTCCTTTTCATCCTTTTCCTCTTTCAATCCCTGATGACACTCTTCTCCCTTTTCCCCGAACCGAGTAAAGAGGAAATCGTACCCGTGCATCCTATGCTTTTCGAGGAACACGTTCATTTTCTCATTATGGGAGGAGTTTTCCTCAGCATAGGAAATTCTCTCTTTCTGCAAAACGGAGTCCTCTTTTGTGAGGGTTTCATCGAGTGTTCCCAGCTCATTTTGTGTATCCTCCGCTTGTTTAGGAGTAACATGTTCAAAGTTGTCACGAGTCCATTCCAGTGTGAACCCGTTTTTCTCCATGATGGCAACTTCTTTGTTGGAGTTGGTTTCATGCAGGTTTTTCATTTCTTCGAGCGTGCTTCTGTCCGCATTTTTCTGGTTAAGTGCCTGGATGGCCCGCTCGGCCATGATTCTTTTTTCTGCGTATCGTTCCTCACACACTATCATTTCTTTCACTTGGGAGAGGCCGAAACGTTCATAATCCTCCCTCAGTCTTTCAAGCACCTTATCAAGGTCCGCCTTCTGGCCGAGAAGGCGTTTGAGCTCCTTGAAGAATTCCTGTTTTTCGTCAATAAGGGCATTGAGAACTTTTTCATCTTGCGTGATACTTTCCAGCAATGAGCTTTTCTTCTCACGCTTTTCATGAACTCCCAAAAAATATGGCTTATAGGCAACAAGGGGAGGATGGATACGGCGGAGTTCCGCTTCCCTTTTTTCCATAGTGTCCAGTTTCTCGCCCAGGACTTTTTTGCTTGTTTCATAGTTTGCCTTCAACACCTTGTCATCATTTATGAACCCTTTTTTGATGGCATCTAGTTCTTCTTTTAAACTCTCGTCGTTTTTCTTTTTCCAGTCCTTGAAGATCTGTTCAAGAGATCCCTTTTTTTGTTGGAAAGATGATTGTGAGTTACGCTGTTTTTCCTCGAAGACCTCATTCGCAGCCTCTTTTTTTGTTCGATAGGTCTCTTCGGACAAAGAGAGGCTCCTCTCGTATTCTTCCTTGAAAGAAGCAAATGCACGTTCTTTTTTTTCGTCCATTTCCTTTTGTTTTTGTACAAGCAAAAGGGACACCCGGTTCCGTTCCTGTTCGTTGTCATTACGGTACCCTTTTAGGGTTTCTTCGTTCCTCACCGTGATATCCGCAATTTCCGCCAGTCTGGCAATGGCCTTCTTTAATATGTCCTCGCTATTCGGAAGCTCCAATTCATAGGAGGTAATCATCTCTTCTGGGAACGACTTTAAAAAGCGTTCCCAACCGGATAAAAGGTCAGCGAGTTTTCTTTCTTTCTTTCTTCTTTGCGTCGGATACGGCTTTCTTTAGGGTATACAGCTTTTCCTTCAGCTTCGCCATCAGGGCTTCCGCCTTATCCTGTGAAACATAGACTGCAAGATCCGTTGGATTGTAGAGATACACCCCTTGTTGGATAGGCTGAAAGGACACGTTCTCACCGGAATCATAGGATTCTGTCACAATTAAAAGCGGGACTTCCTCCACCCATTCCCCCATTTCCTTTAAGCAGTCTTCCACTTTCTCTCTGTCTTCTTCCTGGATAAGGATGGCGTGGATGAGCAGTTTCGACAGGTTCGGGTTTTTCGTTTTTGTAGCGACTTCTTTTCCCAATTCCGCCATTATCCCTTTTGAGACAAGAAAGTCCTTCACTTTGATGAGGTCGGGATGGGGAGGAAGGTAGCCACGTTCACGAAACGTCCTGAAACGGAAATCAAGATCGGATACTACCGCTTCCATGCCCGCCCTCTCTTCTGCGAGAGAGTCCCAGTTCCTTTGGACTTCTTCTTTCACTTCTTCGTTTCCATATACAGACTCGCATAAATGACCGCATTCACGGGCCAGGGAGAGAACCTCCATTTCCTCTTCTTCCTTGCGGGAGATGACATCGTTCAAGCGTTCTACCTTCTTCTCAAGTTCTGCTCGGAAAGCGTCAAGGGATGCCCGTTCAACCTCGTAGCCTTTATTGATGCTTTCGATATGGGAAATTTCCTGCTGTTTTGCCTGCATGAAACTCGCAAAGGCGGCTTGGATGTTAGAGGAGAAAACCTCATAATGCTCTTTGAGCGAAGCCTCTTTCACGTCCCTATCCMTTTCGTGTTTCAGGCGTGCTTTCTCTCGTTCTTCCCACCAGATTTTTTCAAGGCTTTCCCGGAGGGCGTCCCGTTCAGCCCGGCACTCTTCCAGTCTTTCCTCAAGGAGGGACCGCTCTTTTTCCACTTCCTCAATCAGTGCCTCACGCTTGTCCCGCTCCTTATCTTCGTGTTTGGCTTCCCCCATTTTCATATCCTTATTTTTCTTTTCCAAAAGTTCCGCCGCCTCTTGGTGGTACAGTTCGTTTCTTTGTTCCAATTCCTTTCGCAGGCTGTTTAGACAAGACACGGTTTCTTCCAGTTCCTTTATACAACGAGCCTCCAGCTCGCCCGCCCTTATTCTGGCTTCTTCCCCAACAGCTTGGACAGCCCGATCAGCCGCTGTTTCATATTCGATAAGCCAGGAATCGATGGACTCCACTTCGGCACGGTGGGACGCCCGCCTATCGCGGACTTCATTTTCCGTTTTGCTCCGCTCGTCTTCCCTCTTATAGTTTTGGGCGAGCCCGTTGGACGCTGCAGCGAGGGAGTTTTGGGCCGACCGTTCTTTTTTTTCCCATAGGTACGCCATCTCGCCCTTTTCTTTTCCCACCCGTTCTCTTAGTTCCGGTTCGCTCTTATCGAGTGCGTCAATCCGTTTTTCAAGTTCCTCCACCTGCCGGTGATGGTGAAGATAAGCATCGTAGGCAAGGAAGGAGTAGAGTTCCCGCACCCGTCTTTCCAGATTACCCCTCTTTTCCTTCAGGGACCGAAGGCGATCCTCCATCTTTTCAATCCCGGCGAAATGGGACGTGAGGGCGTTCTTTTCCTTGTAGAGCGGGTAGCTGTCGAGTTTCCACTGTAGTTCGCGTATGTCCCTTTCCTTATCCATGCTCTTTTCCAAGTGACTATTTTGCTGGGATTCCTGGATGCCTTTTTCTTCATCCAGCCACGAAAGTGCCTGTTGATAGCTGCCGAGGGCACTTATCCACTCTTCTTTCGCATAGTGGGTTTGAAACGAGGCCTCTAGGAGCCCTTTTGATGTTTCTTTGAATTGGTCCAATTCCTGTATCTGCCTTTCCATCCGAGGAATGGAAAGAAGACGTTCCTGGTATTTCATGAAATTATCCGCGAGGATATTCCTTGTTTCTTCGGTCGGAAAGTTGGCAACCTCAATCCGGGGAATTAGGATTTTTCGCAAGAGGCGTTCCGACGTGTCAGCGGACGTGAAATATTTTTCCACATCCCCTTCATCACCGTTGATGGAGACAATGGCCTCAAATTCCTCCGGGATGATGTTATAGCTTCTCAACTTTTCTGCATGAAGTCTTATGTCTTCCCTTGAACTTGTAAAGAATTCAAGTCGTTGTTCGAGGCCTGCTGTCTTTGAAAAGTGTACCTTCAAGTCCCTCCAGGAAGACACCTTCCCATCGCGGATGTACGGCAATGTGGATAAGGCGAGTCCATTTTCCATTCTGTGCTGATAAATATAGGTATGATAGCTGAGCGGGTAGCCTCCATTCCCCCGGTCGATGGAAAAATAAAATCCAGTTACGACAAAATAGTCATCAAGCATCCATTCTAGGGCTATATGGCCGTATTTTGAGTGGATGAGTGTATCCTTTAGGTGCCGCTTCCCGATTTTTTTGTTCGGAAGAACCGGCTGGATCAAAAGCTGAACGGTCGTCGTTTTCCCTCCGCCGTTTTCCTGGATTTTTAACGTATCCAACCCTTTGTAAAAATAGGAGACATCATCCATGAGCCGCACTTTGTCATACACGACCCCTGAAATCCGCGACTGATACAATTTCGGCAACACTATTCCCCCTTAACCAGTTCTTCTTTCAAAACTCCAAGCGAGGTGTTGAAAAGGCTGAACAGCTTTTCTTTCCGGCCTTCATCAAAATAAAACTGTTCGACGAGGTCCCTCAT
The DNA here is from genome assembly GCF_001273925.1 of Bacillus sp. FJAT-27251. GTDB lineage: Bacteria > Bacillota > Bacilli > Bacillales > Cytobacillaceae > Mesobacillus_B. The sequence goes on along the minus strand of NZ_LIGG01000001.1, from coordinate 2,780,312 downwards.
TTTTTCCGTCAGCATGATATGGTCGTCGTCGAAATACGAGATCAACTCTTCTTCCTTTAAAAACTCGATGGTTCTAAATACAAATCCTGTTAGGCTTTTTGTTTTTGCAGGATCCTTGGCATCTGCTTTTCCCAACCCGTATTCTTCTATTAAGCGTGCCGCCCCGATCAGGTTTAGCTCGTATTCCGAGCTAAGCTCCTCGATGACCGCCTCGTGTTCGTTCCTTACATATACAAACGTTTCCTTCACCTTCCTTGCGATTTCCGTTACGGATACAAATTGCGTGGCAGGTGTGTAGGAAACTTGGTTCGTGTCATAAAACTCCGCCAATACGTGAAGGATGATTAGGTAAATCAAGTGGTTCGCCTTATTTCCGTCACTGGTGCTAAATCCCCCAATTTTGTTCCGTAATTCCTGGGGCGTATACGACATATAGGGATTATCTAACCCCCGGACAAGATACAGCTTCTCCTCCGGAATTTCGATGATAACTGTATTGGCTTCGCTTGCAAAGGATTTTACCAGATCCCTAACTTCTGGGCGTTTATATAGAAGGAGCATTTCCTGTTTTTCGATAATCCCTTCCTGCAAGAAGGCGTTAAAGAGATAAAAGGCATCGCTTACATCATTTTCCCGGAGCATTTCCTCATTTTTCATGGTTTCCCCTCCTGATTACAAAATCGCTCATGACATACCCATTCCTCAAAAATACCGGTTGATTCCGCTCTCCCTTGCCAATGGAAAACATCCCGAGTTGGTAAATCCCTTCATCCTGTTCACACACATTCATAAGAGCCTTGCTTAACGGAGAAAATACCGCCGTTTTTGAATCTTCCGCCTTGAACAGTTCAATTTCGCCGAATTGATGGAGTTCAAGAATGAACGGGTAAAAATTCCCCCTTGAAAGCAAGTCCTGGTACAACCCCTGATCGGATATGGATTCAACCAATTCGGAAAGAGAGATTTTCTTTTGATGCGTAAGCGGTGTCAAAATGAACCGGAAATACGACTCTAGCCGCGAAACCCGTTTTTCGTCACGTTCTTCTTCCTTCTTCCGGACATATTCCTCGTATTCTTCATCAAACACCCCTACAGCAGTTTCCGCCTCTTGGGTATCCCTTCTTTTATACACCCTTTGCGGCTCAAACACGACTCCTGGATGGAAACTCTTATTGAATTGCCATGTAAACAAGGGGGCAATCATTCTCCAGACATTCTCTGTCGGAGTTCCTTCTTCCACCACTCGCTTTAAGACCTCCTCCCTAAAGTTAACCCGCACCGAAAAGGACTGAGTTATCAAGGATTGTATGGCCTCGGTTGTGAACTTTTGTAGTTCTAGCTTTTTGCCGAACAGTTCATCATGGGCACTCACCATCTCCACTAGCTGCTTTTGAATTTTTTTCACCAAAATGAAGGCGTGGTTTTTTTCTTCCCCGAGGTTGCCTTCATCCCAATCCTTTAGCAGGTCTTTCACTAGCGAGGTCATGTCCAGGAATACCTTTTTCTCGTTTTCGAGTTTCTGATTTACGGACGACAGCCGTTCTTCGATTTTTTCTTTTTTAGCCGGGTCAAGCACGTTTCGCCGAATGTCTTTTTTCAGCCTTTCAATCTCTTCCTTTTCGGTCTGAACGTCCGCTTTCATTTCCCGCAATTCCTGGAGGGCCCCATCAAACACGTTTTTGCTCATCTGCTGCTTGAAAAAAAGTGCCCTGACGGATAGTTTCAACTCCCCGTATAGTTCCTTTGTCTTGAAAAGCATATCTAGGCATTCGTTCGAAAGCCTTAAGTGGGCGAGTCCCTTCCTTCCCTGCTCTTCAATCTCGATCAGGTGGAAAGTATATTGCATCTGGGATTTTTTATTGAAGTCCCAGTATGTGTGTTTGTGAGGTTTCCCGTCATTCATGAGCTGCTTTGCAACGACATACTGGGTCAATCGGTAGGCTTCTTCTTCTTGCAACTCTTTTCCCATCTGGTCGAAAATCAGATAACGCAAAAACGAAGAAATCTTTTCGAGTGTGCAAGTACGTTCGTTTTGGTACATATGTTCAAGGATGTATAGCAGCACAGCCAACCCCAGCTGCCTTAAGGGAAGGTCTGTGTATTCTTCCTTCGTTGATGCATCCAATTTGAAAAGCGGCTTGAACAAAGCAATATTCTTCTCACGCTCTTCGTTATAAAACAATTTCCAATCCTGGTCATTCATTTACATCACCCAATTCATATAGGAAAGAATAATTTAGGCCTTCCTGAGGGAGAATTTGTTTCCCTTTAACTATATTTGTTATTTTACGGGCTTCTTCCTGGCCGAATGAGGCCAAAAACAAATCCAGTCCTTCCACGTCTTTCTGTTCAGATTCATCAAGGTTCCTTATTTTGTCGTAAGCTTTTTTCACCAAATTTTCATAGAAATACCGGCAAGGTCTAATAGTAAATTGGGGATATGAACACATAAGGTGATGCCAAATTGATATCCCTTCAGCATCTATGTCCCCGAAATAATCGAAAATAACTTCTTGCCCGTCGTACTCATCTATTTCATACAGATAGGGGAGGCTTGACAAAATTCGTTTCCCTCCCCCGTACACCAAAAGGTCATATAGTTGCCCACCGAACCAGGCGATACCTTTCTTAAATAATCGTTCAAATGATTTATATGTATCTTTATTTTCTATGACAAGAACTAAAAGGCTTTCTGAAACTATCCATGGCATCCGTTTCCGGTAGGCAAACGGTTCAGGGGAGTAACGGTAGCATAAATCCTCTCTTGTAATCCCCACCCTTGTTAAAATGGATTCGTTCGCCTTTAGCCATTTTTCATGACCGAAAAGGGTAAGTGAGCGTTCGTTCATTTCCCAAACCTTTTCGTTTTGTGGCCTGTTTGTAAGGTAATCGCTGATAACCCGGATTGCGGGTTCGTCCTTTTCCAACTGGACTGTTTTTTTATTGTAATAATCAAGACGGATTGCAGGGTGATACCCCTCTATTGTGATTTCTTTTTTAGAACGGGGAGTACGTTCCGGAGAAATTAGATTCCGGTATTTTATATGAAGCGACGGGTTTCGGCCGTTCCTATGTCCAGCCTTGCTTCTGCCAATCGGGAGAAGTACCGATTTTTCCTGAACAAGTGTTAAAATTGCTTGTGCAAATTCTTGATATGAAATGTATTCATGCAAGAATGCCGCCTGAATATATTTTTCCAGTTCATCCAGCGTAATTGTTTTCCCTTTTTTTGACAAATATTCGACCAGAGATTGTTCTATCACATCCTCATCCTCCCTTTCTATAAATTATATCATGATGTAAGATGGGACTATTAAAGGATTCGCTAAAGATTTTGAACATTGACACTTCCACTCCTATAGGGACAACTTAATTCTTTCGAATCTGTGTGATTCCGAAGTACCATTACGTTCTGGGTCCATTTCTGTTTCGAACTGGTATAAGGTCGGTGTCATCAGCCCGACGTTTCAGACGCTTAGCAAGAGTTCGAGTACCTTAACTGGCGGTGGTACTGTTACCAAAACACTAGGTTTAGGATAAGCCGCTTTCGGTTATTCTGGTCATCATGTCCACATTTGCATATTTTGGAATTATTCGTTGTGTTTCACTATTGAACTTCAAACCCAATCATGATGACCTTGTATTTTATGTATATTTGCAGCTGATAAAATGCACTTGAATGAAGGCTGCGGCCTGCTTCCTTTATTAATTCATCCTTTTCCATATGCCGGTCAAATCTCGCATCCGAATCAAGCAACACCGTTCCAACAGTTTCCACGTCTGGACATTGATTGGCGGAACCCTAGTTGTTTTACCATCTTTTGAAATTGGGGGTGAGTATAGTGCACCCCTTGATCAGAGTGAATTAGCGCGTCTTTATCTTTCTTGAATCTTCTATTCCTCTTAAGTTTATGGAGAGTATCCGTGGCTAAGTCAATGGTCATTCTGTCAGAGACCTGGTAGGCAAGAGCTTCCCCACTAGCCCCATCCAATATCATTGATAAATAAGCTCTAGAATTTTTCCCAAAGCTTAAATAAGTGATGTCGGTTAACAGGGCTTTCCTTGGGACAATGCCCCAATCGAATCGTTCTTTGGACATCTCAAAGATGAAACCTCTATTAAGGCATGCCTAGATTGACAACTATGTAGGAACTGGAGATAGATCATGAGTAAAAAAACATTTACAGAGAAAGAAATCAAACAATTATCCACTAACCCATATGTGAAAACGGTTAGTACAATGGGAATCACTTATACGGATGAATTCAATTAATTTATACTTATCAAATTATAAAAGGATAAAGTATTATATTTCTCAACTTACTATAACCATCATAAGATATAAATGGCATCGAAAAAAATGACCCCTGTACAATACAGAGATCATCTATTACAGGCTGTTTAGGCTTTTTTTTAAATGCGTAATAAACTAATGTGATTGTATAACTAAAAGCAATAATTAGGAAAATATCCATCAATAAATCCTATCCTAATTTCGATTTTCCATATTGATTCGTAATGAAAATCCAATCTCCTTTTAAAACTAATCTGCTCCGTTTGTTCAATAAGGAATTCAAAGGAAAAGGCGGTTAATCCTTACATGGATCAACACACCTTTATACCTTCCTCGAATTTAGAACCTGCTTTTCCAATCATCATAAAAGTTCTGAATGGTAAAATGTATTGCATTTAGAGTAAACTAAAATCGAATGATAGCCCATATTTGCTGTATGCTTCCTAAACAAGTGTTTTTAAATAACTTATTTAACCAATTTTACTGAAACATATGATGATGAGTGAAATCAACACTCAGCTATAACAGAGCATTGTAAAAAGAGGGGTAGAGTTGCCACTGTTACATTATATCGGTAGCTAGAGTATAACTTAACAGCCTGTGGGACCTGGACTTCTTCCATAGAAGGAAGTACTATTCGTCCCCATCCTTTCATGTTTCATCTGTCCCTGCTAAAAAACCCGCCACCATCGGAAACCGCTCAAACCCCTTCTTCATCTCCCGAAACGAAATCACTTCATTTCCCCTGGCAAGCTCGAAATCCAGGCAATATTCGTGACAGTTCAATGGACGCTGCCGAAATGTTTTTGAAAAGAATTCGATTGCCTCAAGTTAGCTGCGGGCAAAGATAAAGACAAATTCCTTCGCACTTTTTTTAGGCAGTAGATACCAACTTTATGAAAACCTAGCAGGTGCCCATGGTGCCTCATAGATATCAACCAACGCCTGCTGGATGGATGTATGATCATCCAGTTTTCCCTGATTGATTTTGCCCAGTTCGGCAATGACTTTGGCAATCACCCAATTGTTCGTGGCAGCGACAGTGAGGATATTCCGCTTTTCCCGCTCCTTCCACAAATCAAGAAGGAGCTTCTCTGTTCCGTCTAACTTCTCTACATCCGCGAAGGACAACAGCTCGGAAAGGTAGGAGATCCCGCCGAATGACTCGAGGTCAGGCAAGGTGGTTAAGTGAAGCAAATCAATATTCATGCCAGCCCGGTTGAACTCCACCATTCTCCGCATTAATTCTTTATGCCTTGTACTTTTCTGCTGTTCAGGTTGAATCACGGTCATTTAGTTCATCGGTGACGAGCCGTACGCACATATCCTGATTGCAGACTTAATCGAAAAAATACCTATGTAATAACCGGCTTGCCAACACGGCAGCCGGTTTTTCTTATTATTGAAGCTTGCCTCTCTACTACGCTAAAGGGTGCCTGACCCCCGTCACTACGTTAAAGGGTGCCTGACCCCGTTATTGTTAACCCAGCGTAAAGTTTTGGTTAAGAATATCCCTTTGACAGGGACGAGGTAAGTATAGAGGGAATACAAGATATGAAGGAAAAACCTTGGGATGCAGCCTGCCAAACGCTCCGCACTCCCATTCGCTTAGCGTGCCAGTTTATTAAGCTACCACAATTGGGGCAAATCCGCCCATGCCTTTCAGGACTTTTATCCCTCTTTCTCCTTACAAATATGGTTTATAGTAAGATAGTATTCTAAAAAAACACAAAAATAGACAAAAAAGGTGGGGAATAGTGAAAACTGTATCATTTGTATCAAGAATCATTTGCATCCTGGTTATTTTCACTCTGTTTGTTTCGATTGATGGCAATAGGGCGGAGGCCGCCTATACCTATCAGGAAAAGGTCAATGTGGACATCCTGAATGTACGTGCCAACGCCGGGACAGGCTATGCCATCATAGGAAAACTGAAGAAAGATCAAGTCGTAACCGTTCACGATAATCGACAAGGATGGTCAAAAATCGCCTTTGGACAAGGATACGGCTGGGTTTCATCACAATATTTGACAAACGTCACGTGGACCGGCTATGTCAACGCAACGACTCTGAACGTAAGAAGTACACCGAGCACAACCGCCAGAATCCTGACACAAGTAGGCACAGGCACGGCGGTTACCGTTCAGGGGAAGAACGGAAGCTGGATGAAGGTATACATCCCGTCTAAAAGAATCACGGGGTGGGTGCACGGAGACTATATCTCTAACAAAGCGACATCTACTGCTTCACAGCCTTCAACCTGGACCGGCTATGTCAACGCAACGACCCTGAACGTCAGAAGTGCACCGAGTACAACCGCCAGGATCCTGACACAAATAGGCACAGGCACGGCGGTTACCGTTCAGGGAAAGGACGGAAGCTGGATGAAGGTATACATCCCATCTAAAAAAGTGACGGGATGGGTACATAGCGATTACATCTCCAATAAAGCATCTGCCTCGGCACAAGTCGTCCTACTGCATAATACGAATCTGCGCCGAGGCCCGGGAACCAGCTACGGAATCATCTCCGTTGAACCAGCTGGAACTTCTCTGACAAAAATCGGTCAATCCAACGACTGGATCCAGGTGAGAAGAAAAGACGGCGTCACCGGCTGGGTGGCAGGCTGGCTTGTAGGAAGTGCTCAAAGCTCTCCGCTAAAAGGCAAAACCGTCTTGCTTGATCCAGGCCATGGAGGAATCGATGGCGGCGCGAGCGGCAGGCTGTATGTAGAAAAAAGACTGAACCTTAGCACAGCGCTCAAACTGGGAAGCCTCCTGCAGCAAGCCGGGGCAAAAGTGATCTACACTCGCAGCAGCGACATCTATGTCTCCCTTAATCAAAGGGTGGCAATCAGCAACCAGTCAAACGCCGATGCCTTCATAAGCATTCATTATAATTCCTGCACAGGAGTCTGCTCCGGGATCGAGACGTTTTACTACAGCATGTCTAAAGACAGTGCGCTGGCCCGTTCCATCCAGAACAACCTGATTAAATCCACTCAGCTTAGAGACCGCGGGACCAAATACGGCGCGTACCGAGTCATCCGCAACAACCACCGTCCCGCCGCTATGGTGGAGCTTGGCTTCCTGTCCAATCCGACTGAAGAAAGACTGATTGGCTCCACCTCACACCAGAAAAAGGCTGCACAAGGGATTTACAATGGATTGGTGGAGTATTTGAAATAGCATAGCCAAGATAAAGCTCGGGGCCCCTGAAAATCTTTCGTTTTTTGTTGGTTTTCTCCAAGGGGCACAGAAAAAAGCCGACCCACTTCTGTTTTTTTACGAGTTGGGTTGGCTTTTTCTTATACTCAAGGTCTGTATCTATCTTTTGTTACCCTAGTAGCTTTAGTATTCTTTTCCTATAGAAGCATGGGGACGGTTCTCCTTGCTTCCTTGTGAGCATCACGGCTGAAGGGAAACACAAGGTGGTTTTAAAGCCTTATTCAAAGTCATTTGAGGAAGCATTCCATTCTTATTCGAAACGAACTAGCCATCTATTTATACTAGCCCCCTAGTTTTTAGTATCTTTAATACTACAAATTATCCACACTGTTAGTAGATTTTTCTCGATCACTTTATTTAATACTTTTTGATCTAGACAAGAGTTTTATAAATCCATCAGTATCTCCATCTATAATGACCCACAATAGGTTGTTTATAAGAAGTAAGTTTAATTTCCGATGCAAAKGGAGGAGTGTTATGAATTAAATAAGGTATCCCATCTTTTGTCCGTTTATCAGAAATGATGCCTGCGTGGTCTGTACCCTCCAAATAAATAACAATATCCCCCGGTTGCCACTGCGCTAAATTCTCAGGATCATTTGGAATCAATTCGGTCGTCAGAGACTCGGTGAATCGTTGAAAAAAGACATGCTGATTGGGAACCCGCCTGAAATCGATATGGGGATCAGGATTTCCATCTACCCGTGGATATAAAGATGGATTGTCATTAATATCCTGATCCATCAAATCTTTTAATTGGATGCCTGCTCCGGCCAATCCTCTCCAAATAACATCCGTGCATACACCCTCGCTGTCTGGCGGGTAACCTCCTTCATAATAAGCACTCTTGTATAGTGTCCGATTCTCCACTTCTTTCCTGGCAGTATTCACTATGTCTAGTGGATCGGCCACACCATTCTCATTTTTATCAACCCTTATATAATTTTCCTTTACTGTTACTTTTTCACTTAAAGGACTATCAAGATGAATACCCGCCATATCCAAAATCAGACCGTCCCTAAAAAATATAGAAAACAATATTACCGCCACTACCAATGCCATACAAACACGCAAAGATACTTTTTTCAATTTCATTTTTCTACCTCAATTCATTAAACAAATAACTCACATTGGAATATATCCTTTTGTTAAATAAACATAAATACCCACAGGGATAAAACTGAATGTAAAAACTCTCTGCTTATACTGATCGTCATTAAGGCATATATGTTATCATTGAAGAGTCTAATAATTTAAAATATTTTAGGCGATGTTTGTTTTCGAAGTCGATATTATGCCAAAAAAGGGGATTACGACTAACTAATCAAATTTGTTTATTGTTTCCCTAAATTTCGAAAGGGGAAAAATTATTTGAATCAAACTTTATTAGTTATTGATGCACAACAAGAATTAATTGATGGAAATCAAGATGCAAGTCCAATTTTCAATAAAAAGCAACTTATTAGGAACATCAATATGGTGATTAATAAAGCAAGAGAATCAGGTGTTCCGATTGTATTTGTAAGGGACCTTGATGTTGCAAAGGGAGAAGGTAATGGATTCCAAGTTCACAATGAAATCCATTTGCCTAATGAAGCAAGAATTTTCGACAAATCTGCAACAAACTCCTTTTATGGGACAGGTCTTATAGAATATTTAAAATCCCAGCATATTCAACATATTGTGATTATGGGATGTGAAACACAACATTGTATAGATAGTGCAGTCAGAACCGCAACGGTCAGTGGTTTTGATGTAACATTAGTTGGTGATGGCCATTCAACATTGGGCAATGATGTCTTAAGCCCAGAACAAATTATAAAACATCATAATACTACACTTCACGGTCATTATAATGTGGATCATTTTTCTATTGTCAGAAATTCAGGGGAGGATTTATTTCGTCCAACTCACGATTCATATAGGGAAGATTGAAGGTGTCACTTAACATCATCATGCTTTAATTCGGTTTTCGTACTGGAAAACCAACTCTTCACAATAAGTTTGTTTTCCCTTACTCTTCTTTAAGTCCCCTTTTGTTCAATAAGGAATTCAACAAGAAAGGCGGCTAATCCTTCCTGGATCCAACCGCACTCGTAAGTTTTAATACTGGCACCTCTGATAGTTAACAGTGAGAATGAGATACAATATTGGCTGTATGTTATCTAAACAAATGTTTTCAAATAACTTATTTAACTTACTTAATTGAAACTTATGATGATATTGATTCCACGCTTATAACTATTGATAACGCTATGCATGTAAGCTTACAAGACCTCTAGTTTTAAAGGTTCCTTTATAAAAGGCTCTGTTAATATTCATTCAATTATTAAGGGGAGAATTTCCGGTTATTGTACGCAGAGGTACCATAAAAAGCAGAAATAAGGGGAGAAATTTCCCTTATCTTCTCAAAACAAGGCAATTTCATAGATTCTGAGCCGGATAGCCGGAAAAACTCCTCTTATTTTAAGGGAAATATGGATATTTCCCGAATTAACCGGACTTTCTCCCTTTATTTTTTTGGGGACCTGGACTCCCCCCCCAGTGAAGGAAGTACCATTCGCCCCCATCCTTTCCGGGTTTCATCTCCCCCTCCTAAAAACCCCCGCCACCGCCGGAAACCTCTCAAACTCCTTCTTCATCTCCCGAAACGAAATCACTTCATTTCCCCTGACAAGTTCGAAATCCAGGCAAGATTCGTGGCAGTTCAATGGGCGCTGTCGATAGGTCCTGGTGAAGAAGTGGATGGCCTCCAGTTCGCTGCCGGCAAAGATAAAGACAAACTCTTTTGCACTTCTTTTCAGGGAGTAGATGCCTACCTTATGAAAACCCAGGAAGTTGTTATCAATCATTTCCGCTACTTTCTGTTGATCGGCTTGGTAAAGGTCGATTTGGTCCATGTGATCCTCTAATGATATCTTCTTCTCCGCCAGCAAATGGAAGATATAATGGGCTAATGGGGATGCTTCTAAAGTGATCGCTTCCAGGTAAACATCTTTCACCAACATGTGAGTACACCTCGAATTTAGTTTTTTATCGTCGTACTTCAAAGACTATGCAAGGGGTAGGCTCTCTTGCTTTTGGTCCTCAATCCGCCCGGTATGCTGGTTGTAATCCGCGGCGATGGTTCCCACGGGGCCGTTTCGATTTTTCGAGACAATGATTTGAAGGGACTTATCCTGAGATTCCTTGTCATAATAAGCTTCACGATATAAAAACAAAATAACATCGGCATCCTGTTCCACACTGCCCGATTCCCGAATATCCGACATCATCGGGCGTTTATCGGCTCTGGACTCTACGGATCGATTGAGCTGCGCCAGGCAAATGACCGGGCAATCAAAATCCTTCGCCATCGTTTTGAGGGATTTGGATATTTCCGTTACTTGCAGATGAGCGTTCCCGCCGTAAGGTTGACTGGGTGAAATCAGAGTTAAGTAATCAATGAAAAGAATTGGTTTCTTGTTGGGAAACTGATGCATCAGCTTCCTCACTTTTGCTCTCATTTCTGCGATACTCTGTCCCGCACCATCAAATATCTGGATATGGGTTTCCGTAAGGCGCCCAATTACCCCCGGCCATCTTTCCTTTTGGCCCTCATTCAGCATGGTTTTCGGGTCTCGCATCTTTGCCCGGTTAAAGCCTCCTGCTGAGGCAATTAAACGGGATGTGATTTGCTTTTCTGGCATCTCCAGGGAAAATACGATCGGCAGGTACCCTGCCCACCCGGTCATTTTGGCAAAGTGAAGCATCACGTCGGTTTTCCCCATCGATGGCCTGGCTGCGAGAATCGTCACTTCCCCGTCCTGAAAGCCTCCCGTTACTTCGTCAAGCTTCTGGATTCCGGTTGTCGCGCTTTTCAAGACTTCCTGCTCTGCCCATGGCGCTTCATAGATATCGACCAAAGCCTGCTGGATGGAGGTATGATCCTCCATTTTTCCCTGATTGATTTTATCCAGTTCGGCAATGACTTTGCTAATCTCCCAATTGTTCATGGCAGCCATGTTCAGGATATTCCGCTTTTCCCGCTCCTTCCACAAATCAAGAAGGAGCTTCTCCGTTCCGTCAAATTTCTCTACATCCGCGAAGGATAACAGCTCGGAAAGGTAGGAAATCCCGCCGAATGACTCGAGGTCAGATAGGGTGGTCAGGTGAAGCAAGTCAATATTTTTGCCAGCCTGGTTGAATTCCACCATTCTTCGCATTAATTCTTTATGCCTTGTACTTTCCAGCTGTTCAGGCTGAATCACGGTGTCCTTGAGCAAGTACTCCGCCTTCATCAGGCTTCCGAGGAACGTTTTTTCAGCGATGCTCATGATTCCTCCCCCGCATTTAGGTCGAGCTTAAATTCCCCTGGTATGGCTCTTCCGGCAGAACACGGTTGTTTGGATGCTCTTGCTTTAGTCTCAGGGTTTTGGTTCTCCTGGCAGGCATCAATTTCTTCTACGGTCAGCAATGATTCGTTTTCCCAGTTTTTTAAAATCCCGACAACATAGTTCAGCTTCCGCTTGTTATTGCTGCATGCAATCTCCATCGCTTTTAAAATCAAGGCTTTCGGCTGCAGAAAACGGGAATCATCCAGCCAGGCTAACAGCTGCTGCTTTGCGTTCACGTTCGAAAACCCGAAGCCATTATTGTCCCAGAACGCAATGATTTCTTGAACGTCTTCATTTTTCAGCTGGGTTTTAGAAGAAGCTTCCATGTCCGGATTATTCTCTATACTTGGATCGAACTCTTTTTGTTGTTGTTTTTCTTTTTCTTTTTTATTTTCTTTTTCTTTTTGCCCACGTATCGTCTGACGGCGCGGCAACGTATCGTGAACTTCTTCTTTTTCGGTTATGTATGGGTGATTTTCCCCTTGCTCGTCAATATGTATATCTTCCTTGGCACAAAATGAAAGATATAGAGAACGAACATCCTGTTTATGGATCGGATCCGCTACGTATTGAATCAGCGAGAGGTCCTCCACCTCTTTTAATTCGGAACTAATGCAATCCATGACCGGCTTTCCGCCGTTATGGATATTTTCCTTCGCCCAGTTTTTAATGGCAATTTCCCTTGTGTTAGGATTGTAGCGGATCAGCTGGTGATGGTGAATGAACCGCTCCATCAACGAATGAACACTCTCAATCGAATAGCCCAAATCAAACGCCATTTGTTTCTTCGTAATTTTATAAATCCCGCTTTGCGTCGTATTCGGATTTGTTAGCAGATAAAGATAAAAATACCGATCCTCCGGAGTCATCTCCTCCGAAACAACCGGATTCTTCCAAAAACCAGTCTGCACCATTCGATACTTTGCCATCCTAAACCMCCCCTGCCTATAAAATGCCTTCCATATTCTATATAGGGATTATGGACAAAAATGGACGGGGTGAAATTTTGAACATTTTGTGAAGCATAGGGACGGTTCTCATTCCTTCTGATCGCCTTAGTAATAAGTTGGAATGTTCCTAAAGAAAAGGGCTTTTTAAGAAAAGGTTTTGAGGCTCAAGAAATATGTTGGCATGTAAATTGCGTATATAGTAAAGTGGCTTAGTAAATGTTTATAAGGCCTTGCTCGTTTTATACGGGGTACCGAAGACGGTGTGTTTAAATGATACGCTGTCTTTTAAATTGAACCGTGAATGCTAACACTAACTAACAAACAAATGATTCTAGAGGTGAAAATATCATGCAAATTACTAAGGAAGACAAAAGCGTACTACTGACCTATTCTAGGACCAATCCTTTTCCTGGAAGGGTCATCAAAAACGTAAACTTGAATAGGTTGGGTTCTAAAAAAGAAACCAGGCATATTGAATTGTCTTTAGAAGGTTCAGGACTATCTTATAATCCAGGAGACGCGCTTGGTATTGTCCCCTCAAATGATCCAGAGCTCGTTGCTGCTCTTCTAGAGGAAATGCAATGGGATGAAGATACAATTGTAACGATTAATAAGCAAGGTGAAACTCTTCCATTAAAAGATGCCTTAACAAATTCCTTTGAAATTACGCTATTATCAAAAAAGGTTTTACAGCAAGCAGCGGAATTAACGGATAACGAAGAGTTGAAGAACCTTGTATTGGTGGAAAATGCACACAAATTGAAAGAATATGCTGATGGCCGTGATTTGCTTGATATGTTATGGGATTTCGGTCCATGGAAGGCTTCCGCCCGGGAGATTGTTTCTTTATTAAGAAAAATGCCACCTCGCCTCTATTCCATTGCCAGCAGCATAGCTGCCCACCCAGGTGAAGTTCATCTGACCATTGGGGCTGTGCGTTACACTGCTCATGGACGAAACCACAAAGGTGTATGTTCTGTTCAGGTAGCGGAACGGGTTCAGGAAGGAGACACATTGCCAGTTTTTATCCAGCCCAATAAACATTTTCGTCTTCCAGAAGATCATGACCAGGATATCATTATGGTTGGTCCTGGAACAGGCATTGCCCCGTTCCGTTCCTTTATCGAAGAACGTGCTTTGAATAAATCAACTGGGCGAAATTGGCTATTCTTTGGTGACCAATATTCTGCTTCAGATTTCCTTTATCAAGATGAATTGGAAAAATATCACCAACTAGGCGTACTTACAAAATTAGATACCGCTTTTTCACGTGATACTGAGAAAAAAGTATATGTCCAAGATAAAATGGAGGAAAACAGCAAAGAATTGTATGAATGGCTGGAAAATGGGGCTATTTTCTATGTCTGTGGAGATAAGGCGCATATGGCCAAAGACGTTCACAATATGCTATTACAAATCATTGAAAAAGAAGGCGACAGGACTGCCGAAGAGGCAGAAACCTATCTGAATGATTTAAAAAAACAAGGCCGTTATAAGCGAGATGTGTATTAAAGTTATAAAGAGTGACTCCACAGCAGATTGTGAGTCACTCTTTTTTTTAGAAGCAGTGGGACGGTTCTCATTGCTACCAAGTGCATGAAAAAAAGACTTCGTGTGAAGTCTTAATTTAATCGAGATTGAACTATTTCAATCAATTTATCAGTCATATCATTCGAAACAGTATAAATGGTGTGTGTATCTTCTGTTTTCATAATTGTGCTTCTCTGTCCTTTTTTGCCTATCCATAAATATAAACTTTGATGATTATCGTTACCATAAAAGACATCCATATAAAATTCGGGGTCAGCTATATCAACTATACCAGGTTCTCTTTCGGCACTTGAAAAGATGTCCTGAAAGACTTTTAGGGTTTCTTCATCATCAAAGTCCATTTCATTGGAGCCTTTTGTTTTTGAGATGCTGATGCTTTTAAAATCATTGTTGAATGATAGTTTTTTATCGCTTTCCGATATAGCAGTACGATTAGCAGAGGTTTCAGTCGTGTTTTCTTTTGATTGACAAGCAAAAAGAATCGAAGAGAAGGATAGTATTAAAACCGACAAAAGGATAATATTTCTCAAGTCATATTACCTCCAAAGCATTTATTTTTAACTACCTCTCTAATTAGACGAGTCAAATCCTCCAAATGATTCTCAAAAAACAGCTAATCTGGCTTTTTGGAAAGCCTCTTTACTATCCGAACTGTAAAGACCCATTACTGACTGCTGCAGCTTCGGCTTCGCCACGAACGTGCCTTCCCCCTGGATCCGGTAAAGCTGTCCTTCCTGGACGCTCTTCAATTGCTTTTTTCGCCGTATTGCGGCTCACACTGTATTCATTCATCAATTGATTCTCCGAGGGAATCTTATCCCCGGGCTTCCAATGCCCGCTATCAATCGAATCCTTTAACCTTTCCTTGAGTTGATGGTAAAGGGGAATCACACTATCACTTTGCAGCGGCTTCACAACAATCAACCTTCCTCAACAAAAGGTGCCTGTCCCCCCCACTCGCTTGATAACTGTCAACAAAAAAAACGCCTTGCCCCACATTTTAAAAATGTTAAGGACAAGACGCCTACTTTTATTATGACAACCCCTGCCTCAATTCCTTTTGACCAGGCTGTTTTGATTCCCTCTTCTGCAATCGGACAAGAAGATTATTGGCTAAAAGAGAAAGTATAATCAAAACCGTTCCAGCAAGGTCAAACAAGGTGATTTGATACCCTTGAAAAACCGAAATTAACAGTGTCGTTACGGGGACAAAGTTAATAAACAACAACGAATTGATTGGAGATAGGATGCTTACCCCGGTGTTCCAGCCAAGCAAGGCGATCAGGCCGGGGAAAATGATCATAAATACTAAATGTGGGCTTGTGGCCTTAATCACTTCTCCTGTTGGGATGGAGATATAGCCAACCAGCGTGGCTCCAATCACAACGACAAGAGATGTCAGCGTGCCAAGGATGCACGTTAATGTCGAATACCTTAGGGCCGACCAGCCAAGGAACTTGCTTCCTCCCATGGTGTAGATTACCCAGCCAATGACGGCGATGAAGATGAGAAGGGTCGGAATGAAGTCATCCGTTGCACTTAGAAATGCTTTCATATCCCCCTTTGTAATCACGAACATGGCACCGATAAAGGAGATAACCACACAAACCAGTGTGAATGTGTAGGGACGTCTATGGAGAAACATCCATACAATCACAATCGAGATCATCGGCATCAAGGACTCCATAATCGACGCGACCATGACCCCTGGCTCCCCTAATAAATCTTCTCCCCAAAAGATCAACAGGTTATAGACTGTGAAGGCCATCGTTCCGAAAAACCATAAGTGAAACCCTTTTCCCTCCATCCTGAAAGCCTGCTTTCCTTCTTTCCAGAGCAGGAGGACAACCAAGATGACCTAGCATTCATATACTGGAGGGGACATTGTAACTTGTAAATCCTACTGAACGATCTCGTGACAATTCATTAAACTCTAATTTTAAAGTTTAATAGCCACCTCGGGATGATCACTGGTTTCAATAGACATGGACTTTTTTCTAGGTTTATCCTGAACAACACAGAAAGCTAATGCCGAAACCAGGCATGGGATTGCAAAAACCAGGAAATTGATTGAATAAGGAACACTAAGACTTAATACGAAGCCCCCTATAATAGGGCCTAGGATTCCGCCTATTCTGCCAATACCAAGCGTCCAGCCTATCCCCGTTGATCTAATTTCACTTGGATAATATTGAGAGATGTAGCCGTTTGATACCATTTGGGTTCCACTAGTTGTAGCACCTGCAATAAATAATAGGATATAAGACAAAGTGGAACTAGGTTGGAAGCTTAGTATGAAAATCGAAAGAAAGGCCAAAGTAAAATAATAGATAATAATTCTCTTTGCTCCGAACTTGTCAGAAAGTCTGCCCCCGCCGACAGCTCCCAGGATGGCACCTGCTTTTAGCACCAATAAAAAGCCTATACTTGATACTAATGAATACCCGGCATTTTGCATGATCTTCGGTATCCATGTGCTTAATCCATACAAAACAATCAAATTCATGAATATGGCAATCCAAAACATAAGGGTACTCAATGCCCGTTTATCCATAAATAATTTTTTGACAGAAGAGCCTTTTTGTTTATCTAATACCAATGTAAAATCATCATTTGAATGGTAGACTTTTTCACCCGCAATTTTATTGAGAATATTAGCTAATTTTTCTTTTTGGTTTCTTTTAAAATAAAAAGCGGGGGAATCTGGCACGATCTTAAATATTAAAGGTAAAAATAACAAAGGGAGCGCACCAAGCCATACAACAGGCCTCCACCCAAAATGAGGAAGCAGATACATAGCGGATACAGATGTTAATACGCCGCCTATTGGTGCTCCAATGTTCATAAGTGCTATAAGTGTCATTCGGTTTTTTTTAGGCGCATATTCACCTAGCGATGCATTAAGCGTAGGCAGCMCCCCGCCTATACCTAACCCAGCAATAAATCGAAGAATTCCAAAGGTCGTAGGGTCATTTGAAAAACCAGCTAACAGGGTAAAGAATGAAAAGATGAGAACCGAAATCAATATGGAGGCTTTTCTTCCAATCTTATCCGCTAAAGTGCCCAAAATTAAGGCACCAAATACCATCCCTACTAACCCATAACTTGTGATTGCACCCGCTTCAACTGTACTAATATTCCATTCTTCTATTAAAGTAGGAATGATGTTCCCTAAGTAAAACATATCGTATCCATCCACAAGAACAATAAACATAAAACAAATTAACAGGTTTAAATGAAAACGACCGAATTTACCATTATCTATAACCTCTCGAACGTCAACTTTTTTCATATTTTTCAACTCCTTTTCATTGTAATCGGTTTCATTTTACCAATTAGGTTCTTAGATGGATACGTATAAAAAATGCTCTAATTTTTATGGTGCCTGGCCCATGTAGTTACGCGGGATACGTTTCATCTTCCTTTTTATTCGTTTTAATATCTTTTTTCATTTTACTAATAAAAGGAATGATAAATGAACCAATCGTTAACAAAATAAATATGATTGAAATTGGTCGTGTTAAGAATATGCCAATACTTCCCTCAGACAAGATTAACGATTGACGCAAAGATTCCTCCGCAATTGGACCTAATATCATGGCGATCAACATCGGTGTAACAGGGAAACCATACTTAGGCAGAAAGTAGCCAATCACGCCAAAAAATAAAGCAATTCCCACAGAGGTTAAGTTATTACTTACTGCAAACGTTCCTACTAAACATAAACCTAAAACAACCGGCAATAATATCGTCGCTGGAATTAACGTCACTTTTGCGAAGAAGCGAATCGCCAGTTTTGCTTGGAAAAATAAAATCACATTTATCAAGATAAAGCCAACTAATACCGTATAAACAATATCCCCATAATTGGTAAACAATTCAGGCCCTGGTCTTAATCCTTGGATCATCAGAGCTCCCAGTAAAACAGCTGTTACGACATCACCAGGGATTCCCAGCGTCATCAATGGAATCAGTGTTCCACCTGTTGAACCATTATTTCCGGATTCCGCAGCGGCAATTCCATCTAAACTTCCTTTACCAAAACGATCAGGATCCTTTGATGTACGGTGAGCCTCTTTATACGATAGAAACGCTGCAATTGAAGCTCCTGTACCAGGGATTGCGCCAACTAACGTCCCAATTAAACTTGATTTCAGAACCGTTTTCCGATAAGGGACCATATCCTTCCAACCAAATTTTTGTTTTTCATAGGTAGTATTGACAGCTATTTTTTTCGCGCGCTTCTCAATCTGGTTGAAGATTTCAGATATGGCAAATAGGCCAATTAAAGCAGGAACCAAATCAATTCCCGAGATAAGAAATGAGGTTCCAAATTCAAAGCGCGTCACCCCATCAATTGGGTCAATACCAACAGTACTTACAAGCATACCTAAGCAGCCCATAATCAAACCTTTTGTCACAGATTTAGAACTAATTCCCGCAATAATACTTAAACCAAAAACAGCCAAAGCAAAATATTCAGGAGGACCAAAGTTCAAAGCAAAATCGGCAATAGGAGGAGCGAGCAACAATAGGATAATTCCACTTATGATTCCACCGAAAACAGAGGCATAAATGGACATATTTAAAGCTGTACCAGCTTTTCCCTGTTGAGCTAAAGCAAATCCGTCACTTGCGGTTGCTGCAGATGCAGCGGTACCTGGTGTTTTCAAAAGAATTGCGGTAATTGATCCCCCATAAATTCCGCCGCAATAAACACCCATCAGAAGCAAAATTCCTGCTGTAGGAGCCATTCCAAATGTAAAAGGAAGCATCAATGCAACTCCCATTGGAACACTTAGTCCAGGAAGCGCCCCTATGACCATGCCGGCAAAGACACCTATCACCATAGCGAGAATATTTTGCCATTCAAATACGTGGGCCAGTCCATAAAGCAACAACTCTATCATTTGTTCCCCCCCTTAATAAAAGAATCCTTCTGGAAGTGGTACATAAAATAACATTTTGAATACATAATAGATAAAGAGTGTAAATAGAGTAGGAACAAGCAGTATTTGTCTCCATTTACGGCTTCCTATAATCAACATCACAAGCGCGATAAAAATAACGGTCGTAAGAATAAACCCTAGAATTGGAACAATATAAATCCACGCAACTAAACTAATAAAAATTAGAAAAACACGCCAATAGTACTTCTTTTCCATTCTTCCGGCTTCAACTGGCTGACTTCTTTCTTCCGTCCTTTTTTGTTTTTTAAACTCTGCTGCAAATGAAAGAATGCTTAATAGAACAACCATGATTGAAAGGAAGTATGGAAAAAAACGGGGACCCATCATCGATATTTGAACTTCGTCAATTTGAAAAGGAATAATAATGATCAATAAAACTCCAAAAACAGCCATGAATAGTGATGGGAGTGAATGATTCAACTTATTTGACATAATATCCTCCTCTACAAGTAGAACTGCCGAGAAAACTCGGCAGTCATCTTTCGTTCCGCTTACTTCCCAATTCCAAATTTATTTATAAGCTCTTTAAAGATCGCCTCTTCTTTTTCTAAGTATTCCATGACTTGTTTACCGCCAAAAACTTCAATCGGGATATGCGACTTTGAGCCAAATTCCTGAAACTTAGGGTCATTAGCCATCTCAATAAACTTCTCTTCTAAATATTGAGCGATTTCGTCAGGCGTATCCTTTGGCGTCATGACGAAAATAGAAGTAACAAATGGTATATCTTTATATTCGTAATTGAAACCAGCTTTTTGTACCTCTTCAGCAATGGTTGGAGCATCTGGAATTTGATCAAAAGATTCTGGGGTAAACACACCTAGAATCTTTAACTTTTTATCATTCACATACTGAAATACTTCATCGGAATAAGCAACAGACAGGTCGATATGACCTCCTAATAATGCCGTGATATTCGGATTATTCCCCTTAAAAGGAACATCTTCAGAAGGAATATCTAAGCTATCAAACAATGTTTCTTGTGCAAGATATGCTGGAGTTCCAACCCCTGTATGACCTACCTTAAAAACCTTCCCACTATCATTCGCTTCATCCACAACATCTTTGATTGAGTTATATGGACTATCAATATTAGCAACTAATACTGCCGGCTTGTAAACAACATTAGCCAGCATTTTAAAATCATCAAGTTTATAGGCTACATCTCTCATAAATGGCTGGGAAGTGAATACAGCAGAAGGAGCAAGAATGAGATTATATCCATCCGGACTCGCCTTTACAGCCTCCGCCACTGCAATCGTCCCGCTGGCTCCATCTCGGTTAACAACAACCATCGATTGACCTAAATGGTCCTTCGCGCGATCTGACAACCCTCTGGCAAGCGTATCCATGCCGCCCCCAGCAGCAAATGGAACCACTATATTAATAGGTTTTTTAGGGAAATTAAGTGAATCTCCTTCCTGGTTTTTTGCCGAAGTAGAACTACACCCGGCTATTACAACACTTAACAAAAATAGGATAGTAAAGGATAACAACTTTATTCGTTTCATTGATTTTCTCCTTTTTTATAGTTGGTTTATTAGCTTTTAACTGCTGCCATTTCAATGCTCACGACATCTAAATCGTTAGGAACGACGACTATGCCAGAAAATATTTCAGAAGCTTCCCGGTAAATCTCATCTATGTCAATTTCCGGTAAAAAGTGAGTTAAGATCAACTGTTTTACTCCGGCATTTTGTGCTGTTTCTGCTGCTTCTTTAGGAGTACAATGTTCCTTTTGCAGGTTTTCCCACACTTTTTTCATCTCTGGCCTGGTCGTCGTGTTATACATGGAGGTAGTGGTCAAGCATGCATCCTGAATCAAAATGTCCGCACCTTGTGATAATTTTACTAATTCATCCGTTGGCGCTGTATCACCCGAAATGACAACCGCTTGTGATCCAATTTGAAAACGATAAGCAAAGGTAGGTACGTTATGGATCATGTTAGCCGCTGTTACTGTCGCGGGGAGATTAATTAATTCAATTTGACCTGGCTCGTCAACCTCAATTACTCGTACATCCATAATTCCTGCTGGTGAAAAGCCAAGAGATGTTCGATATCCGATATCATCTTTGAAGATTTCCAGCATTTGTTCATGAAACTTCTTTGTCCCTTTTGGACCTACAACAGTTAGTTCCTTTCTCCCACTTCCCCATCCTGCGACTAAGAAATGACCATAGCCATATAAATGATCGGCATGGAGATGTGTCATGAATAGATAATTGATTTGATGAAGAGGAATTTGCGCTTTTTGAATTTGCCTTACAACATTTTCACCACAATCTATTAATATATGTGTATCACCAATCGACAAAACCTGAGATGGACCAGACCGATTAATTTCTGGCCGTGGGCTGCCTGTCCCTGTCATCGTAACCGTAATCTTTTCCATAAATAAAACCCCTTTGCAAATGATTATTTTTCTATCATTCTCACTATCTTTATAGTAATAAATAAATGAAAAAATGAATTCCACTTAAAATGTATGAATTTTTACTCTTGTGAATAGTGGGACAATTTTACTCGAGAATCCACATAGTGTTGTAAATAAACTTCATTCAGTAGGGGAATCGCCTTCCCCCACTGAAAATAAGGACACAGCCAACGGGCGTTTACTTAGAGACCCAGCTGTATTTATAGTTTTGATCCTCGATTGGTTGCGTATCGCTAAATACCTTCAACGGACGAAATGTATCAATCATCACAGCTAATTCAATCGTTTCTTTCTTCCCAATACTATCCTCGACTTTACCAGGGTGAGGGCCATGAGGGATTCCAGCTGGATGAAGGGTAATCGAACCCTCTTCTACTCCTTTTCTACTCATGAAATTTCCTTCTACATAATATAGCACTTCATCGCTGTCAACATTGCTATGATAGTATGGAGCCGGAATGGCTTCTGGGTGATAATCATATAATCGCGGTACAAACGAACAGATGACGAAATTATTTCCCTCGAAGGTTTGATGAACCGGTGGCGGCTGATGGATTCTTCCTGTTATTGGTTCAAAATCACTTATATTAAATCTCCAAGGAAATAGGTATCCATCCCAACCCGCAACATCTAATGGATGATGATGATAAATATGAGAATGGATATGTCCTCGTGATTTTGTACGAACCTCATATTCCCCTTCTTCCACATGAGATTCCAAAACCTCAGGACCATGAATATCCCTTTCGCAAAATGGACTATGCTCCAATAGCTGACCAAATTCATTTCTGTATCTCTTAGGAGTTGTGATCCAGCTTGTTGTTTCTATTACTAATAATTTATTATCATCCGAATCAGGAATCACTCGATAAATGGTTCCAACAGGAATGACAATGTAATCTCCAGATGTGTAGGTTAACGTACCAAACATGGATTCAATTTTCCCAGATCCATAGTGGACAAACAAGACTTCGTCTCCATCGCTGTTACGGTAGAAATAACTCATGCTCTCTTTTGGGCTTACAGTTCCGATTGTTAAATCTTCATTTCCCAAAATATAGCGGCGCCCGGCAACAGCATCCTTTTCTTTTTCAAGTCGATTTGTCCAAAAATGCCGAGGGGCAAGAGCTGCTTGCTCTTCGTAATTGTCGTTGCATTTTTGCAGAAGTCTTGTTTCTGCCATGCTGGTAGGCGGGTTGTGATGGTACAAAATTGATTGAAGGCTGGAAAACCCTTTTGTTCCCATTACTTGCTCCCTAAAAAGCGATCCATCCTCTTTTCGAAAAACAGTATGTCTTTTTTTCGGTATTTTTCCCAATTGTTTATAATAAGGCATTCGATATCCCTCCTAAAAGGTAAATATTTATGGATTAGCTTTGTTTAGCCGCTTTTAATGCTTCCTTTATCTTCAAATCTTTGGCAGGTAAAATTTTTCCTGTTACTTCACCAAACCCCACCCGATAATTTTCGCCTTGGCACCATCCAGTGATTGTTAACTCATCTCCATCTTCCAACCACACACGCTGTTCCCCGTTCTCAAGCTGGACGGGATCAGTTCCTCGCCAGGACAATTCTAGTAAACTTCCTCGTGATTGTTTATCCGATCCACTGATAGTTCCCGTCGCGAGCATGTCTCCTGGATTTAGATTGCACCCTGTAACTGTATGGTGGGCAATTTGTTGGCTCATGCTCCAATACAGGTAACGGTAATTGCTAGAAACAATTCTTGAGGGATTTTCCATTTTCTTTGTTTTTAAGGAAACCTCCAATTGTATATCAAAGCTGCCTGCCTTATTCGACTGCAGATACGGCAGTGGTTCGGGGTCTTGCTTTGGTCCTGATACTCGAAATGGCTCTAGAGCTTCAAGTGGAACAACCCATGGAGAAATCGAAGTCGCGAAATTCTTCGCTAAAAAAGGCCCGAGCGGCTGATATTCCCACGACTGGATGTCTCTTGCACTCCAATCATTAACCAATACCAAACCAAAAATATGATTTTCCGCCTCCTCGACAGAGATTGGTTCCCCAAGTAAATTTCCTGGTCCAATCAAGCAACCCATTTCCAATTCAAAGTCCAGCTGTTTTGACGGACTAAATACAGGTTCAGGAGAATCAGGTTTTTTTATCTGACCTTGGGGCCGGAATACATCTGTCCCACTAAGTACAACCGAACTTGCACGGCCGTGATACCCTACCGGAAGATGGGTCCAATTGGGCATTAAAGCATTTTCTTTCCCACGGAACATGATTCCGACATTGGTGGCATGTTCCTTGGATGCATAAAAATCTGTATAATCACCGATTTCTACAGGCAGAAACAATTCGGCTTCTTTTTGCTTTTTGAACGCTTTATTTCGCATGTCCCTATCATCTCGCAGAGTGGAAACATTTTCGCTTAATAAATGCTGGATGACTTGGCGAACCTCACTCCAGGCTCCTTTGCCAAGCTCCATAAATTTATTTAATGCCTTTTGTTTGAAAATATTTTTATCCTTTACTGCAGTTTCATCAAAATGACCAGCTTCATCTAGTACCGCTAAATCCAAAATATATTCCCCTATTGCTACACCAACCCTGGGGGATTCATTTTCATTTGTTCTAAAGATTCCATAAGGCAAGTTTTGAATCGGAAAATGCGATTTGGAATCTACCTCAATAAAAGACCGCAACAATGAAATCGCTCCTATCTATTCTTATTATCTAATCAAACCTATTTTTGGGGTGTAGGCGCTTACAGAAATGAGTAGGGAAATTGAAAAGCATCTTAAAATTTCAAATGATCCTTTCTATTGATAAACTTCCTTCTCACCAAGAATTCCAAGTTCCCGCAAATCATCACGCGGAACATCAAAACTGCAACAACCAAAAGAATAGAACCTATTTTTTCTTAACTTGGAGATATCAGATTTGCGAATCTCCAAGTCCTTCCATGTAATGCCTGTCTCATTAAAGGAAAAATTCCCTGGCTCCATATCGCAAAGTATTTCAGTGATTCTTTCTACATCCAATTGGTGTACATTAGCAAACATTCCAGCGGTAAAAACATTGACAAACCCATGCATCCTGGCACCCACTTCCGTCCGATACATCCTAAACGGATGATGAAGACCAGCAGTAAATTTCATTGGGATAACCCGATCCCGGCACCCTGCCAATGCAATTGCCACTTGTTTAGGTGATGGGATCATTTCTTGGGCAACGCCCCCAGTACGCAATTTAAATAAGAGCAAATTCTGACTGCCTGCGTTATGTACTTTAATAGCATCCAATGTATTCATTAGGATTTCTTCCCACGCCTGGTTTTCCAATTCTTGTGTGGCTTCACAAAACACTTGAAGGTTATTTGCAGAGGTTTTTTCAGCTATTTCCTCTAAAAGCTCCTGACTAAAAGGAAATGGCGGCAAAGGGATTTCTAAAGCCTCAACTTTAACTAATTCCCTATGTTTTTTCCGAAAAGCTTCAATTTCGTTCAAGGTAGAATTTAGTCCTTTTAAAACCTCCTCTTCACTGCGGTATCTGTTTCCAGTAACTGATACTCGAAGAGGATCATCTTTTGAAAACAAGGAGGTATAATGATCTAGTTCATGGAGATTTGGTATTGAAATGACAAAAGGACCGAGCATCCATGCTTCGCTATCTCCCTGATATTTCGCATAGTTTGAAACCGCCTTATCTAAGGGTAATTTTGTGGGTGGAAATAGACCCGCATAATCAATTAATTCATTTAAAAATTCCTTTAGACTACTTTTCATGCCTTCCGCCCCCTAACGCTTTTATCCCGTTCTTATTTTCGTTTTTAAGATAAAAACTCCTATTTCGTTCTTTGATTCCAGTTCACCTCATCATTTTTGTTCAAATTGAACAAAAATCAACAAAAAAAGAACTTATATAAGTTGAGTATACACATTTTTATCAATTTTGCAATAATTCATTTAATATTAATTTTGGAAAATATGAAAAAACTGAAAAAATATAGAGCTTCTACGATAAAAAACGATAATTTCTATGGAAAGTCTTTTTTCTTTCAGGATCCGTTAACAAATTATGATTGCAACCAACAATGGTACTTTACTAATACCTGCTAAACAAAATTAAAAAAACTGATAACGAATCCCAAAAAGTTTATCTGCTGCTCAATTTTTGCCAAATATTAATCATTCGATAAATATGAATCCAGTATATACATTGCAGCTCCAATGGCTGTTGCATCTTTTTTTAAAGCACCCTGACTAAACTTGATTTTCTTATCCTGGATTAAATTATCTACAATCGTCTCTTGCATTCTATTAAAAAAATTAGGGTATTGGTCCGGCAGGGGACCATTTATTATGATCATTTCAGATTGAAAGATATTTGCTATATTAGATATTCCTACACCTAAATAATGGGCAGACTCCATGACAATTTTATCGGTTAAGCGGTCTCCTTGTTTTAAGAATTCCATCAAATCGTGAATCGGAACTGTGGATAGTTTGTCTGGGTTAAAATTTATGGATGAATCCCTTTTTTGCAATTCAAAGATATGGTACGGAGAAGCATAAGTAATTAAGCACCCTTTGCGCCCGCAAGAACACTGCCTCCCATTGATATCGATGATCATATGGTTATAGCCATCTATATCAACCTGTTTACTATCAAGAATCTGGCCATCCGTCATGATTCCACAACCGATTCCCCAACCGCCTATAATCCAATAAAGAATGTTTTTCTCAAGGGGCTTCGAATACCTATATTCGCCTAACAGAGCTGCATTAGGAACGTTTTCCAGCAAAATTTTAACAGCGAACTTCTTTTTGAGCCTTTCTACAACAGGTATATCTATCCAATCAAGGTAGGAATCTCCATGTTTTACGATTACCCCATTTTCTTTATCAAGCTTTCCTACGGAAGCAATTCCGATTCCAAGCAATTGGTCTATTTCGAGACCGTTCCTAATTAAAAAATTCTCGATGATATTTTCAATCTTACTTAAGACAAAGTCGGGAGTATGCAGGGATGTCATAACAAAGGATTCATGTTCTACTGGATGATAATGAAGATCCAGAAGAACTATACTTGTATTTGTCCGGGTTATACTTATACCTATGATGAAGCCGCATTTTCGGTCTATTTCGTATAACACGGGTGGTCTTCCCCTATCAATCTCTGCTATTCCTGACTCACGAAGAACCCCTCTTCTTACCAGTTCATCAACATTCCTCGATAAGGTGCTTAATTTTAGGCTGGTATGCGACAGTAAATCTGCTTTACAAATCGGCCCCATTTGATGAACTAATTTAAATATGTTTAATAATATTTGACCTTTTGGTGTGGTATCTATTAAAAGCTGCCTTAACATGCTAACACCTCCCTAAACCATTTAAATTCAAATTGAATATAAATTTCCATAATCCTATTATATATAAATAAATGATCGAATGTTGTTAAATCAGGATTTCCTTTAAAATATTTTAAATCCTATTGGTTACAAACTTTTCATGAAATCAAGGAATCTAATTACGCTATTTTTGCTAAACCTCTGCGATTTTTCTACTAGCCATAAATCCCTTTTAAGTTGTAAACCTTTAATCTTTACTTCCTTTAAAAATTGAAGCTCAAGTTCTCTTTGGACTGTTGATTTTGAGAGAAAGCCAATTCCTAGCCCTGCTTCTATCGCACTTTTAATTGCCTGGGTAGTTCCTAACTCCATATAACTGTCCAATCGGTGCAGGATGCCTTTTTCTTCTAGTACATTTTCTACAATTGTCCGTGTACCAGAATTAGTTTCCCGCCAAATCATTCGCTCGGAAACTAGTTCCTCTAGACCAATTTCCTGTTTATCTTTCCAAGGATGATCAACGGAATGGACAAGGACTAATTCATCTTCAGCGAATTTTTCTACCCGAACGTTTTTATTCGTTTCCACAACTCCTTCTACTAAAGCTAAGTCAATTTCATCATTGGATAATGCTTCTAAAATACTGGGAGTGTTTTTTATCATCAAGGACACTCTAGTATTTTGAGCAATTTTTTTGAAGTTCCCTAAAATGCTAGGCAAAATATATTCGCCAATGGTTAGCGAAGCACCAATTTTCAGGCTCTCATTTGTTTCCCCTATGACCTGTTTAACCGCTTCGAGAGAAAGAGCCAAATCGTAGACCATTGCTTTCGCATAGGGATAAAGTGCTTTCCCGGCTTCGGTTACTTTTAACTTCCCATCCACACGATTAAATAATAAGGTTCCATAGCAATCTTCCAATTGATGAATTTGCCTTGTAACTGCTGGTTGAGATACAAAAGCTAAACGTGCGGCCTGACTAATGGTTCCCTCATCCACTACTAAACAGAACATTTTCAAACTTTCGATATTCACCTTAAACCATCCCCGCAATAAAATTTTATATAAACATTTTTATAATACCATTATTCAGTATGACTCCACCTCACCTTCCATTTCCTTTTATGTCCGATATAATTCCAGTAAAGCAGATTGAAATACTTGGTATAGCATTTTGTTATACCCAATGATTTTATTGCAATTTACCAAGCTATTTGCCTTTGTTAGAGTATAGGTAATCAAATGATCAAGAGCAAGAATAACAGGAGGGCAAGGGAATGAAAAAACAATGGAAAGTCCTTATTCAACTGTTTTGGACCTTCTTTAAAATCGGCCCTTCTACTTTTGGCGGGGGCTATGCGATGATCCCTTTAATAGAAGAAGAAGTGGTACAAAAGAAAAAATGGTTAAAAAGCGAAGAAATAACTGATGTGTTTGCTTTATCGCAGTCTGTACCAGGAGCAGTAGCCATAAACTCCGCTACCTTCGTAGGACAACGAATCGGCGGGATAAAGGGGGCAATTGCAGCAATGCTTGGTATTTCTTTCCCAACCTTCCTAATTGTTTTAATATTGGGGGCGTTATATCTCTTTATCTATGATAACCCAAAGATTGAAGCAGCCTTTCTAGCGATTCGAGCTTCAGTTGTGGCTATCATTGTTTATGCGGCCATTAGAACAATAAAATCAGCCATTATCGATAAAACAACCATTGTATTCATGATCGCCGGAGTTTTTGCACTCTTCTATATTCATCCACTTTTTGCAATTTTACTTGGCGCTATAGCAGGAATCATCTCAAGGAATATGAAAAGAAAGCTTATTAATAAGTTCGGACCAGAGGAAAAGAAGGAGAATCCGAACGAAGACTATAAAAACAATCATGACTATTACATGGGTACGGGAATTTAACAAAGGAGGCTGAGGGGAATGATATTTTTCGAACTATTTCGGACGTTTTTTATAATTGGTTTTGTATCATTCGGTGGTGGCTATGCCATGATTCCAATCATTGAAACAGAAGCCACTCAAAACGGATGGATGACCGCACAACAATTTACCGATATCATTGCGATTGCCGGGATGTCTCCGGGACCAATTGCAACCAATAGTGCCATTCTGGTTGGATATACGACAGCAGGAATTCCCGGCGCCATCGCATCAACCCTCGGAATCTTGCTTCCCGCTATCTTGCTGGTCATTCTTGTAGCCACCTTTTTCAGTAAACTCCAACATCATCAAAAAGTTCAAGACATATTTTATGGGTTAAGACCGATCGTTACGAGTTTAATCATTTACGCGGCAATAAGCTTTGCATTATCAAACAACTTAATCACAGTAAATGTTACTTGGCAAACACTAAGCTTATTACTCATCTTCTGCCTATCCCTCCTCCTTCTACTTAAATACAGGTGGCACCCAGTATATGTTATCATTCTCTCCGGACTTGTAGGGGTAGCTTTTTATTCTTGAGGGACACGGACACAGGTTCCTTTTCCCAGTCATAATATCCATACCAAACAGAAAAAGCAGAAACCACAATCGGTTTTCTGCTCTCTCTAAATTGTTCTTCCGTTGCAGTCTGTTAACCTTCCTTACTTAAATGTAAGTCCTCAGGGTTTGGAGCCTTTTCCGTTACCATCGCTCTGGCTCAAGTGTGTTGGATGTTTTAGAATTGCCGGTTAAGCCAGCTTTTCGAATAAATGAGAAGAGTTAATAATGCCAATTCCTTTCGAATTTAAATAGTTTAAAGACTTCTCCCTCTTTAAATCATTCGAACTTGCAACTGCATCACTTACTACTGTAACAGTGAAACTCCTGCGGATAGAGTCGAGTGCAGTGGCTGCTACACAACCTTCTGTAAATAAACCAACAAGTACGATATGTTCAATTCCTTTAGCAGTTAAATACGAAACAAGCTCTGAATTACTTAATGCATTCGACTTGTTTTTTGAGAAATAGATATCATTCACCCTTACTAATCTCTCATCTAATTCAGCACCTTCGCTTCCTTTTACTGCTGACTTTTTAGTAAAAAAATTGGCAATAACTTGTTTAGGTTCAAATTCATTGCCTATATAAACAACAGGGATTCCTCGCTTGTCAGCTTGTTCTACTATTTGATTCACTTTTTCCAGCAATGGTTCAACCTGATGTTTTGCTATGGGCATTCGCGCATTAACCCCAACAAATCCCTTTTGAATATCAAGTACAAGTACAGCTGCATCCATCTGCTAACCCCTCCTCCTTTTTTATACTTCCCCATCACACTTTTTTAGAATATTTCTTGCTTGATTGGTCAATGGTTTGTATGACAAATTTTGAAAACCTGCTGTGACTTGAAAACCTGATTGAGCAGGTTCCATTCCTATTGGTAATCCAAATCCGCCGCTTGCTTGTGTTATAAGAGCAATTTGCTTTGCCATGGAATTCCCATTCAAAATTATTTTACCAGTTATTTCAATTATCTTGAATACCTCTTAGGTACTTTGTCATCCCATTGCACCAGCCCATAAAAAATAAAACTGTTTTTATCTTGAGGACAGGCTGCATTTTTACAATTTTTGAACTCATTTGCCAATCGCCGTAAAACAAAAAAACGTCTCGCCCCCACATTTTAAAAATGTTAGGGACAAGACGCCCGCTTTTATTATGACAACCTCTGCTTCCACTTCGTTTGACCAGGCTGTTTTGATTCCCTCTTCTGCAATCGAACAAAAAGATTATTGGCTAAAAGAGAAAATATAATCAAAACCGTACCAGCAAGGTCAAACAAGGTGATTTGGTACCCTTGAAAAACCGAAATTAACAGTGTCGTTACGGGGACAAAGTTAATAAACAATAATGAATTGATTGGAGATAGGATGCTTACCCCGGTGTTCCAGCCAAGCAAGGCGATCAGGCCGGGGAAAATGATCATAAATACTAAATGTGGGCTTGTGGCCTTAATCACTTCTCCTGTTGGAATGGAGATATAGCCAACCAGAGTGGCTCCAATCACAACGACAAGCGATGTCAATGTGCCAAGGATGCACGTTAATGTCGAATACCTTAGGGCCGACCAGCCAAGGAACTTGCTTCCTCCCATGGTGTAGATTACCCAGCCAATGACGGCGATGAAGATGAGTAGGGTCGGAATGAAATCATCGGTCGCACTTAGAAATGCTTTCATATCCCCCTTTGTAATCACGAACATGGCACCGATAAAGGACAACACCACACAAACTAATGTGAATGTGTAGGGACGTCTATGCAAAAACATCCATACAATCACAATCGAGATCATCGGCATCAAGGACTCCATAATCGACGCGACCATGACCCCTGGCTCCCCTAATAAATCTTCTCCCCAAAAGATCAACAGGTTATAGACTGTGAAGGCCATTGTTCCGAAAAACCATAAGTGAAACCCTTTTCCCTCCATCCGGAAAGCCTGCTTTCCTTCTTTCCAGAGCAGGAGGACAACCAAAATGACCGTTACCGCCCCATACCGAATCAGTGTAAAATAAAAGGGATCCATATGCTTAAACGCGGCATGCGCGACAGGAAACATCGCACCCCATGATACAGCTGCAATAAAACATAGAATCGCTCCAAATAAAACATTTTTACTCAACTTCCATCATTCCTGCCTTCCTCTTTGATCGTAACATTCATTATCTCCTCTTTTTGATATCTCGTAAAATGAATAATGATGATGACCATCCATCACTTTTTGTGATACCATATATTTTAGAAAAGTAGACGGGGAGGGAACCAGAATGGAATTTAAAGACCTGGAGATTTTCCAGGCGGTTGCGGAGCAGGGAAGCATTACGGGCGCGGCCAAACAGCTGAACTATGTACAATCAAATCTTACGGCAAGAATCCATAAGCTGGAGACTGAACTGAACACTCCCCTGTTCAACCGGCATCGCCGAGGGATGAGTTTGACGCCTGAGGGAAAGAAGCTGTTAACCTATAGCCAAAAAATCTTATCGTTAACGGAGGAAATGAAGCAGGCCGTCCAAAATCAAACCGAACCATCCGGAAAGTTGGAAATCGGCACCGTGGAAACCGTCATTCATTTGCCTAAAATTTTGTCCAGCTATATACAAAACTATCAAAATGTCGATTTGTCCGTGTATACGGGGGTAACCGAAACCCTCCAAAATGAAGTGCTGAACCATAAATTGGACGGAGCATTCGTGACACAATCAGACTTCCATCCTGATCTTGTCGCGCATCAGGTGTTTCAGGAGGAGCTTGTTTTAATTTCAGACCCAAGCGCCTCCTCCCTCGAAGAGCTGAAAGAGAAGCCCTTCCTATGTTTTAGCAAAGGCTGCGGTTATCGTGCGCGGCTCGAAACCTGGTATAAAGACGAAAACATCGCACCAAAACGAGTGATGGAATTTGGTACATTGGAAACCATCCTCCAAAGTGTCACGATGGGACTTGGTGTCACCTTCGTTCCAAGGTCGGCTGTCGTTCATCTGGAACAAAACGGACTCATCACATGCCATTCCCTTCCGGAGAAGTACAGTACGATCAACACCCTGTTTATCAGGAGGGCCGATACGTACCTGACGGCAACCATGGAGAAGTTTATTGAGACGATTGAATCGAATAAATAAAGGATTTAGCATAGAGCGCGGGGGCGGTTCTTCTGCCTCACTATCAGACAGGTAGCAACCATCAGCCTTTTAAACAGAAGATCTTAAAGAGCCTAATCCAACACGGATTAGGCTTAAAATGAAGCATATTAAACCCCCTGCATCTTATACTCCTTCTCGCAAAATAAATTGGGCCAGCTCTTCCATTTGCTCGGAAATGGCACGATCGCTTTCCAATGGCGGACAAATATCCCGGATTTTCTCGAGGTAACCCCTTGTTGCCGGTGCCAGTTCTTTTTCTGCTCCTTCCAGGTAGATCGCCTGTGACGCACAAATCATTTCTACGGCAATGACCCTGGCTGAATTGTGGATGATTTCCCTTGCCTGCCGTGAGGCGATGGTTCCCATGCTGACATGGTCCTCCTGGTTTGCCGAAGTCGGAATGGAATCGACACTGGCAGGATGGGCAAGGACCTTGTTTTCGGAAACAAGGGATGCAGCTGCATACTGAGCCACCATCAGCCCGCATTCCAGTCCTGGATCAGTAGCAAGGAATGGCGATAATCCACTTAATTGCGGATTGACGAGTCTTTCTGTCCTCCGTTCGGATATATTGGCCCATTCCGCAGCTGCCACTTTCAAAAAGTCCATCGACAAGGCAATAGGTTGACCGTGGAAATGCCCCCCGGAGACGATTTCCCCGCTTTCCAGTACGATTGGATTGTCAGTGGCTGAATTCATTTCCACTTTCAGCCTTTCTTCGACGTAATTGAATGCTTGCCAAGATGCGCCATGAACCTGAGGAATACAACGGATGGAATAAGCATCCTGGATGCGGATTTCTCCTTGGCGGGTAATCCGCCGGCTTCCTTCCAGCCATTTCCTCATCCTCGAAGCGACAAATTCCAGTTCCGGATGCGGCCGAACAGCTAACAGCTCGCTGTCAAAGGCGGAAATCACTCCATTTAGCGCTTCCATAGTCAGGCATGCCGCCATATCAGCTGCCATTCCAACCCGCTCTGCTTCATTAAGGGCCAGCACCCCGACTCCGGACATCGCCTGTGTTCCATTGATTAAGGCTAAGCCTTCCTTTGCTTCCAAAGCCACAGGCTTCAGCCCTGCCTTTTTCAACGCTTCGCCTCCAGGCAGAATCTCTCCCTTGTATTCTGCTTTTCCTTCGCCTACCAGGACAATCGCGATGTGTGAAAGCGGTGCCAAATCACCACTTGCTCCAACTGACCCTTTGCAAGGAACAACCGGGTGAACTCCTTCATTGATCATATCGACGAGCAGCTGCAGTGTTTCTTCTCTTATACCCGAGAAACCCTTTGCCAGTGAATTAGCCCTTAGTGTCATCATTGCCCTTACGACCGGGACTGGAAGAGGCTCCCCGACACCGACAGCATCTGCACGCAATAAATTCAGCTGTAATTTTGCAATATCGTCTTTTGCAATTTCAATATCACTTAGCTTTCCAAAGCCAGTGTTGA
The DNA here is from genome assembly GCF_001273925.1 of Bacillus sp. FJAT-27251. Taxonomy (GTDB): domain Bacteria; phylum Bacillota; class Bacilli; order Bacillales; family Cytobacillaceae; genus Mesobacillus_B. The sequence continues at coordinate 2,746,109 of NZ_LIGG01000001.1, read as the reverse complement.
CACCATAGACGACTTTCCCGTCATTTATTTGTTTCTCCACCCGGTTGCGGCTTGCACGAACCCGTAAGAGGTTCTCTTCCGGAATGGCTACCCTTCCCTTGCCATAGACGACACTTTCCACTTTATGCCGATCCAGTGTAAACCCATCCAATTCTATTAACTTTAACTCTACCAAATCCAGGTTGCTCATTTATTGCCATCTCCCTTTATCGTCATGTGGAAATATTCTGTCTAATCCATTATAAAACCATTGCCGCCATTACTCCAAACACAAATAGAGGAATATTATAGTGAATGAAAGTCGGTACACAAGTATCCCAAATATGGTCATGTTTACCGTCCGCATTTAAACCTGCTGTCGGTCCGAGAGTACTATCGGAAGCAGGCGAACCGGCATCCCCCAAGGCACCTGCCGTTCCTAGCAATGCCACAGTAGCCAGCGGACTAAAGCCGATCAACATACATAAAGGGACGAACACAGCCGCCAGGATGGGAACAGTTCCAAAGGATGTCCCAATCCCCATTGTCACTAAAAGGCCGATGAGCAATAATAAAATGGCTGTAAGTAGCTTGCTGTCGCCGACAATCGAGTTGACCGCTTCCACTAATTCATTGATGGCACCTGTTTCTTTAAGCACTGTTGCATAGCCTGAAGCGATAAGCATAACAAAAGCAATCGCGCCCATCAGTTTGACACCGTCCTGAACAACTTGCTCGCCCTCAGCTAACGTTACAATCCTGCCAATGAACATGATCAGAATTCCGGCCAGTGCTCCTAATACCATCGAACCGAGCAGAAGCTGAGTGGCCAATGCAGCAACTACCGCTCCCAAGGTAATAAAATCTCTTGCTTGCAGCTTTCTTACAGCCGCTTCACTGGTGGCGCTCACTTCAGCAAGGACCTCAGCATCGATGGATTCATACTCCCTTGTTTTACGATAAGTGAAAAAGACGGCAATGAACAAACCGACGAACATCCCAGCTGCGGGAAGCATCATCGCTAATGGAATTTGTGACTGGGCAATGGGCATCCCATTCGCTTTCATTTCCGAAGCAATTATCCCGTGAAAAATGAGGCCGTACCCAGCCGGGATAACAATATACGGCATTTTCAGCCCGAAAGTAAGAGCACAGGCCACCGCTCTTCGATCCAGTTTCAAATAGTTAAAGAAAAGCAAAAGAGGCGGAATCAGAATGGGGATAAAAGCAATATGGACAGGAATCAAAGTGCCTGAAAGACATGTAAGTCCCGCAATCATCAGCAATAATACAATTTTGCTTTGCTTTTTCATTGCAAGTAATTTTTCGATTAAAATATTCGCAATCCCCGAGTAGGCAATCATTGCTGCAAAAATACCAAGTAAAATATAGCTTAAAGCCGTTTCCGACTGTCCTCCCATCCCGCCAATAAAAGTGGAAATGGTTTCTGGCAGCGATAATTTTGCGGTTATTCCAGCAATAATGGCAGCAGAAAGCAAAGCAAAAATGACATGTACTCTCAGAAGACTTAAGACCGATAATACAATAACAGATATTAGTACAGGATTATCTAACATATAGACCCCCCTCAAGATTCGAACAAATTGATTTTGCATCTCTGCCTCCATCCCCAGAAGGGATGGAGGCAATAAACTTTGTTTCATAGTTTACATTTGATCAGAGGTAGTTTGGACTTCGGGCGAGTCAATTTGCTTTGGATATCCCTATCGCTCCTTGCCTTTAGTCATTATCCTTTATGATTGATATACCATTGTTCAATAAGGGCAGCAGTAAGTCTCCCTGTGTTGACCAGGTTTTCAATGCTGATGCACTCTCTGAAGGTATGGATATTCTGGAACCCCAGCCCAAGCGTCAGGCAGGTCAGCCCATTTTCATTTAACACGTTCGTGTCTGCCCCTCCCAGCGTTTCAGTTAAATATGGATTCACTTGAATGTTGCGGGCCGCTGCTTCTGCTGTTTTCGTCAAAACATCATCCTTGGCGATTTCGAAGCCAAGATATTTTTTCTCGACGCTCACATTCACTTTTCCGCCGTTCTTCTCGACAACCTGCTGCATCACTTCTTCCATATGATTTAGCTGCCTGTCGAGTTTTTCTTTGGAAAAACTGCGTACTTCCCCTCGGATGGTAACGCTTCCAGGAATGATCGATGTAAGCTCTCCCCCATTAATAATCCCAATATTGGCGATTGTTTCCTTGTCAATTTCGCCAAGCCTCATTTTGGACAAACCTTCAGCCGCCAGCAGAATCGCGTTATTGCCCTCTTCAGCATTAAGAGCAATATGCGCAGCGTTGCCCTCGACTTCAATCATGATCCGGCTGCTGTAAGGGCCCTTAAGGATGATCTGTCCGACATCCCCGCTGCTGTCAAAAATATAGCCCATTTTGCTTTTGGCCTTGCTGTAGTCCATATGGACTGCGCCAACTAGCCCTTTTTGTTCGTTGACGGTCAGGATTAATTCAATGGGGCCATGCGGGATTCCGCTTTCGATAATGGCCTGGATTGCTTCGAGGTAGGCGGCCAATGCCGCCCGGTCATCAGCGCCTAAAATCGTGGTTCCATCAGAATGAATAACACCATCTTTAATGACAGGCTTCAACCCTTCCGTTGACAGCACCGTATCCATATGTGTCGAGAAAAATAACGGCGGGACAGAGGAATCAGTCCCTTCACGCCAGGCAATCAAATTTCCGACCTCTCCGTCAAATTGTTTATGCCCTTCATCAAATTCAAGGGTAAAGCCGAGCTTCGGAAGCACTTCTTTTAAATAATCGGCAACCTGTTGTTCTTTTGTGCTCGGGCCGTTAATTTTCGCCAATTCTAAAAATAACTCCTGTAAACGTTCCGCTTTTACATATTGTGCAGCAGTGGATAGCTGGTTTGTTTTCAACATAAAAACCTCCTTTCAATCTATGAACCTAGCGGCGGACAACCACTTTTCCATTTTTAATCACTGTATCTACTATATTTGTCCCAAGCTCGTAAGCGATATGCTTATAGGTAGGGACATCCCAAATTTGCAAATCGGCAATCTTCCCTTCCTGAAGTACTCCCCTGTCCTCAAGGCCAAGCGCTTTCGCCCCGCCATAAGTGGCTGCCTTGATTGCTTCCTCAACCGAGAATTGATACAGTCTGCAGGCAAGATTGATGACAAATTGCATTGAGCCTGTATAGCATGCCGGACAAAGATCGGTTGCCAGTGCAATTTGCATGCCCATATCCAGCATCTTCCTAGCATCAAAAGGCCGCTTATGACCGACGGCGAAGTCGAGTGCCGGCATTAAAACTCCCGTTACTTGGGCTTTTGCAAGCTTTTCCATTACTTCTTCAGGAGTGTAATTCAAATGGTCAACAGAGACCATTTCCAGTTCTGCCGCCAAGTCCGAGCCCCCTATATAGGAATAGGCATCTGCATGGATTTTCGGCTTCATTCCGTAACGCAGCCCTGCTTTCAGAATCAATTCCGATTCTTCAGCGGTAAAATAGCCCTCATCACACCAAACATCACAAAATTCCGCAAGTCCCTGTTCCCCCACTCTTGGAATCATTTCATTGATGATGACATCGAGGTACTCCCTTTTTGTCATATTTTCCGGAAAACCGTGTGCTCCTAAAAATGTATTATAAACATCAAGTGGTGTTTCCTCACCAAGCCTTCTGCTTACTTCGAGGATCTTGATTTCGCTTTCTGTCGTCAGCCCGTACCCGCTCTTGCTTTCAACAGTCGTAATCCCATATTCAAGCATCCTCAGCAGGCGCTTTCTTGACTGTTCAAACAGCTTTTCCTCCGGGGTGTTACGCGTCAATTCAACCGTCCGGTTAGGCCCAGTGGTGATGCCGAGCTTTTTAAACCTTTCCTTGCTGTTCCCTGCGACCTTTGCTGCATATTCCTCAACACGTGTCCCATAAAAGACGAGATGAGTGTGGGAGTCAACGAAGCCAGGAGCGACGACTTTTCCGGAGGCATCAACTATAGTTGATTGCTCTATGTCAAAATTGTTTTTAACATCTTCCTCTGAGCCGATTCCGGCAATTTTACCGTCCTTGATGGCAATCCAGGCATTCTTAAGCACTCCGATTTCATCCATGCCTTCGCCTTTGCACGTGACTATCTCCTCGGCATTGGTAATCAATAAATCCATTTTCGTCTTTAATTTCGTTTCAGTCATTTTGCTATGCCTCCATTCAAAAAACCCGCAATTCTAGGATGACAGACTACAGGATTGAGAGTGCCAGTGGTGTGATGATCAACAGCGTCAGCACAGTCCGGCAGAACCAGATGGCAATTCATAATATGGCAGAGACCGTCTGCCTCCCGGATCTCTGCCAATGATGAAATTTATGCCTTCACGTTTTCCGGTTTTAAATCCTTTGGACCAAACGTGGCTTTCGGTGACCACCATAACGGGATTTTGATGCTTTCATTTGTCAGTTTACCTTTTCCATTGGCGACATCCCTGGCAGTTTCATAGCCTGCCTGTGCATGGCGGACAACACCGATTCCTGAATCCACTGTCATTGCCACTTCAAGTCTCATATCCGATTCAGCTGTACCATCGGCAACCATCGTCACCCCAGTATGAACCGCTTCACCCATAGAATAGTTCGCCTGAAGGGCGATAAGGTCGCACATGCCAACGGCGTTCAGGAGCCCGTTCAATACCGGCCAGTCAGAAATTAGGTCGCCGCCATCCTTCATGTTCTCAGATTCAAAGGTAGGATTGACAATGGAACCGGAATCAAGGTTATCACGAGAGAAGGCAACCGGACCGGCAAGCTCACCGCGCCTGATCATATCATTTACTTCCAAGGCAAATGCCTTACGCTGTCCAAAGCCCATATAGCAAATGCGGGCAGGCAGTGCTTCAATTGGAATATGTTCCTTCGCAAGCTTGATCCAGCGAGTTACAAGGAGGTCATCACTGAATTTCTCCAAAATCATATCGTCAATTTTTCTTAGGTCTTCCGCCTCACCTGACAAGCAGATCCAGCGGAATGGTCCACGGCCTTCGCAGAAGAGCGGGCGAATATATTCAGCCACGAACCCTGGAAGACGCTTGGCTTCCTTCTCATCCATCCCAGCATCAATACACTCTTTGCGGTGGCTTGTGCCATATTCAAATGAATGCACACCGAGGTCCATGAATTTGATTAGCGCTTTTAGCTCGCGAACCATCGTTTCACGCGCTTTTTCAAGGTAAAGGGCGCGATTCGTATCACGAAGCTCTTCCGCCTCTTGAACAGTGTAGCCTGATGGCAAATAGGAAATTGGGTCATGTCCAGGAGTCATCGATGTTGACATATCCGGCAAGAATCCTTTTTGAAGGACTTCTTCAAAAATATCTGCAGCATTTCCGACAACCGCAACACCAAGCGGCTTTCCTTCAGCGGCATGCTGTTTAGCCATTGCAATCGCTTCATCCAACGAATCAGCCAGGCAATCAATAAATCCTTTTTCAATTCTTCTCTTGATAATCTCAACATTCGAGTCACATAGAATAGCCACACCGCCGTGCATCGTCATTGCCCTTGTCTGGTTTCCACCCATCCCGCCGGCCCCCGCTGTTAAAAGGATCTTTCCGACAAGTGAATCATTATAATGAAGGCGGGCAATCGCTGATAAGGTCTCAAACGTTCCTTGGATAACACCTTGGGTACCGATATATTCCCATGGAGCCGCTGTATAGTTTGCATACATCGTCAGGTTTTTGTCCTGAAGGTCATAAAATGTTGGCCAGTCTGCTTTCATAATATTGGTCGTTGCCATAACAACCGTGGGGGCATACTTATGCGTTTTGAAGACGGCAACAGGCATTCCTGACTGGACAACAAGCGTTTCATCATCTTCAAGCTCTTTTAAAGATTTGACAATAGCATGATAAGACTCCCAGTTACGTGCGGCCTTTCCAATCCCTCCGTATATTACAAGCTCCTCCGGCTTTTCCGCGTTTTCCATATTATTTTCAAGCATCCGCAAAATGGCCTCTTGTCTCCAGCCTTTACAGCGAAGTTCCGGACCTCTTTGTGCTTTAACTGAGTATAAAATTTCTGGTGTTGACATAACGATTCCTCCTTGGATTTTATAGTTTTTGTTGTACTCACCTTTATATAATGCAATTGTCGTGCCAAGTCTCTTAAATTCAATAAAATAGACTTTTTTTAATAAAAAACGGCCGTTTTCATCGAATTTCAAATGGATCGAAGCTACTTTTGTCCAGATTAGCAAATCAGCGAAAAAGAAAAGTGCAGATAGATTTGGCACCTTTTTTCGTCTACATATCATAAAGTCACTGCAAAACTATGAAAACGGTTACAATATTCGTGGCGCAGATGATTTTTGCATGCAGACTATTTAAAATATTCTTAATCGATGTTATATTCATGACAGGTTATTATGGTTTCAGGGGGGGAATGGATTTGATTGCATCATCGATAGGGTCCCTAATTAGAAGTTTCACAGACGGAGTAATCGTGTTAAATGAAAAACACGAGATTTTATGGCATGACATCAACACAATGGACATACAGTCAAGTGTAACAACAGGAATACATATTTCAGCGCTTTTCCCATGCATTGAAGAAAAACTGGTGGAGAATGAAAAATACTCTGTTGAATTAAACGGCAAAAAGCTTTCCGTTGAAGTCAAGAAACTGACAATTGGAAATGACTACTTTATTCTTTGCCTTGAAGATACCACCAATTTATTAACAAACGAGAAAGCGAGATTATACTGTCTTGAAAATATTGTGGAATCCCTGAATGAAGGCGTAATGATGAGTGACCGTGAAGGAAAAATCAGATTATACAACAGTGCGCAGGAAAAATTGGAGGGGCTGGACAAGCAAGAAATTATCGGCAAACATTTATGGTCAGCCTATAATTATAATCCGCAATATTCTGAGCATAAGCATACCTTTAAAACCGGGAAGCCTATTTTTTCAAGGTATCGGGCACACTCAAGGGTTAATGGAGTGCCGAAATATGTAAATTACAGCACCTATCCCATTCAAAAAGATGGCGAAACTATCGCAGTTTTTTCGCTTAGCACGAATGAAACGAATCTCAAAAATCGCCTTCATGAAACGATTGAGTTAAAAAGGCACTCTAATCAAGGGGATTCGGTGAAACAGACACTGAAAAATGGAACAACTTTTACCTTTGACGATATTAAAGGAAAAAGCCTTGCACTAAAAAACCTGATTAGTGAAGCACAAAATATTTCCGTCCATAATACGGATGTGCTGATTGTTGGCGAAACAGGGACAGGGAAAGAACTGTTTGCCCAAAGCATGCATAATCACAGCCCTCGAGCTAACAAGCCCTTTGTGGCTATTAACTGTGCGGCCATTCCGGAAACCCTATTGGAAAGTACCTTATTTGGAACGGTCAAAGGGGCGTACACTGGTGCTGCCAATCAAATTGGACTGTTTGAGTATGCAAAAGATGGCACACTGTTTCTCGATGAAATCAACTCAATGCCAATTACTTTGCAATCAAAGTTAATGAGGGTCCTACAGGAGCGGCTGGTCCGCAGGGTCGGAGCAAATGAAGTAATCCCGGTAGAATGCACTGTCATCAGCGCATCAAACGAGGATCCAGTGAAACTGATTGACGAAGAAAAAATGCGCCTCGACTTATTCTACAGAATTGCTCATACAAGTCTTTATATTACCCCTTTAAGAGAGCGGACGGAAGATATTCATTTTTTCATTGAATACTTCCTTGGAAAATACCAGAAAAAATATATGAAAGCCATACCGAAGCTATCCAAGGACTTGCTTTCAACACTGATCCAATATCAGTGGCCCGGAAATACACGTGAACTTGAGCATTTGATCGAGAATTTAATAATCAGGACCAGTGAGTCAGATCAGCAAATGGATCTTGAACATCTCCCGGCCTACATCAGAAGAAAAATATTGCCGGATACGAAAAAGATCGAGGACAAAAAAAAGAATCCTTTCAAATCAATATTCACTACCTCTCAAGAGCATTATATTCAAAAGACTTTGGACCAGACAGACTGGAATATCTCCCAAGCCGCCAAAAAGCTGGGAATCACGCGACAAAGCCTTCAATACCACATAAAAAAACATGGTCTCGAAAGGCCCCCTACGGGAAGAAAAAGTTAACTATCAAGCCCATAATTGGAAAGCACGGGGACGGTTCTACTGCTTCCTATCAGGCAGTTAGCGCTCATCAGCCCTTTAAGCGGAAGAAAAATCTCAAAAAGCCTAATCCAACATCGGATTAGGCTCCAACCGAAGCATGAAAACCGTCCCCCTGCATCATTTCCGGCGTAGGACTGCAACCCCCAGAAGTAAAATGGGGATGATCAGCTGGACGGTTAGGAAATAAAAGGGCATGGTTGTGCTCATTCCTCGAATCATGTCCTCGAACGTGGGGATGGACCAGACCGAAAATAGAATGATTAAAAATCCGATTGGTAAAACAAATGGTTTATAGCTTGGCAATGTCAGCCATTGGGAAGTACCAAGGACGAGCATATAAAAAAAAGCGGATAGTTGAACGAAGCCGCCAAGAACCCACACGGCGATGACGATGGACTCGATATGTTCAAAAAAGGAACCGATGCTAATATATCTTGCCGCTTCAAACACCGGGAAGTGAAGATTGGCAATCATCTTACCAAATAAAAATAGGTTTCCCAGGTTAATGAAAACCATCGTCAAAACACTGGCAGCGACGGAAATCATCCCCCATTTCATCACCTTTTGCTGTTTCCTTACTAACGGCAGCAGAAACGACAGCAATGAAAATTGGCTTAACCAGGCGTGGGGGGCCAGTGACCCTTTAATAGAGGGCATGACCCCATCTGACATAACCGGTAAAATATTTTTCACATTCAAATCCGGAATAAGAAACAGATAAATCAGGATATAAAGAGCTAAAACAATCGGCAAAAAAATCATCGCGCATCGTCCAATCGTTTCAATCCCTCCATGGACAGCAATGGCGCAAGTTAGGGCAATGCTTCCGGTCACAATGATCATGGGAGTTTTATGCAAAAAGGCACTTTCGATGAACTCTCCATACTCTCTGAATGCAACGGCTGCATTGTGTAAGAGAAAAAACAAGTAAATGAACGCCACCAACTTACCAATTGTACGGCCAAGAATAGGCTCACAGTATTGGATAAGTGTCTTCCCTGGAAAAAGCCTGGAAAGTTTGACAATTATGGCGACGATTAGAATGCCGCTCAAAGACCCCCATATCGGAGAAAGCCACAAATCACGGTGGGCATGCTGTGCTGTAACATATGGAACGTAAAGAACAGCCGTCGCAATCACTGTTGCATACATTATGAAGGCTAGCTCCAAATAGGAAATTCTTCCTTTTTCAATCATGTTTGTACCTGCCTTTTCTAAAAGGGTTTAACTACCAAAATGGCTCAAATGGCTGGTAGATGAAATCAATCATTTGCCCGGGACCTGGCATTTCCGGAAAAAGCACCAGTAAAACAGCCAGGACCCAATTAATCACCATGATCGAAAAGAAAGCCGTCTTAATCTTTTTTTCACTTTTCTCCAATCTTGGCCATTGGAAGAAAAAGATTAGCCCCAGTATAACGCTTACCCCTACTATCCCAAGCATCTTCAACGCTCGTCACCCCGTTTGCGTTTCCCGGTTGCCAGACCTGTTCTTTCGATTTTTACCTTCGTGTCGAAGGTAACTGCTACCTCCGGAAAAATGTCATTCCACTCGTCTTTCTTTTGTTTCCAAACTTGTGGATATTTCCTCTCGAATTCTACCGCAAAACCAAAAACATCAGCATGTAACTTTTTCTGCACAATCGCAAAAGCTAACTTTTCCCTCTGTTCAATTTCACTCTTAACCTTTTGCTTAGCTTTTTTCATCATATCTGGAGTGAATAAGTTTTGTTTTGTCGTATTTTCAATCACTTCAAAGTCTGCCTCTGTTTTAATGTGCATGCTCCATTTGCCGTTTTTGATCGAAGGGATCAATTCATTATGGTCCCTTAATAAATCCAGGGAAATGAAGCCTGGCTCATCTTCAATAGAAATCGTAATCACGCCGGATTCAATCTCATTCCTTGGCCAAAGAATACCCCTTGTTTCTTTATCACTTAATTTTCCGACCATCTTTCCTTGCTTAAAAATAGCAGCCCCGTTAATAATGGGAATATCCTTATTTTTGTCCATCTGTGATGATGGCAGGTTTTCAACCCATGGCAGTACGGCTGCATTTGAATCACCGGATAGCATTTGCGTTAAATCCTTTACTGTTACCTGGACACCAATATGTGTTTTGACTAATTTGCGAAGTTGCTTTGAGGCGTCCCTTTCCAATTCGGGCATAGCTGTTAAAACGTCCTTTGCTTTTCCTTTAGATACAAATACATCGGCTCGTATCCGGGGCTTTGAGTGCCGCATCCAAAAATCAACTTGGCTATTTATTCCTTCCCTGGCTAATTCCTCTCCAATAAGGAGTACTTCGTTTTGCCCCCAAAAAATCTCCCTTGTCAGTGCTTCCTGGAGCTGTGTCATCGCATCGGCAACGGTTTCTCCCTCAGCTGATCTCACGAAGGACTGGCTGCTGCTGCCCCCGCCCGACATTCCCGACCCTCCTTGTCCACTTTGCGGCTGCGGAATAAAGACGAGAACGGAGAGTTCAACATTGCTTTTCTTCCCTTTATCCATACCCGCCGCTAAAATAAGAGCCAAGTCATTGACTTCGGTTCGATCCCAGCACCCTGTAAGTACCATTGAAGATAGGCAAATCAGAAAGGATAACGCCGAAGCCCTGGTTATAGCCTGAATCCTCCCCATCAGCTTCCACCGCCATTATTCTTTGGACTCGGCATTTGGTTCCGTGATTTACTGCTTGGGTTCGTCTCTTCGGAAAATTCTGGTCTTGTGTCCATTGCCCACCACGGGGCACGAACCAGGACATCCTTCAAATTTTGAACCTTTAGCGGTGCTGCCGAATTAAGATAAGGAACACCAAATGATTTAAGCGTGCACAAGTGTGCGACTATGGCGGTTATGCCAACCATGATGCCTAATAGCCCCATCATTCCGGATAAAATCATGATTGGAAAGCGGAGCATTCGAATCGAGATGCCAATTGCATATCTTGGCAATAAGAATGAAGCAATACCTGTAATGGCCACCACCATAACCATCGGTTGTGAAACCAATCCTGCTGCTGTCGCTGCTTGTCCGATCACGAGCGCGCCGACAATACTCACAGCTGCCCCAACTTGTTTTGGCAGTCTTACACCTGCTTCGCGCAGCGCCTCAAAAGTGATTTCCATGATAAACGCCTCAACCAAAGCTGGAAAGGGGATTTGTTCACGACTTGCAGCAATGGTTAACAGCAGCGAGGTCGGAATCATTTCCTGATGAAAGGTTAAGATTGCCACGTACGCTGATGGCGCAAGCAAAGCGATTAGAAAGAAGAGATAGCGCAGCCAGCGAATAAAGGTGCTCAGGTAAATCTGATTATAGTAATCCTCGGGTGCCTGCAATAAACTTGCGAACGTACAGGGAGCAACCAGGGTTATAGGGGTGCCGTCAATCAAAATAACCACACGCCCTTCCAGCAGACTGGCTGCGGCGACATCTGGACGTTCCGTGTATAAAAGCTGCGGGAAAGGAGAATATGGGGAGTCCTGGATCATCTCCTCAATATATCCGCTTTCCAAAATGCCATCAATCTTAATTCGCTTCAGTCGATTGGTAACCTCTTCAACTAAAGTCGGGTCAGCAATTCCTTCAATATACGCCACGACGACATGTGTTGCCGTGTACCTCCCAATATCCATTTGTTTTAGTTTTAATAATGGGTGACGGATTTTCCTGCGTAAAAGGGAGGTGTTCACGCGTACTGTTTCAATAAATCCTTCTCTGGGACCACGAATGACCGGTTCGGCGGTAGGTTCGGTAATGCTGCGTTTTTCCCACTTCGGCAGACCGATCGAAAGTCCCTTTGCCTGGTTCTCTATTAAAATGATGGAGTTGCCATTGGAAATTTGTTTGAAAATATCCGGTATCGTTTGAATTTCCTTCACGTCAGAAACAGATATTTCGTTTTTTATTCTCGCAAATAAAGAATCGTGTTCCGGACTTTCCAGTTGGATGAGTGGCATAAGCACGTGCTGATCGACCTCTTCGGTATTTGACAGGCCATCTATGTAAAGAAGAACAGCATCGATCTCGCTGCCAATACTAAATTCGCGGAATACCACATCCAAGCAATCCTTATAGACGGATTTCAGCATGTCTATATTTTTATTTAATATTGGACTTAGTGGAATTTCCGGTATGGAGTCCAACGATTCTTCCAATTGGACATTCGGAATTCCAGCCTTTTCTTTCCTTCCCCACATAGATTTCATAACTTGGCCCCTTGATTTGATTTACGCCTATTTTTGGTTACTTCTGTGATAATTATGCTGAAATTCTATATCTTGGATAATGGTATGATTTCGCGGAGCAAATACAAAGTAGTCGTGGCGGATTTGACAGAGTTTGAGACATCAATGGGCTTTTAGATTTTACAGGAAGTGGAAGTTGGAAGGTAAATCAGGGAATTTGGAAAGTAAATAGGTTTAATCGGAAAATAAATGCATCGAAATGGAAAGTAAATCAGAGAAAATGGAAAATAAACGGACCAAAGCGGCAAATAAAGCCTAATCCAGCAGCGGATTAGGCTTGAAACAAGCGAGAAATTCATTGAAACCATTGAAAGTAATAAATAAAAGCCGCACTGGCTGCAGTGCGGCTTTTAACTGTAGGGTTAAAACTGTTTCCCAAAAATATTTAAAAACCCGAGCTGATAAGATAAAAACACACTGACGAAAAACATGGCAACAAAGACACTCACAAAAACCCAATCACGAGTTTGGATGGTCATTTCATGATAATGAGTCCGGTCGGCTTCTCCGGTAAATCCTTTTGATTCCATCGCAAGCGCTACCCGCTCCGCTTTACGGATGGCATTGGCTAAAAGCGGAATGGCATAGCGCCGAAACTGATGCACACGCTCTTTGACTCCCCTTGCCCTCCCTACCCCTCGAATGCGATGGGCTTGCCTTAGCACTTGGAGCTCGTAACGGAAGGTCGGCAAAAAACGATAACCGGCTAAAATCCCGAATGTCAGCTTTGGCGGCAGCTTGCATTGCTGCATCAAACTTAACATGAATTTCGTGGAGTCGGTCGTTAAGATGAACAGCAGAGATAACGCTGCGAAAGAAAGAGAGCGCAAGCCTAATGAAATTCCGGCCTGAAAGCTTTCTGAAGTCACCTGGAACGACCAAAGGGAAAATAACACGTCCCCGCCAGAAAAAGCGCCGCCAGGATGGAGCATGGTCATCCAGGCAAAGCTTGCTGCCAATAAAAGAAAAGGCGAAACAATGATGACCCACCGCTTGAAAGCCACTTCGCCCGTGAAAAACGTGACTGCAACCGTAAATATCAAATAAATGAGTGGTGTCAGCGGATCGAACGTGAATGCCAGGAGCAGGGCTGGAATCAATACAGCAAAAGCCTTCATCGTTGGATTAATGGATGTTAGCATGCGCCATCACCACTCCCTGTTTGTTCTCGCTTGCTTGGAGATTTTCACGCAATTGATTGATTCTTGCCCGGAAAGGGAGCCTGAGTTTCGCCTCATGGAGGATGTCCGGTCTTTCCCATAGTTCATCCGGCTTTCCGCTGAAGCTCACTTCCCCTCCGTTTACGACATGCACTTTTTCACAATAACGGTCGACCAGGTCCATGTCATGTGTAACGAATACGATCGCTGTCCCCTGCTTTTGGAGCGTTTGAATCATCTGCATCAATTCTTTCGTTGTTTGCGCATCCTGGCCAAAGGTCGGTTCGTCGAACAGTAAAACACTTGGCGTGTCCTCCAGCATCGTCGCTACACTTAGACGCCGTTTTTGTCCGCCGCTTAAGGCAAAGGGATTGCTCCAAATATGGGACAGCAGATGAAAACGCTGCAGCAGCTGGTGTACGTTATGCTCAATTTGGTCCTGATTAGTCCGGTTTAGCTTCATTCCGAACGCGATTTCATCGTAAACCGTATCCGTAATGAATTGATGCTCAGGGTTTTGAAACACATACCCCATGACTTTCCTCATTTCACGCTCCGACCAAGCTTCATAGCTTTTATTCAAAAGCAATCTGCTACCTGTTTTAGGATTCAGAATTCCTGACATTACCTGCAACAACGTCGACTTACCTGCCCCGTTTTTACCGACGATGGCAATCAGCTCTCCTTCATGCAGTGAAAGGTTGATTCCTTTCAGGATTGGCTTCTTCCCCCTCGAGAACGAAACATCCCTTATGGATAAAACTTCATTTCTCATAATCGCGGATGTGTTACGTACCTTATTGTCACTTGGAAAGGGATCCAGAGTGCGGCCGGAGCTGTTCATCCATGAAACCAAGTCCTCTTCGGTTAGGGGTCGGTCGGTTTCAGGAACCTCTCCTCCAAATCCATCAAGAACGGTTTCCACGATTCTCGGGATGTGGATCCCTTCTTCTTTTAGCTGATGAGCTTGGCTATAAAACACATCTTCAGGCTTTCCTTCCAACATGATGCTTCCATTCCGATTGATGGCTACGACCCGGTCCGCCATCGGAAGCCAATCATCCAGCTGATGTTCGATAATCAATAAGGCAAAACCCCGCTCTTGTTGTAATGAATGGATCAATTGAATGAATTCAAACCGGGAAGCTGGATCCAGGTTCGCTGTCGGCTCATCCAGGATCAGTAATGCTGGATTTAAAAGGAGAACCGAAGCAAGGGCCACCTTTTGCTTATTCCCGCCAGACAATTCATGGATCGGCCGATGTTTTTCCTCGGTGAGCCCGACAGCACGTAAAATGCCGTCAATTTTACCAGCCATTTCTGCTCTTGGTGTTTTGATATTTTCAAGCGTAAACGCTAATTCATTCTCCACCGTCACCATGCAAAATTGACTCTCGGGGTCCTGAAAGACAACCCCGATTTCCTTGTTGATTTCTCCCTTTTTAAACTGGCTTAACGGGGTTCCGTTATACTTCACTTCTCCTGTTGCCCAGCCTTCAACACCTTCAGGGTAAAGGCCATTTAAGCAAAGAGACAGAGAGCTTTTCCCGGAACCGCTTGGTCCAATCAAAAGAATTGTTTCCTGCTGACGAATGGTCAGTGAAATTTCTTTTAAAAGCGGTTCCTTGTCGGAATCATAGCCAAACGAAAAATCCTCGACCGAGATGAGCGGCTTATGATGCTTTATGCTCACGTTTTTTCTGCCACTCCTTTCCAAGTGCATAGCTTCTCAACACACCCGTGTCGGCCAATCTTTCGGTGATCCACTTTCCTAAAAGGCCGGCAATCAGGGCGCCGCTAATCACACGAACAATCAGCATCGAGCTAAGCAGAGGGAGGGAAAGGGCAATATATCCGGAATGGTACAAACCCCAGGCAAAACTTGTCAAAGCGGCACCAATTCCGGCAGCAACAAGGACCCCTTTGGAATAGTTCCGGTATTTCGTGGCCGCAAAGGCTGCTTCGGCGCCAAGTCCCTGAATGAAGGCGGAAACAATCAACATCGGACCTGCCGGGGAGCCTAACAGCACCTGGACTCCCCCGGCAATCGTTTCAGAAATTAAGGCAGCTCCTGGCTTGCGAATGATGTAGGCGGTAATGATGGAAACGATAAACCAGATCCCGAAGATGACTTCATATCCAAAAGGCCCCAGGCCAAATGGCGTTAAGAGGTTGGTAATGCCCGTTCCAACCGTGAAAAAGAATAGGTAAATGACGGCAAACACGACACCTAGTATCGCCATCAGAACAATTTCGCGCAAATTCCATTTCGTCATTTGGATGAACTCCTTAAAAGGTATTTTAATCCTGCCTAGTTTTTGACCGGTCTATTTGTCCTTCTTTGATGGGCTGTTCGCTGAAACGATGGCTGTCATCGTCACATGGCTGCGTTCATGCGTTTTGGACGCATTAACAAAGGATTGCTCAAGGGTTTTAAACACATCGTTCGCATCCCCATCAAGGCGGGAAGCATAATGGACGCCCTTAGTGAATGTTCCGTGATCCTTTGCCACCTCTACCTGATCGGCGATGATCTGCATATAGTCGGGATTGTTCATCGGATAGAGCGCAAATTGGGTCGCCACCTCCACTTTTTCTTGGCTGGAGGCTTCTTCATTCAAGCGCTCATCATTCTCTGACATATAGCTGTCCCCTTCACTGTCTCCAGGGCAGCCGACAGAAAATGTTCCATTGAACACAACGTGTACACCCGTTTTAGCGGCGTGGATGAAAATAGCCTTGGCTACGTCAAAAACGTGCTCACTGCGTCCTCTGATGCATGTTGTTACATCATCCGTTTCCATCCAGACCTTGCTTGTATCCGTTTCTTTTAATGCGGCTAAAATCACCTCAACAAAATTGTCTGCCATCGGATAGATGGAAAAACGGCACCCTGCGATTCTGCTTGTTCCACAACTTAAACCTTGCATTCTACCTTCCTCCTATTTTTTTCATTTTTTATCCGTTTCGCTTTTCAGATTGGGGGATGCATGTATACTCGTAAAACACAAAAAACTGCATCTCCAAATAGGAAGATGCAGTGAATCATAAAGAGTATACAGCAAAATAATGAAGTCACTTGCACTTCCCCACGCTAGCATTACCTAGTTCTGGTCATGAGGGTCAGCAGGAATTTCACCCGCTTCTCAGCCTTACAGCTCCCCTAGTGCGAAACAAATATGAACATGTCCCATTCATTGTACGACAAAACTTACCAATAAGAAACAACAAATTTTCAGAACACGGGGACGGTTCCGCTGCCTCACCTGCTGACAGTAAGGAATGATCTGTCCTTTTATCCCCGCAAAAAGCCTAATCCCACAGCGGATTAGGCTTAAAATGGGGCAAGAGAACTCTCCCCGTGCATCATTATTGTAAATAGTCGGCATGGTTTTGGTCCTTTGAACTGTTTATCTCGGTGAAGATATTTTGCTGGTTAGTTGCGGAGGATTCGTTGCCTTTCTGATTGGAATCCTGTTGTTGTAGTCCATAGGAATTCAGTATTTTTTTTAACTCCCCCACCGTAACTGGCTTGGCGTCTTCCTTCAATTCGTACCCAAGCAGGCCGTTCGGTTCAATCGTGGCAACTTTAAGGTCCTGAAAGCGGGTAATCCCCTTGCCTCTGAGCCTCATCTCAAGCTGGTCGGCTGTAAGCCTCAATTTTTTCATATTTTTAATATCTAATTTTCCATTCACAACCACGGTTTTTGACTTTCCCGATAGCGCTGTCTCAAACCAGTTAAATTTCAATTGCAGGTACTCCAGGATCAGAATGACAGCCACAAAAGCGGCTGCGCCTACAACTGCTTTCACAACACTTTTATTGACGATTGGCTGTACAATGACCGTCCCAATCGAAATCATCACAACCGTTTGGGCTAGGGTCATCTGCGAGATCGATTTTCTTCCTGCAATCCTCAACAGAATGATTCCTGAAAGGATCAGCACAATCGCTTTCCAAAGAAACGACATATCCATCCAAATCATCTCCCCGACTTTTTATATGAACAGCTTATCCATTTACAGGAAGAATTATTAGAGCAGGGGGACGGTTCTGCTGCCTCACAAGCAGAAAGAACCTTCAGTGGTGGTATCTGCAAACATAGAATATATTATTAATTAACACAATTTTTTATATTATAATGATTACGGTACTTCATAAATGTTTGGACAAAATACTTATTCACTAAGGAGATATTTGATATGCAGCTTACGTACACGGGAAAGACAAAAGATGTTTATGAATTGGAGGATGGGAATTATCTGCTTAAATTCAAGGATGATGTTACGGGTGTGGACGGTGTCTTTGATCCCGGAGCAAACAGTGTCGGTTTAACGATGGAAGGTGCAGGACAAGCCGGGTTGCGTTTGACCAAATACTTTTTTGAGATTTTAAAAGAAAAAGGGATTCCCACCCATTATATTGATGCCAATATTGAAGAAGCTGCTATGACGGTCAAGCCTGCAGAAATGTTCGGAAAAGGTCTTGAAGTCATCTGCAGGTATCGAGCGGTAGGCAGCTTTTTGCGCAGGTATGGGTTATATGCACAGGAAGGCCAGCACCTCGATGCCTTCGTTGAGGTTACCTTGAAGGATGATGACCGTCAGGATCCTCCTATTAGTGAGGATGCCTTGGATATGCTTGGCATTTTATCCAAGGATGAATATAAAGTGTTAAAAGCATTGACGCAGCAAATTGGGAATGTGGTCAAAGAGGAACTTGCCAAGAAAGAAATCGAGCTATACGACATCAAGTTTGAATTCGGACGTGTAGGCAGAGACAAACAAATCGCCCTCATTGATGAGGTCTCCGGAGGAAATATGCGTGCCTTTAAAGATGGCGAGTATATTGAACCATTGGAATTGGAAAAGGCATTGCTGGAGTTTTAAGAGGAGCAAGAAGCGTGGGCAATCCGGACGGAAAGACTGATAAAAAAAGTGGCCCAAATAATGTATTTACAGATTCTCTTAAAATAAATTGCCATGCAAGTAGAGTGAAAAATCCCGGTGATTTCCTCACTCTCTTTACATGGCTCTAATAATATTGAAGGTGAAAAATAACATGCACATAGACAACAGAATCTTAACTTCTTTTTGATTTGAAAAATAAACGGAGAAATTCCGTTTATTTTGGGAAATACCCATATTTCCCGAAAATTAAGGGAAGTTTTTCCGTTTATTTGATCAAAATCCTTGAATTTTGCCTTATTTTGAGACGTTAGTCGGAATATTTCCGCTTATATCCCCTACAAAAGCCTCTCCAATAGGCATTAGCCGGAATTTCTCCGTCTATGAAGTCTTGTCCTTACCCCACATTTCTGCGACTCGTTGCATCTCAGCATTTTCCGGACGGTCAATAGCAAAAAAGCATGGCGCTTAACCATGCTTTTTCGCAAACTGTTTTTTTCACTTTTTGCACCTTGAACCCTTAATTGGCAACTTATTTAGACAGATTCAAAGCATTCTTCGATACGAAGAACTCTTCTCCGTTATAAACGGTCACTCCATCTAGTGTTTTTGTGAAAGTCTTTTTGTTTTGTGTTACATTTGCATAATTTTTGTTAACTGGCAGTTCGATTTTGATGTTTCCTTTTTCCGCAACAAATACAGGGTTATGCTCGTCTGTTACATCGATGCGTGTTTTGTAGCTTTTATTTTCAAAAGCTTCTTTTGCGTTCACAAACAGATTGTCTGTTGTTTTTGCAAGGTCGACGCCCATGAATTTAGCCATGGTTTTTGCAATATCGGTGTTGTCGACCAAGCCATATGGCTTAGATGGGCCATAAGCATAAAGGAAGACGTCCTCGCCTGTATGTCCGCCAGTTGTGAAGCCGATGTTCGCACGGTTAGCGAGCATTTTGACCATATCAGATTGCAATGATTTCGATGCTTTTAAAGAATTGATTTCTGCATCTGACAGGTTATCCAAGCCATAAAGTTCCGCTACTTCCTTCATGTTGGAACGGTCGGATTTCAATTGCTTCAATGCACCTTCAACCGTCATCGTTGCTTTCTTTAACGGATCAATGTAGGAGGATACTGGAATTTCCGGATAATTTCCGTTCGTGTTTTGGTTCCCCATTGTGATTCCGCTGTTTCCATGGTCACTCACCGCAATGACCATTGTGTTGCCATCTTTCTTCGCGAAGTCGAGCGCTTCTTTCACCGCGTCATCAAAAGCCAGTACATCACTAAGAATACCGATTGTATCGTTGGCATGGGCGGCCCAGTCTGGTTTGCTTCCTTCTACAAACAAGAAGAAACCATCTTCATCTTTTGAAAGCGTATTGATCGCTTTCTTCGTCATTTCCGCAATGGAAGGTTCATTATTGTTTGTTGCTTGACGGTCAAAGTCATAAGCAAGAGCGGAAGGCGCGAACGATCCCCAAATTTTATCCGAAGATGAGTTAAGCAGCTCGTCCCTTGTTTGAACAAAATCATACCCATTTCCATCAATCACATCCAATAGGTTCTCGCCATCTACACGGGCGTTCCTTGTGGAGCCTGGTGCCAGCGATTCTTTCCCGCCGCCAAGGACCACATCGATTCCCTGGTACACTTGCTGTTCAGCAATATCCTGGTAATTGCTGCGGTGGGCAGCATGGGCAGAGAACGCTGCTGGTGTCGCATGCTGGATTTCCGATGTGGAAATAATTCCGGTCGCCTTTCCTTTCAGCTGCGCTCCCTCTAGTACGTTCGCCACAGGATTAAGCGCATCTTCCGGATCAATTGGGTCTACGCCCGGTGTATGTACAACTTTAGGTAAAAGTCCAACAACTTTGTCATTGCTTTTATTTCCTGTAGCAAGAGCGGTTCCTGCAGGTGCAGAGTCCGTAATCGCCGATTCAGCAGAATGGGTACGCACACCTCCGATGACGATCTCATCCATTGCAAGGTTTTCACCTTTATACCATCTTGCCAGAGTCGTCGCCCCTGCACTCGTGCCATCCATTACCATCATGATGACATTGGTCGGTTCCTTCTTTTTATCTTTCGCTTCCGTTAAATTCACATTCCCATAACCTAGTGATGAAAACGCAATGGCAGCGGCCATGGTAACCCCCGCTACCTTCTTTTTTACATGTTTAGCCAACCTTTTTCCCCTCCAATAATGCAATTAAGTTAATACAACCTAATCTTAGGATAGGATTATTTAGCCTGTTTTAACAAAGTGTAAAGGATTTTTAAAAGGTTATTATCAATGTAAATTTTTATAGGAGAAAGGAATCAAATATCAGGCTGCAACAGTACTGAAATGAGACAATGGATGGACATATCCTTTTTTCTAAAAGTTAAATGAAGTGTATACATTTTACCATGCTCACCCGTTGTATAAGTATAGGAGGATAAAAATGAATAAAGAGGATGCATTCACTTCCTATCTTATCCATTTAGGGGAGGAAGTGTTTCGGCTATTGCAAGTAAAAGGGGCTAAAAAAGAAGATGCCGAAGATATCATTCAAAATACGTTTTACAAAGTATACACGCTGTTGGATGACTTAACTGAGAGCAATATCCGCCCGTGGTTTTTTCGGGTCGCCCTTAATGATTATATTGATTTGAAACGAAAAAAGGAGGCTCAGAACATCAGCCTCACCGAGGAGATTCATGCCAAGCTCCAGCACACAGATGACGAGTTTGAAGCCATTTTGAATCAAGACGAGATTTTTTATTTAGTAAAAGATATTAAACAAGAATACAAAGAAATTTTCTTTTTGAAGTATTATTATGATTTTTCCTATGAAGAGATTGCCATCCTCTTGGATATGAAAGAAAACAGCGTTAAACAAAAATTGTACCGTGCCCGTAAATTTATCAATAAAAAGATAGGAGGAAAACGTTAATGGACACTTCGCTAAAAACTGCATTAAAAAAAGCGAAACGAAAACAACTTTTAAAGACCGTCCTCATTTCCATCATCGTTGTGCTTATTCTATTGCCAATCCTTTATCGAACTGGGAATTACTTTGCTGCAAAAAGTTCGGCAAGACTTCACGATAAGCTGTTTTTGTATCACTCCATTGCTCAACCGAATATTCAAATCGATTCTCAAGTGACGAGCAATTCTTCGATGTTTGGCGGCAGCATTGTGACGAACCGTTCCAAAAATATCAATGGTTATCTGGTCCGATGGAGTACGCTGACAAGTTCGTATGATTGGTTTGGGACTAAAATTGATTTCAACGAGTTGGTTCCCGGGTTTCATTGGTCGGATACAGAGTTTTATGAGTATGATAAACAGACCAAAAATAAAGTAGCGACCTTTTATCATCCATCCATTCGAGAGTATCATGATGGTGTCCAAAATGAACTAAGTGAAATTTCACAAATGGAAGACCATGTTGCCGAAGTGGCGATTTCTTTTGATCAGTCCTATACCTTCAAGGAAATCCAGGCGAAAATTCCAGACAATTTGAATATCATCTGGGTGTATATGACATCCGCTATGACAAATGAAAGCAATGGGCCTTCCGGTATGCCTGTTTACGGGTTCAATCCAGCTGATTCGCCCAAGGAGGCCTACGAGAACTTTGTTTCAGCACTGGAAAAATACAATGCCAATAGCCATGACGAAACCACCGAGGCGTTTATGGATAAAAACAAAAATAAACCATTTAATGAAGTAAAAATTCTAGGCGTGCTGCTAACTGGGCAAACGCAAAATTTTAAAGCACTGGAAAATCAAGACTTTATCCGCGGCGCCTCAGTAGGAGCCACCGCGCCAATCGTGCCCTATATTCAACCTGAGAAATAAAGCATGGTGACGGTTCTGCTGCCTCATTAAATATTTTCTAGAAATATGAGGAAGAATAATGGTCATGCTTTGTAAAAAAAGAGACTTAAATTATGACGAAAGAAATGAGGTATACCATGGGATTGAATGATTGCGACTTTTCCCCCCTCAAACTCCAAGTAAGCGAAGGTCTCCAAAATATTATGGTGGAAATTGATCAGGGCTTACATTTTTTAGACAACGATAAGTATTGCATGCTTGGAAGAATTGAAGACATCAAGAGCAAAATTGAACAAATTGAAATGGTCGCTGCGACTTTTTACTTCAATTGTTATTTATCGCCTTTTACGGACAAATACCTCGACATATCCACCGCCATCCAGCACCTTTCCAATCAGCGGCATGGCGCTTTAATTGTGATTGAGCGTGAAGATCCATTGGATGCCATCATCCGGCCTGGGGTGCCTATCGGTGCACATTTAACCCACCCGCTGCTGGAATCCATTTTTTACCCTGGGAATCCCCTTCATGATGGTGCTGTATTAGTTCGCAAAAATGAAATTGCATCCGCTGGGAATGTATTACCGTTAACGAAAAGGCCGACCGGTGGAAAAAAGCTGGGAACCCGCCACCGTGCCGCCTTAGGATTATCCGAGCGAAGCGATGCACTTGTACTAGTTGTCTCCGAAGAAACAGGCAGGATCTCTTTTGCGATTGACGGGAAACTTTACCCGATCACAACATCGAGTTCCATTTTATAAAACATGGGGACGGTTCTCCTGCCTCACATCCATCGCGGGTTAGGCTTAAACCGAAGCAGGAGAACCGTCCCTCTGCATCAAGAAAAAAACTGGGTCAAATTTATGGAATAAGCTAGTGATAAATTGGTTGCGAACTTTGAGAGGATGGCGATTGGGATGAACCTTCTCGCCTTCACTCCACTAATTCCTGCACCTACACAAATGATTTCATCAGGTAAAATTGGAATAATAAAAAGAAGGGCCACGATCAATACCTCGTTTCTTTGCACAAACCGGTGATATTGTTCTATTTGTTTTTCCTTAACGAGTCTCCTTACGAGTTTCATACCGCCCACTCTAGATAAAACAAACATCGTCAGAATTCCCATTACAGTTCCTGAATACCCTAAAACAAAAGCAGAAAATGGCCCTAAAACGGCACTTCCAGCGACTACGGTCATCATCTCGGGCAGAGGCAGGACAATGGGCTGGGCAAAGCAAATGAAAAAATAGATGAGCTTAGCCAGTGACATATGTTCCCTAAGGATGGATTCTATTCCTTTAGCATCCGTTATCGCTGTTAACCGGCTAATCCAATAGATAAGAAGCACGGCCAGGATTAAGAAAAAGCAATAAATACATACAGTCCTTAACAGATTGAATAATGCTTTTATTTTATCGGAAAATAACTCCGCAGCCTTTATATTCATAATGTTCCACTCCTTTTATTCCTGTTAGGCACATTATGAAAGATAATCCTTAAAAATAAATCCGGGATTTTCTTAACGATTCTTAAGTTTTACAAATTAAAAAAGCTTATGAAACTGTTGTTCATAAGCAATGTGTTAGATCCGATGTTCAATTATAATGGTGAGCCATCCTTCGGAATATTCCGCTGTGATGTGTCCCCCATGCAGTTCTACAATTCTTTTCGATATGGCAAGTCCCAGACCGGTCCCCTGGATGTCACTCCGGGATGTTTCCCCGATTACAAAGCGTTCGAATAACTGATTCACCTCTTGTTTAATAGGCTTCTCCGTCTTATTGGACAATCTCAAAACAGCTGATGAGCCATGGACCTCAAAGGCAGCCTTTAGTACGGAGGGCTTTTCACTGTATTTCTTCGCGTTAATCAAAATATTTTCATACACACGGACCATTTTTTCTACGTCCATTAACAGAATAACAGGCTCAGCGATTATCGATTTTTCGATAGTCATTTGCTGACTGTCGAAAATGGGAATGTATTCGCCGAGCATTTGCTCCAATAAAGCGGATAGATCAACCTCTTCTAAATTCAACTTTACATCAGGACTTGATAATCTGGTGTATTCAAACAACTCATCAATCAATGAATTCAATCTCTGGGACTTGGCATAGGTCATTTCCACATACTCATTTAACTCCAATTGACTTCGATACTGACCTTTCCGTATTAAATCCAGATATCCGATAATGGAAGTTAAAGGGGTCCTTAGATCATGGGATACATTTGTAATAAGCTCATTTTTAGAACGTTCCAAATTTCTCTCATACTCGAACTTACCTTCAAGCTCTTTAGACATGAAATTGATATTCCGGGCAAGCTGGGCCAATTCATCTTCGCCATTGACATCTATGGTCAATCCCAGGTTCCCTCCTGCTATCTCGTGGACACGCTCACTTATCTCTTTTAAATAAATCATTCTGCCGCGTACGAGAGCAAGAAAAACGGCAATAAAAACAAGAATGATGATCAACATAAGGGTGTTATAGATTGTCAAACCGTAATCGGTCAGTTGATCTGCTTGAAAAAGCCTGAAAAAGGTTTGGGAAAGCACAGCCAAAACTAGGAAGGAAACACCGAAACTGATGGCAATGCTTCCTAGAAGCTTAAAAACCAGCCTATTTCTCATCCTCATATCTTGTAGCCTACTCCCCAAATGGTTTTAATATAAATCGGCTTTTTAGGTTCTTCTTCAATCTTCTCCCTGATTTTCGTAATATGGACCATTACGGTGTTATCGGACTTAAAAAAATCTTCCTTCCAAACCGATTCATAAATCTTGCTCACACTCATGACAATCCCTTTGTTCCTTGCCAGCAGTTCGAGGATGTCAAATTCCTTTGGGGTCAGCCTGACTTCCCTCTCTCCGACATAAACAAGCCTTGTATCTGTATCAATCCTTAAATCTCCTATTATAAGAACATTCTTTTCGCCTTCTGATTGGAGGTTGTATTTCTTATATCTTCTTAAATGGGATTTCACTCTGGCAATGAGCTCTAGAGGATTGAACGGCTTTGTCAGATAATCGTCTGCACCAGAAGTCAGCCCTTGTATCTTATCCATATCCTCCGATTTTGCGGAAAGCATGATAATGGGCATATGGCGTTCTTCCCTGATTTTCATACATGCTTCCATTCCATCCATTTCAGGCATCATGATGTCTAAAATAATCAGATCGAACTCTTGCTTCTCTAATAAACGAAGTGCTTCATAAGCCGTTTCCGCCTGCGTTGTTTCGAGCCCCTCATTCTCCAGGTACACGGAAATAAGGTGTCGTATCTCTTTATCATCGTCCACAATTAATATTTTCCCATTCAAACTTTTCACATCCATTCATCCCTGGTTGCCGCAATTCAATATATAGGCTGGAGGAAAATTCCGATATTCTCTTTTGATKGTCACTTTGCCAAAGGATTCTTTAAAGTATGCCTTTTTCAATAAGGTATATTGAAAAGTAATAAATCTTCCTTTTTCCCCTAACAATTTCCTGGTTTTATTTAAAATATCATCAGACACTTGCTTTGGCAAACTCGTAAAGGGCAATCCGGAGATTATATAGTCAATCCTTTTAAAATCATACGTTTTCACAAAATGATCAATATCTTCTGCGGATCCATTTACGATTAAAAGATTTTCGGTATCTTTATATTTCCGCTTTAAAAAGGAATAAAAATTGCGGTCGCTTTCAATCAGCATGACCCAAGTATCATCACTTCTCTTTTTTAGGATTTCATCTGTAAAAACCCCTGTTCCAGGACCATACTCGACAATAAACTTCGCGTGTTCAAAAGATACCTCCTCTGCCATTTGCTCGGCGAGATAATGGGTGCTGGGCAAAAAAGCCCCAATCCTTCTTGGACTTTTCATAAACTGGCGTACAAATAAAAAAGACTTCATTTCACTCCACTCCAAATGTTCAATTTCATACTCTAAGCATAAAATCAAAACCTGAAGAAATACTGGGAGAAATTATTAAGAATGTTGAAGAATATAGCCCATTGAATGAAAAGCGAAAGGCATGCAAACACTTCTGGATTTAAAATAAATAAAAAACCAGTAAAGCCACTGAGCTGCTTTACTGGTTGTAGTTCGATTTTTAGTGAAGTATATTTACACTTTTATATCCGCCAAACTGCTTTTAACACTGTCAATCTGTTTTTTCGTCTGGCTTCTGAAGAATCCCAGGTCGTTCATGATGGTAACAAATTGGAAACCTTGCTGAATTCGTTTTGCTGCTGCTTCCGCCGATCCGGTGACGATTCCCGGGACGATATGGTGTTTCTTGCAAGCCTGAAGCACTTTGTCAATCGCGGCTTGTAGATCAGGGTTGTCGTTGTCGCCAAGGCAGCCCATATCCTGAGACAGATCGGCGGTTCCAATAAAGATGCAGTCAAGGCCTGGCGTTTGGCAAATCTCTTCTATATTTTCGACGCCCTTCCTTGTTTCACACTGCATGATAACATAGGTGTTATCGTTCGCTTCGCCTTTGTTGTAATCTTCATACCATCCCCATCTTGGTCCGCGGCCGGCGCCTATCCCTCTTTTCCCCAATGGCGCGAGCTTCATATGCTCAATAATATATTGAGCATGTTCCTTCGTTTCCACCATGGGGATCATCAACCCATGAATCCCGACATCCAGCATTCGCGCCATCATCGGACCATCATGAGGGTCATAGACACGGGCAAGCGGCGCCATATCATATAGTTCCGCGGCCCGTATCATATTCACCATGGTTTCCATATCGGTTTGGGCATGCTCCTTATCAATGAGGACGAAATCGAGCTCATTAAGTCCTAAAATTTCTACATTAGTCGGTGAGCCGGAAGCGACGAACGCACCCAACACATACCCGTTGTTTTCCAGCTTCTCCTTGACTAAATTTCGCATCTTCATTCCATACCCTCTCCTTTGAACCAGTTGCTGACCACTTAATAAACTTCCAAGTGGCCAGCACATTTTAAGCGAAACATATTATTGTATTTATTTACGGTAGTTCTCAATGAACTTAGCATAGGATTCGTTGTACTCTTCTCTCAGTGGATAGAAGATGTCCATATTAAGCACTGGCACAGGACTGTCATAGACATCGATATAATGCTCAACGCCAGCTGGAATCGTAATCCAGGAACCTTTGGTCATGCGGTACGGAGAACCATCCACATAATAGTCACACTCACCTTCGAGGATAAGCGCAATCTGCTCATTTTCTTCATGGGAATGCGGTTTCTTCTCATTGCCATTCTCGATTTTATTGATTGTCAGGTTAATATGCTCGGCGCCCATGCCGAATACCTTCCGCGTGATGCCTTCTCTCACAAATTGCCAAGGCAGGTTATCCAGATTACCATAATCAATTTTTGTCATTTTTATATCCTCCTGTTTTTTATCCTTATTTTTGGTTCATTTTTATCCTTATTGAAAATTGAACAGCTCTTTCGGATTCTTTTTGGTCATGATGTTAATTTCTTCTTCGGTGATGCCAAAATGTTCTTCCAGGGCTTTGACGAAATTATACATTCCTTCTACCGGTGAACCATTGGCAGCCTGTCCATAATCGGTATCGATGATGATGGAGTCCACGCCACAAGCATCGATCATCTCTTTGGCCACGGACAGATCTATTACTGCTTCCACTTTCGAACCGCTATCTTTAAACACACAAGCGTTAATCTCGATATAGGCGCCCATTTCCGCCCATCTCTTCATATCTTCAATCGTAGCTCCTACCTGATAATGCGGATGCGTTACGAGGACACGCTTCATCCCCAGTTCAAAGGCTTTCTTGACTGTGGCGTCCACTTCGATCTCATTGCCATGCCCGGTAGCCAAGACCATATCGTGTTTGGCCATGTACTCAATTACTTCCACCGCTTTCGGATTAAGAATTCCGTTTTCATCGGCGATGACGATGGGCTCTTCCTCTACCTCCGAAGCGCCTGCTCCACCCACAAATGCCGAACCTTTATGATTGTCGATATGCGTTTTAGAAGAGACCGTCGGAAAGTAAACCATGGCCGTTCCCAATTGCCGGGCTTTATCCACTGCATTGACATTTAGGCCGCCAACCGCGTTGTTCAAAACCAGGCATCCGTAAACCTTGCAGGTACCGTTTCCTAAATGCTTCTCAACCATTTTCGTCCCCAGGAGTGCAGGAACATAGTGATCTTTTACCACGAATCCTGCATAGCCAGCTTCTTCCGCCAGCTTAAGCATCTCGGCCGCATCCACTGATCGTTTCGCTGTGGATGGCCCGCAGTGCACATGCACATCATACATCCCTTTTAAAATACTTCTATCCATAGCTATTCCTCCTTACAATCTTATGAATTGCCAGACTTAATGCCCTGATAGCCCGGCCTCCCTCACTGCTGGTGTGAAGGATTGTGCCATTAAGGTTGATAGTTTTTGATAAAAATAGGGCAAGCGAGAATTAGATCCCGGCCGTGATCCTGTATATACCGGTGTTTGCCAGGATACCGGCGATGATGGAAATCACGATGGCCACCAGGAACAGCATGTTAAAGACTCTCGTTCTTTCTTCCGCAGTAGGTTTGAATAATGTCCCATAGGCGGCCAGGACCATAGCGCCACCTAGCGACAAGGGACTAATGGAAGCGGTGAATCCGCCATTGATGACTGTGCTGATCAGTTCCACATCCATGAACGAATTGCCAGTCGATGCATTCAGCGATTCCACTGTCGAAATCAAAGTGGGAATCGGCCCCGCAATTGCAAGTGCGAAAAAGGACATAATCGACGAAGTGATTCCAAGCAGAGGTGCCAGCGTCCACTCCGTCGAAACGGAAGACAGCACGCTAGCCAAAAGGGTCAACCCGCCCAGGGTATCAATGACGCTCAGAAGATTCCCAATCCCGATGCACAGGAAGATCGTTTCCCAGGGAACACCGACAAAGGCACTTTTTTCATCGGCAGTCTTAGCCAGCAGCAGGATGATGCTGAAAAACAGCGCCGTGAGTCCAGCATGCGTTTTTAAAAACATGATGGCCAATATCATCAATACCAGCATCAGCAAGGTTAGCTTTTGCTGGCCATTCATAACCGGAAGTTCGATTGGGCCTGCATCAGCCTCCAAAGACGCGGCAGCAGCAGGCTGGTTCCTCTTCCACCCGCGGAAACCGAAATAAGAGATCATCCCCGCGATTGAGAAAAGAATCACACCATTCAGGAGGATTTGTGCCGTGTAACTAGGAAAACCTGCTGAATCGATGATCAAGTTGGCTGTGTTCCCAAACACCCCCACCGGTGTCATAAGGGTTGCGTTCGCTCCAAAGATGGTCAGCACTCCTATCAAAATAGGATTGTATCCCATCTGGTACCCGACGCTCATGGTTATCGCCGGCAACACCACATAACTTGTCAAGCCACCTGGGTCAACCACTGTTATGAGAGCGCTTACGATAAAGACCATAAGAGGATAAAAGGCTGCCAAACGTCCAAATGAGGCAAACAGCTTCTTGGACAGAAGTTCCAAGGATCCATTGTTCTGTGCAATCGCGAAGAAGAAAAACATTCCAAACAAATTCAGGAATAGACTCGTAGGAAAACCAGCTACAATCTCATTGCTTGATATCCCGCCGATCATTCCCAGTACGATTGCCATCGCGAGCGAGATAATGCCAATATTCTTTTTGGTGTAAACTCCCAGTGCGATGACAAAGATGAGGGATAATAAAGAAATTGCTTCCATCCAATCCCTTCCTCCTATACTTTTAATTTAGGTTGTTTTTCAATAAAATGATTTTCTATCACCCTCCATAAATGCTTTTGTAATTATATCTTACAAAATAGAAGAAAGCGCTTTCGATATCATTTGATACACAATATTTATTATTTTCACTTAAAAATGAAATAGAAGAAAAGGTGGGTGTTGTATAATGGGATGAAATGAGGACTGTATATAGAGGAGGAAAGGCCGTTTGCGTAAAAACAATCTATTTTTCGAAAACCAGTTTACAGATTTCAAGCCACTTTTATTGGAAATCGGGGAAAGGTATTTGCTGGAGAAAGGCAGTATCATCACCAATGATATTGAGCCTTTATACCTGTATTATGTGGAGAAAGGCATTTTCAGATTATCGGTCAATCACATCGAAGGAGTCAGCAAGACGATTTGCTTCCATGGTGAGGGTTCGATTTGCCCCTACTCCTTAAGCAGGCCGATCAATGGAAATTTCCATATTGATGTCGATTTCTTCGCGATCACCGCCATCACCGACATCGAGACGATCCGCATTCGGCCGAAGGATTTTTTTCATGCACTGAGGAACAATCCTGATTTAAGCATCGCGATGCTGGATTATGTCATCATGCACTCCAACCTCTTCATGCATGAATCGATTACCCTTAGCTATGATTCCGCCTTCGTCAAGACTTGCAACATCGTTTACATCTATACCCACTATTTGAACAAGATGGGAATCAACCTTACCCAGGCCGAAATCGGCGAAATCATCGGGGAGAAAAGGCTCGAGGTCGCACGCTCCCTGAAGGTGTTGCGAGACCAGGGCATCATTAAAACATCCAGAAATTGCATTGAAGTCCTTGACCCGGATGCACTTAAACTCAACTGCAATCCTGATTTTGTTTCCTGATTGCACAGTTCATCCCCAACCAACACGCAAAATATTGCCCCTTACCACGCTGACTGCCTGCTGTTTCTGCAGGTATAGCCAAAACTCCTGATGCTCCCTCCTTTAAAAATCACCTAAGCTGGAAGAAAAAGGTGCGAACCAACTATTGGTTTGCGCCATTTTTCTTTATGACCGAAAACATTTCCTATTTTTATCATTATAATGAAACCAAACCATCGACTTGTGTATCTAACTGATAGACAGAAAGAAAGGGGCAGGGATTTTGGATGAGATCAAGGAAGTGAAACGGGCCATAAAAGGGAATGTAGCTTCCTTTGAAAGGCTGATTACTGAACATAAAGGGACGATGTACCGGGTGGCCAGGACCGTCCTTCCCCGTGATGAAGATTGTGCGGATGCGATTCAGGAGGCCATCCTTAAAGCATTCCGCGGAATGAGGACCCTGCGTGAACCGCGTTATTTTAAAACCTGGCTGATCCGGATTCTCTTGAACGAATGTCACCAAATCCACCGGCAGCGGAAAAAGCTTGTCTCGATGGAGGAATATGCAGAGCCGGCTTTAAGGGAGAAGGGATTTGAAAAGATCGAGGTTCATGAGCTGCTTGATTCCCTGCCTGAAGAACAGAAGCACATTTTAAAATTGTTTTATATTGAGGACTTATCGATTCATGACTTGGCCCTTATTTTAGATATACCCGAAAACACGGTGAAAACCAGATTACGGCGGGCAAGGGAGAAAATGCAGCAGCTCATTGCGAAAGACGAGGAGGTAGAGACATGGAAAAATGGGAAAAGGAATTAAAAAAGGATGCAAACTCCCCTTTGCCCGATCTGGTTGAACATAGGATAGAAGAGACGCTAAAGCATCTGCGCCGCAGGAACCCGAAACGTAAGTTGTACCTGGGACTGGGAGCAGCTGCAGCCGCTATAGCCTTATCGCTGGGCATTTCAATGGTCTCTCCTGCTATTGCCAATACGCTAAAGGAGCTCCCGGTGGTTGGGTCAGCCTTTGAATTTGTCGGTAATATTGGCCAGAAAAAGGGCCAGCAAGCCGGGCTGGCAACCGAGCTTGGGGAGCAGGTCGAGATTGACGGGCAGCTGGTTACTTTTACAGAAACCATGTATGACGGCGGAGACATCCATGTTGGCTATATCAGGGAAAGCATGGGAAGCAGGACATCCAGTCATTTTCTGGGCAATCTGGAATTTTCCATTGAAAAAGGGCCTGTCAGCTCCGGGATGGGAGGAAAGGAAACAGAAATGGAAGAAGGAGTTTATGCCGGTACAGTAAGTCTAAGGTTCCGGGAAAAGATCCCCGAATCTTTCACACTCGTGGTCCGTCCACGCGAAGGAAGGTCCTGGGTCGTCAAGCTTCCTGTTGAAAAAAAAGGAAACAACCGGGTTTTTTCTATAAATAAGAAAAAAGAGACCCAGGACTTGGCCATCCTTTACGACAGGCTTACCTTCTTCCCTACCTCGACAGAACTTTCTTTTCGTCTTGTAATGGATGAAAAAGCCTTTACGGAAAATACCTATGATTATCTGGATTATCAGGTTGTCGACAACCAAGGACGTGTCCTGGAGCCTTTTAGCTCAGGCGGCGGGGGCGGCGGCCCGGTGAAAGGAAAAGTCACCCACACCTTCACCCATTCCTTTGAACCGGTCGATGACTTACCGGAATTCCTGATCATAAAGCCTTACCTTGATGAATTTAAAGAAACCCCTCCTGTGCTGATCAAGAAAAAATGGGAAGGTAAACAGGTGACTCTTTCCCAGGGTGGAATAGGTTCGATAACAGTGCTGCGGGCAGAGGAGCGGAACGGAGGCATCACTTTCACGTATGAGATCGACGGCGATGACGCGTATCGCCAGGCGAACGCCTTATGGCTGGAAGATTCAGCGGGAAACCGTTTTGATTCGGCCGAGGCCGCTGTACGGGTCGATGGAACCGCTAATCAATACCAGGCCACTTTTACCGGGATTACGGATTTACAAGATATCATCCTCGCGACCGTTACAAAGAACTCCCTTCAGTATCTGAAGGAATTGGAGATCAAGATTGATTTAAAGGAGAAGATGGTCCTCGAATAGGTAAATTGGGTTGCCCTCTGTACTGGGGCAACCTTTTGTAATTTCTCCTGTCAATAGGGATATAAATCTTGATGGAGTGAGAACTTAAGAAGAAAAAGGAGATACGTATGAAAATAAGAATTCTTACCCTGATTCTGCTCCTATTTAGTTTCACGGCTTCAAGCCCTGCCCTGGCAGAACCAGTACCGAAGAAAACACTTGCCATTGTGATTGATGATTTCGGTAATGATATGAAAGGAACAAGCGATATGCTGAGTCTTCCTATCCCCCTTACTATAGCGGTTATGCCTTTCTTGCCGACGACGAAACAGGACGCTGAGCTGGCCCATAAAAAGGGGCATGAAGTGATTGTCCATATGCCAATGGAACCGAAGCGCGGGAAGAAAAGCTGGCTTGGGCCGGGATCCATCACAACTGATTTAAGTGATGAAGAAATCAGAAACAGGATCGAAAAGGCGATTGATGAAGTTCCATTTGCAGTAGGGATGAATCATCATATGGGCTCAAAGGTAACCGAGGATGAACGAATCATGAGGATTATTCTGGAGGTTTGCAAGGAACGGAATCTCTATTACCTTGATAGCAAAACAACAGATAAGAGTGTGATTCCAAAGCTGGCGAAAGAATTATCGGTGCCTTATTTGGAAAATGAGTTATTTTTTGACCATGTCTATTCTGAACAACATATCTATCGCCAAGCTTCCAAAATTGTGGACCAGTTACGAAAACACAAACAAATCATCGCCATTGGACATGTTGGAATCACCGGCGACCGAGTCGTCAGTGCATTGAAAACCTATATCCCAGAGTACGAAAAAGAAGCCGAACTCGTCACCCTTTCAGAACTGATCACCCCTCCATTTATAGAATAGGGAAACAGAAGCGCAGGGCCGTACCCTGCGTTTTTTGAGGTCCATGAGCAAGAATTGGTTTAAGACCGCTTTCGATCAGAAGTTTGACCATTCTGACCTGCAATATTTTAATCCTAGTACTCGGTTAAAACGACCCGAACCGGTCAATTTAATGCTAGTACTGGCAATAAATTCGCTGCTATAAACCTAGTACTCGCAATAAAGCTGTGCTAACCAGCATTATATCGCGCCTAACCAGCATTATATTTTCCCTTACCAGCATTAAATGTATATTTAATACTAGTACTCGTATTATTTGATACCCCTACTTGTATTATTCAATATCCTTACTTGCAAAAAGTCGCAAAATCACGTGAAAAATAACTCCTTTCGATGGATGAGTGACTTAAAACGGATAAGGGAGGCTAATATTTGATTATAAAACCTAGCAAAAATTCTTTACTATGCACTGATTCTTGCTTTCTATGTCATTTCAAAGAGGTACAAAACTAGTAAAACTCTCCTCCACTAATCTTGCTGACAGCCTTACAAAACTTGGCCCATTTTGCTGGAAAGTGATTGCTGCCGGTTTTTATTTCGCAATAGGTATCATACTCGATTCTAACTGACCAATGGCTGCCGTCCATGGCCATCCTGAAATATTCTTCGGACCAATTCAGGAAGTCACATTTATATAGTTCAGAGAGCAACCATTCTTTTGCTTCATCTGAAATTAATAAAACATTCTGTTGCTCAATTGTATCTCCGAATGAATAGTGGATATGTTCGGCCTTGCCATTTTCTATATCAATTTTCACCTTGAAGAATGGTCCGGGATATCCCCCCGCAAAAGTTTCAATCCTTTTAATTGTGCTGTACGGCTTTCTGCCCCGGTACTTTTTCCATTTATGACCGCAGTCGAGGCAATAGTACCTCGCTTTCCCTTTTTCAACTTCAAAAGGGTAATCAGGAGGAGCGTTATCGATATATAACATGGATGGATGCTCGTCGCTTGTATTTTCACTTCCGCATTTCGGGCAGTTCGGCAGGCTTATTATTATCTTATTATTCATGTAGTACCTCATTGTCTGTTTAAGCATTGGCCACTTTCCCCAACCGGGTACTAGCCGGCTTTAAAGCCTAACATCCTCTTCCGCAAAAAAACACCTACAATTTAATGTAGATGTTCTATATTTATAGAATTAATTATTTTCTCCAATACACATTTTCCCTTTTATGTTTTATACCATCAATCCAAACGACGGAGCACTCTTCATCAACTTCAAATACTAGAATAACCTGATAAAGTCCAAGTCTGACCCAATATCCTTCCAGCATACCATTAGGTATTTTCTTTGCTGTAAGAGTAGGTGCATGAGAAAGTCGACTAAACGAACCTAAAAAATCCTTTCCTTTACATCTACAGGATAAGCAAGAATACTCCTGAGTTCGTTTAAGGCAGCTTGCGACCAGAAAACACTATATTCCATGTCCACACTTCAAGTCTCCCGAAGAAAGTCAAGCCCTTGTTCTTTGTTGTATATACGTCCACTCTTACGATCCTCACGACTTTTTTTAACCTGATTTAAAAGCTTCTCATCTTTTGCAAGATAATCAACTTCCATCTCATTTATTGTTTCTGTCTTCCTCTTCATGTTTAAGTATTCAATAAAATCATACACCTCAAGAGCATCTTGTTCAGGTATTTGGTCAATCATTCGCTTTAACTCTTCGCGATCTACACTCAAACCTTTCACCGCCTTGTGGTTTTACTTATTTGATTATATCACACTACCGGCTAAAGCCACGAACCGTCGTATAGCAGTTTTGGTAGCTTAACTTAGGATTTGATTTACTTTTTCCCTCATTTCCTTAAACCGGTCATTCAAAAGTTCTTGAATTTTGTTATCGGCATTAAAATGCATCATGATGGACTTGATTTCACTTCGATGGAATTTGCCTTGGTCATGAATTTTAAATGGTCTGCCGTTGAGTTTAAACCTAACCATAAAACTGTCAGCTTTCTTCCGCTCTCGGGGGAAAACTTGAACAAAATGCAGAACCGCCTCCTGGCATTTACAATCTGGATTCATACAGTAAGAATCCGCAATCATAAACAACTTACCCATATAAACCAAGTGAAAATAGTCATTTTCCTGATCAGGGAATACTTCTGAATAACAAACAGTGATGCTTTTAGCAATTTTACTAAGCACAGCCTGCATAATACCGCTCCTTTTAAATGACGTGATTGAACAGGTAACATTCCCATTATTCAGTTGTCCATTTGGTTTATGAGATTCAATCTTGGAGTAATTACGAAAAGTACAATGTGGGTATAAAATGAAGAAGAATGAAGGGGAAGATTACACGATTTGTTTTTTCTCAAATTGGCCTCCTTTTCGGAAAAATTATACCACGCCTGGTAAAATAAAAAGTTTGCATATTCAAGGATATTCTACAATTTTGTGAACAGTATGACCTCAATCCGTTGTTCTCCCTACCCCCATCCCTTACAATAGAAACAAATTAACTACTCGAGGAATTGCCATGAATAAAAATAGAACACTGGAAGACTGGATTGCCGAATGCATGCGTTTGAGGAAGGAGAATATCTATCTCAAGAAACAGATTCGAGATCTTCTCCAGCAGAATAAAAATAAAATTGAAAACCATGAAATTGTGACCAAGCATTCCCCCCTTTCTGCAAAGGTTCAGTTATACAGAAGCCTTTTTAAGGGACGGACCGATGTTTATGCACTTAGATGGGAAGCAAAGGATGGTAGAGCGGGTTATTTGCCTGCCTGCGCCCATGAATGGAACCGGCCCATTTGCCAGAAACCTATGATTAAGTGTTCAGAGTGCCAGCATCGCCGTTTACTGCCTGTCACTGAAAGGGTCATTGAAAATCACCTTAGCGGCGAGCATAGTATCGGCTTATATCCCATGCATAAGGATGAAACGTGTTCGTTCCTGGCAGTTGACTTTGACAAGCAGAATTGGCAAAAGGATGTTTTAGCGTTCATTCAGGTTTGTAAGACTGTTGGAGTTCCGTACAGTGTGGAGCGGTCGCGTTCGGGCAATGGAGCGCATGTGTGGTTTTTCTTTTCTAATAATATTGAAGCAGCGTTTGCCCGGAAGCTTGGATATGCGCTCTTGTCTAAAACAATGGAAGTGCGGCATGAAGTAGGAATGGATTCCTTCGACAGGATGTTTCCCAACCAGGATACTATGCCTAAAGGCGGCTTCGGCAATTTGATTGCTCTGCCCCTGCAGAGGCAGGCCGGAATCAATGGCAACAGCCTTTTCATTGATGAGAGCTTTACTCCATATCCTGACCAGTGGGTGTACTTGTCTGGGGTTCAGAAGCTGTCAAAGGGAGATATTGTAACCATTTTAAAAAAGCTGGATGCATCCGTGAATGAATCGCCCCAGATTAGTGTCCCTTTACCTAAAAAGTTAAGTATAGTCGTTAAAAATGGACTGTATATAAAGAAGAAACTGCTTCCATCCTCTCTTGCTGCGAAGTTGATTGAGCTTGTCACAATTACTAATCCTGAGTACTACAAAGCACAGTCAAAAAGGCTTTCGACTGCCGGAATTCCTAGGGTCATTAATTGTTCCAGTGAAGATCCTCGCCATTTCATCCTTCCTCGGGGTTGCAAGGAAGATGTGGAGGAATTGCTTGCAGATTTTGGGGTGGAAGTTACGTTTGAGGATGAAAGCTATGAAGGCTTGCCGCTCGAAGTTCAGTTTGCAGGAGAATTAACCTCCCAACAGGCTGATGCGGTTTCTCAACTGAGAATTCATCCTCATGGAGTATTATCTGCTACCACTGGATTCGGAAAAACGGTATGTGCGGCCGCTTTAATTGCTGAACGAAAAGTGAATACGTTAATCATTGTTGATAAAACTCAACTCAAACAGCAATGGGTCAGCCAGCTTTCTGCTTTTTTGAATTTGCAGAAGAAGGAAATTGGTGAAGTAGGCGGGGGAAAACAACGAATTACCGGGAAGGTTGATGTAGTAACACTGCAAAGCCTTGCCTATAAAGGAGAAGTAAAAAGTTTTATTACCCAGTACGGTCAAATTATTGTCGATGAGTGCCATCATATCTCGGCATTTACGTTTGAACGAGTTTTAAAGCATGTTCGGGCAAAGTACGTATACGGGCTAACGGCAACACCAATCAGGAAAGATGGCTTGCACCCTATAATCTTTATGCAATGCGGGCCGGTTAGGTATAAAGTGGACGCTCGGAGCCAGGCAAAGGTCCGGCCATTCGTGCACAAGCTCATTGTCAGGAGCACCGACTTTACTTCCAAATCGGATAACATCCAGGATCTATATAAAGCGTTGGCAAGGGATAAAAAGCGAAACCAGCAGCTGTTCGATGATGTTTTGCATGCACTTGACGAAGGGCGCTCCCCCATTATTTTAACCGAGCGGATTGAACATTTGGAATTTTTGCGAGAAAAGTTCAAAGGGTTTGCCAAAAATATTATTGTGCTTTCTGGTAATCTTTCAAAAAAAGAGCAAAAAATAGAACTTGAGCGACTAGCAGACACGCCTGAATCTGAAGAACGGCTTGTAATTGCAACCGGGAAATTCATTGGAGAAGGCTTTGACGATGCCCGGCTCGACACCCTATTTCTGGCGATGCCAATCTCCTGGAAAGGTACCCTGCAGCAATATGTCGGGCGTCTCCATCGGCTGCATGACAACAAACAGGAAGTTCGAGTTTATGATTATGTAGACAAGCGAGTACCTGTGCTGGAGAAGATGTTTGCCAAAAGACAGAGCGGATACAAGACGATGGGATATGTGAGGGATGGAGAAAACAAGGATAGCGCCGAGCAAATGAGGTTGTTTTGAAACTAGAGGATTATCTTTACGTCTCCTTATCAGAATGTCAGCCTCTTCCAGTCAGGCAATAAATGCTAAAGAGCCTAATCCATCACCGGATTAGGCCCTACATTTACTATATTTCACAAAAGAATTTCAATCACTTTACTGCCTTGCTCACTTTCACCTTTTTCCCCTTTATTGTCAGATTCTCCATGGCCTGCAGGACGAGTGCGCCCTTTCCATTGAGAATATCCACATAAGATAAATGGTCTTTTACGGTGATAATTCCGATGTCTTCTGCTGTTACACCGGGGATATTGGCGATTGTGCCCACAAAATCCAAAGCACGGAGCTTCTTCTTTTTCCCGCCGCTGAAATGGAGCTTCATGATATCTTTGTTGACTCGAGCCGTTTTATTATTGCGAACAACCCGGCGCCCCCGGGCTTTTTCCTCAAAATCAGCCCTTCCGCGGTCGACTTCCTCTTGATTAGGAGGTTCCATTTCAGTGAGTTCAAAGCCGATGTATCTTTCAATCGCGTTGATGAATTTCCCCTCAAACGGGGTTGAAAAGGTAATGGCTTTCCCTTTATTGCCGGCGCGCCCTGTCCTTCCGGTTCTGTGGACATAACTCTCTTTTTCCATTGGGACATCATAATTGATGATCAATGTCACATTATCAACATCGATTCCCCTTGCAGCTACATCGGTCGCTACCAGATAACGGAAGTTCCCCAGTTTGAACCCATCCATCACGGCAAAACGATCTTCTTGTTCCAACCCTCCATGAAGTCGTTCACAAGAATAATCCGCTGCCTCCAATTGAGCAAAAACGGTATCGACATGTTCTTTTGTCCTGCAAAAAATGATACAGCTGTCCGGATTTTCAACTACGGTAACATTTTTAAGAAGAGTCATCTTCTCGTCTTCTTTCACAGTCATTAAAAAGTGTTCAATACTGCTGGTTGTCACGCCTGCAGACGCTACCTCTATATGAGTCGGGTTGTTCATATACTGATGACAAAGGTTTTCCACATCTTTGGGGAGTGTCGCCGAAAAGACCATGGTTACCCTAGTTGATGGAAGTTCTTTAATAATCGCTTCCACTTCATCAATGAAGCCCATATTCAGCATTTCGTCTGCTTCATCGATGACTAAATACTTGATTTGATCTAAAAGGAGTGTCCCTCTTTCGATATGATCGCGAACGCGCCCAGGCGTCCCGACAACAATATGTGTTTTTTGCTGCAGTTCCTCCTTTTGTTTTGCAAAAGGCTCTTTTCCATAAACGGCGGTTGCTTTTATCCGTTTGAACCTTCCGATATTGGTCATATCCTCGCGAACTTGGACAGCAAGCTCCCTGGTTGGAGTAAGAATGAGTGCTTTGGGTTTTTTCTCCGCCCAATCCACCTGGTCGCAAATAGGAATGCCAAAAGCTGCCGTCTTGCCACTTCCTGTTTGGGACTTGACGACAAGGTCTTTATTTTCCAATGCCAATGGAATGGTCTTCCTTTGAACCTCTGTTGGAGTTTGGTACTTCAACAAATCCAGAGCCTTCTTAATTTCAGCACTTAATTGATATTCCTCAAAACTTGCATCGCTCATGTATGGCCCTCATTTATTAGTTTTTTTGATAATATTATAAGATTCTCTTTTTAAAAAATCATATTCATCATCACTGTGTTTATTATACGCGAACTTCCCAGCAAAGCGAATCAGGCAGCTATAGCCAGACGAACGTCTTCTGGCTGGAAGATCAATTGTTTTGTCTTCCTCTTCAAGTTTGACCATACTGGCCTCCTACTGCAACCATTTTTTAATGCTAGTACTTTGTTAAAACGCCAATATCCAGTCAATTTAATGCTAGTACTGGCATTTAATTCGATGCTATAAACCTAGTACTCGTATTAAAGCTAGGCTAACCAGCATTAAATGACGTCTAACCAGCATTATATGAACCCTTACCAGCAATAAATGTATTTTTAATACTAGTACTCGTATTATTCCTTTCCCCTAATTACAAAAGGATCGTAAATTACAAGGATGAGTGGCTCAAATCGGATTAGGAGACACATCTTTGGTCATAAAACCCAGCAAGAATGGGCCAGTAGCCCAAAAAAAAATAAAAGCAGCCCATAGGACTACTTTTATTTTTTGCTAATCTTCCACAATAGATACATTTGTTGCTGCCTCCTGCCGTGCAGCGTGCTGTTCATGTTCTTGCTGTTACTCGGTCACAATAGTGCATTTACGAATCTGGTCGTTGCCCTTGGTTTCCACATAAACTTTATATGGCCCCACCTGATAGGCATCTTTCGCGTTGTTCTTGATCCGAATTTCTTCCGTGAAAGCCTCAGTCGAATCATCGGAGTAGACTTCTTTAACGGTAACGGTCAGTCTGTTCTGATTTCCATTGAGTTTCTCTACCTTAGCCGTCGGCGTCGCGCTGACAGTAGTGACGACTGGAAGTATGACCGCTCCAAGTATGTCGGAACCATCATTTACGACGACTGCATAATTCGCACCGGCGTCAACATCGCTGCCTTTCACGCTGATTGTCGCTTTTCCGTTTGCAAATGTCGCGGTAGCCACGGAAACGCCGTCCTTTTTCAACACTGTTTGTGAACCGTCAGGGACATCCGCTGTGACAGGAATCTTGGCGTCACGCCCACTCACGATACGCTCCTGGTCAAGGCTTATTTCAGTGCCCAGACTCGTTACGTCTTCGTATGAATAGTCGGACACGTACTCAAACAGCTTAACCCGGCTGGCGGCTGCATAGTCCTTCAAAGGAGCCGTGCTTCCCTGGCCGACGAAGCCGTCTTCTGTTCCGTGCAATGCATACGTGTAATTGCTTGAACCAGTATGGGAAAATAGCGTCGTCTCGCCGGTCTCAGGGTCTATTCCCGTGTTAAACCATACCGCCCGATCTAATGCACTATCTCCAATCGTTGTGTCTGTGCGCAATGGAGCCGTCATGTCGCTGCTCAAATCACGCCATAAAATAGAGGGGGCGACAAGGCCGCCGTGAACCAAGCTCAACATGGTGTATCCAGTGTAACCGTTCGCTTTTGTGTATGGTCCCGGATCGGGGCTGGTGCTCTCATTAAAGATAAATCTTGTATTGTCCTGGATCAGCTTCGGTTCTACAATAATGTCGTCCACGATGGTGACAGGCGTACCCGCAAGTCCTCTTACACCGCCGGCCGCCGGGATGGATGCCACGTTCCTATTGGTCAGAGCCAGACCTGAGTCGACGGAGACAACCATATAAGTTTTACCGGATTCGATCGTTTTGGCCAATTTCCAATAATTTTCCGGAGCAGTGAAATCTGTAACACGCGCCGGGTTGATTGGAGTCCAGTTCTGGTCCCACAGAGATTTCTTTAACGTCAATGTTTTCAACTTGTCATCGTCTATCTTGCTATCTGTCTGGATTGTGAGCGTGCCACCTGCATGTTTTGGTAGAGGCTGGTATTCCTTGCTGTTGAGCAAGGCCAGTTTACCGTCATCCTTATTATAAAACTCCTGGAACAGCTTGAATTGAGTTTCACCGTCGCTGAAGCGGATATTGACGGATGAACGGTAGCCTGTATCCTTATAGTTTTGGTCTTTCTCCCATTCGGCGGTCATATGCCCGAAGTTTACTTTATACGTCGTCGAACTATTTGGGGATTCCTTTGAGGCGATTTTCACCGTCGCCACTGCTGGCTTCCCTGCGCTCACCTCTCCGTTTGCCGGGTTGAGTGTAACGCTGACGTCAACCTCATCGCTTGTGTATTTGTGTGCGACGTTCGCCGCAGAGAAGTCAATGTTAGATACGTTCTTTGGCACGTTAACATCAAATTCGGTTCTGCCCTCGACCTTGAATACATCGCCGCCGAAGTTAAACGACGTGAGCTTTGGTGAAGCCTCGTCCAACCCAAGATAGGCTTCCGGATTGATGATGGCCCAATAGGCTTCTTTTGGTGCACGATTGGAGTCGAATGGCAGCGGGTATCCTGTACTGCGCCAGCTGTTGTTATCAGCCACACCCCAGAAGGTAACGCGTTTTATATGGTCGGAGTACTTCTTATATAGCATGAACAGCTTGGCGTACAATTTCGCCTGCTCCTTCAACTGCGCCTCGGTAGGGCGAACGTTGGCTGAAGTGCCGTTGAATTGGACGTCTAATTCGGTGATGCTGATCTCACTTCCGGTTTCACTATAAATCTTCAAAACTTCCTCCAAATTATCTACATTGAGCCGGAGGTTGTAATGTCCCTGTATCCCGATGCCCTCGATCAGTTTCCTGCCGTTTGCCTCAGGGTGTTCTTTCGCGTATCTTTCGTTGAGCTCGTTGACCATGGAGGCAATCGCAATGGCTTTGTTAGGGAGTTCTTCGTCGTTAAAGTCATTGTAATACAGTATGGCGTCCGGGGCTGCCTCACGCGCAAACAAGAAGGCATCATATATATAATCCCACCCGTTTCCGCCGTTAGCGTAAGCTGCAAACCATCTGGACGGCCGTTCTGTTGGATTAATGCCGGAGCGAAGCGCGTTCCGCCAGTCGGTCGGATTTTCCGGATTATCCCTCATGGCTTCGTTCACAACATCCCAGGCTTCCAGCTTATAAGGGCCCTCACTATAGTGTCCGGCGATTGTCGAAATATACCTTTTCAAGCTGGCCCTTGCCTCGGTATAATTCTGACCGCTCGGCGGCCAGCCAGCTGACTGATTGTGCCACGCCAGTGCGTGTCCAATGGTATAGAAACCGTCGGCTTTAACTTGAGTTAACATGTTGTCGGCTTGTGCGAATGCCGGATCATCAGTGGGGTTGCGCCATATGGAGTCCGGCTTCGTAGCATTTTCGGGCGTTAGCGCGTTATAGTGGAACTTCATGAAATCATACTTCTCTGCATTTCTTAAGTCGTTCGGGCTAACCGTATTGCCGATAAGGAAATGGTCCTTGTAGACTTCTTTCAGCGGCATCACCTCTGTCGCTGAATTGTCCGGAGCACTCCCATTGACACCCTCTGCCGCTGAAGCATGGATGACCGGAATGGCCGTAGCGGGAAAAGAACTCAGGGTAAAAACCAGCGCTAACAAATACGTCAGTAGCTTTCTAGCTTTTTTATACAAAAAAATCATTCCTTTCCTGCCTATTATTCTTCTTTTTTGTTCATTTGGTGTTTTGGTGGTACATCACGAATGGATACACTAACTCAGTCATACATCCCGAATATATCATGCTACTACCTACATTCATGGACACCTGTACACACTCTCTAAAAA
This sequence comes from Bacillus sp. FJAT-27251, assembly GCF_001273925.1. Classification (GTDB taxonomy): domain Bacteria; phylum Bacillota; class Bacilli; order Bacillales; family Cytobacillaceae; genus Mesobacillus_B. Next base: position 2,702,110 of record NZ_LIGG01000001.1, on the reverse strand, counting down.
TGTATTTCTGTTATCCTCTCTCTACACGCACCCCTCCTTTAATTTTATAATATAAAACCACGTTCTCTTAATGGACGGGCCATTATTAGGGTATCTTCTTTCAAAAGGATATTTGTTTTATATTATAAAACTTAGTTTTCTATTAATGAATTATCTGTTTCCAATAATAGCTCGGTGTCCAGTTTGTGTCAATATTATTTTCTAAATTTTTTAATTATTTCTTCAATTCTTATATTTGAATTATTTTTTCTGATTTTCGTCCTCTTTCCTAGTGATTAATATTCGCTATGAATCCACCAGCCAATATTCCCCAAAAGAAAGTGGTGATTACCATAGGTACGGTAAACCTTACAGTGAAGTATAAAAGGATGTAAACGACACTCAATAACAAAGGGAAAGCTGAGTAGGTATTAACAGGACTAGTAGTGAGTACACTCCCTGCAACGATGTTTCCAAATCCACCATATCATTGGTAAAACAACGAAAACAGGCTATCAAAATGTGATAGCCTGTTAAGCTAGGTTCATCCTCATACCTAATGTTTTCAGCAGTTGTTATTGGTTCAGAAGTTTTCTCTGTATAATTTGGCCTTAAAAACTACTAGACGGTTATTCAGTTACCTTCCAATTGGTAACAGTATCTGTGACATTGGTTCCATCTGCTTTTACAGCTGATGCAATCGCTACATTGTCACTTTCTTTTAGATCCACACCTTCCCAAACAAATACACCTGGCTGCTGCAATATACCCTTACCGTAGTCTTTACCGTTTACAGTTAAGGTCACTTCCTCCAGGTTTGAATAAACCTTTACAGGTGTGGTACTTTCTTCCCTTTCAGAATATCTCTTACTTGTGATATAGACAAATTGGTCTTCTTTATTCCATTGTGCTTTATAGAAATAGAATGCATCTTTCTTAGTTTGGCGATCATGTGATACAAGCCCCTTGGTATTAATACCTGGTGTTGACGCCTCGTTTTTCCCGGAAACACCAAAGTCAAACATATTCCAGACATGAGTTGCCCATAACCAAGGACGCTCACTTATGACGCTCCATGCCTTTTCATGAAGATAATTTTGATATTCTTCTGGCTGCCATGGACCACGTGAAGCTGCGCTGTTCCATTTATTGATAAAGTCCTCATCAATCACGTCATGCTGATAAGGGTTTGCACCGCCGCCATACTCGGAAATACCTAGTGGAACATTTGGATGCTCTTCATGTAATGTGTCAAGATAGCTAGCCAAATCTCCGGCTTTATTATAATACCAGCCAAAATAGGTATTAAAAGAGGCAACATCTATGCTTCCACTTTCATTCCAAGCCAAATGTCTATCCAAAACTTGCTTATAACCTTCAGGGTCACGTGAATTATTTCCCTGAATAGCGTGAGTAGTCGGTCTGTTAGGATCTAATTCCTCTGCCTTCGTTCCCAAACGCTCAATCAATTCAGTTGCCGCAGCATACTGCTCTTCAAGACTTTCGCTAGCGTTCCTGCTAGTATAGAAGCCGTTGCCGCCAAATTCGTTTTGAAGCCCCCATGTTACAATGGACGGATGGTTATAGTTTTGTTTAATCATCTCCGTTAATTGTTTTACGGCATTGTTTGAGAATTCTTCTGTTAGTGTCATAGTGTTTACCAATGGAATCTCAGCCCATACGACCAATCCCATTTCATCAGCCTTATCGTAAACATATTGTGAGTGTGGATAGTGAGCGACCCTTAGTGTATTCGCACCAATTTCCTTAATCAGTTCAAAATCTTCTGCCCTGACTTCATTTGGCACTGCATTGCCATAACCTTTTCTGTCCTGGTGGATGTTAACACCACGGAGCGGGTAACTTTCTCCATTTAGGATGAACCCTTTGTCAGGATCCACAGAGAAATAACGGAAGCCTACTTTTTCATTTACCTGGTCAATTTCTTCGCCTTTTCTTGTAACCGTTACTTCAACAGTATATTGGTACGGATCCTTTGTCCCATTCCATAGGTGTGGATTATTTATTTTGAGTGTACCTGTAAAATCAGCAGTATTTCCTGACACCTCTGCAGACTTCACCTTTTTCCCATCGACTTTTAATTCGGTTCTTGATTTGATTTTGCCCTCTGCATCTTTAATTTCAGCTCTAACTTCTAAAGAGTTAGATGTACTTTTTGCATCCTCACTGCTTACTTTTACTGGCACTCTAAGGGAAACCTCGGCCTTTTTCTCAATGGATTCGTCATTCGGAATGGTAACATATACACCACTTGAACCATCATCTTCTACATCAATATAGGTTTGGTCCGTGGCTATCAGATTTACACTTCTGTAAATACCGCCAAAAAAGGTGAAGTCTCCTGCTAGTGGAGCTGAATCCTTTACTTCATTGTTTACCCTTACAGCTACAATATTTTTTTGCCCAAAATTTACATGGTCGGAAATATCAACTGTAAATGCAAGATAGCCACCTATATTGGTATGCACCGACTTGCCATTAACAAAAACTTCTGCCTCTTTGTTTGCAGCCCCAAATTGCAGGAATAATTTTTTACCCTCATAACGATTAGGAATAGTTAATTCTTTTCTGTACCACCCATCTCCTTGGTAATATTCCCCTAGGTCAATGCCGTCCTCAGCATTCCATGTATGTGGAAGGCTTATCTGTTCCCAGCTGCTATCATTAAAATTAACTGCACTAAAATTTTCATCCGTGCCTTGAGCACCMTTATGGAATGTCCAATTGGCATCAATATTTTCAACGATTCTGCCTGTGTCTTTAACATCGCTTTTTTCTCCTTGTTTTGCTCCTACGCTCGGTAAAGCCAGCGAACATAGCAGCATGAGAACCAGCGTGAATAATACAGATTTTCTTAATGTATTCAACAATCTTTCCTCCCTTTGCCTTTGTTAAATCGTTTACAAGAAACACCGAAACAGGACTTCTTTCCCTCCCTTTATGTTATCTTTCAAACTCTTATATTCGTGGTGGGGGAAATATTCATGTTGTATAAACATTATAGGCTGTTGTAAACGCTTTCTCAGTGTCCTAAATTTATGCCATGCTATCTTTTATTAACATTCAATAAAGGGAGAAAGATTTTCCTAAACGCAAAAAAAATAAGAGATAAACGTCGCTAAAGAATCATAATGTCTTTTGCGGTTCATCCCTTAGTTTGTTTAAATTTGGTTTTATACTCAGCAGGAGTCATGCCATAAGTTTTCTTAAAAATTTTGTAAAAATAGCTATGATTGGTGTAACCAACTTCAAAGACTATATTTTCAATCGTCAAATCCGTATTCTTGAGTAAATGGCTGGCCTCAGACATTCGAACATCAAGCAATAGATCTTTATAATTTTTACCGAATTCTTGTTTAATAAAAGTGCTTAGATAACTTGGATGAAAATTGAAGTAATCCGCCATTTCTTTAAGATTCGTATTTTTATATCGATCTCTAATGTAGTTCAAGATTTTCTCCTTCACTTTATGTTTTTCATCGTTAATGAGTTCTCCATCCCTTTTGGTAACTTCTCTTGATAATTCAGTAAAAAGAATTAAAAGATAGCCATTAATAGCAGCTGTTGATGTAATTTCGGCTGAATAGTATTCCAGAAGCAGGTTCTCTAATAGTAGCTTTATCACAGAATCTTCTTTTACATGGTGTTTCAAGAAGTTTTGAGCCTTACTCTTGGAGTATAGACTATTTATGATAAAATTCGAAACATAGTTATCATCGGACAATAAATACATAAATACACCATCGAAGAATTCAGTTGTCAAGAGAATATTTACAACTACATCTGATTCACCTAAAGGCAATGAGCTATGTACAATATTTCTGTCCAAAATACATAAGTCCCCTTTTCTCATTTCGAGTTGCCTTCCTTTTATGTTCTGAATGAAACTACCTTCTAAAACATAGACGATTTCAATGTATTCATGTTTGTGTTGTATAATAGGTAAATATTTTAATTTTCTTCTTATTACAAACTTTTTTGCGGCTAGCTCATTATTAGGATAAGAGGTAATAATCCCTTCTTCGTCTGTATCCAAAATAATATTTCGTTGGTTCTCCCCCAACTTATTTCCGTTTTGTCTAATCTTTCTTGAAAACTCATCAGGATGCTGTAGGTAATATTCTTCTATTCCAGTCCTTTTGTTAATGATCTCCAACAAATCCCTATAACCCTTGAGTTTCATTGAAATACTCCCCAATCTTTGATACCCATAATGATTTTTTTCATTTTAGCATGAGCATTTTAAATAAAAAAGTTATAAGATTCAAAAATCAATGCAGCTAATCATTGGGGCAACAAGGATTCCCCGGTGTTGCGATCAGAAAACACTATATTCCCTGTCCATGCCTGGTCTCCCGAAGAAAGTCATACCCCTGTTCTTTGTTGTATATAAGTCCATTCATAAAACAATTTTTTAATGCTAGTACTCGCCTTAAATTAGATACTATAAACCTAGTACTCGCATTAAAGCTATGCTTACCAGCATTATATGGCGTCTAACCAGCATTATATTATCCCTTACCAGCATTAAATGTATTTTTAATACTAGTACTCGTATTATTCACTTGCCTTACTTTACAAAAGGTCGCAAAATGCCCAAGGTTTACAAGAAAAATACTCATTTTCAATGTATGATTGACTCAAATCTAATAAGAAGGCTCATTGTTGATTCTAAAACCTAGCCAAATTACAAAGCGACTTTTATTTTTAGGTTGAAGTGCTACTGATACAACCGGAACAAGCTTATTTCACCCCTGGTGGGCCAAGAAAGTTCAAAAGGGTTACCCTCTGCAGAAATGATCTGCACCTGGGGCAACCCTTGCTTAAATACTATTGATAAATGATTGAATATAAGGCAAAGCAGCGCCGATTGGAACTCCATTTTCAGGAGATTGGCTAATATAAATAAATGGCTCATGATTTGGGAAAGCAGATCGCTCATTCACTTTTTCATGCAGGCGTTCAAGGTCATGCGGCGTTAAATAGGGGGAAAGATGTCCCCCTATAATAAATTCCCGGTTCAAGACAAGATGGATATTGTTGATGGAAAAAGCTAAATCATTTAAAAAAGCCTCCCACCTCTCTGCATAAGACGGGCTGCCAGCGCGGAGCTGTTTAAAAAAAGATTCTAATGATTCGTCTTCTTCCAAAAGCGCATTGACGGAACTATACGTTTCCATGCAGCCTGTTTTCCCACAATAACAAGAAGGCCCATCAGGATTTATGGTCATATGCTCTACCGTTCCCCCATGCCCTTCTTTTCCCATATAAATTTCACCATTTAAAATAACAGCTCCCCCAAGATGCATCCCAATCGAAAGATAGACAGCATCTCCAAGGTTATTTCTTACCCATAGCTCGGTTGTTGCGGCACTCTTCGCATCATGCATGAACATACAAGGATAATTAAGGTGCCTTTGCAGCACATCAATTTCCAGCCCTGTACAATTTAATATTTTTCCATAGGTGATTTTTTGTCCATCAATGGAAGTTAAGGCTTGAACGGCAAACCCAACTCCCAAAACATACTCTTCTTCCACTTCCAAGGAGGAGATGAATGCTTTTACAGCCTCACTAAGCTCTTTATAGTAATGATCTTCATTTGAAAAAGGCAGCGACAGGTCACTTTGCTTAAAGGGAACACCATGCAAATCAAGGGCCAACATTCGTACTGTCTTTTTCTGTATTTCAACCCCGATGCTGACACGGGACTGGGAACATATGCTGTAAGCAGTTGCCCGCCTGCCAACGGAGGATTTAAATTGGCCGCTTTTTTCAATCAGTTTTTCATCTTCCAATCTAACCAGGTTCTGGCTGACAGTAGGCAAGCTTAAATGAAGCTGATTGGCAATTTCTTGTTTTGAAAGCTTTCCCTTCTGATAAAGAAGCTGGTAAATCAGCGAATAGTTATTCTTTTTTATATCTTTAAACGTGATGCTTTGATCCATGAATGCGACCTCATTATATAAATTAATTTTATAAAAAACATTTATTTAATATGTTCTAAATATAACACAACGCCTGAGAGTGTCACAACTTGGCCAACCTAGAAAATGAAAGCTTTTTCATTTTTTGGTTGACGTACCTGAAAAGTTAGTTATATTATATAAATACATTTTATAAAATCATTTTACAAAATGAATTAATAAAAAGCGAGGTCCAAAAATATGGGAATCATCGAGAAAATGAGACTGGATGGAAAAAAAATATTTGTTACTGGCGGCGCAAGAGGAATCGGCAAAAGTGTTGCCACTGCCTTTGCTGAAGCAGGAGCCGATTTAGCGATTGTTGATTTGGATATCGAAGAAGCAGAAAAGACGGCGGCAGAACTTGAAAACGCCCATGAAATTAAAGCGATTGCAATTAAAGCGGATGTGACAAACCCAGAAGATGTAGAAAGCATGATGAAAAAAATCCTGGAGGTTTTTGGACGTCTGGATGTAGCGTTCTGCAATGCTGGCATTTGCGTGAATGTCCCTGCCGAGGAAATGACGTATGAACAATGGAAAAAAGTTATCGATATTAACCTGACTGGGGTCTTTTTAACCGCACAGGCAGCAGGAAAAGTCATGCTAAAACAAGGTGGCGGTTCGATCATTAACACGGCGTCGATGTCTGGACACATTGTCAATGTGCCGCAGCCGCAAGTATCCTACAACGCCTCGAAAGCGGGTGTGATTCAGCTGACGAAATCACTGGCAGTTGAATGGGCAACAAGAAATGTGCGGGTCAACAGCATCAGTCCTGGATATATTGGCACAGAACTGACTCTGAATTCACCAAGCTTGCAGCCATTGATCCAGCAATGGAATCAAATGGCACCTCTTCAAAGAATGGGCCGGCCAGAAGAACTTCAATCCATTTGTGTGTATCTCGCGGGTGATACGAGCAGTTTCACTACCGGCGCTGACTTTGTAATCGATGGAGCCTTTACTTGCATTTAGCAGACTGAAAGAATTGAATTTTGTTAGAAAAGGAGAATCCCTATGAACTATCTTCTCGGAACAGATATTGGGACATCCGGTACGAAAACCATTTTGATGGATACGAATGGCCATTTGATCGCCCAAGACTTACAAGAATATGATATATTGACCCCTAAACCGTTATGGGCGGAGCAATGGCCGGATGTCTGGCTGGAAGCAGCAAAAGCTTCGATTAAAAATACAGTAAAGAAATCCGGTGTGCCTGCAGAGAATATCCGCGGCATTGCGATCAGCGGTTTGTACGGCGGTTCCGGCATTCCATTAGACGAAAACATGGAACCTGTCAGGCCGTGCATGATCTGGATGGACCGCAGAGCGGAAGAAGAAACCAAATGGGTGCTGGATCAGATTGGCGAAGAAAAGCTGCGTGAAATTACCCATAATGGAGCCGATCCTTATTATGGCTATACGAAAATTCTATGGATGAAAAATAACGAGCCGGAAAACTGGCAGAAAACCAAGCTGTTCCTTCCCCCGAATGATTATGTCATATATAAGTTAACGGGTGAAATCGCGATTGATTATTCTTCTGCCGGGAACATTGGCGGGATTTTTGATATGAACAACAGAACCTGGTCGGAAGAAATGCTGGAGGCAATGGGAATTCCGCTTTCGATGATGCCTGAAAGAATAGTGGAATCAACGGATATCGTTGGCGGACTAACAAAAGAAGCGGCAGCAGAATTGGGTCTGACAGAAGGAATGCCGGTGATCGCAAGCGGGATTGATTGCGGGGCGGCCAATATCGGCCTCGGTGTTTTTGAATCAGGCATTTATGCAGCGGCCATTGGCACTTCGATGTGTGCTGCGTTGATTTCGGACAAGCCTGTAAAAGGAAAAGATCTCATTGTCTGGCCGTATTTATATAATGCGAAGAAGCTTTCCTATTATTTTGCTGGCGGCAATACAGCTGGAGCGATTGTGAAATGGTTCCGGCAAACGATGTGCCAGTTTGAAATCGAAGCCGAAAAAAATGGCGGGCGGAATGCCTATGATGTCCTGAATGAACAGGCAGCGGACATTCCTGTCGGAAGCCAGGGTCTTATTGTCCTCCCCTACTTTATGGGCGAAAGAAGTCCAATTTGGGATTCAGACGCAAAAGGAACCATCGTCGGACTCTCGTTGGCGCATACGAAAGCTCATATCTATCGTGCCTTTCTGGAAGCGGTTGCCTTCTCCTTAAAAGATGCCATTGAAGCAACCGGAGAAAATCTCGGGGAATCCATTTTAATTGCCGGCGGCGTAACTAAATCAAAATTGTGGCGGCAAATCTTTGCCGATGTAACCGGATATTCGGTCTTCTGCCCGATTCATGATGTTGAAGCCAACATGGGTGATGTGATGCTGGCTGGAATCGGGACTGGCCTCCTCACCTATGAAGACGTAAAAACATGGCAGGTTTTAGATGAAAAGATTATGCCAAATCAGGAAAACCATGAAAAGTATAAAGAATATTATGCTGCCTACAAATCAATCTATCATCATTTAAAGGATGATATGAAAACGTTGACAAGACTATCTCAATGAATACGAATAAACAAATTCTTTAGGCTTTGAAAACTTGCAAAAGGAATTGGGGATGGAAACGGAAATGACAAAATGGAGAAAACGATTTGGGTATGGAATTGGTGATTTAGGATGTAACCTTGTTTTTAGTACAATGGCCTCTTACTTATTGTTTTTTTATACGGATGTTTTTGGGATTACGGCAGCCGTTGCAGGTACAATGATGCTGATCACCAAAATCATCGATGCGGCAACCGATACCGGGATGGGACTATTGGTTGACCGGACACATACAAGATGGGGACAAGGAAGGCCTTATTTTCTGATTGGCGCCGTGCCGTTTGCTGTGTTTACCTTCTTAACGTTTTATGTTCCGGATTTTGGGATGACTGGCAAGATTATTTGGGCATATGTGACCTATACCTTGTTATGTACAGCTTATACGGTTGTAAATATCCCGTTAAACACCATCGTTCCAAGGTTAACTTCAGATAACCAGGAACGAAATTGGCTCGTTTCAACCAGAATGATCTGCGCCTTAATCGGTACAGCATTAGTCATGTCGATTACAACGCCACTAGTAGAGTTTTTCGGTCAAGGAGATGCAGAAAAAGGATTCTTGATCACAATGACGCTCTATGGCATTATTGCAATGGTGATTTTTGTTCTCACATTCATGAGTACGAAAGAGGTTGTCCCTCCTTCCGTCACCCATGAGAAATCTTCTTTTAAACAAGATTTAAAAGGATTGACAGGCCAAAGCATGATTTTCTTTGCGCTGAATTTTCTCTACTTCGCTTTATTTGTTATCAGAAATACAACGGTGATTTATTATTTCACCTATAACCTTGGACGGACAGACTGGCTGACGTTTGTTGGGCTTTTTGGGATCCTTTCCGGACTTCCGATGCTATTGATCCTGCCATGGCTGCAAAAGCAGATGGGCAAGAAAAATGTCTTGCTTTTAAGTACCCTCATTTATATTGGCGGAGATTTAATGATTTATTTAGGCGGGTCATCATCTATTTCCCTTATTGCCGGACTCGGCATAACCGGACTCGGGATATATGGGATTTTTGGCACCATCTTTGCGATTCAGCCTGATATCATTGATTATTCGGAGTACAAAAAGAAACGCAGTATTGCCGGAATGATTGCGGCTTTCCAAGGGTTTTCTGTAAAAGCAAGCATGGGGCTTGCAAGTGCATTTATCGGAGGACTTTTAAGCTTGGGTGGTTATGTTCCAAATGCCACGCAAACAGCAACTGCTTTAAATTATATCGAAATCAGCTTCATCTGGGTGCCGTTGATTATCTGTTTACTGATTGGCGTAACGGTTTGGTTTTATAAACTCGATGATAAGCGTACTGATATGGATATCGAGCTCGAGCGCCGCCGTCATTTACCTGGCCAAAAAGTAGCCAACCTTTAATAGAATATCGATCATCATCCTTGGATAAAGAGAATGACCAATCCCCTCCCCCACATGCGATTTATGGGAGGGGATATTTTCATTTACTCCCCAACATCCATAACATTCCCCTTCCAAACGGGAGGTTTTCCCTGCATATTACTAGAATTGCAGCACGAGAACACCCGCCCTGCTTACGAAAAACAAAAGAAGCACAGGTAGCTCCCCGTGCTTCTTCTGAGTCTCATTTAGTTTGCAATTCTCACAATCGGTTTAATGGTTTCACCCGTTTTCGAATCTTCGAAGGCTTTGTTGATGTCTTCGAATTCATAGAATTTAACTAATTTATCAAAGGGGAATTGTCCTGCTTTGTAGTAATCCACTAATTGTGGAATGAAGACGTTTGGTACGGAGTCGCCTTCTATTACCCCCATCATGGTTTTTCCTTCCGCCATGATATCATTATGCACGTCAATATCCATTACTGGTGTCACGCCGACAATCGCCGCAGCCCCAAGCGGGCGCAATGCCTGTAAGCTTTGACGGACAACTGGAGGAACTCCTGTTGTCTCGACTGCATAATTTGTGCCGCCGTTTGTTAGTTCTTTAATTTCTTTCACTACATCCACTTTTGTGCCGTTGAATGTATGGGTGGCACCAAGCTCCTTAGCTAGATCCAGTCGTGAATCGTGTATATCAATGGCAATAATCGTTTTACAGCCTGCAATTTTTGCAGCCATAATCGCGCTTAGCCCAACTGCACCTGCCCCATAAATGGCGATGGTTGAACCGAATTCCGGCTTGATTCTATTTAAAACAGTCCCTGCTCCTGTTTGAATTCCACAGCCTAAAGGACCCAATAACGCTAAATCGACCTCTTTGTCCACTTTGACAACGTTGCGCTCGTGGGCAATGGCAAAGGTGCCAAATGAGGATTGGCCGAAGAAGGTTGAAAGCGGCTGGCCGTCTTTGGATAATCGATGTGTATAATCATCATGCTTACCGCCAAAATTCAAATCATTGAACGTTTCACAAACGGTTGGGTGGCCCGTTAAACAGTTATCGCAGTGTCCGCAATGGGCGAAAGATAGGACAACATGATCGCCTTTTGCAAGACGTGTAACCCCTTCACCAACTTCTTCTACAATCCCGGCACCTTCATGTCCTAGCACTGCTGGCAGCGGGGCAATGGCTACATCACGTGCAACGGCATCTGTATGGCAAACACCGGTAGCAACGATTTTCACTAAAACTTCATTTGCTTTTGGAGCGGCTAGTTGTACTTCCTCAAGTACAAAATCCTGACCCTGTCCAGGTGTAACTGCTGCTTTAATGTTCATAGTTGCCTCCTTCTGATTAAAATATCCTGAATTAAAGGTAATTGATTCCATTATATTTTTTCACACTCAATTGACCATTCGCAAGTAAAGTGCTTCTTTGCGATTCATCGTTAGTTTCTTCCAATATCATCGGTGTATTATGGTATAGTAAAAAAGGAAATTTTCAAAAGGGAGCCAGTATATGGGAACAAAAACCAAACAAAAACGAAACAAACTGCTGATGATTTTTCGGGGACTAATTGTCATGATTGGCGGATTTATCGCGGCCTATGGACTGGAAGCGGTATTGATTCCAAACAGCGTGTCTGATGGAGGCGTAACAGGTCTTAGCATCGTAGGTTCACAGCTTTTAGGCATACCGTTAGGCACCCTTATTGCCCTGCTTAACCTTCCGTTTATCTGGTTGGGATATAAGCAGATTGGAAAAAGCTTTGCGATTTATTCAATACTTGGAATCGCGTCACTGGCGATCAGCACCTTCCTCATGCACCATATTCCTACAATTATCGTAGGAGATACGTTGTTGATTACCGTGGTTGGAGGCATCATTCTTGGGTTTGGAATGGGATTGGCACTGAGGAATGGCGGCGCCTTGGATGGAATCGACATGCTGGCGGTGCTGCTTTCGCGAAAGCTGCCGTTTGGGACAAGTGATTTAATCCTTATCTTAAACATCTTTGTCTTTATCTTTGTTTCGACTGTATTTGGTCTAAAAGGAGCCTTGCTTTCAGCCATCGCCTACTATATCGCTTCTAAGGTGATTACGATCGTGGAAGAAGGTTTAAGCGGGGCCAAAACGTTCAAAATCATCACCACTCAGCCCGAATTAATGGTTGAGACCATCCGTGACCGCCTGGGCCGAAGCGCGACCTATAATGAAGTGTACGGTGGATATTCCAATCAAAAATTCAAGGAAATCACCTGTATTATTAACCGCTTGGAAGAAACGAAAATAAAAGAAATCATTAATGAAATCGACGAAGCCGCCTTCGTGACTGTGTATGAAGTTGCCGAAGTGAAGGGCGGGAGTTTCAGGAAGCGCAATATTCATTAAATCAGCTTTTCAGTGTGTTTGCATAGGCCGAAACGTTAGGATCATCCAAACGTTTCGGCCTTTTTCTTTTAAAAAGAACGCAGATGCCTGGTCGCGCTAAAAACCCCTCGAAATATTTTACAAAAACAAGGAAAGAATAAATCTGTCCTGCTTTGCACAGCATACAATAACCACTGCTTTTAGAAATAACATTGAAAGGCGGTTTTAAGTGCCATGGGGAAAGTAAAATTATGGACAAACCAATATGTCGTCATTATATTATTGGCTTTAGTCATATTCTCTTCTTTTTATATGATTACAGCGGGTTTCCCAATTTTCGTCTCTACCATTACTGATAATCCTGCCATTGCAGGAACGATGACCACGACCCTCATGCTAGCCTCACTAATCACGCGCTTTTTTGCAAGTGTAATTATCCAAAAAGTGAATATGAAATTGCTCCTGATTATTTCGATCCTTTATTTTTTGGGTACAATCGGCCTTACTTTTGTAAATGACTCCATCGGATTTTTGATATTGATTAGAGCCCTGCAAGGCATTGGGTTTTGTATGCTGACGAATTTGCTGTTCACGATTTCAAGCAATATTGTCCCCAAATCCCGGTTAGGCGAGGGCATTGTATATTTCGCCATGTCTACAAGCGTTGGGACGACACTTGGGCCGCTAATCGCCATTGCCTATCTGGCGAAGTATTCATTCCGGTCGTTGATGCTGTTAACCATGGCTCTTATGTTTTTTGCCTTTTTGTGCAGCTTTTTCACAAAAAATACGGTTAAAAAAGAAAAGGAAAATCCAGAGCCGACAAAAAAGGAACCCTTTTATAAGTACATGTTCGATAAACGTGTCCTTCTTCCCAGCATATTGGTAGCGCTGACTTATATGGCCATTGCCGGAACGGTGAATTTTATGGGGACATTTGGCAAAGAAATCAATGTTGGCGGAAGAATCTCACAGTTTTTTATCGCACAAGGAATCGCAATGGTAGTAATTCGATCTTTCTCTGGTAAGATTTTCGATCGTTTCGGTCATAGAATGCTTATGATTACAGCAGCTATTTCAGGAGCCGGAGGTTTGGTCTTATTAGGCTTCTCTACGAGTATGGGGATGGTTTTGATTTCAGGGGTGTTATTCGGAATCGCCTTTGCCATCCTCCAGCCAACGATCCAAGCGTGGGCATTGACGCTTGTCCCACCCGAGAAAAAAGCTACAGCCAATTCCATGCTGCTCATTTTTATGGATTCCGGCATGGCCATTGGATCCGTCGGACTTGGATTCCTGGCAAACAAGGTTGGGTATGGAATGACCTTCAGTTACTCTGCAGGATTTATGATTGTTATTTTGCTGCTGTATCTGGTTGGGAGCAGGAAGGCAGTAGCCTATAAAGAATCCTGAATGGAACCGTATTGACCGGAAATCCCCCTTTGTTAAGTTTTCCTCCAGTGAACCTTTGTACATGAACAATAATGAATCTGTAATAGATTAAATGCCGTATATTTTCTAGTAACAGGTCCATTCTCATTCGGATATGGAGCATTTAGGAGAAAAACGCAGTTATTGTAGGAAAAAGGCGCTTTAGAGGTGTTATATGACAAATGACGTCGAATTATCGTGTTTGAATACAGTTTGTGATTATTGTTATGCTTATATCTGGTTGACGGTCAATTTAGTCAACTTGCAAGCGATATCTTTGTGAGATAAAACACAAAAACCAAGCGATATCCTTGTGAAACTTATCACAAAAGGAGTTGATACTATTGAGATCTGATACCGTTAAAGGTAACAATCTCAACGAAGAGTTGAGCGATGATTACTCATTGGACCGAGTACCTCTTGCCAAAAGAAACATGGGTTGGTTAAGTATTACCAACATCACATTTGGAATTGCCACCGCTATTTTCTATTTTCAGATGGGAAGTGTGATGGCCCTTCAATTTGGTGCCATCAATGCCATTATTTCAGCTGTTTATGCCATCGTTGTAGCCGGGATTCTCGGAACCTTCATTGCCTATCTGTCGGCAAAATCCGGAATGAACGTGAACCTAATGTCTCGAGGCGGCGGATTCGGCTACATAGGTGCATCATTGACCTCCGTTATTTACGCTACAAATTTTATTATGTACTGTGCACTAGAAGGAATGATCCTGGTCGCAGCTGTACATGAATTCCTTCCCGTTATCCCCGAATGGGCTTTAATTCTATTCTTCGGAACCATTGTCATTCCATTAAATTGGTTTGGAATCAAGCAATTGGATAAATTGCAAAAATGGTCACTGCCTCTGTTCGGCATTTTTTTAATTGCGGCAATTGTTATGGCTGCCCTCACTCCTTCCGTTTATAACGGAACGTTTTGGACGTATATGCCGGAAAACGTCCAGGTTGGAGGAACCGCCTTATTGCTTTGTATTGGAATGCAGCATGGAATCATGGGTTTAACCCCTCTGCTTGCTTCCGATTATGCTCGTTTCTTAAAGCCCAAAGACATGAAGATTGGCATATTCGCCATTGGATTTATCCCGCAAATTTTTTGCTTTGGCGTCATGGGTGGTCTTGGAATTTGGTTCGGTGTCCGTCTCGGAGAGCCAAATCCCGGAGTCTACATGGTCATGCTACTCGGCATGTGGGGAGCTTTATTTACGATGATTACGCAAGTACGCATTAATGTTACAAACATCTATAGCGGTTCATTGTCCCTTTCGAACTTTTTCGAGAATATATTCAACTTTAAACCAGGCAGACGTGTTTGGGTGGTTGTCACAGGAGTATCCGCCATCATCCTGATGCTTGGAGGCATTGTCAATCACCTTGAAACAGCTCTGGTTTTCCAAGGGGTATTCTTATTATCTTGGGCAGCCATCTTAGTGACAGACGCTGTTTTCGTCAAAAGACTCTTGAAGATAGGCCCCTGCTATTATGAAGCAAGGCAGGAGTATCTGCATAAATGGAATCCAGTCGGTGTCTGGTCCCTGGTGATTTCATGCATCCTCGGAACGATTGCCGCCTTAGGATTTATGGGAACCTTCCTGCAAAGCACAGCAGCCTTCTTTGCTGCAATCCTGGCATCGATTCTGACCGTTATTTTGGCAATCGCCACAAAAGGAAAATACTATATTAAAGAAGAAGCAAACGACATCGAAAGAGAAGAATATATTGCTTAATGAAGCAGCAGGACCGTCCCCATGCTCTAAGCATGGGGACGGTCCTTTTTAAAATTCTTTTTTAGTCATCATACTCGACGTCAAGGACTTTTCCAGTTGCTGCATCAATGTCAACTTCTGCTTCTCCGCGGTCTGTTTTCAGTTCTACTTCAAATTTAATAATACCGTCATCCTCATCCTTTTTAATCTCTGTCATTTTCCCGTTCACTGTCTTTTCAGCAATCGCAGTGGCCTCAGCCTGGGAAAGGATACCTGGCTGCTCCTGCCCACCGTTTGGTCGATTGTCATCATCGTCATCCTCATCGCGGTCAATGGAATAGATTTCACCAGTATAAGCATCAATATCCAACTTATAGTCGATATCATTTTCTTCAACCTCTACTTCATAGATGACTTTATCTGCCTCTTTCTCCAGTTCGATCTCTTCGATGGCCCAATTCACTTCTTGAAGGGCTATTTTTTCCACTTCATTTGTGCTTAGGATTGTTTTTCCGTTCTTTACTGCATTGTCGACCTCATTCCCATCATCCTTCTTTGCAGCACTTACAGCAAATGTACCTCCAAACACAAGCGCAGCTCCTAAAGTACCGATTAACAAGTTTCTTTTCATTTTAATTTCCTCCTCATCATTTTCAATCTCATTTCTTATCTTTACTATATCCTCGGGAAATGAGAATAAAGGGAGTGAAAGATGAGAAATTGATGAGAAAGGAGCAATCCCCTTAATTCGTTTTTCAAAACACGCTAAAAAATATCATAAAAAAGAATCCATTTTGATAAGTTCAAAACGGATTCTTTACTTTGTCGTAAAATATCGGTTCTGGATCGACCATTGCCTCTACTTTCATTATACAACGATTTGCAAATCATTTATAGACTACTCTTTTAGCCATTCCAATACTATACTGTAATACACAAATCAAAAAATGGAGGGGTGTACTAATATGAATGACAAAAAAGACGTCCTGGATAATGGTCCTTTTTTTCATGGTACAAAGGCAGAATTGAAAATTGGAGATTTATTGGAGCCGCAACACTTATCAAATTACCAAGATAAAAAATCGAACTATATCTACTTTACTGCCACATTGGATGCTGCTAAATGGGGTGCTGAATTAGCAGCACAGACATCAAAAGAAAGAATCTTTGTTGTAGAACCATTAGGTGATTTTGAAAATGATCCAAATCTAACTGACAAAAGATTCCCTGGAAACCCAACACGTTCTTATAGGTCTAAATCCCCTTTGAAAATAGTCGCAGAATTAAGTTCTTGGGAGAGACATTCCGATGATGAAATAAAGCACATGCGTTCATCCCTAAAAAAGTTGCGTGAACAAGGAAAAGCTGTAATAGACGATTAGCCTTAAGATATGTAAGGGAATGCAATGATTTAAGACGGCCAAGATCAATTTTCTTTTCCCATTGGTTATCACTCTAGGGCTTGGCTTTTGCTACCAAATGCATGCAAAAGCCAAGCTTTAAATACTACCAAATTCGTCAAAAGTTCAAATGTGCCACATAAGTTTACCAGGTGCAAAGTATTATTCATCCAAACGAAATTTGAAACCTTCAACTTAGCAACTGAAAACGCAATTCTTTTGATGAATGGTTTTTTTCTTATTCTACTAAAGCACCCGTATGTTTAAGTACATTTTTTCACAATATGTTCGTTTCATTCACCAGGACTTATTGCTTTCGCTTATAATAAGTTCTTTATTTACTGCACTTCCCATTTAAATTTTCCATTATACTGTTTAAGTCGTTTTTTAACCTGCTCCAATTCATAAAAACTTGTATGTGCTTTTTGGACAATTTCTTCATCTGTTTTGCCTTCTTTTAAAAGAGTCCTGATAAGTTCATACCTCGTTACTTCAAATTCAAAAAAACCATAATACTCTTTAAGCTGATTCTTTATGTCCTTTAGCTCAACATAGTTGGTTGTTGCCATTTGAACGATTTCATTGTCTGTTTTCCCCATCTTTATAAGGGTTCGAACGATACTATATCTTTCACGTATTTCGCCTGTTGCCAATCCCAGTCCATATCCATCATCCCAAGCTATATCGTAGCAATCTTTACAAGGAAGACACTCTTCTTGTTTCTCTTTAACTAATCCCAAAAGTAATGGTAACGAAATTAATGTGATAAGAAATAATGTTTGTTTCACAAATGTCACACCTTTTTTTACCTTAGTATGACCTTTTAGTTCACTAAATTTGTCAAATAAACATTATTCGTTTTTTTCTTTCATTAAACTGCCTTCGATTGTTTAATAAGGAATTCAACAAAAAAGAGTTAACCTACCACACATCTTTTAGTGTTAATCATTTAGTACAAGACATACAATTTAACAAAGGAGGTGGAGAATATGAAAAAAAGTAATCTTTTTTATTTAGTCATAACTTCTGTGATTGTATTATCGTTCATAATTATAAATTTTGGAGGCAATCCAAAATCATCTGTTTTTGCCGAAGAAACAAAGGCAGTAAATGAACAGAGTATTGACGAAATTATTGTTAATAAAGACGATGAAGGTTATGAAGATAAATTTAGATTGTATAAAGAAGAAGTTTTACAAGACATATTAACCAATTACTCTCAAATCAATTTGGATGGTTATACTAAAGTTGAAGCTACCACTGTACTACCAAATTTATTACAAGAAGGAAGTATGAATTTCGAGGTTGAAAGCCTAATTGATATATGTTGGGAAAAAGATAATACTGTTCTTGGAGCAAAGTGGTTATTCGTAAATGGAAATGAAGGGTACTTTTTTTATAAAACCCCAGATGGTTCTAATGTTGTAAGAACAATTAAAAGAACGGATGGAATATGGAAATTAGAAAAAGAACAAATTAAAAAAGGTAACATAATAAATTGGAAAGAAAAATGACCTAATAACACAATCTTAGGTCATTTTTCTTTTGGTTTCTTATTACACTAAACTGCCCCGTTACTTGAATAAGGAAAAAGCATTACCGTTGTTCCAGTAATGCACCCAATAGTTAAATTCTGTCTTAATCGTTTACATTGATTTTTCTTTTACTTTGCACATACATACAGAATAACGACCCAAATAACATACAAGCAATTGAAACGAATAATAGTTCAATCAATGAGTAGCTCCAACTAAATGATTTGAGAAAAAAAGTAATCACCAAAAGTTTAAATACATAATAGTTAATCACTAATGGAATAAAAGATATGAGTCCGAATGTTAGAACAAACTTAATTTTACCTGGCTGTTTACGCATTTGTATCACTCCCCACTTTTTAAATACTATTTACCATCAAAAATGTTTCTTTCTTACACTAACCCGCCCTATTCTTTTGCAACATTATTCATATCTTACTTTATACTCTAAGTATAAATCATTACGTAACAATTACTTAAAAGTTTATTTTTAGTTAATAATTGAATTGGATATTTGTTTAGTGTAGAATAAGCCCTAATTTTCCATTTTTAGAAAATTGGGGACTTACATTGTGAAGAAATACACTTAAACTATCCTGCCCCGTTTGTTCAATAAGGGATTCAACAAAAAAGAGCGTTAATCCTGCTGGCTCAACGCACCCGTTAGTTACAATATTTATTGCAGTATCAAAGGTGGGAGTCCACCTTCTGTTGTGAAATACGCAAAAAGTGTAAATGCAAAAATAAAAATCGCAATAGCTATAACAATCTTTGATAAAACAGGCTTGAATTGCTGTTTTAACAATTTAATACCAATGAATAAACTTAATAAACTTATTATAAAACAAACAATTGCACCAAATAAATTATTCATTCTTGGCAAAATAGCCCCGAAGAATAAGATAAAGAATAATACTTGTAGACCAATTCCAACTCGTAATGTATTTTGCATCTAAACCATCCCCTCTATACCTTTATCCAAAAAACGGTAATGAGTAAATAAAAAAGCACCAAAACTCAAGCTAATCCTTTCATAACTCTCCCCCATTTTCAATTACAGATTAAATAAATTTAACCTTTTATACTTAGTTATTTTAGGTATATAGAAATCCTATGTATATAGACATAATAATATTGCTACTATAAAAAAGCAATAATTATTGAATAAACCTGCCCCTTTTGTTCAATAAAGAATTCCACAAAAAAGGCGGCTAATCCTGCCTGGATCAACGCACCCGTTAGTTCAATAAGGGAAGGGCGACAACTATTACTTTAGCTGTCGCCCTTTTTATGAGCAATTACATGTTCGACTTTAACTTTTAATTTTATCTGCAATCGTGGGTTCTACAAGATCTTTTCTTCGATAAACATTTAAAATGAGTCCTAAAACAGCAGCGTAAAAGAGTATCGCACTGCCTCCATAACTAATAAAAGGCAGAGAGATCCCCATTATAGGCACGACTCCAAAGCTCATCAAGATGTTCCAGGTAGTAGGAACCGCAAACAATGTAGCACCGCCTATTACGATCAATCTCCCATAGAGGTCCTTTGTTTTAAACGCATTTTTTGAGATCCTTGAAATAAATATCAGTAGGATCAAACATAGAACGAATCCGAAAGCCCAACCAAGAGAATAGACGAGGAAGGGAAAAGCAAAATCTGTATGTGCTTCTGGTAACAATTGAAAATTCAAATCGTTGGAAAGTCCATTACCGAACCATCCCGCTTCTGATAGGACATTCCTAACCGCCTTATACATATATCCTGCTCCATTTGAATCGGCAGTAGGGTTTATAAAAGCAGATAATCTAGTTAACAAATAACTTTGACGTGAGGTCATGTAGAACATAATAATGAAAATAATACCAGCCAATAGATTTGTTAGGGTCAGAGTTACAGCTAATTTCTTATGGATTCGAGCGAAAGCAAACATCCCAAGTATGCAGAAGAAGTAAATAATACTAACCATAAAGTCTGGCACCATCATGTAGAGCGAGATGGGAATCCAAAATAAAACAAAAAGTAAACCTTGTTTTTCCCAACTACGAAACTCATTTATTTTGTTAAAAATACCAGCCCAAGCAAGAAAAAAGAAAAATAAGCTCATCATGGTTCCATCCACCGTCAGGCCTGGGAGGGAAACCCACTTCTTTGCTCCGTTGGCCATAATTCCAAAAAGATGAAGATATATATGGATCAATAGGCCTATCGCATAAAAGTAGATCCATCCGTTCTTTAATTTTTGGTAATCAAAGAAAAGTAATCCAATGATTACAAGAATAGCCAGGGTGTACCAAATAGCCTGTCTCCCCATAAAATAGGTACCTGATAGGGAAAATTCAGGAATCCCATCAACTAACGGGAGGAAACTAATACCAGCAAAAAGAACAAATAAAACCATTAGAACCCAATCCATTTTCGGCTTATGCAGGGGATTTAATCTCTCCCCAATGGTAAATGGATTTCCCATTTCTTGAATCGCCTTTTCCTCTGCATCCTCTTTAGAAAACCCTCTCTTTTTGTAAGATTGACTTAACTCTTGCAGATGTTGAATAAGCTCTTTTTTTATCATATTGTGGGCTTCCTTAGATTTCACTTTGGACGTTACTTTACTTAAAAATTCTTCAAATTTGGGAGAACTCATAAGGACGCCTCCTCTAGTAAGTGTTTAAGGGATAACTCTAGTTTTGATTTATCTTGTTTATAGGTAGCTAAGTATTTTTTCCCTTTGGAATTTAAGGAGTAATATTTCTTTTTGTTTATCCATTTTGAAGTAAGAATTTCTTTATTTTCTAGTAGATGTAGAAGTGAATAAAGCTGCCCTTCATTTTTTTGGAAAGTACGTTCATTTTTTTGAAAAAGTTGGGTAGAAATATTGTAGCCATCCTTTGATTCATGCTGAACCGATTCTAATATAGCTATGATGGTTTCTATCTTCCAAGAATGAAATTGTGATTGAGATTGTCTCATACGAATGGATTCTTTCACCGCATTTTTTCTTTCATTGGAAAAAGAAAAGTCCTGGAAAATTGATTTTTTCATCGAACTCTTCAGGTTAGTAAATGGATCATTCATCTCCTAAACCTCCTGGATTATCTTGTCTTTTAATAATTCTTTCGCACGCTTTAATCTAGTTTTTATTGTATTTATATTTACTGTCGTGATCTTACTTATTTCGGCTAAAGATAGTTCTTCATAATAATGCAGAAATACTACTTCTCTGTACTTTAGAGGTAAATTCATGACAGCATTTGTTAAGATGTTTTCTTCACTATTCGCGATAATCTCTTCTTCAACCTGTTTTGAGTTCGAAGGTATATAATCCAAAATTTTATCGCTAAGCGTTATTTTGCGATAATGCCAGCTTCTTAAGTAGTCCTTACAATGATTACTAGCAATACGATATACCCATGTTTTTAGTGTTGCCTGCTGATTAAACTGATTTAACTTTTCATAACATTTTAAAAATATCTCCTGCGTTAAATCTTCTGCTGTCGTTCGATTTTTAACATATGTATATACGAGATGCAGGATATCATCGCTATATTCTTGCATTAATTGATCAATTATTTCCTCTCTCTCAAGCAACATACTTTCATCTGTCACCGCCAGTTGTTTTAGTCCATTCATCTTGTTATCACCCTCTCACATATAATAGACGTAGCTAACCTTCATCTGGTTTGAAAAAATATTGGATTTTTAGGACCTTCTATAATCTAAGGTATAAATGGAAAAAGGAACAACCTCTTATCGGATTGTTCCAGAATGTTGTATGTAGGTTAGAGGGCTTATAATACTACTTATTCGATTAATACTATCTTACTTCTTAGAAGGAACTGCAAGTACAACAGCTCCTAAATTCAGAATTACTTATCGGCGTAAATCTGTGTTTTCCTGACGCTACCCCTTTTTTAACTATCCTGCCCCGTTAGTCGGATAAGAAAAATGGTCGCAGCAGCGACCATTCCTAAGCCCCCTTTAACTTAGGTACTTCTTCTTTCTTTCAAAATAAGCAAAGGGATACCGCAGCAACCCTTTGTTCACGCATAACAACTAAATCCCAAATCAGAACACTCCATTCTCGTTGGGAGAATTCTCGGGTATCGGCTGACCTACATCCCAAAATTCGACAATGAGATCATTATGAAAGCGGAAGATATGCACCACAGCTCCCCCAATATCATCTTGATTTTGCTTTACATGGGAGTGAACCGCCACAATATCGCCCTCTCCAATGACTCGCTTTACCTCAAAGACTTTGTGAGGATTCTTGGTTGTGCTCTCTTCCATTGCAAGCATAAGGGAGTCAGCATTTCCACGAAAAAAGGGATTATGATGACGGAAGTTCGGATCAATGTACCTGTGGTAAGCTTCGCGCACTTTCCCCGACGCAACGAGTTTCAAAAATGATACAGCCATCTCTTTTAGGTAATTATTCATTGAAATCATCCTATCTGGTTATGGGTTGCCTGTCTTGTAAATTATCCACACAGACTTGTTAAGTTACATTATATATCCTGTTTAATTTATGTTAATTTAAATGATATTTATTAGTGTAACCATAAATTAAACTAACCTGCCCCTTTACTTGAGTAAGGAAAAAGCGTTCCTGTTATTTCAGAAACACACCCGATTGCGGAATGTTGGTAATTGCAAACAGAGTAACTATTTTATTCCATTTGAAATATGTTCAGTTAATAATTTCGCCCTTGTTTTTGGCTAAATTTTTGCGCCATTCACTTCGCTCCGTAGTTGTCAGTTTCGCCCACTCAGTTTCTTCACCAATAATTCTTAAAGGTTCTTGAGAACGATAAGATCGTGTTAAATTACCCGGGAACTTTTTGTCAGTAACATTTGGGTCGTTTTCAAATTCACCTGTTGGTTCTATTTTATAGACGCGTTCTCTTCCTTCTCCTTTTGCTAATGCTGCTGCAAGTCCTGCACCATTGGCATTAGCTGTGAAATAAATGTGGTTCATTTTAAGCCCAGGTTTGTAATTTGAATTTCCACCCGCTGTCAGCAAATCACCAACCTGTAAATCTGCCTTTGTCCCATGATAAAATGGTCCCTCATCAGAAGGTGCACCGCGATATGAGTTTGACAATTCATAATTTCTTTTTGCATTATCAGAATCACACAACTCTTCATAGCATTTGGCAATGTTTAAATATAACGTTGAGTATGCACTCTTAACATTATCATCATTTATATTTAGTGCACACTGTAAAGAGGTTTCCATCCATTTCAATTTGTCTGTAATACTCTTTTGTTTACGAGCCAAATGATAAGCTGCAATAAACCTTTCATAGTCGTCTTTTGCTTTGTGCCATGCTTGATGAAACATCGTGGTTGCACCTTCAACATTTCCGCCATCTTCCATGTTCATCCCACTCATACAGAGTTTAATAACGACGTTGTTTTGATCAAATTTTATATTCATCTAATCTTACCTCCAACTTAATGAAAATTACATTTTTGAACTTCATTTCTCCAAAATTCTTTATTTAAAAGCCCATGCCTTCCCTGTGATATTTTTAAAATTATTCCGCTAACTGTCCCGTTTGTTTAATGCAAGGAATCCAACAAAAAGGCGGTTAATCCTTATTGAACGCACCCTATTGTTTAGGAAGAAATGTTTAAAGGTGAAAATTTAAATTATTTAAAGTACCATTCAATAATTATCTGATTTTCTCCGCCAACTCTAAAATAATCCCCTCTGGACCACGAACGTAGCATAGCTTATAACTTTCTTCATATTGCTGTATCTCACTAAAGATTTCCGTGCCCCTCTTTTTCAATTTTGCAACAATAGCTTCAATATCTTCAACAGCAAAACAAATATGTCGGATACCCAGCGTATTTGCAAAAGGTTGCTGAATATCTTTTTCATCTGATGGTGTATAAAATTTGACTAGCTCTATCCATGCCTGACCATCTGGCATCCCCAATGCTACACATGCCGTTTTAACATCATTAAGCCCGACTATTCTTTCCAACTGCTCTCCATCCAATTCCCATTCAGCTTGCACTTCAAGTCCTAAATCAAGAAAAAACGCTTTAGCCTCTGAAAGATCATTTACGTTTATACTCACATGATCTATTCTACTGATTTTCATATCTCATACCTCCTATGTTCCTGTTATTTTCAATACCTGTATTAGTGTAAGGTTTGTGTAACATTCTAATTCGCTTAAAAACAGGAAAGATCCTTGGTTCAACAAACCCGCCCCGTTTGTTCAATAAGGAATTCAACAAAAAAGGGGGTTAATCCTTCCTAGATCAACGCACCCGTTAGTTTAAGCGCAACTTTCACAAACTTACGTGATACAACGAAAAAATAAATTTCATTGATTATTAAATAAAATAACAACTTACATTTTTTTACACATATAATAAAATATAATTAAGTAAAAATTTTTTTAGTAAAAAATAATTTATTATAGGAAAAGGAGAATTTAAAAATGAGTCTATTAGATATTTATCTGCAAAAGAACGGGAAAAAACGATACGATGTATTTAAAGAAACTGGAATCAGTCAGCAATTGCTCTCAAGTGTTAATAAAAAAAGTGTCAATCATTATTCAGTCAAAACAATTCAAGCTATTGCGAAAACAGTAGAGAAAAGTGAAGGAACTGTTCTAGATGAATTAATACAATTAGAGAAGGAAAATGCTTATTTTGAAGTTTATAATGCTGAAGATTTACTATTAGCCTTTAGAAATAAGGAAGAATATATTCTAATCAAAGGCGAATACAAAAAAGAAATGGATGAATTAGCGAAGTCACAACTTTCTGATACAGAAACATTAGGTTGGGAATTAGGGGCAGTCTGGTCAGGTGGATTATTAACTGTGTGGACAGAATTATTTTTGCACTTAGTAGATTTATTCAGTAGTAAAGATGATGACAAAAAGAAAATTGAAAGCCAAGTTCGTAAGTATAAGTTTAAAAAACTAAATGAAAATGAAATCTTATTGTATTTACGTCAATTAGATTATTAGATGGACTCATTAATCAGAAATAATGAGTCCATCTTCTGCAACTTGCCCCTGGACAGTAGAATTTGGGTTTTCAACCAATTTTGTCCATGTTTTAGAAATCTGAATCCATCAGGAAGCCTTTCCGAATCAAGTAAAATAGAACTGAAATTAAGAAAAAAACCGCTGATTGGTGAGTCTATTATAAACCGGTGAAAGCAACAACTATTATAAAGTGCTTTTCGGCTTCTTGATTGATATTTTTTTTAATATGTTCCTTCCAGCTAACAACGCAAAATATAAAGAAATTGTGACTAGTAATATTGCATAAAAGTCTCGTCTAGCAAGGTAAGTTGTAGAGTGAAGACCTTTTATAGTTAAGTGAGCAAACAGGTAGGAGATTGGCAATAGAATCATTTTTTCTAGTCCATTTCTTATTTTTTCATTCTTACGGAATATGGCCAATCCAATTCCACAAATAAGTAAAAATCCTATAGCAAACATCACATAGTAGCTTAAAACTAGCCGAGGTAACGTAATGACAGAACCATCCGTTATTGGATCTCCATAAATTAAAAAATTCTCACTTCCATCGGTATTGTAATAATAGATTGAAGCGACCGTTTCTCCATTCGGGTTTAATACAGTATTTTCCAGGTTGTTTTTGCTTATTTTCTGGTGCCAAATCGTTTCCCATGTAGTTATATCATAGACATAACCTGAATTGTCTGCTGCTGGATATTGTTCTACATGGAATCCGGAGACTTCTTCACTAAAATTCAAAAGTACAGTTCCGTCATCCTTTTCAATGATCGAAACCGCATTTTCATTATAAGAAATGTATGCTGGCTCTGTCAGATAAGCCATTGTAACCACTGCAAAAACCAATGTTACCATGACTGAAAGAATAATCGTTTGCAGCTTTTCCCTTCGCAATGTATTTTGTAGGTTTCTTAAGGGAGCTATATCGGTATCTATTGGCGGTTCTTCAAACGTCCTCATTTCTTCAAGTCGTTTTTTGCAGTTTTCACAAGAAGCTATATGTTCTTCAACGATATCTCTAGTATCTTGACTTGCCATATTCTCGACATATAACGGCAGCATATCCCTAATCATATTACAGCTAATTTTCATCGATAATCCCCCAATCGCGATTTAATCTTTTCTCTAGCACGGTGATAAATAACACAAGCCCAGTTATCACTTTTTGCATACATTTTGCCAATCTGCTTAAATGACAGTTCTCCGAATACACGGAGCGTAAAGACCTTTTTATATGGCTCTTTTAAATTCTGGATAATTTCATGTACCTTCATAGACGCTTCCGAAGTGGTTATTTCTTGTTCTACATTGTCTTCACTAGCTGATTCCGGAAGTGACTCCAAATCTACAAATCTTTTTTTCTTACGCAAGTAAGAGTAATAATTGTTTTTGGCAATTTGGCATAACCAAACACGGATATCACTATCCCCTCTGAAACTGTCTAGCGATGTTAATGCCTTCATAAAAGTTTCCGAAGTGATATCTTCAGCAATATGCTTATCGCCAGACAAACTATACACATATAAAAATACATCTTTAAAGTATGTATTATAAATATCCTCAAGCTGCGTCACCATCTCACCTCCTTACATATAAGACGCGATAAACTCAAATATCTTACAATAATATAAGAAAAACCGTACAAAATACGCCCGGATTTTTTTCTTCTACCATAATTATTGGAAATCCTGTAGTCAATAATCCTACCCGTAAATCCCTTTATAATATTCAGGGACCATTTTTCCTCCACATTGTTCACACTGAAATGGTTTAGTTTAAGTGAAATATATACAACCGTTATACTAACTAATATCTTATTACCAAGCGATCTCTAACAATAATAAACAATGCGAATTGAATTATCACACTTAAACTAAACTGCCCCGTTTGTTCAATAAGGAATGAAACAAAAAAGGCGGTTAATCCTTCCTGGATCAACGCACCCATTAGTTTAAGCATAAATCTTCACCATCTTTTTTAGGAAATAAAGAAGGCACACTTAGTAGCCTGAATACCTCATTCGATCTTATTACTTAGATATTCCCCGAAACTGATTTTCCCCATTTTTCGAAATGAATTTGTATTTTTCCCCTCGGAGATAGATTTGTACAGTTTTCCTGGAAAAGAAATGCTTAAAACTTTATTTGATTCCTTATTTTTTTTGATTTTCAGTTCAGCCATTTCTTTTAATGTCATAATATCTGGTCCACCAAAATCATCCGCTCTTCCTTGTGGATCTTTTTCCACTAAACCTATTAGATGACTGGCAAATTCACTAACATCAACACTTTGAAATTTAAAGTTTCCAGGGACAATATATCTTTTAAAGAGTGGTTTTGATATAAATAAATTTTCGACAAAATTGTGGAACTGAGTGGCACGTACAATTGTGTGAGGGATAGAACAATTATTTAACAACTCTTCCGCTTCATATTTGTGTTTATAATATTTAAATGGTATTTCATCTATCCCAACAATTGACGGATAAATAAAATGTTTTATGTGTTTCATTTTACCTAAAAACTCCTTAAAAGCTAAAACCTCGACCATTTTTGAATTTTTAATTGGACTTGTTGCTGCGTGTATAATTACATCTACATCTTTTACTGCTACTTCTAATCCTTCACCAGACGATAAATCGCTATAAACCCACTCGAAATGTCCTAATCCTTTAGGTTTTCTTCTAGAAGTTATTTTAACTTTATAATCAGAACCTTTTAGTTGCTTAACTAAAGTTGACCCTAGTTGTCCTGTTGAACCAGTAACCAATACCCTCAAAGTAAACACTCCCACTCTAATGAATTTCTCTTTATTGTCATATTCAGAAATTGGGTTATTAATTCAACAAAACTGCCCCTTTAGCTAAATAAGAGAAGCGCCCAATTACGACCCTGATCATCAACTCTTACACCCGTTCGTTGAAAAAGAATGTCAAGTGTAATTATATAAACGAGTCGACTAAATAGTGTGAAGGATAGGGGACTGACGAATTTCATCTTCAGTCACAAGGACAATAGCTGTTACAAACTTCGCACCATTTTCAATCGCATGAATAGCTTTATTACTTATAGCTGCTTTTAAACTGCTAAGCCCTTTTAACACACAGAACTCAGCAAGTTCCTGAGCCTGCTCGACTGTAACATCTCTGCACACTTTACCTGTATAAGGAACTTCACCATTTATTCTAGGAACTTGTCCACTAATATAAGCCACAACATTATGAATCTTCTTGCTTACAAAATTAGCGAGCCACGAACCCCTTTGAAGCATAGTAGGTTACTGCTCCATTGTGGTAAACAAAGTCAGTGTCGTAGCGACAATCACAAAAAGATGTCCCCGCCAAGTTTTCTAATATTAGAAGGTGTTTGCATCCAGCTCGATGTTTCCATATCGAAATTATCAAGTTTCTGTTGCTCTCGGTATTGTTCTTCCGTTAAAAGTTCAATACCCATGGAAAATGCCATATCAATAGCGTTATTTTCTGGCTTGTGTTTTTTCCTTAAATCCAGCGCTGCACGGTCCTAACAAATACTTCTGCGACCTTTCCTTTTCCAACACTAAATTAAAAAAGGAATTGCCGGAACGCTAAAAAAACCACCAAAAATGGCAGCTTTTTATATTTAGATATCATATTGACTTTTAAATTCGAAAATCTCATCAACAGCTTGGTGATAGCCCCCCGATTTTTGAAAGGATTCCCTAATATTTGCAACAGCTTTATGGAAGGATGGATGGTTTAACACATGATCTACTGCTTCACGTAGTTGATTTGCAGTTAAGCTTTGCATTTGTAATGTAATACCGGCTCCAATATTGGTAACTTGTCCGGCTATCATCGGTTGATCCGCGCTTTGTGGGATTACAATTAGCGGAACACCGTAATAGAGACCTTCGTGGGTACTGTTCATTCCTCCATGTGTGATAAATAATTTAGTGTATTTCAGCACCTCAGTTTGTGGAACATAATGTTTTACATAGAAGTTTTTAGGAATCTCCCCCAAATCAGATATTTGAGCTTTTTCCCCAATAGACATGACAACGGTATGATCAGTATTCCCTAATGCCCTAAAACAAAGCTTATACAAATCAATTGCTTGGTTAAAAACAGTACCCAGTGATATGTAAATTGGGCTTTTCCCCTTGAATACCGTATGGTCCAATTTTTCTTGTGTTGATCGTGAAGAAATGGATGGACCTACAAATTTGTATGTTTGGTCAAATGCCTCACTGAAAGGTTGAAACAGCCTAGTTGTATAAACTATTGTAAGTGGTGCAGGATTACAAAAAACCTCGTAAGGAGAAGGGATCTCTACATGAAATTTTTCCTTTACCTTTTCCCTCAGGCTTTGAAATTCATTAACTATTTCTGTAGGAATTGTTTTAGAAAGCTGTTCCAACATTTTATCGAATGATGTTTTTGACTGGGCAAATGAAGTACAAGAATTAATTGACGGAAGTTTAAGTATTTGTGCAAGTAAATATCCACAACCAAACATGGAATCGTGGATGATATAATCGAAATGCTCTCCTTCGATTTGCTCCAGAACACTAGGAATCACGATATCTGCCGTTCGCAACAGACCGTTGATTCTTTCGAGTAAATAATTTCTTCCACCTGAGATAAAGGCTTCTATGAATTTTTGGCCATCAAATGTTCGTACAGTAGCTCCGGTCTTCTCAATACGCTCTCGATAATCTTCAATGGCAAAGTAAACTACCTCTTCTCCACGCGAAATAAGCTCTTGCACCACTCCAATAGTTGGATTGATATGTCCTTCTGATCCACCATTAATAAATAAAACACGTGCCATTTCTACCACTCCTTAGTTAAAATGGTCAGTAGATAGTGTAAGTGTATGGGTCACTGTCCCATCCATTACTCGCCTAAAATAATTGAATTAAATTCATCATAGTACATTACTTGAAAATCTCAAATTTTTAATTACTCCTTTTTGAGCTAAACGGGCCCGTTTGTTCAATAAGGAATTTAATAAAAAAGTGCCCTTAATCCTTCCTGGATCAAAGCACTGTTACTTATACATAAAGACTTACACATTAATTGCATCTTATATAAATGATGTGATGATAAATAATTATTTCTTACCTTTTCGTTCTAAAAGTATAGGTGCTATATTTAGTAAGATAGAAACAATTGTCAAAAACCATACTGCCCTTTCCATACCAGGTACTACATCCATTATAGCTGCCCAATCTTCCCCTTCTACCCACACCGATAAAAGTCTGTATTCTGCACAAAGGGTTAATGCTGTAAGTGATAATCCCATCGCCATAGCAAGCGTATAATCCTTTCCTGCTTTATACATATAAAGATTTATAAAAGTGGCTACTATTGCAATAACCACAAATATCATAAATAACATTACTAACCTCCATTAATGTCCATCAACTCAATTTTTTGCATTACTTTTTTATTGCACATAATAACTCAACTCTTATTTTATAGTAAATACTCTGCCTTTTTGTGATACCTTATCGAATAAACCCGTTAGTTCAACCACAAAAAGCCGCCTTTTGGCAGCAAACTTTTAAGAAAAGCACTGGTATCACCGAGGTAGTTACTAGTTTAGGTTGGATAGCAAGTGTCGCTATCATTGTATTTGCGCGAAGCTGGTGCCAAATTGTTGTTCGTTGGACCTCTCTTGGGAATATACATTGAAAACAAAAGCCCTTTAAGAATGATTCTTAAAGGGCATTTTTATAAAAAAGTGATAATTCCCAAGAAAACGATATACCCTAATTTGGAGGTCTCCAGATATTTTAAATGGTGTTAATTAAAGTGGCAGGGCGCCTTCCGTTTAACCCTTCAATTAGGGAATTCGCCGCTAACACCCCCATTTTAATTCTAGTCTCAAGAGTGGCAGATCCTATATGGGGCAAGGTAACCACATTAGGAAGTTTCAACAGCGGGTTGTCTGGATTAATCGGTTCCTGTTGATAAACATCCAAGCCAGCTGCCAAGATGCGCTGCTCTTGAAGAGTGTTGTATAAGGCGTGTTCATCAACCACTGCCCCACGAGAACCATTCACAAAGATCGCTGACTTTTTCATCAAGCCAAATTCTCTTTCGCCTATTAATTTTTCAGTTTCCGAAGTGAGAGGTGCCATGTTACAGACAAAATCTGATTCCTTTAACAGTTCCTCCAGGGTCCGGTATTCGGCATTGTATAAGTCTTCTGCTTCCCTTTTGCGGGAGCGATTATGGTATAAAATCTTCATATCAAATCCCTTGTGGGCTCTTTTTGCAATCGCTGAACCAATTCCGCCCATTCCGATGATTCCTAGTGTTTTATGATGAACATCAACTCCAAAAGAATTTTCCTTCAGTTGGCCTTTCCATTCCCCATTTTTGACAAACTGATCCAATTCCGAAACTCTCCTTGCCGCTGCCAGCATTAATCCAAAAATGGCATCGGCAACTTATCATTAAGGACTCCTGGGGTATTAGTCGCCATGATTTTTCTTTTCGTCAGTTCTGGAATGTTTAAATTGTCATATCCAACCGAGATATTGCTGACGACCTTTAAATTATGGGCCTGATCTAAAAGCTCCTTATCTATTTTCATTCCTGCCCCCAACAATGCTTGTGCATCTTTTAAATGAAAATAAAATTCAGCCTGATTGGCAGAATTGACGCTTTCGAAATAAATCACCTCATACTTTTCGCGAAGCATCTCTAGTACTTGTTCATATGTTTTCTGATAGACGATGACCTTTGATTTCATAAGACTACTTCCTTCCTGTTTTAAAAAAATGACATATTTCCTTTTTTGGTGATATTGTTGCTTATCGTTAAATAAGTTCGACAAAAAAAGCATTAACCCTGCTGGATTATCGCTGCCCATTCGTTGAAATGATTCTCTGTCAGGTTCCTATTCCAATACCCAAAATAGAGATGAAGCTTTGATTCAGTCATCCTAAAAAGCAGGTCAGGATTAAGGGCAGCTTATTCCCCTTCCATATTCCCTTTATATAAGCATCGGTATACAGTTCATTCATCATTTCAGCCAGTAATGTGAATCCGCCATATTTCTACTCGTAGCCAGCCTTTCAAGGACAAATCCTTGAAAGGCTGTTTTTTTGGACATTATGGTAAAAACATCCACAATATCTCTTGCTTGATATCACTACAACTGATAACGTAAATAAAATTACGTTTAAGAGTAATAATTTATTGCTTTATAGAGCAAATTATATTACCTTATAAAGTAAGGAGGTGAAAAAAATGGATAATTTGAGTTTAAATGTGTCTCTTTTGCGGAGAAGAGTGCCAAATCTTACAAGTGCAGCTAAATCTATAGGCTTACGTCCTGCCACAGTTTCAAACTTATGTACAGGAAAAATCCCTTTGGGGCGTGCTGAAGTCCGAACACTGGTTGCTCTTGCAACATTGGCACAATGCAGTGTTGATGAATTGATTTTAAAGGGGGAAACGGTGGAAATGATTGAAACAAAAATAAAATCGCTGGATTTATTTGCACCAATTGTTAAAGGAGGAACAGTCGGACTTGTAGCACGTCCTGGAATGGGGCAGCTGGTTGTTCTCGGCGAGATTTTCTTCAGGCTAAAAAAACAAGGATTTTCCACAATATTACTTAAACCCGAAGCCTCTCATCCAGAATTGGAAGACATCATTGACTATGTTGATATAGTTGTAGATTCAATCGATAAAGCTCTTGATCAAATATTGATGTTAGATAAGAATAAGGAAATCATTTTCACCGCTGACCGTTCTAATGTGCTGACTGGTGATATGTATAAACTCCAGGAAAATCTGCAAGATGCAAATATACAAAATATAACAACTTTCCTTCTTGATTTAAAAGGTGAAGCGGTTGATGATGACCTTCCATATGGACCACTTGAAACAGTCTGGCAATTTGATGCAGACCTTGCAGCAAGACACCGATTTCCCGCCGTTAATCCGATCTATTCAACTTCTTCCGTATTGGAAGGTGCCCATCTTGACCAAAATCATTTGTTTATTCAACAAAGAGGACAAAAACTGTTACGCCGATATCGAGAATTACGCTCTTTAGTCAATGTAAGAGGATTGGATGCCATTCCTTCATCTGAATTGGAAACCTACAGAAGAGGAGAACGTCTAGAAGCCTATCTGACCCAGCCTTTTTATGTAGCTGAAGCTTATACAGGAAAAAAAGGTGAATCAGTAGACCTTAAAGATACATTAAATGATGTCCGGAAAATATTAGATGGAGCAGTTGATTCTCAAGACTTAAAGGCCTTAGATTATATAGGTGCTTTATAATTGCAGATTTAAAACACATCGGAAACGAAAAGMCCTTTTAAATTGGAAAAACCGCCTCTTAAAAGCTTAACCAGGCTGCCGACTCCTTGCGGCAGCCTGCTTTTTCTTACTGATAAAAACCAGCCATGATTATTGCTGCCAGGTAATTTCAAACTAACTGGCAACATTGGAACAGGATCAGACCCGCCTATTCTTCTTCCCGCAACAGAAGGGCTTCCTTCCCCATTACCGCAAGCTCAATGGTTTCAAGGGTTTTGCAATAGTGGGTTAAAATCTCTCCCTGCAGACTGACCTCTTTATGAATATAATCCAGAACATGCCAATCCTCAAACCAATCTCCACTCTCCGGGTCTTCATGAGCAGTATCCGGCCAGGCGTATTTTAAAGGCGGGCTGTACAGCCGATCTGCACCCTTTTTCAACACACAATTCTTGACCCGGCGCTTATAAAGGGATCGGGGAAAAGATTCATTTATATCATTAAACAAATCAGGCCAATAATCTTTCCTTGATCCCGTGTGAGGGTGTTCATGTGCCCATTTTAAGACCCCTGCCAGCATCTGTTCATGTTGAAAAAGAAGTGAATACAATTTTTTTCCGAATATAATTCGTTCGTGGAGCGAAGTGAAATACCGTGAGGTGGCGCCGGCAAGTGAAGCTTTCTCCCTTCTGTCCCCTGCATAGTAGGGAAAAAGAATGTTATTAAGTCGCAAAAACTCATACATTTTAAAGCTCACCGTACCTGTTACCGTTTTTTTGAAATGATTATTCTGAATCAACCGTTTTTCCAGATAGCTTTGTTCATTGATCACCGTCGCAACCGCCAATGTATAGCTATCCCTGCTGTTCCAAAAATAGCGCCACATTGATTCCATGAAGGTGGAAGTGTGGAAAAAAGGTAAAAGATGGAACATATCCTGGTTCCCTCTCACACTCAGGTCATAAACCAAAAATTGAGGAAACACATCCTGAAAAATCAGCCAGCTGCCGTGTTCCAAAAAGGAATAAAAATCTTTCTGATCTTTTTCAGGCAGCAGTTTTGTCAGCAAATCCCCTTTTAAATCCGTCATGTTCCACCCGACGTTTCGCGATACCATATGTCCGAGAAGTGCCCAATGTATTTCAGGGTGCTGCAGGTAAAACCGAAAATACGCTTTCGTCCGTGTCACATTGTTTTGGTTCCATTGTTTCGTCTGCTCTCTTATCAGGTGAATACATTGTTTTTCCTTTTCTGATAAAGAAGGCAGAAGGCCGGAAGATTTCTGCTTCATCTTTTTTTTCAATTCTTTTTTTACATCTTGGAAAGAGTTCAGCAAAAACGGCATCATCCTTTATCAACGTGCATTTTTCGCCTATCGGTGACCCCTATCACAGGAATGAATATTCATTTTGCTCACAGAATATGATTACAAAGATGAATGTTTGGGGGAGGATGGGGAATATGAAGCGCCGGGTATATGAGGAAATGGACAGAATCGCTAATCAGTTAATCCAGGACCAATCAGAGGACGGGGCCTGGCGTTATCCATTCGAGACCGGGATTGCCACGGATTGCAGTATGATTATCTTATTGCGGACATTGGAGATAAATGATGAGGAGTTCATAAAAGAACTGGTGGAGCGTATTGCCGGAAAACAGCAGGAAGATGGATCATGGAAGCTTTTTCATGATGAGGAAAAAGGCAATCTGACTTCCACTGTGGAAGCTTATTATGCCCTTCTTTATTCCGGTTACAGGGATCGAAACGACCAGGAAATCCAGGCAGCCAGGAAGTTTATTATGACCAATGGAGGGGCCGCGGAAGTCCATCTATTTTTGAAAATCATGCTTGCCCTGACAGGACAATGCGAGTGGCCGCACTTCCCCATTAATATTGAAGTGATGCTTATACCAAACTCCTTTCCAATCAATCTTTTTGACCTCTCCGTCTACGGAAGAGCGAACCTGATTCCTTTTTTGATACTCGCCAATACGAATTTTCGTAAGAGAACGGAGCGGTCCCCCAATCTCTCCGATTTGTTTAACAACAAAGATGCCCGTTTTTTTACTGAGGACCAAGAAGAAGAGGCCCGCTCGCTGTTCAAATGGATGAAACAGGGGATTCAAGGTCTGAAATACCATGGAAACCTTCGCGAATTGTCATTATATCGTGCCGAAAAGTATATGCTGGACAGAATCGAACCAGACGGCACCTTTCTCAATTATTTCAGTTCAACTACTCTCATGATTTATGCCTTACTGGCGAGGGGCTATCATAATACGCATCCGGTGATTACGCGTGCCGTGCAAGGGTTAAAAGCGATGACCTGCCGGATTGACGGAGAACTTCACTGCCAGTACACGACCGCTACGGTCTGGAATACGACATTAATCAGTTATGCTCTGCAAGAAGCAGGAGTTCCCTATTCATCCAACACGATTCAAAAGGCAAATCAGTACATTCTCTCCCGGCAGCATCTCAAATACGGGGATTGGGTCATTCATGAACCGAAGCTGTTACCGGGAGGGTGGGGCTTCGCGGACATGAACACAATCCATCCGGATATTGACGACACAACCGCTGCACTGAGGGCGATCCGCACTTTGGCCACCGAGCAAGCAGATTGCAGGCAGGCTTGGGATCGTGGAGTAAACTGGCTGATATCCATGCAAAACGATGATGGCGGCTGGCCGGCATTCGAAAAGAACGTGGATAAGAAAGTGCTGAATTTATTGCCAATCGAGGGTGGAAAAGATTTATTGATTGATCCATCGACTGCTGATTTAACGGGCCGGACTTTAGAGTTCTTCGGAAACTATACTCATTTGGATGTTCACCATCCGATGGTGAAAGATGGGATCCGCTGGCTCTTGCGGCATCAAAACCCAGATGGTTCCTGGGTTGGGCGATGGGGTGTGTATATTTATGGCACATGGGCGGCAGTAACGGGAATGGTTGCAGTTGGGGTACCACCGAATCATCCAGCCATTCAAAAGGGCCTAACTTGGCTGCGGAAAATTCAGAATCCCGACGGGGGCTGGGGAGAATCCTGTAAAAGTGATATCAAAAATACTTATGTGCCATTGGGCGAAAGTACCCGCACTCATACCGCCTGGGCCCTTGACACACTCATCTCGGCCGCAACGGGAGTTACACCTGAAATTGAGAACGGTATAGCTTTTTTAGTGGGTAAGAAGGAAAAAGATTGGACGGCAACCTACCCAAAAGGCAGGGGAATGGCAGGCTCCTTTTATATTAATTATCATTGTTATGAATATGTGTTTCCATTGATCTCCCTGGCCCATTATCAAAAATTAACTGGCGGGCAGCTCCTGACAAGGTAATTTCACATAAGGATTTTAGTTAAGGATATATGTATTCAAAAAGCCTCTTGAGCGGCTTTGGCATATTTTTTGATCCTGTCCCATAAAATGAACAAACGACTACAGACCGCAGTCTTGGAGAAAAACGCAATCTTGCCAAGGAGGGAAACAAAAGATGCTAGAGGCGCTCCACCAATTTTTAGATCTTAAAACACTAGTTTGGTTGTTTCCCATCGTTTTTATTTTCCATGACTTAGAAGAGATTATAACCATTGAATCCTCCATGGCTGCGAAAGACAACTACCCGAAAACGAACTTCGTCAAACGAACCTTAAGAGCGAGGGAAAAACTGGGTTCGACCGCTGCCCAGCTTGCTATTTCGGCTGCCTGGATTTTACTGATAATCTCCTTCACCACAGTGATGACCGCCCATTTTTCACCTAACGGAGGGAGTTTTCTTTTCTTTACAGCCATTCTCAATTTATTTGTGTTACAGGCATTCATGCACATTGTTCAAACCATTATGTTCAAAGCCTACACGCCTGGCATCATAACGTCACTGTTCCTCCTTATCCCGTACTGCTTCATTACCTATTCTTTTTTAATCGATTATGGTCTGATAGACCGGCATTTGACCTTCACCAGTCTTCCGGTGAGTTTGATCATGATCCTGGTTTTCCTGGTTGGGAATCTTTTAGGCCGTTATTTTATTCGATAACTATAGTTCATAATCTTGGTGAAACCAATGTTCGGGAAGCCTTAATGAGGGCGGCAATTTAGTATGAATATCACCCTTGGCCGAATTTACTTGTACTTGAGTAAGAAAAATACTTCCTATTAAATTAGCCCCTCTTATATCAGCATCTCTCAAGTCAGCACCAATCAGATCCGTAACTCTCAAGTCTGCTTCTCTCAGGTCAGAAGCAATTAGCAGAGCTCCTCTTAAATTGAACCCTCTTAAGTCTGCACCTCGTAAATTCGCACCAATTAGGTCTCGATCCCTAATTATTTTTCTCAACTTTTTAGGATTTTTGTGATTTTTTACTTTTGTGCGAACTAGCTCACTTGATTTTTTAAGCAAATCATTAATCTTTTCTCTGTGGCCTGGTACATATAGGGCTAAGATAGACTCCGGGTTTAAATAAGTGAGCTGTTCTGTTTCTTGTATAGCCTTCTCCAAATCTTTATAGATAGGTCGTGTTTCTTCAAAACTTAGAGCTTCATTTAAGTAATACAGCATTTCGTGAAGTTGCTGCATAATCGGGAAAACAGCAAACATTTCCTTCGCCGAAGCAGAATTCTTTCTCCAATCATTTCCATTGTATGTGACTTGGGAAACCTTTTGACCTGCTCCAAAGCATTCATATACCGTACACCCTCGAAAGCTATTCTTTCTTAGGTTTTTATGAATGGCGCAACGGAAATCTAATTGCAAGTTTCTACAAGGTATCCCTTCATCTTTATCAAAAGCAAAATCTGAGGATGCAGTAAATGCTAAAGCTACACAGCAAAGACCGAAACAATTTTTGCAGTCAGCACCCAAATATTTTTTTACATAATCATTATTCATAATGAAAAACCTGCACCCCCTTTTTAATTCCCAATATATTTAAACCAAATCGATAAATTGTGATTCAACTGGTTATTAATATTCTAGGTTGATAGAAGTAATCCTTCTTGTAGGAACTGCTCACCTTACCCTCCAATGTTTAGACCCTGATATACGGGGTATTATTAATTACCGAGGAAGTTGCTAGTTTTAGGTTGGATAGCAAGTGTGGCTATCATTGTATTTGGCGAAGGTGGTGCCAAATAGTTGTTCTGCGCACCTCCCTCTGGGAATATAAATTCAAAACAAAAGCCCTTTAGGAATTATTCTTAAAGGGTATTTTTATAAAAAAGTATTGGGAGTCAAATGGAACTTCCCCTGTTAGGAGGTGATGTGAAAAACTGTACGCGCCTTAATATCGTTCCAATGTTTTCTTCTTTGTTCTTTCGGAATGTAACCTATGGAAATCCTCAAGATGTTTTGGCCCTGTAGATGGTATGGTGGTGATTGTCGTAGTTTATTTTCTGAATATTCAGGAAGGAGGAACCTATTGTGGCTTTTAATCTTGATGAATGTATATATTGTGGTGAACTGCTTACCAAATGGGAAAGCATCAGAAGCTATTGCTGGAAATGTAATGAAACGACCTCTCCAGAGGCTTTTCATGAAGAGTCAGATGAGGCTTTGATTCAGTCATCCTAAAAGAGGTTAGATTCCCAGGCAGTCCACTTTTTATATCTCGCTGGAATTTTTAGTAATATTTGATGACCAACAAAAAAACATAGGGAGATTTTGTCTTCCTATGTTTTCTCCGATATTATTTATCTGTTTGTTTTTGCTTTTTTTTCAAATACTCCGCACGTAATTTTTCAATATGCTGCTTTTTATCAAATTTGGCAGGCTTCTGTTTTTCATGAAACTTTGTCACAGCTACCTGACCTTTAGTATCCAATTGATATTTTCCCACTTTGTTCACCTACTTTTCTTGTCTCTAAAGAGAATCTATTCAACAAATATAACACACCTTATTTTACTGAAGTAAACCTTAATACTTTTTCTTGATTAAATCAACTGCTTTTTTATTCCTGGATCCTTAATCCTATCTTCCCTCTCCCTCACATCACCCACATTTATTCGCTTTATAAACAAGGAACAAATAAGTCCGATGATAGCTACAATGGATGCAAAAATAAATGCATCCTGTACCCCCGCAATCAGTGCCTCCGCCTGTACTCTGGGGTTAGAGGGATCCTTCGCTTGACCTAGAAACAAGTGCTGCCCTACATTCAAAATACTTATAGCAATGGCTGTCCCAATTGCACCTGAAGTTTGAATCATTGTATTTACGATGGCTGATCCATCTGGATACAAAGCTCGGGGTAATTGGTTTAAACCATTTGTTTGCGAAGGAGTTGTGATCATCGACATTCCAACCATTAATAATGTGTAAAAAACAATGATCGTCCAGCTTGAAGTTGTTTTTGATATATTCGCGAAAACAATTACAGAAGCAGTGCTTAACATAAAACCTGTAATCACCAGCCATCTTGGTCCGGATCGATCAAATATACGACCAGTTATCAGGGCCATCACACCATTAATAATTCCGCCTGGCAGCAGTAATAATCCAGCCTGTGCTG
This sequence comes from Bacillus sp. FJAT-27251, assembly GCF_001273925.1. Classification (GTDB taxonomy): domain Bacteria; phylum Bacillota; class Bacilli; order Bacillales; family Cytobacillaceae; genus Mesobacillus_B. The sequence goes on along the minus strand of NZ_LIGG01000001.1, from coordinate 2,661,946 downwards.
AAGATAAACCAAGCCCGCCCTGCATATACAACGGCAAAAGTATGATTGATGCGAATATAATCATGTTACATAAAAGCGTAATGAAGATCCCTAATGAAAACATCGGCTGTTTAAATACCCTTACATTAAGAATTGGCTCCTTCATGGATAATTGCCGAATGACGAAAAGAAGCATGGCTGTTATTCCCGAGATCAACGAAATCATGACGATTGGACTTGCCCMCCCTTTATCAGGTTCACCAGCACTGCTAAACCCAAAAACAAGCCCGCCAAAACCAATTGTAGAAAGAAGAATAGATAATAAATCTATCTTCGGACTGCTTAGCGGAAATAAATTTCTCATATAAATGATGCCAACAACCAAAGCAACTGCTAAAAACGGGATTGGAATCCAAAAGATCCAGTGCCAGTCAAGCTGTTCAATAATTAATCCTGCAATGATAGGCCCAATGGCTGGAGCAAACATCATGACGAGACCGACAACGCCCATGGCCGTCCCTCGCTTCTCCACCGGAAAAAGAATCAAAACGGAATTAAACAGCAAAGGAATTAACAAACCGGTTCCAACGGCTTGAATGATCCTTCCGAACAATAATATGTAAAAGGCCGGGGCTATTGCTTCAATGAATAAACCAATGATGGAAAAACACAAACTTACAATGAACAGTTTCCTAGCTGGAAACCTTCTAATCAGAAGTCCGGAAATGGGAATCAAAATTCCAAGTACCAAAAGATAACTTGTTGTTAACCATTGTGCGGTTGAGGGTGCTATTTGAAAATCGATCATTAAATCATTCAATGCCATATTTAAGGCTGTCTCGCTGAACATCCCCATAAAGCAGCCTATCAGCAAGACAATCATAATGGGAATGACTTTTATATTTTGACCATTTACATTCTGGTTACTTGTATGTTCTGTCAATTGTAATACCTCTTTCCCAAAAATCCTTTATAACTCGCAATCCAACCGGTGCAGGTTTATTAACAACCCTAACCGTTTAGTTCTTTTTTCAACAGGAATGGAATTTGATCCGCAATTATTCGAAGCGGCAGGTCAGATTTTTCAGTCAGGCATAAAATGATTGCGCCTTCTATCATCGCGTGAACCGTTAAGGATAAATTTCTGGATTGTTCCTCACTCCATCCTGCCGCTATGAATTTTTCTGAGAAAACGGTTTTCCACTCATCGAGAGCGGCCTTACAGGCAAGTCGGATAGGGTCATTAATCAACGCAGTTTCCCCGGCAATCGTCCCTATTCTCACCCCTAAAATGGTGCCCTCACGATATTCAACACACATATTATGAAGATAGGCTTGAATCGCCTTAACCGGATCATTTATCCCTTTTGTTGCAATAAGAATTTTGTTCGAAATCATCTCCTTGGTATATTGAATGGAAGCAATCGCTAATTCTTCTTTTCCGCCGGGAAAATAGTAGTAAAATGAGCCCTTTGACGTCCCACTTTCTTTGATAATTTCGTTCAGTCCAACACCCTGGTATCCATATAATTGAAAAAGTCTCGACGCTGTTGTGATGATATCCTGTGCTGATTGATTATTTTTGGTCATGATGAAGATACTCCTAACTCTAATAAAAAATATTTTTATAACAACTGGTCTATATAATTTTAAGTTTCCTATTTTTATCTGTCAAATTTTGTTTCATTCGTCAAGCCTTATAAAAAGCCCTTGAAAATACCTTCAATAGCCATTTCCAGGGGGTTCAACACATAAAAGCAGATTTATGTTTTTGTGGCATCTATTCGCTTCATCCAAAATTCGGTATTAGTGTACCAAACTTTGAAAAATCACTGGTTAAAAAACAAATAATAAGAGTTCAAGGAAGGTTGCTATACTCTTAATCACAAATAAACTAAATACAATTTCTAATTACTCGGTTAGTTCGCTTTCAAATTTGATTATGTTCTAGTTGAAAATGGTGTTCCTCAATCATTTCTTAGCATAAAAAGCAAAAAAGACCGCTACAGCGATCCATTTTGAACTATTGCCCCGGCTGCATCCAATTATTTGAAAGTAACCGTTACCGTATAATCTTGAATTTCAAAAATATCTTGTAGGGCAAGTCGAACGTCCTCTTCAGCAGCTGTTAAAAGACCATTTTGAACAGCAAAAAAAGTGATTAATCCTTCATAGACCAACCACCCGTTTCTCTAAGTACACTTGTTCACAAACTTTTCCGAACACTACAGGAGCACCAATACCGTATACATTATTTTTATTAATAAAAACACTAAGAAATACTCAAAAAACTTCCCCAAATGCTTGGCGAGTTTATTCTTTTTTCAAGATAAGCACCCTTTACTTTAAGCGAAGAATTTCACGAACTAACATTTTTACCAGCCTCTATTGATTTAGATGCATTTTCAATATTTTTCTAATTGGCTCTTTTACTTTCTTTTTACGAATAATCAAGTAATCGACAATCGCATCTAGTTCATTATGGTCCGATTCCCATTCAGGTGGAGTGGAATAGACAATTTTTTTAATTTCTTTATCTGGGAATTCCTCTATTGCTTTAATATACTTATAAAAAAGATTCTTTTCCTGTAAAAAAGGCTTAAATACTTGGTACAACTCTCCCCAATATACTTCCATATCCTCAGCACTTTCTCTTAATGTTTTACTATTTCTTTTAGAACTATAAAAAGAGCCACCCTGATCGATCATATAGAGCTTGTTATATTGTTCACCTTCGTCAATAATTAAGTTGTCATTATAACCTGCACGATCGTTATGCACCCAATGATCAAACACGATCACCCCTGGCATTTCATTTAGATTAATACATTTTTGGATAAGCTCCTTATTTGTTGATTGTGCATTTTTATAATAAACACACCCGAAATGGGGGCCAAGATTAATATTATCAGGTTTTATTATTTCTGTTACTTCTGTTCCTAGATAGATTATCTGTCCTTCAGCGATAGGCAGCCCAAGATACTTTGCCAATTTATAAGCTATGAACTCATGTGCTAGTCTTTTACTTGCTCTTTCGTTATAATCGAATTTTACAACATATTGCTTTCCGTCATTACATTCCAATATATGTGGAAGAGATCGTCCTGTTTTTATTGGTTTTATATATTTAATTGCTTTAAGCATAGTTATTTTCACCTCCATCAAAAAAAATATTGATAGTTGAGCGAGATACACCCATACCTTTAAGAACATAGATAATCTCCAATTCTTAAATATTTATTCGTAACAGTTATAGGGAACCTGCCTACATCTATAGTAAATTTTTTAAAAAAATTTAAAAGAAACATTAAAATATCCTTACTTTTGCCTGCAAGTACCGCAAAAACGGGTGTTTCTCGTTCCACTAAAGGGTACTATATGCAGCTGGAAAAATTGAACTATTAAACCATATGCTGGTAATAAGGCTATTATTCCCAAACATCCAAAAATTGAAATGCAATATGCTATCCCTCCTGGCAACAACAGCTATCCTCATAATCTAAAGTGTTGTTTTGAGATATTGACTTCTTTATATCTCTTGCGATGCCTTTAGCTAGTGAGTCAAATTCACTCAATTTGTCACTTTCATGATCAAATGCCATCGTTAAATTAACGTATCACATAGCAAAATCATATTGTGAAAATCCGTTTTCTTTCCTACACACAGTATCTAATTAGGTCCTTAAGTTTTCAGCATTATAAGGAATCTTTATGTTGGTTTCGTTCCAATTCCAATCAATTTATGAACCTCTCTCCCTTTTGAACTGCTTTTCTTTGTACTAATCTTCTTCAACTAACCTGCCCCTTTAGTTGAACAAGAAAATTCTTTTGGTTAAAGAGAAGTTATTCATAAGTAATTTCTGTGGTACTTTGCGGTAAATATTAGCACTTACAGACAATGTTATTATGACAACAATTAGTTGGACTTCAAAAAAGTAAACGGCTTCCTCTTGTATGGTATATTTAACTAGTAGGGGGGATTAAGAATGTCAGAGGATACAATTTTTGCTTTTCTTCCAATTTTAACAATTTTATTTTACTTGGCTCCAATTGTCTTTGTAATTTGGTTTTTAGTAAATTTCCTTAAGATACAAAAAGAAAGGAATACTATCCTTAAATCTATTTCTGACAAGATGGGTAAGCATTAAAAACAGACAGGGAAACCTGTCTGTTTTTAATTTAAAATTTTCCATCAACAAACCTTCCCGTTTGTTTAATAATGAATCCCACAAAAAAGGCGTTAATCCTGCCTGGATCAAGCACCCATTTTGTTGAACACGACATTAGTTCAGATTGGTTTTTATGTCATTTTTATAAATGTCCACTTTGTTCGCAGCAAATTTCAGAGATTGTGATTTCCCATTGATTGTAAGACCAATATCAATAGATAAAGGCAAATCTATTGTTTTAATCACATCTTCTAAGGAATAATATTCATCCTGTTTATCGCTATAAAAACAACTGAACTAATTGATACCTCGTCGCCAGTCTACGTTCTTAATAACCCAAGTCAAATTTGTATCTCTTCACGGTATCCTCAAGGACATCCATTCCTATACATGGAGATAAAATGAATATTCCTAAATGGTTAATTTTACCTATATATCCAATCATTTCATTACCTTCCTCTTATATACAATATAAAAATAGATTGATATATTCTAATTATTCTGAATTGTTAAGGAGGTTTCAAATGGGAAAGTGGAATAACAAATTTATAGTTTTCTTCACTGCTCTAGTAATGGCTTTAGGGGCTTACACAGCTCCAGCAGGTGCTGTTTCTAATTTAGCGAGCCCCGTCTCTGAAAGAGCTTTATCTGTTGAAATTGAGGAAGCCTCGATATTTAAATTGCAGCATGCTATGCAGAGAGGGGTGTTGACCTCTGAGGAATTGGTTCAATTGTATCTCAATCGAATTGAGGAGTATGATGACAGCATTAACTCTATCATTACGGTTGACGAAAATGTATTAGAAGAAGCGAAACAACTAGATAAAGAGCGCAAAGCGGGAAAAGTTCGCGGGCCCTTGCATGGAATTCCGGTTATTTTAAAAGACAACTATGATACATACGATATGCAAACTACTGCAGGATCCCTGTCACTTGAAGGTTCCATCCCTCTAAAGGATGCCTATCAAACAAAAAGATTAAGAGATGAAGGTGCAATCATCATAGGGAAAGCAAACCTGCATGAATTTGCTTTCGGATTCCAAACAATTAGTTCCCTTGGTGGACAAACCTTTAATCCATATGATTTAAGCAGATATCCAGGCGGTTCAAGCGGTGGAACCGCAGCAGCGGTTGCTTCCAACTTTGCCACTGTCGGATTAGGGACAGATACTGGTGGGTCCATCCGAATACCTTCATCCTTTAATAACCTGGTTGGACTTCGCCCTACAATGGGACTTGCCAGCCGTGATGGAATTATTCCCCTTGCACTTTCACAGGATGTCGGCGGACCGATGGGACGCACGGTTGAAGATGTGGCTGTCGTTCTCGATGCAATTGCTGGCTATGACCCTGCAGATCCAGTTACTGAAGCCAGCATCGGAAAAGTCCCAAAAACCTATACTCATTATCTTAAAAAAAATGGATTAAAGAAAGCCCGGATAGGGGTAATTCGCGACCTGTTTGGGAATGATCCTCAAGTCAATAAAGTGATGGATCAAGTGATTGCGGACATGGAAGTACTTGGAGCAGAAGTGTTTGAGGTAACAGTTCCCAATCTTAGTGCAATTCTTTCCTATCCAAGCTTAAGCGGATACGAATTTAAATTTCAGTTAAATGATTATTTGGCTACCCTTGGGCCTGATGCACCTGTAAGAACGTTATCAGATATTATCGAAAGCGGTAAATTCCATCCAAGTTTGGAAAATGGATTAAAATCCCGAAATGAAAGAGAATCATTAGAAAATGATGAGGAATACCAAGACATAATTACCAATCGTCCTAAAATGTCAAGGGAAAGCTTAATGGTAACGTTTAATGAACATGACCTTGATGCACTACTCTATCCAACTTCGAGTGCTTTACCGGCACAGGTGGGCAAAAGCCAAGGTGCGGGGAATGCTAATCGCTTAAGTCCTTATTCAGGATTCCCTGCAATCTCGGTTCCTGCTGGCTTCAGTGACAACGGCCTTCCAGTCGGGCTTGAGCTGCTAGGAAAAGAGTTCGACGAGCCAACATTGATTAAACTTGCCTACGCTTATCAAGAAGGAACTAACCATCGAAAAGCGCCTGAACTAAAATAGGAACCTTCATATAAAAAGAGGTCTATCTCACTTTTGCAAGTAACGCACGCGATTATGGAATACTTAAAAATTGAGGAACCTTCTTATATAAGACGGTTCTCCAAGGATTCAATTGCCAGTTTAAGTGCAATTAAGCGATGCTCATTCAATGTTTTTTGAGAACTGCCTTCTTTTGCTTTTGCTATTTGTTTTTCGATAGATGGAATGACACCTTGTAGGACTTCTTTAGAAGTCAATATGATTTCTTCGTCATAGCAAAATTCTTCCCCATTCCAAGTACCTTTGAGGCTCTGTAAACCAATTTTCAATGCATTTCGTCTCTTTTTGACAAGGGTTGTGTTTGAGCCTTTTTCTGTCATACTTATATAAGCATTTGAAAGTTTATTAAAAGTCGACTCCAAGGATTTAATCGACAAATCTTGGGTTACCTGGCTAACAGTCTTCATATACGAACCCCACTTTCTTTTTGGTAATCCAACAGTTAATATAGTTTTATTGGGAAATATAGTTCGATTGTTGGTAACCTCAGTTCCTTCTAATAATTTCACTTTTCCTTACGTTTTCCAATCTATTTCTTCTTCAACGTTAGTGCAACAAACAAGGTACATTTAACTGGAATTCCAATTGAATCACTGGCTTTGGTAATCCTTTGGCCAGTTCATTAGTAAAAGCTATTTGGATACCGTTTACGGCATATGTAGTAGCATAAGGCTGATGGCTCTTATTCAGCCAAATATAATAAAATAGCATCTCATGAGGAACCCTCAATCAATTAGCAATGATATAAATTTATCATGTTAAAAAGCAAAAGGACAAAATCCCGCTTAAATAATTTTTAGAAAATATTTAAGCAGGATTGAAATAGCTAATCGCATTCCCATCATTACTGACTAGTTGGGATTAGTAGCCGCCGCCCATATATCCAGTACCAACAATGATTAGCAGGATGAAGAGCACAACAATTAACGCGAATCCCGCTCCCATACCGTATCCGCCGCCGCCTTGATAGCCCATAAAAAACACCACCTTTTTTTCAAAGATAAAATAATCTATGAAACAATAATCCGACCCGACATAGACAAGTGTGAAGGTTAGCAAAAATAGGCTGCAACATATGGTACAGATTTAACTGGTTGTACAAGCTCCAATGTTACAAAACTGTTTTCAAGTGTATTAGACCTCACTAGGGAATTGCTAGTAAATTTGTGGTTCCTTTTTATTTGAAAAGGAACCATATTGATGAGGCTCTTTTCTGTTGTACATCCCTCAATTATTTTTTCCTCGATAAACTCGTCCAACTTGACTTGTATCCTGGGTTGTTAACTTAATGTTCTTCCTAACTGACTAATAAGGAAGGCTAAACTATACATTACTCTTGTTTATGCCCCGTTTGTGCAATAAGGAAATTTAAAGACTAAAGCCCCTTACCACCGTAAAATCCACCTTGCCGCCATTTTTACGACAATGAAATGTCCAAGAAAAAGGAGGGCGGAAAGATACTGCCTGGAACCTTTCACGCACTTCCATTCCAGGCTTTTGGGAATGCCCCGTAGGTAGGAAAAAACTATAATTAATGGTAATCTATTAATGTGAAAGGAGAGGGCATGCTTGAACAAAAATAAACTAAATATGATTATCGCAATACTCGGAAGTGTCACGATTCTAACGATAGGCGGTTTGCTGTTTAACCAGATTTACAAGAACCATCAAGCAAACGAACTCATTATTGAAAATTGTTTTGATAACTTTGAGATAGAAGGAGAAGTAGTGATAAAGAAGGATGGCTTTTGGTCACCAGTCACTTGTGAGAAAAAATAGCATTTCAAACCTTATGATGAATAATGGTGTGCCTCATATCATTGAAAGACTTGCCGCAATCCTTACAATAAAAGGCGGTTAAACCTGCCTGGATCAACGCACCCTTTTGTTGAAAAAGTTAAATCCGTTTTTGTACTAAAAACCATATGTATTAAAAATTTAAGGGAACGATAAATCAGCATAAACCTATAATTGAAGTTGCAAAAAAAAACAAATCCAACCTATTATTTTTACTTTTTTATCAATCTCAGCTTTTTTCTCTAATTTACTAATGTAGGCAGTGACTAATACTAAACAAATTAAAGGAATAACTCCTAATAAATTAAAACCTAAAAAGGATTTATCCACCAAAAATAAAGCTACAACCAGTACAACCACTGCAAGTGATATTCTATTTATTATTGTATGAATAGAAATCTCCTCCTGACATTTTTTCTTTAACTCCTCTGCCCCGTTTGATCAACAAGAAGGAATTTAACAAAAAAACGGTGGTTAATCCTTATTGGATTAACGCACCCGATAGTTAAAGTACAATTTTTCCCAAAAAATAAATTTTACCTTGTGAAAGGAAGTAATAATTGTCGAGAATATTATTAGTAGGCCATTCCTACACGTGAGTGGACATAATCGCTACTTTCCAATTGACGTTTTTATTTAAAACATCCATGGTTAAGTTTTCACTATTTATTTGAATCTATAACATTCATTTCCCAAATTTATAATCTCTTGTTGGTATACCTTACTCCTCTGCATGATTAAAAATATCCGCTTATATGGTTGTCATAGGGAGTAAAAGAATCGTGGGGACGGTTCTCCGGTATTTATCATCATACGGATAGCAATGCAGCAGAACCGGCCCCCATGCTTTATCGTTGAACATTATACCGTTCAACGGATGGGATTCTTGATAGATACCTAGCTGCTACAAATTTTGTTCACTGCGTATTTTATTGAGCAATGCCCGGCAGCCAATGGAAACAAGTCGATAGGTTCGATCGAAATCACCTGTGAAAAATGGATCGGGAATATCTTTCCTGTATGCAGTCAGGTCGAGCAGCCTCATGATCTTTGGATGAAAAGGCTTGCCGGTTATCCGGTAAATATTTTTCAGGTTGCTTTCGTCCATACCAATAATATAATCGAACTTCCAAAAGTCTTCCTTCTTTAGATGGCGTCCAACAAGCCCACCGGAAGGGATATGGTATTTCTTTAAAATGTCAAGAGTTCCCTTGTGCGGTGGGAAGCCGATTTGCCATGAACTCGTTGCAGCCGAATCAACTGCAATTTTGTTTGTCAAATTTTCTTTTTTGACCAAGTAACGAAACAAAGCTTCGGCCATCGGTGAACGGCAAATATTCCCCAGGCACACAAATAATACTTTGGTCATATCCTACTCCTTTAAAGTTTTTCAGCTTACTAATTTTGTTGAAATGGATTATGTATTTACAAAATAGTGGAAAGCTGGAAATATGGAACGGCTCTTGACCTATGTATCTGGGAGAATATTAACCGGCTTTAATGAGCTGCCAAAGCGGATACGGTATGGGTACAGGATTCGCATTAATTGTGGTACTCTTCATCCTGCTTATCATTGTTGGTATTGGATTCATGGGTGGTGGATACTAATCCTCGCTAGGCGAACAAACATGTATCAAAAAGAGGGATGTCATTACTCTTCTCTCCGTAATATTAAAAAACAATTAGTCAGGAAACTCTTTTAGGTATCCTCCTCCATCATATACCTCCATAAGCGCATGCCCAAGCATGCGCTTATGTGATGTACTTGAAATTCCATTTCTCTTTTCAACTCTATGGGACAAGAGTGGGTTCGTATTATATTCGGAGGTGTTATCAAATCATTTCATCGAGAAGGATCTGAATAAATTCTTCATGAAGCTGGAACGAGTATCCTTATTACCTTCTCCAATCCTGGAAGCAAGTTGTTTTTCAGCATTAGCAATTGTAATCATTAGAAGACCCACCTCTACAGAAAATTACTATGTATGTTATTATGCCCTCCAAAAAGATTATTCAACTAAACTCCTGGTTGTTGTAAAAAGGATTCAACAAAAAAGGCGGCTATTCCTGTCTTGATCAACGCACCTTCATTGACTTTCATTTTCCTATGGATGACCAGCATGATGGGCCTTTAATTTAATCCTCTCCCCCTCCAAGGTTTAGAAACTGGTGTACAGGGTATTAATGAATACCGAGGAAGTTACTATTTTAGATTGGATAGCAAGTGTGGCTGTCATTGTATTTGGCGAAGGTGGTGCCAAATAGTAGTTCATGGACCTTCCCTTGGAAATATAAATTCCAAAAAAGCCCTTTAGGAATTATTCTTAAAGGGCTTTTCTATAAAAAGGAAATGAATTCCCAGAAAAGGATATACGGGATATTTTAAAGTTTTCCAGAATTTATATATATTTATTGTGTGGAAGGCAAATGGAACATCGGTTATTAGGAGGTGATGCAAAAAATAGTACTCATCTTAATTTTGTTCCAATGTTTTCTTCTTTTTTCTTTCGGAATGTAACCTATGGAAATCCTCAAGCTGTTTTGGTATATATGGTATGGTGGTTGTAGATTGTTTTCTTAATATTCAGAAATACAGGACCTATTGTGACTTTTGATTTTCATGAATGTATTTATTGTGGTGAACTGCTTTCCAAATGGGAGAGCACAAGAAGCTATTGCTGGAAGTGTAATGAAACGACCTCTCCAGATGCTTTTCATGAAGAATCGGATGAAGCTTGGATTCAGTCATCCTAAATAGCAGGTTTGGTTCCCTGGCAGTTCACTTTTTATATTCCATTAAAATTAAATTATGTATGCTGTTAATTTAGCACTTTCAGCCCTTGATATGATCGGCTGCCAGATAAATACTTGCAGCCAGCCTTCATTAGGACAAGTCCTAGAAGGCTTTTTTTTGGAGTAAGTGTTAAATAATATGAATGAATCATCTTTGTCTATATGTTTGTGACAGGAATTAATATCGCTTTCTATTTAACGGGAAATTAGGTTTTTGCTCTTAAACTAAAGCACCCGTTTGTTTAAGTACATTTTTTCACATTCTTTTTTTACATTAATAAATTTTCCTTTGAAACCCAACCATAATACGTTCAAGTGGAACCCATCCATGTAATAAAAGGACCACACATTTAGATAAGTTGAATATGCGCGGTCCTTTTATATCATTTTTCTTTCACTAACGGAATAATTAATGTAAATAATGATTCAGAAGACTATTGATGGATTGATTTATTTCATTTATGTTAGGATTTTCTACTTTCGTATCGTTAATGCTATATTTCCTTTTTAGTTGAATAATTCTTTCTATACTTTTATTTAATCTTTGTTCAGAAATTCCCCCATTTTGAACAGCAGTTTTTAAAGAGGAGATAATCTTTACAACATTATTATAGTCATGCCCTACTAAAATAATATCGCTTCCTGCCTTTACTGATTCTACCGCTGCTTTACCAATATCATAATGTTCTGTTATAGCCCCCATTGTCATATCGTCCGTTATGATTACTCCCGTGAAACTAAGTTGTTTTCTAAGAAGATCCGTCATGACAGCTTTTGACATGGAGGCTGGGTTGGTTTTATCCAATTCAGGCAATAAGATATGGGCGACCATCACAACATCTGAACCATGATCAATCGCACGTTCAAACGGAATTAACTCAAGTTCTTTAAGTTCCTTAAGGCTTTTATTTACAATTGGGAGTTCTAAATGGGAATCAACCGATGTATCTCCGTGACCAGGAAAATGCTTAATTGTAGGGATAACGTTTTGTGACTGAATCCCTTTCATCGTTTGAATCCCAAGTTTACTTACTATTTCCGAATTGTTCCCAAATGATCGATCCCCGATAACTGGGTTATTTGGATTGCTGTTAATATCAAGAACAGGTGCAAAATCGAGATTTAAACCAAATTTTTTTAATTCACGCCCTAATAGTGTACCGACTTTATAAGAAAACTCGGGATTATTTACCTGTCCAATCAGTTTATTTGGAGGAAAGTTAACAAGTCCACCAGGTAATCTTGTCACTCGTCCCCCTTCTTGGTCAACGCCTAATAAAAGTGGTAAACTCGAACTATTTCCAGCTTTCAGTTGATTCACAAGTTGAACAGTTTGTTCAGGGGTTTCAAAATTATTTTTGTAAAAAATAATTCCTCCGACATGGAATTGGCTTATTAATTGTTTTGCGTTTGTATCCATTGTGGTCCCGGAAATCCCAGCAAGAATCATCTGCCCTATTTTATCTTCAAAACTCATTTTAGAAATTACTTCTGAAATGGTTTGGTTTTCTTGTTGATTTGGTGTTTTTTCAAGCTGTGTATAGAGTGAAATATGGTCAACTTTAGGATTTGGCTCCTGCTCTGTTTTTACTGGTAAAACCCATAATAAATCAGTATGAGCCATTGCATGATATACAAGTATCATTTGGTCATGGGTTGAATCTTTATAGTATCGAATGGCATCCGGTTCTCCACCAATTTTCTCAATTTCATTAAAAGAAATATTTTGTAGTTCGGAATCATAAGATCGTATATCCTTTACAGTCTGATCTGCATAGCCGATTGTTGCATGATGACTTTCATATTCCTCATACCTGCCTTTAGCAGTTTCCGAAATATGGTCTGATTTTCCCCACTCTTTATTTACTTCATTCCATCCTGTTTCACCAGAAACAAAGGAAATGTTCGGAACCTTACCTACCTTGGATAAGGAAAACGTTTCCTCTACTAATTTCTCAAGATTTGAATTCTGATCATTCTTTGAGTCCACTGTATTTTTACCGGAAGGTTTAGTATCGGATGGATTAGTTATAATCGGGCTTTCTTTAACTGGCGTTTGTTCGCTATCATTTTCTTTGATCGCATAATAAACTCCAATGAATAAGGCAAACATTAATAGTAGGATTGTAAAAATACGTAGTTTATTTCGAGAACCCCTTTTTCTTTTCCTTGTCATGTTCCAATTCCCCTTTCTACCTTTTTAGCACTCCTCAAATTATCAATTGATTGCAATTGTAGTCAATGGAATGTCAGTCCTTTTAAACTAAAAAAAGTTATCGCTCTTCCTTTCAAGAAAAGTTCATCATACTTTAAGGCTATAAGTTTCAACCATTATATTGAAAATTATTCATAATAGAAAGGCCAAATTTTTTTAGCAAGTTCAACGTGGCCTTTATATCATGCTGATTCACCTTTCTAAAAAAGTTTATCTGCCTGCTTCGTTTGTTCAATGAAGAATTCAACAATAAAGGTGCTTAATCCTGGATTAACGCACCCGTTAGTTTAAGCGAAATTATTCACATTGTCATAAATTTCAAACCTTAAAAATGGATACCCCTGTCCTAAAATTAAGACAGAGGTAACATAAAGTTGTTGTTAAATTGGTTATAAAAACACTTTATTGCATAACTTTTTCTACCATAAATAAAGTTTACTCCTGCATTATCTGAATAAGGTTGCCGCATGTATCGTCGAAGACAGCTATTGTGACTTCGCCCATTTTTGTCGGCTCCATTGTAAACTTCACGCCGTTTTCCAATAATCGTTCGTACTCTTTACGAATATCTGCAAGGACAAACATTGTTACCGGGATGCCTTCGGCAAACAGTTTCTTTGATACTCTTTAGCGGCTGGATGGTTAATAGGCTCGAGCAAAAGCTAGAGATAATTGGAAGAAGTAATATCAATGAATCACTTATTTGCTCCATCAGATAATCCATAATTATTACAGGAAACAAATAATTTAAACACATAAAATCAGGAAATATTTTACAATTATTTTTATCAAGCATTTGAAAAGTAATTAATGTTAAGATGCCACTTTCAATGTGAGAAGTAAATGATTAATCTCTTTTCACTCTACTGTAATTAGGAATATAGGAATCATTAATTTTCTTTCATGTCCAGCGCGTTAGCGATGGTCGAACTAATTGTTATATGTTTAAAAAATAAGCCCATTTGTACAGCTGTAGATGCTATTTCTCATTTATAAAAATTAATATGCATTCGTTATATGGCTTCCCCATTCACGGTTAGGTTGCAACCAGCTAACGCTTCTTTCCACAATTAAATCATCCAGTCTTACTTCGTAATCCTTGCGGTATGGTTTAATAAATTCTTCATCAAGCCAGCTATCTCTCGTGCCTTTCCATGTTTCATAAATGAGCAGTTCATCCGGTTGATCCAGATTATCCGAAACAATAGCGCTAATAAATGCCTTTTCGGATGACATCTCCTCAATTAGGGAAAATAGCTCCTTGCGGAATTCTTCTTTCTTCCCTGGTTTAGCCTTAAAACGAATATTGAGTTGAACTTGTTGATTGGTCATATTGACTCCTCCTATAAATTTTATATTTTGCGGCGATTCCGTTTCACCATTCCCCATTAACCTTTTTTGGGACTATTTGTAATCTCTCCGCAGTGAAATTATACCTGTGCTAGCCCGCCATCTACGAACAATTCAACACCCGTCAAGTAACTGCTTTCGTCTGAAGCAAGGAAAGATACAGCGTTTGCTACTTCTTCAGGTGTCCCAATTTTTCCAGCTGGAACAGTATTTCTGCTATTTTCCAGTACCTCTTCAAGTGCATCACCAAAAAGCTCATCGTATGCAGGTGTAAGAATACCTCCTGGACTAACCACATTTACACGGATTTCAGTACCTTTTAGGTCAAGAATCCAGCTGCGAACTAGTGCTCTTAATGCTGCTTTGGATGCTCCATATACACTAAACGCTGGGTTGCCAATTGATCCAGCGGTAGAGCCAGTTACAATAATAGAACCTACTTTGTCCGGGAATAGTGATAACGCTTTTTGAACAGTAAAGATGGTTCCTTTAACGTTAATGTCGAACGTTCTATCAACCTGCTCTTCAGTAATTTCACCTAATGGAAGGAAGTTGCCGATGCCTGCATTAGCAAAAAGAATGTCCAACTTACCTTTTTCCTGCTTTATAAGGTCATATAGTTTGTCTAAGTCTTCAAGCTTAGAAATATCCCCTTGTACACCGGTTACGTTCTTACCAATTTGGTTAACAGCTTTATCAAGTTCGTTTTGTCTGCGTCCCGTGATATAAACATATGCACCTTCGTTTACAAACTTTTGTGCTGTAGCAAGACCAATCCCACTTGTTCCACCCGTTACAAGCGCTATTTTACCGTCAAATTTACCCATACTTAACACTCCTTTAGAATTAATTTTATTTTATGTCTAATACCTTTAAGTACTTGAAGAACAACTTACAAGATATAGTATCCCTCAGTAAGCACATTAACGGAAGTACCCACTTTTTTGTGATATAGTAACTAAAAAGTAATAAATGTGGAATGGAGAGGTTTAGACTTGAAAAAATTTAGTTGTGGTTTTGAAGTGACAAAGGAAGTTATTGGCGGAAAATGGAAAGGTCTTGTATTATACTTTTTAATGAATGGACCAAAGAGAACGAGTGAATTAAAGCGCATTGTCCCAAATATAACTCAGAAAATGCTGATTCAAACACTTAGAGAGCTTGAAGACAGTGGACTTGTGAGCAGAAAGATGTATAATCAAGTACCACCGAAGGTTGAATATTCATCCACTGAACTTGGAGAATCTCTTAAACCTATCTTGCAGGAGCTCTGTCAATGGGGAAGCCATTATGCGGAGCAAGAGTATGCAGAAGGTGAATTTGAAATCGCACAACCAGAAGAGGCTTCTTAATGAGGGAACCAACTTATAACACCTTATATGTAGAGTATGGCTGATTTTAAAGAAAAGGGTAATATCCAAGAGACACCTTTCGGATATACCTTGTCAGTTGTTGGAGGTAAATGGAAAAGCTAATTCTGTATCTCCTTTCGCAGAATCAACCCGTTCGCTTTAATGAGATGAAAAGAAGATTAGGAACAATCACCTATAAAACATTGAGTTCACAACTTAAAGATTTGGAAGCAGATGGGATGGTTAGACGAAAAGAATATCCTCAAATACCTCCTAAAGTGGAATACAGCCTTACAAATAAAGGAGAAACGCTATTACCTGTTTTAGAACAGTTATGTGAATGGGGAGAAAAAAACCGTAATAATTAACTTCTTTTGTATAAATAATGAGAACCCATTTGGAAACACAGTGAGATTAATTAAGTATTTTATATTAGAGTACAGAAAACAGTTACCTAATTGGTAACTGTTTTCTGTTCTAATAGTCGTACCAGTAATCCTGAAGTAAAAAGTAAAGAAGTTCTACTTATGTTACAACAGGGCAGAATCCCTATAATAAATGGGTTAGCGTCAGGAAAATTCGGATTTCAACGTAAGTAGATTCCAAGGACGCTACCCCCGTGTTTAATAGTCCTTTTCGCTTTCGAATAAACTACTTTATATTTATTTCGACTAGTTCAATATTCAAAGTAAAATACTCCTAATCATGACTAACCTTATTCAACTATCCTGCCCCGTTTGTTCAATAAGGAATTCAACATAAAAGGCGATATTAATTCCTCTTGGGTCAACTAATGTAACACCCGAGAGCGGCTCTTTTTTTGCCTAAAAGGTATACATTTATTAATTTGGCACACACTACCATTGTACCCATATTTGGGTGTTAGTTCCTCTCTTTAGCTGTCCCTTTTAGTGAGCGAAGGGCAGCTTTTCAATATCTAGCAGCCTCCACACAAGCAAGTGAATAAATACCGCATAATTTACTTTTTCTTGAGCAAATTAAAATTGACGCTGCGAAGCATCAGCAAAATGTGAATAAGCAGAAAAGATCTATCCTTACCCGAATCAGGATAGATCTTTTCTTTGTTATTAGAACTTTGACTCTTGTTTCTTATTTCACAAACCTGCCCCGTTAGTGAAAAAAGGTTTAGTCATCGATATTAGTATTTAACAAATGTCGTAACACTTCGCTTAGAAGCAATAGTCCGTTTAGCCAAATCCACCTTCCAGTTTTTCTCACTAATCTGATATTTACCGAATTGATCCTTATACGTCTTTTTCAAGAGATTTATTGTTCTCGCCTCTTCAGGATAATTAAAAGATAATGCTCTTCCGTGCCGCCCTTCTTCATATATGTATTGTTCTACAACATCACCAATCTCCATAAATTCATCTAAGAATGCTAAAAAATCAATGTCTTCTCCTCCGTATTCATAGATGTAAGGAAGTGAAAACGGTAATTCTTTTTTATAATCTTCACCACTTAGAAATAGATACTTACTTTCATCTAAATGAAATTCTGGTATAGGTCTTATAGTTGCTATAAAGTAATGGCTAGTCATTCTTTCACCCGTTTCTATAAGGTTCTGATTGTTCTTGAGCTAACCTGCCCCGTTTGTTCAAGAAGGAATTCAACAATAAAGGCGGATATTTTTCATCCTCACAAACTCTTCTACACCTTAATATAACTCCAATTTAAAGGTGTTCCTCCATAATCTGATTATTTTTAAAAAACGCCTCGGATTTTATTTAATGGAAAGGATACTGCTAAAAAAATTGTACATCATAATTTTATAACAAGTAAAACGACCTAAAGGGGGAATGTTAAAAATGGAAAGAACAAAGGTTACGACATTATTAGAACTATTGGAAGCGATTTCTGAAAATGTACCACAAGTTATAGAAGTACAAGGTTCCATTCTTTCCCCTCATACGATTACTGTGCCTGAAGGCTATCAAATAACTGGAATAAATATCGAATCATGTATAGTAAGCTTTAGTAATAGTGATGGTTTTGGAGTGACTCGCAATAATACCATCTCAAACCTAACTGTAATGACAAAACAAACAAACCGGGCCATTTATACAGTGTGTGGGATACCGGATATGGGGAATCTTGTCCTTGAAAATTTACATATTTCAGGTCAGGTTTCCATTATTTCTAGACTTGGAACGGACAGGATTAATCTTAATGTAAACAATATCCATATTACCTCTTGCGATTCGAGGCATTATAGTGAGCAACCTCAAAAGTATGGCGTTAATGTGTACCAAGGAGCAATGACTGTTTACAATTTTAATTCGGATCCTAACAGTCAAATTGATTGCAAATTAACAAACGTCTCTATAGGTAATAAAAATGCTCCTGTAATAGGCTCAGGTATTTTTGTTTCCGGTTTTGGCGATGAAGGCGGCAAGGTTAATTTGGAAGCACTGACTACAGGTGCAGTCTATTCAAATGGAATGCTGCCGTTTGGGACAGCTAATATTATTACCGCAGCAGTATTCATTGTGTATGGTGTGGAGGCAAAAAAAGTTGAACATCATGACGAGATTGTGACTTACGGTGTGAATGATATGGTTCTGGATACATGGGGAAAAGTTGAAAAGTGGAATAGTCATGGTAAGGTTATATCTTATGGACCAAGCGGCATCGGATTTGTGAATTTTGGAACAGTAAAAGATTTCTTGGCACAGGATATTATTACATATGGAATAGGAGCAAGAGGGTTTAACCAATATGACGGTACAGTAGAAAATATTAAGTTTAAATCCATCACAACCTATGGAGATGGTTCCATTGGAATACAAGTCAGTAAGCCTATTGGAAATATGATTATTGAAGAAAATGTTACAACCTTTGGCTCTGTTGGCAACTCCTTAGTTAAAGGCGTAATCATGAAACTTGCGGCAAATGCGGTAAGTATTAAATCAGGGGGCAAAGTTGAAAGTTTGACCGTTAATGGAGACATTATTACGCATGGTGATGATGTTACAAGTTACGCATTAGAGGGCGGAGAAGTGAAGGAACTTACCATTGGGGGTAAAATTATTGCTAATGGTAAATATTCGAAAGAAAGCAATAAATAATTGCAATAAGTGTGCCGTTTTAATTTCCTAATATAGCCAAATTAGTAGTAGGTTACTGGCTGCTGAGATTTTGGAAGTGCAAAAAAGCAAATTTCGCTGATAAAAGGAATTTGCTTTTCATATGTTATCGTTTATGCATTAATTTATTCGATTAAATCGATGAACACAAGTTAAACACCACTCTTTAACTAAACTGCCCCGTTTGTTTAATAAGGATTTAACAAAAAGGTGCCTTAATCCTTATTCGATCAAAGCACCCTTTTGATCAACAACATAACACTAGTTATCTTGGTGTTTTTCAAGCATTTCCTTTAAATATTCTTCAGATTTTCCTTTCGGAATGCTGAGACTCTTCCAATTATTATCTTTTAGTTCTTTACCAATATAAACAATTTGTCCAACATGATAGGCGTAATGTGCCATTTGTCTTTCGATAGCCTCTAACACCAAATGCTTTTCTCCACGAATGTATATATTTTTTAATAGGTCTTGCTCACCTAAATCAGTTAGTGTCTCAAGTAGGACTTTCCAACCCTTTTCCCATACAGTAATTAAATCTGATTTCGCAGAAATATTATCTATAAATTCTTCGTCTCGATTTCGATAATCTTTCTCCCCATCGGAAGTTAAAAAGTCAGTCCACCTGGAAACCATATTTCCGCTCAAATGCTTTATTATTATTGCAACACTATTGGACTCACTATTATAAGTCCAATGTATTTCCTCTTCCGACAGTTGATTTATTGTCTTATCTCCAAGACTTTTCACACTTTTAAACCTTTGAATTACAGTCCTTAAATATTCTTTTCCAACCTCCATATAAATCCCCCTATTCAGGATTGAAAAGCCCCAAAATTTATTCAACTCTTCTGCCCCGTAAGAGGAACAAGCAAAACTCATGCAACATTTGGTGGAGAAGCACTTGTTCTTCAAGGACATGCGTATAAATCCATTCAATTGGCACATACTACTACTGCCATCGCATAAGGGTGTTCCTTGTTCCTCTCTTTGACTGTCCCTTTTAGTGAGCGAGGGATGACTTTTCGTGTATTTCACACCTTATTACTGGGATGAATAAGATGTTTGTGATCTCACCAGATGTTTGTGATTAGATGAGATCACATCCAACAAAACTTGAACCACAAATTTGTGGTTCCTTTTTATTGAAAAGGTACTTCTGTTTATGAGTGCCCTTTCTGCTTTCGATTGATTACGGCCATAAGAATGTACCACTTCTGCCATGTTTTTTACTAATGATTTTCATAATCTTTACCGCTTGTTGCCAATGTGTTTATCAATTGAGTAATACCCAGAGAATATGGATTTAAGCCTTTAAGGATCTTAAGAAATAACAAAAGTCTAATACCTCCGCATTTTTACCGAGGAATTAGACTAAGAATCTTCAATGATCGCGCCCTTTTCTTTGAATAAACAAATATTATTCAATTAAAAATCCTCAACTGTTAGTGATCAAGGAGTATAATCATTCTTGTCCATTGTAGTAGAGAAACGACGTTCATGCCGGTGACCTACGACTTTTTGGCGAGTATGGGACGAGAAACTTAATTCATTTGGCTTCCTCGTCGGCCGAGGGGCCATAGATGGCCGGCACCGGAATATCGAGAAGCCGCAAATAAACCCCGAGCTGCGCCCGGTGATGAACCATGTGGCTTAATCCGAAGGTGCGGATCGCGATCGCCCGCGGCTCTCGGAGGATGATATGTTCGCCGTGGCGCAGAGTCCATTCCTCGCCGAACGCTTTCTCTTCGCATTCGGTGAGCAGCTTTTCCAACTTGCCTACGTTTACATCGAACTCCTCCAGAACATCAGCGGGTTTTTCCAAAGGCTCGCGCTTCAGCGGCACGGTCGAAAGATCAAACTCCGGGTACTGAAAAATCGCGACTTGCCAGTTTAGCAGGTTGATCAGGTGCGTGGCCAGCCCGCCGAGCGTCATCGATTTCTCGTGTGGTTTCCACGACATATGCTTCTCGGGCAAGCGCTCCAGAATGCGGCGCGTAGTGGCCAGTTCATGGGATGCGTCCCCGACGATCAGTCTTTTGATCATAAATTCCTCTCCTCACCTATGGGTCATGTAAAATCATTTAACTTATTCCTTTTTAATATTCTTTATCAAAATGAATTATTCCTTTAAATATTATTATTTATCTAATGAGAGCTCCATTTAGATGGCCCGTTTGTGGAAGACTGATCTAAAATAATTATCAAATTTTTATTCCTTTTGAAATATGTTCAGTTAATAATTTCGCCCTTGTTTTTGGCTAAATTTTTGCGCCATTCACTTCGCTCCGTAGGTGTCAGTTTCGCCCACTCAGTTTCTTCACCAATAATTCTTAAAGGTTCTTGAGAACGATAAGATCGTGTTAAATTACCCGGGAACTTTTTGTCAGTAACATTTGGGTCGTTTTCAAATTCACCTGTTGGTTCTATTTTATAAACGCGTTCTCTTCCTTCACCTATTGCTAATGCTGCTGCAAGTCCATAACTTATTAATTCCTTTTTCTTCAACTAAACTGCCCCTTTAGCTCCATAAGGAATTCAACAAAAAAGGCGTTAATCCTTCCTGGATCAAGCACCCATTTTGTTGAACACGGCATTAGTTCAGCTTGGTTTTTATGTTATTTTTATAAATGTCCACTTTGTTCGCAGCAAATTTCAGAGATTGTGTTGCCAAACCGTTAAATTGTTGTATCCAACCTTTTAGCCTTCCTTGATAATTGTTTAAGTAGGAACCTAAAGTCGGAAAGGGAATCCCAAGATTTTTAACCGAATAGGAGATTGAACTTTTACGTAGGGCTTGTATGAGCCCGATGGAAAAAGCTCTATTCGAATTTACGTTTTCTACGGGGTGCAGGATTGGGGAAATTGTATTGCTTGACTACAATTCAATTAATTGGTCTAACCGTTCTGCTATTGTAAGTGGAAAAGAGGACAAAGAACGTGAGGTCTATATAAACATTCGAGCAGAAATCTAGCTAAAGCGATACATAGATAGCTGTCAGGATCAAGATTCAGCAATTTTTGTGACCGAACGGGATGAGTATTGCCCAAATGAAGGGCGGTAATCCTTCCTGAATCCTCGCACACGTAAGTTTAAGTACATTTGAAACCGACAGTTATCCAAAAAAATTATGAAACCACCAAACAACAAGAAATATCCCCCCTACTCCCCAAGCAGCGGTACTCMATATCCACCAAATTACGGATTTGACTTTTGATGAATTTTCATCGTCCTCCATATTTGCTTTTATAAAAGCGACCTTACTTTCCATACCTTTTTTCATAGACACGAGAACAACTAATCCGATTAGCATGAAACCAGTAGTTATCCAGAGTAATAAGTCCACCTTCTATACCCCCTTTTTTTATGAATTACTTTCCTTTCAATCTTCTTTATTCAACCTGCTGCTTTACTTTATTACGTTTGAAACAAATAGATGTTCCATTTTTATATAAATTTCCCATTTATTATAAGTAAAAATCCATTTGGCTTATTGAGCTAACCTGCCCCGTTTGTTCAAGAAGGACTTCATAAAAAAAGGGCGGAAATCCCTCCTGGATTAATGTACCCGTTAGCTGAAATTATTTATATACTCCCTCTTCTAATTTTTCAATTCTGTCTCTCAACCTTTCATTCTCTTTTTTTACTTCATAGGAGTTATAAAACGCTCCTGCGGCAAGTGAAAAAGCAAACCATGCCCATAACCAATCCATTCAAAATCCCCCTTTATACTTTACCTGAAATATCCATTATCTTATCATCCCATCCTGCCCCGATGTTTAATAAGGAATTCAATAAAAAAATGCCTTAATCCCTCCAAGATTAAGGCACCCGTTACTTCAATAAGAAACTTTTGATTGATACAAATGAAATAAATATAAATACAATGATACTTAGCCAGCCATAACCTTTTTGTCCTTTTTGAAATTCTCTTAATCCCATTACCAGCATCGTTAAACCTAAAAACAACATCATATATGGTTGAAACTTAAAATCTTCAGTAATCAATCCATATCCCGCAAGTGAAATAACTGTTATTGATAAAACAATATGCAAAAACTTTAACAATTAAAAACCCCCTTTTAACCAAGTTACCACATATTCCTAATTTATTGTAAACTATCCTGCCCATTTACTTCAATAAGAGGTTCGACAAAAAAGAGCTTTAACCCTTCCAGGATCAAAGCACTCGTAAGTTGAACTACAAAATAGCATCTTCACTAAGATATAGCGAGAATGGATAGAAATATACATAGAGCTGATACAGATAATAAGATGACAGAAGTTAAACGGTTACTCCTAAGTTTAATTCCATATGCACAAAAAAAGATAGCGGCGGCCAATTTGGAGAAACTTTGATAATAAGCATTATTTGCAAAAAATGCACTGCTAAAAATGACTGAAATAAGCAAAGTTATAGAGATTAGGATTTTAAACCATAAAGGCTCTTTGAGGAATTGTTTAATCATAAATTTAACACGCACCATGCTTATAACTCCTCTTGGAGGAATTTTTGATATTAGTTAAGATATGGTGAATTTTGCAAAATAGAACTTCCCTTGATGTAAGGTCGAATATTGAAAAAAGTTGAACAGAAATGTTCCTCCACTAAATTGCCCCGTTTGTTCAATAAGGAATTCAACAAAAAGTGCCTTAATCCTTCCTGGATTAAAGCACCCGTTAGCTCAATAAGCATTTTTTTCTCTATTTATCCAACTTTCTCTTGATAATTTCATATTGATAGAGTCAATCCATTTCCCTTCAAACTCTAGGTCGTTTTCATCAATTCCACATATTACAAAACCAACCTTCTCATAAACATATTTGGCTCTTGGGTTGAAGTCAAAAACACTTAAAGTTAGTTGGTTAAGTGTAGTGTTTTTAAATACATAATCAATTGCGAGTTTAGTTGCTTCCGTCCCCAATCCTCGATTCCTTCCCCTTGGACCAATAAGTATCCTAAAATTCATACTCTGACTTTTTTCATCGTATAAATTGACCACTACCTCTCCCACTAAGATGCCCTGCGATTTGTCAACAATAGCAAGATCCAAGCGATCAGTTTGTTCATTTCTTGTAGTATACCATTTGAGAATGGATTCCCTATCAAAATCCGAACTGCTTCCTGTCAGTTTTAAAACTTCGGGATCCTTTAAGCATTCCTCTATAAAAGGAAAGTCTTCATCCTTAAATGGCCTGAGAACAACATTCTCCCCTACAATTAATGGTTTATTACCTAAATCGATCATTTCGCTCACACTCCATTAATTCAATTGAAAATTTATCTGTACTAGCCTGTTCTTTAACTAACCCCCGGTGAGGTTAATAACTTCACCAAATTAAGCGTTCATCCTTCTTGGACTCCCCGTTAGCTGAAGAAAACAAGTAATTATAATGGTTTCCAATTTGAATCCTTTTCGTCATTCTCATTAGGCTTTCTAACAAACTCCGTCATCTTCCCAAAAACAAATGCCACAAATGTTAAATGTTCCAGGTGGTTCTTCCTCTAATGTTTTATAGCCGCAACAAGGACAAGTATATTTCATACTTGCCCCCATTTTGACTATATTCTTGTTAAGCTAACCTGCCCGTTAGTTCAAAAAGACCGTTCACTGTAAACTTTAGTTTAATCCAAGAACGGGATTAGCCCGAAAAAGATGAAGTAGAGCAATATTCCTGTTATTTTGATTTTAGAGTGTCTACAAATTACAGTTAAGCTAATACATAAAATTGCAAACAAAAGAAAGCCTACGGGTCTTAGCTGTCCTTCTAACGGACCTGTTCTATTCATAATTAAAACTAAGATGGTAATGAGGGCTAAAGGAACAAAAAACCAGTTATTATCTATTTTCAAGTATGCTCTGATACTTTCCAAAACATTAAAGCCTCCTGCAGGTTTATTCCATATTTTAACACACACAATAAGGTACGTGTTAGATATTTCTTCTTTCACTAACCTCCCCGTTTGTTTTGCCATGATTACGACAATGAAAGTCCAAGAAAAAGAAGGATGGCTTTTGGTCACCAGTTACTTGTGAGAAAAAATAGCATTTTAAAACCTTATGATGAATAATGGTGAGCCTCGTATCATTGAAAGACTTTCCGCAATCGTTACACAAAAGGCGGTTAATCCTTCCTGGATCAACGCACCCTTTTGTTGAAGAAGTTAAATTATTTATAGACTTCTTCTTCTAATTCTTCATTTCTTTCTTTCAACTCTTTAATTTCTTTTTTTACTTCATAGGAGTTATAAAAAGCCCCAGCAGCTAGGGAAAAGGCAAGCCACGCCCATAACCAATCCATTCAAACCCTCCTCTATACGGCGCCTCCTAACTTTATTGTCCCTCAACAGTTCCTACTTGACCTTTTAATGCAAATGTTATTTTCCTTCTGTAATTTAATAAACACCCTTTTAGATAACCAAACCTTAAGGGGTAAAACTGTACGACTTCATTTCATATCTAAAGTAAGTTTACTCGGTATCTTTTCTATTTGGTGTAAGTGCAGTAAAAAGGCCAATTAAATTTGGTGGAATACTAAATAATAAAAACATCCAGTTATTCGTAGCTTTTTTCCGTCCGAACCACCAGCCAAGGATCCCACACATCATTCCCCCATATAATCCAATAATAGCCCCGATAGAAGCATACATAATTACATTCTCTCCTCTTCGAATATAAACAGTTCTTCAATCGTGCAACAAATTGTTTACAGAAACAAATTTCATGGTAAATGATATTGTTGATTGTTATTTTCATATAGTTACACTTCTAAAAAAAGTAATATCTTGCCTGGGATTTGCAAACAAAAGAAACAGCGATAATATCTATTCAAAAAATGAGAATGGGGGACTACATTTGTCAGGGATTTTTTTAGCACTGCTCGCGGCTGCTTCATGGGGAAGTATTGTATTCGTAAGTAAAAAGCTTGGCGGTGATGAAAACAGCCAAACACTTGGGACAACAGTTGGTGCCTTGTTATTTGCAATCGCCGTGTACATTTATAAACAGCCTGATTTATCCATGCTAATTTGGATTGTGGGATTCTTTTCAGGTTTATTTTGGTCCCTTGGTCAGAAAAATCAATTTGGAGCTGTTCGTTATCTTGGTGTTGCAAAAACTACCCCGATGTCGACTGGCTTGCAATTGATAGGGACAACTTTTTTTGGTGCGTTTGTTTTTAACGAATGGGAAACAACTATGGAGATTATAATCGGGATTGCTTCACTGGTTCTCATTATTGCGGGTGCCGTGGTTATTTCAATGCAACAGGGAGGAGAAAGCGGAAAGTCCAATAATCTAAAAAAAGGTTTGGTCATTTTGGCTATTTCCACTGCTGGCTTTGTAGGGTATGTGGTCTTAATCCAATGGTTTGAAATTGATGGTTGGGCTGCTGTTTTGCCTCAAGGAGTGGGAATGGTGACAGGAGCTTTACTTTTGACGCTCACCCATAAACCCTACAATAAATATGCAGTTCGAAATATTTTCACTGGAATTCTCTGGGGAGCAGGGAATCTAGGACTCCTTCTTTCCTTGCCTAAAATCGGAGTTGCGACTAGCTTTTCGCTGTCCCAAACTGGCATTGTCATCTCCACAATTGGTGGACTCTTCTTTTTAAATGAGCGGCATAGTAAAAAACAAGTCTTGCTTGTTTTGCTAGGCTGCATGCTTATTATTGCCGCTGGAGTATTATTGGGAATTACAAAAGCGTAACGAGTTATTTAATAAGATTAAAAATGGGCACTGAGGACGCCTGTCAGTATCCAAAATCACTGCCCGCTCCTAAAAACGGGCACTGAGGGCACCTGTCAGTACCCAAAATCACTGCCCGCTCCTGAAAATGGGCACTGAGAGCGCCTGTCAGTACCTTCCAGTTGACAAGGCTTCCGAGGAAGCCTTGTCCCTCACTGAGCACCCTTTAGCTGAATAAGCCAAAAAGAATTTATTCAGCAATTCCCCTGGCTAGCAATAGGAAATATACACAAGCTAAGACTACTCCATTTAATAAAACACCCAATATTCCTATCAACCACTTCTTTGATAGTCCAGCAAACACAACACCCAATAGCGAGAAAGTCCCTAGAATGATAATAGCCATCAACAAATTCGCATTTGGTCCTCTTATAATTAAAAATGAAAGAATACTAGCAATAACCATTAGAAAAGAAAGAAATCCCCACTTATTCATCTCATCGTCCCTATACTTTATTTATTTTCAATTGTTACACTAATAGTTTCAAATCATCTAAAAAGGATATAACGAGCGATACCCAAAGTTCACGTCACAACCGCTCCCCTGTCATTGTTGTAAGGTTACTTTAAATAATTGGCAACTAACTCATAGCATCTTTCTTCTGTAAGATTTGCTAGTACACTCACATATTCCAGGTGTTCCTGTGTGCCGCCTTTATATTTTTGCGACGCTGTCAATGCACGATCATCTCTAAATTTTATCCAATTCCGTTGTTCTTCTCTTAAATGGTCCATCTCTTCGGATGAAAGCTGCTCCTTTAAACCCCCGTAAATTTCATTCAACAATTCATCCCAAATTTCCCATCGATCGTTTTCCACTTTTTTTAAAGCGTAGGTCGATGAATCTGTTGCTTCCAATTCTTCCGTTTTTCTTTTAGTATCTTCTAATTTTTTGAGATACTCTTCCTTCCGACTCGCTTGAGTATGATTAATAGACGATTCTTCTTCTTTTGCAGATACATCGTTTGATGTACCCACTTTTTCATTTAGATCATTATGATTTTCATTCCTGGTGTTTGGATCGGTGTTGGTGGTATTTGAAGTATTGTCAGTTGAATCTTCATTCAAAGAATCGTCATTTGTGTGTTCAGTTGAGTCTTTATTTTGTGACTGGTTGTCCATCATAGAACTTGACTCATCAGATGAGTTTCCACAAGCAGCCAATGCAACTAAAACTACTGCCGATATTAGAATTAACCATTTTACGGAATTTCCCATTTATGATTCCTCCCCATGTTGGTGTTTGTGCCATTCATTAAATTGGTACACTTTGTTCTACTCTCCAACACCCATTTCTTCGAAGGCCTTCTGCAGAATTTCATACGAGCTCTTTAATCGTTCATGATAAATCGGTTGGTCCCAATTCTCCCATGAATAGCTCATCCAGGGAATGCGCTGGACAATCTCATTCTGTTGATTGCTCACGATCACGGCCGCCGAAACGGATTCAATGATCTTGGAGCTGTTTAAGCCATCTTCCGACCAGATATCACCCATGATTTCTTTTTGGCTTGGGTCCTTCACATTCAATAATAACCAGGGAAGCCTAAATTCCAGTACGCCATCTTGCATATAGAAGTCTCCCAGGGAGTTAAAATCCTCTGCCGCAGGATTTCCATTTCCGTACTTCAGGATTCCCGTTTCGTAGGATGAAAAGGGCATCGTAACCATACCTTCCTCCAGGTTGATTGTCAATTCCTTACTAAGGGCCAGGCGGATCGGATGATAGGTGCCATTGTCCTTCCTCTTGGCGTATTCCTGGATGGGAATCATCTTGAGAACATGTCCATAGTGATAATAGAAGGTATCGTAGTAACTATCGATTAAAACCCTAGAATTCTCTTTTCCGCTCAGCTCAATCAGGAAATCGATGCCATCTTCCTTTACCCCTTTCACTCCAGGAATCGTGCTCTGACCCTGGTACGGGATCGTGTCAAGCAAAATCGATGCCTTCAACTCCTTTTCATCCCACTGTTCTTCATTCACGTCCATTCGTATATACAACCCTCTGGCATCACTTGAAATGTAAATTTCTTTAATCAGAGTTTCACCGGAGGAATAAGCCGGCTTATGGTTTCTCGCCTTCCAATCGGACGGATTGCCATCCACATGCAGCTGGGTTTTCTTGGTATTGGGTTCAAAACTAAGCAGGCCAAAATGCTGTTCATTGGTTTGGACGTTGTCCCAATAGGGCCTTCGGTCAGGATTGTCGTAATCCATGGTATTCCAAGTCCGCTTGAACCATTCATCATGCCAGGAGAAGACAAGGCCGCCTGCAAGATTTTCGGCGATTATGTCTTCGAACAAGCTTTTTACATAGTTTCCTTGTTCTTGTTCGGAATGATGTCCCTGATCAAACCCATATACATTTTCATGGGTCAGCCCTCTGGAAGACGGAATCCCAAATTCCGCGGCCAGCAGAGGCATCTCATGATGTTTTTTCATATCATTTAAATAGCCGGCATAGTTATTTGGTTTCCCTCTATGATCTATATAATTCACATAGTTCTCCTGGTAATTGAGGAAATCCGGATAGTAAGGATAGATATGGTAAGATGCAAACATCCCGGGATAAAACGTTTTTTTCGCTTTGATCACGTTCGGATTGACAGACACAAGGTCCTCTTCTGCACTGGGCTCGGCTGGATGGGTGAGCAAATCGGTCGTCACCCAGTTGGTAAAGCTCATTGGCCGCTGCCATCCGTAGTTTTCTGCTTCATAACGTGCAGTATGGTCCATCATTTCTGCAAGCCAGGTTTCAAATGGGGACGCCGCCAGTGTTTGGAAGTAGGTTCCGTCATAGCTTGTTTTTTCGCTGTTTTTTTTGTTTGTGCCAACGACAGCTTCCGGATTCCACTCCACCCCAAGAATCCATCCCAGCACATATGGGGATACGTCATGCTCATAGCGGCCGCTGGCGTGCCCTGGCCGGCTTTCAATGTCGGCATTCCCGTGAATAAGATCAATCGTACGATGTATCTCCTCCTTAAAATCATCCACCACGGCCGAATCAAAGGCATTCTTTTTTTCATAAAATGTCTCTTCATTCACCCATACGCCATGAAAAAGATATAGCGGTTCTTTTCTGGTTCGGTTATGCTCGTATAAGGCTTCATAAAAGCCGGGCGGATGGGTCGTGTATACACGGACAGCATTCGCGTTCATGTCACTGATCTGTTGGAACCATCGTGCATACTCCCCTTTGCTGATCTTTGCTTCTCCTGGGAACGAGCCTGGCTTGGCAATCCCCATGTTCACCCCTTTGATCAAAATATCTTTCCATTGACCATCCTTATATACCTGAAGATATGTATCACCTGAATGTGCTCCAAGCTTCATCCCTGCTTCTTTTTTTATCTCCGGTTTGTATACTGGTTCATTGAGAACTGCCTGTTCTTCCTTTTCCGCCTTCAGTTGGGCGAACCAGAATGAGAAAAATAAAATCAAAACAAGCAAAAGACCGCCTGTAATCAAAACTTTAGTTCTATTCATCATAATCCCCTTTTTCTAGCTCTGTTCAATTGACGACTTCCTGTTACACATCGTTCTTTAGGCGGATTAAGCCAATTGTTTTTAGCCAGCGGAATAAATTAGCATCAACGCGTAAATTTTATAGAAAAATAAAACATGCCGCCTTGATCGACGGCACGTGAGAAATTCAATTGGCATTTCTTTCGTTCATTTCATGTTTACCAAGCTATATGCTGACATCCCGTTTCTGGAAGATGGTAAACGTTAGGGCAATGAAAAGGACATAATAGACAGCCAAGGTTAACAAAGAGACCGGAAGGGTAACATCCTGGAGTATTTCATCCTGCAGTGCATAGACGGTAAGGTCCAAATGCGGAAAGATTAAAAATTTCGCCCATGTATACTTTTCCGCAAGAAAAACAATCAGACCGCCAAGAGTTGAAGATATAAACAAAACAAATATCCCAACTCCCACTGCCAAAGACTGGCTTTTGAACAACGTTGATAACATGAAAGAGATGGTGATGACCATTAAAAGGCTTGGAAGGTAATACAGGACCTTCAAGAAAAATTGCGGTCCCAGCTCCGCTAATTTTTGCCCTTCAAGAGTCATCTCAAAAAATTTACCATTAAACTCCCCGCTGCCGAAGATAACAGAGCCAATCATAAATCCGGCTGCAATCAGGACAATGAGCAGCATCAAGCTGTAAAGGATCACCGAAACATATTTTGACAAAAGAATAACCCATCTTTGGTGCGG
The DNA here is from genome assembly GCF_001273925.1 of Bacillus sp. FJAT-27251. Lineage (GTDB taxonomy): Bacteria > Bacillota > Bacilli > Bacillales > Cytobacillaceae > Mesobacillus_B. The sequence goes on along the minus strand of NZ_LIGG01000001.1, from coordinate 2,631,081 downwards.
CCTGATCAGCAGCTGCTTGATCGTCCCGTCCGAGAATTCCGCAGAGACACTGGCACTGCTGACAATGACGGCAAACAGCGTGACAAGGACGGTGACCCCATAGACCGTCTCATTCATAAAATGCCAATTACTCCTGGCATTTGGATCAATATTTTCATCAAGGTAAACTTGCTGCTGCTGGATTTCAGCGGCCATCCATTCCTTTTGTTCCTCGGGAGCCGATTCCAAGTCTTGCTGCAATTGGCTGATATTCGCCTGGGTCTCCTCCCGCCAATTACTGCTTGATCCATCTGTCAATCTTTCCTGAAGGACCCCGGCAAGGATAACCGCGATGACAATGACCAACATGTAAATCCAGCTGCTTTTCTTGCCGAAAATTTTCCCTAATTCATTTTTAATGAGTAACGACACTGGTTTTGACCTCCTGACTCCCTTTACCGGTTAATTCAAGGAAACGATCTTCAAGTGTGGCTGCTACAGGATGAATGGAATATACATCGATGTTATTCTTCACTAGTAACCGATTGACAGCCGCAATCGAATCCTTATCCAGGCTCAGCGAAAACTGATTCTGGCCCTCTTTTTTCAATTCATCTCCCATTACGTTTTCATGGATAAGCTTGATCGCCATATCCGAATGGCTGACCTCAAACAAAACTCTTTGTGCTTCCTCATTTTGCTCATGCAGCTGGTTAATGGAAGAAATATGTATTAACTTTCCCTTTTCAATAATCGCAAACCGATCACACATCAGCTGCATCTCTGATAATAAATGGGAAGAAACGAGGACGGAAATTCCTTCTTTTGCAAGAGCGCGCAAGTATTCCCTAAACTCCCTTATCCCTTGTGGGTCAAGTCCATTTGTTGGCTCGTCCAGGATTAAAAGGGACGGGCCATGCAGCAATGCCTGCGCAACACCCAGCCGTTGCCGCATACCGAGTGAATAGGTTCTGACTTTTTGATGGATGGCTTCTTCGATGCCTGCCAGCCGAATCACTTCCTGGATACGTTCCTCGGAGATTTTTTTGTTTGCCATATTTGCATAGTGCTTTAAATTTTTGTATCCACTCAAATACTTATAGAACTCCGGATTCTCAACAATCGCGCCCATTTCACTCATTGATTCTGTAAATTGACTGTCCAAATTATACCCATTAACGACCACACTGCCTTGTGTCCGGACTATCAAGCTCACAATCATTCGGATTATGGTTGTTTTCCCTGCCCCGTTCGGTCCGAGCAGACCATAGATTTCTCCTTTTTCAATGGAGAAGCTAACATTGTCTACAATTACTTTATCCTTAATCTTTTTCGTTAAGGATTGTACTTCAAGTGCTTTTTCGGCCATTCTCTCTCCTCCTCTTCCATTTTTTATACTATATTTCTATATTATACCATTATATGTAATAAAGAATATTAAGATATTGTAAACCCCATTTACCTTTTTTGGTTATTTATCCAAATACATCATTTGGTGAACGAGTCAACAAAATGCTTGTTTAAGACTAACATACAAGCCCTTTTTGGAAAATTCTGTTTCGTAAATATTTTCACAAGACTGGCTGTAGTTTGTTCTATTTTTTGTTTCTTATTGAACTTTCCTGCCCCTTTAGCACATAAGGAGTTCAACAAAAAGGTGCTTAATCCATCTTGGATCCAAGCACCCCTAGCCAATTATTTAAATACTCCTTCTCACCAATTTAACTTATGCTTCATTTTCTCAGCTCCAAAAAAAAAATTCATAAACTCTCATTAAGTTTTTGGAGTGGTTTGGGTTTCAGTATTAAAATCAGAAGTTCTTTTTCTACCTTTGTCATTTTAAACTCCCTCGGATGAATACTTCCGAAAACCCGCTTACGTAACAGTTTGTCCTATAAGAACCTCAAACAAAAAGGCCACTTGACTCTCCCTCAATCTCTGCCATCAGAAAAGAGACACCAGCCGCTAGTTAGCAACTGGTTCCTTTATCTATTCTTGTTCTAGATAAATATTCAACTTCAATGGAGTATAATTTAATAGTATTTTGAATTCAAGGAGAATTTATACTTCATTAAAAAGTTTTCCATTTTCCGCTTTAAAAGTACCATTCAGATGCTCCTAGTTCCTTCAACTCTATAATTGGCTCAAAGACAAACTCGCAATGAAGCTGTTGAATGCCACTCTCTTCATCGGTGAATTGTCTAACACAATCAAAATAAAATACGCACCTCACAGATAACCAATATATAAGTTATTATGCCTCCAAAACTTATTCAGCATGTAGCTTTATACTACTAATAAGTTGCTGCATACGGGAAAGCAAATTGGATTTCTTGTTCCGCGTTTGTTCAGAAAAGACTTCAACAAAAAGGCTACTATTCTGTATAGGTGACTGTGATAATGGGCTTTTGCTTTTAACTTATCCACCTCTATAGGTATAAAAACCCTGTCCAGATTTCCTTCCATACCTGCCTTTTAACCTTACCCTATCATGCTATGCCCCCCGTTTACAGATATCACTTGACCGGTAATCCATTCAGCATGATTTGATAGTAAAAATAGAATGATTCCCGTTACATCATCGACTTTTCCAATTCGCTTCAGTGGGTATTGCTTTACAATTCTTTCTAATGTCGCTTCCTTAATGTCCAGCGATCCCTGGTCGACCAAGCCAAGTGATACTGTATTGCATTGGACATTGTGTTTCCCCACATCCTGTGCTATGGATTTCAGGAAACTTATTGTGCCATTCCTGGCAGCAGCAGATATAATCAAATTTTTATTACCAGTCCGTGCGGAGTCACCCACGAGATTAATAAACTTTCCTTGCTGCTTTTCCATCATTTCAGGCATGAAAGTATGCACCAAATTAAGGACTCCATAAAAGCAAACATCCACTTCACGCTTCCATTCATCCATTTCATATTGAAAGAACGGTTTCACCTTGGCAAAGCCCGCATTGTTGACAATACAATCAATGCTTCCAAGCCCCTCATCAAGTTCCGTCTTTATTCTTTTTACCTCTTCCATATTTGCGAGATCCCCTTTAACAGGGTGTACACCCACACCAAAAGCCTTGTGTATTTCTTTTGCTGTATGATCGGCTTCCTCTGCCGAACTAAGATAATGTAAAGCAATATTCGCCCCTTCACTGGCAGCAGCAAAGGCAATTCCACGGCCAATCCCTTTTGCCGCACCAGTAATCAGGACATTTTTGCCTTTCAAGCCGAGATCCATCCACCTTCACCTCCTGCAATAAGGAAAATTGAATTTTTAAGTATATCTTCCAAAGCTACTGCTTACAAGTGGATATTTTTTAACATTCTGAAAAATGAGGCTGTCTTTTCTCAAGAAAAGCTTCCGTTCCTTCCACCTTATCTGCCGTTGTATACAAATAGGCTTGTGCCAAGGTTTCCATCAGTAATCCCGTATCGATATCAACCTCAAAGCCCCGGTTTAAGACAAGCTTTGCCATTTGAATCGCAAGAGGGCCTTTTGATAGAATTTTCTCAGTCTTTTTGTGGACAGCATCCATCAACTGCTCCAACGGGACCACATCTGTCACTAATCCAATCGCTTTCGCCTCGCTAGCTGGGATGAATTCGCCGGTCAGGATCATATTCATCGCACGGCCTTTACCGATTATCCGCGTCAACCGCTGTGTTCCACCGGCAGCAGGAATGACCGATAAGTTCAGTTCAGGCAGTCCGAATGTTGCATTGTCAGACGCAATCCGGATGTCACAGCTCATTGCCAGTTCACAGCCGCCGCCGAGGGCAAATCCATTAATGGCTGCAATGGTTGCTTTTTTGCTATTTTCAATACGCCGATATACTTCGGACATGCTTACTTTATTAAATGCTTCAATTGCTTTCCTCGTTTTCAGCTGGTTAATATCCGCTCCTGCTGCAAAAGCCTTGTCACCCGCTCCGGTGAATACAATCACACCTACTTCCCTATCATTCTCTAACTCTTCCAGGGCTGAGAGGATTTCGGAAACGGTTTGATTATCCAGGGCATTTCTAACTTCAGGGCGGCAAATTTTAATAACGCCGATTTGATTCCCCTTTTCAACTAAAAGGTTCTCATAAATCATATTAATCTCCTCCCTTTACTTATATTTCCGGTGTAATTGGGCAGCGATAATATTCTTTTGGATTTCCGAGGTCCCCTCGTAAATTCTTGTGATCCTCGCATCGCGGTAAAAACGTTCTATTGGATACTCCGAAATGTAACCCATCCCTCCATGGATTTGGACGGCTTTATCGGCCACCCGATTATACGTTTCAGAACCAAGCAATTTGACCATTGCCGCTTCTTTGACCACATTCTTCCCTTGGTCAACCAGACTCGCAACATGGTAGGTAAAGGCCCGGAGCGCTTCAATTTCGGTAGCCATTTCAGCCAAATAGTGCTGAATAATCTGCTGCTCAAAAATCGGTTTGCCAAACTGATGCCGCAGATGGGCATAATCGAGCGACATTTCCAGCAGTTTATCTGCAGATCCCAGGTTCCTTGCAGCCATGCCTGCCCGCCCGTTGGCGAGAATTTTCAAGGCATTCACATAGCCTTGCCCTTCTTCCCCCAACATGTTCTCAACCGGTACTTCACAATCCTCGAAGAAAATCTCCCACGTATGCGATCCATGAAGACCCATTTTCTTTTCCTTATTGCCAAGCTTAAAGCCTGGGAAATCTTTTTCGACAATAAAAGAAGTAATGCCTTTTGCTCCTTTTGAAGGGTCTGTAACCGCCATAACCGTAAACACATCAGCAATACCGGCATTTGTTATATAGCATTTCGATCCATTTAAAATGAAACGGTCTCCCTTTCTTACAGCCGTTGTTTTTAAGTTCGTCGCATGCGAACCGGCACTTGGCTCTGTTAAAGCGAAGGCCCCTATGCTTTCCCCACTGGCCATTTTCGGCAGGTATTTCCGCTTTTGTTCCTCGTTCCCCATCTCAACAATCCCAACGCCGCCGATTCCGGTATGACCGCCAATAACCGTTGTATAGCCATTGTGGGTTCTGCCAATCTCCTCCAGTACGGCGCATTTTCCGACCATCCCAATCCCCAGCCCGCCATATTCTTCTGGAATGCTAAGGGCAAACAAGCCCATCTGCTTCGATTTTTCCATAATTCTTTCAGGTATTTCATCTCTTTCCTCAATTTCCATCGCATATGGCTCTACTTCGTTGTCAATGAACTCGCGGATTCCTTGTTTTAAGTGTTGAATGTCTTTTGATAGAACTTGTTCCATTTCCATCACGTTCCTTTCATTCATTTCTGGGCGGCAGCAGTATTTGGATGTTTGTTTCTACCTTTTCACCATTAAACCATTGCCAATCCGCCATTCACCGAAAGAGTCTGGCCCGTTACATATTCTGCTTCGTCAGACGCCAGGAATGCGACCCCATTCGCGATATCGCTAGGCTGTGCCAGCCTTCGGAATGGAATGGCTTTTTCAAGTGCCTTTGCGATTCCTTGATTATAGGAACCTATTTCTTCGAAAAGTGGGGTATTGCTTGGCCCTGGTGAAATACAATTGACATTTATCTTATTTCTTGCCATTTCACGTGCCATCGTTTTCGTGAACGCAATGACGCCACCCTTTGCAGCCGAGTAGACCGACTCTCCGCTTGAACCGACCCTGCCAGAATCAGAGGCAATGTTGACTACCTTGCCATAGCCATTTTCAATCATGATCGGCAGTATTTCCTTGCACGTATGAATTTGGCCCATCAAGTTAATATCCATTATCAGCTTCCAGGTGCTTGGTTCACTTTTCAAAAATGGTTCAACCTTATCCCAGCCTGCATTATTCACTAGTACATCGATTTTTCCGAAGTGGGCAAGTGAAGCTTTCACTGCCTCCTGGACACTCTCAAGCTTTGTTACATCGCAATAAACGGCTACCGCCTTTCCGCCCTCTTTTTCCACAATAGAGACGGTTTCATTTGCGTTCTCAATATTGATATCGGTGACAATGATATCCATTCCTCTGGAAGATAACGTTCTGGCAATTTCCCTTCCTATTCCGCGGCCTGCTCCTGTAATAAAGGCTACCTTTTTTGTCATTTTTATTTCCCTCCGTTTTCCTCATTAACTTGAAAATCTATTAAACTGCTAACGGCTCCCCATGGCTCCATCTCAGAATTATTTCCTAAACTTACTGAAGTCAGCGGGCCTTCTTTCAAGAAACGCATTCATACCCTCGGCTGACTCGTCTGTGTTATAAAACATGGCAAGACTGCCCATTGCGAGTTGTGTGATCCCCTGGATATTAGCACTGTCGGCATTGAATGAGTATTTGAGCATTTTGATGGCTGTTGGGCTTTTGGAAAGAATTTTATTAGCCCATTCCTCTGCTGCCGTTTGAAGCTGATCCGCTGGGACAACCTTATTCACAAGGCCCATTTCTTTTGCTTCCTGAGCGGTATACTGCTCACATAGATACCAAATTTCCCTAGCTTTCTTTTCACCGACCACCCTCGCCAAATAAGCGGAACCGAAGCCAGCATCATAGCTTCCCACTTTTGGTCCCGCTTGCCCGAACTTGGCTGTTTCCGATGCAACCGTCAGATCACAAAGGACATGCAGGACATGCCCGCCTCCAATCGCATATCCATTTACCGCCGCGATAACAGGCTTTGGGATATTCCGGATGGTTTGGTGCAATGTCTCGATTTCCAGGCCGATTCCGCCGCCTAAACCTCCGTTATGATCGTAACCTCCCTCATCGCCTTTTTGCTTCTGGTCTCCGCCTGTGCAGAACGCCTTTTCACCGGCACCTGTCAAAATGACCACACCAATTCGATTATCGTCCCAGGCATCGCGGAAAGACCAAATTAATTCCTGAACCGTCTGTCCCCGAAAAGCATTATAAGCTTGCGGACGATTAATCGTGATTTTGGCAATTCCATTGGTTTTTTCGTATAAAACATCGGTTAGTTCCATTTTTCATTCCTCCATTTTCTTTATATGCTTTTACGTGCTCGTTTTCCGATTGGCGCTGATTCGCCACTCTTCCTTTCAAAACAAGAACCGGCGAATCAGTAGGATCGATATTCTTTTCCGATGATTTCCTTCGCAATGACCATCATATTGGCTTGTGCGGTCCCGTCCCCGATTTCCAAGCCAATGACATCACGCAAACGCTGTTCGTGAGGCATTTCCTTTGTATAGGCATAATGGCCGTTAAACAACAGGCATTCGTGAATTGCTTCCGCCGCATACTTCGGGCCCAGCCATTTCACAGATGCAGACTCTTTTGAGTGCTTTAACCCTTGATCCCGAAGCCAAAGGCCTCGATACGCCTGCCATTTCACAAATTCCAACTGAGTATAGTGAGTGACTATCGGAAAGGACACTCCTTGATAAGTCGCGAGCGGCTTCCCAAAGGAAGTTCTCATTTTGACGTGTTCAATCGTTTCATCAAGGCTTTGCGAAGCGGCTCCTGTACATTGCAAGCCAATTAACAGACGGCTAAGATCAAAACCGTTCATCACCTGGGAAAATCCTTGATTTACAAAGCCAATCAAGTTTTCCTCCGGAACCTCCACATCGGTCAAATAAATCGAACCTCGGCCAATCGGTATATTGCCCATATCCTCATAGCCCTTGCATTCCACCCCTGCCAGATCGGCGGGAACGATGAAGGCACTGATTCCGCGGTTCCCGCGTTCAGGATCGGTTTTGGCGAAAACCAGAAAAGCATCACCCGATGTTGCCACACTGATCCCCGACTTTTCACCATTCAGGACGTACATATTCCCTTTACGCACAGCGGTTGTTTTAATCCCGCCGGCATCTGTTCCTGCAGTTGGCTCCGTAATCGCAATGCCGACAATCCTTTCCCCGCTGGCTATTTTCGGCAGCCATTCCTGTTTCAATTCCTCACGCGCATGTTTATTGATGATTTCACCAATCAAGGCATTTAGCATTACGGCATAAGTAAGATTGAAATCTCCCCGGCCAATTTCTTCCGCTGCGATTCCAGTTGTGACACAATCAGCGCCACTCCCGCCATACTCAACTGGAATCCTCAGGCCATTCACACCGAGTTCCCCCAGCTTCTTCCACAAATGCCTTGGTGTAATCCCCTCTCTGTCCCACTTTGTATAGTTTGGCAAGAGTTCCTCGCGTGCAAATTCCCTTAACACCTTGCGAAAATAATCCTGTTCATCTGAAAATGAGAAATTCAACAATGGTGGTCCCCCCTTTTTACTATTAAATCTTGCAATTTTCGTGCCAACATGTTTCCTTGATACAATCAGCGCCACACCTATGGAGTTTCGCAAATCTAATAATTTTCGCAAAACTGAGAATCACTTATGCAAAAATAAAGCCGACCTCCTTATTAGCCAATAAATTGAGGGGTTAGATTTTGACGAAAAAAAACACACTGCCAGGGAGTGTGCAAACAAAGCTTTATTTGAGGTTGTACTTCGCTATTTTTCGATACAAGCTGGCAATATGTATTTTTAGTTTTTGAGCCGCAAGAGACCGATCCCCGTCGGCTTCTTGTAATGCTCGCCGGATTGCATTTACCTCCGCATTTCTCACTTCTTCCTCTAAACTTAGCAGGGACATGTTTTTCCGATTTGATGGGTTGGCAGCCACCGGAAGGGAAAAATAGATACTTTTCATCGAAAGAGTATCTCCCTCTACTATATTCATCCCCCGCTCAATTACCGCCTTTAACTCACGGATATTCCCCGGCCATTCATAGTTCAGCATCCAATCCTGGAACTTGGAGTCGATGTATTTTACTTCAAGGTCAAACTTCTCATTAAAATAATCAACAAAATAATGAGCCAACGGCAAAATGTCCTCTTTCCTTTCCCGCAATGAGGGGAGCGTTAAATCAAAGACATATAGACGGTAAAATAAATCCTGTCTAAACTTCCCTTCCTCCACGAGTTTTCCCAAATCACGATTTGTTGCGGCAATAATGCGGATGTCGATGTTTTTACTAGCTGTGCCTCCGACGCGTTCAATCTCTTTTTCCTGGAGGACCCGGAGAAGCTTACCTTGTGCGTCATAAGGGAGTTCTGATATTTCATCAAGAAAAAGGGTTCCGTTCATGGCCAATTCGATCTTTCCAGGCTTGCCTTCTTTTCTTGCTCCACTAAACGCTCCTGGCTCATAGCCAAAAAGTTCAGATTCAAATAGCTCCCCAGGAATGGCAGCGCAATTCACCGCCACGAAAGGATTGTTTTTCCTCGTGCTGATACTATGAATCGCTTGTGCGAACAATTCCTTTCCTGTCCCGCTCTCCCCTGTCAGCAGTACGGTTGAATTACTGGTTGCAATCCGGGTTGCCAGTTCTTTAGCTTCCTTCATGGCCCTGCTATTTCCAATAAGTTCTTTAAAACTGTATTTGTTTTGATGCGGCCTTTTTTTGTTCATTTTTGTTTTATCAATGGCATTCATGAATGATACCATTTCATAATGCTCGATATCTCCATCACGGACGATCACCCGATAAACCATCCTTCGTCCCTTTTTCGTGGCTCTGATTATACAATTTATCCCGGAAATAACACCGCAGAAGACTTTCTTGCGCTTTCGCCCATACATTCCCTGAATGATGTCATGTATCGAGGCATTTAAGCAATCATCCCTGCTTATGGAAAAGTTCTCACAAAAATCCGGGCTCACGTCTATCAGTCTTCCGCTCTCCTCAATTTCAAAATATCCCCAGTCTTCTATTAAATGACTTGTTTTAACCATTTCATCACCCTCCCGGCAATACATAAATGACAACTTGCCCTTTAATAACCTCGGTTTCATTTTGATTGAAGCATGTAACCTTGATCGTAACCCAGTTTCTTTCATGATTGATATCCATAATCAGCAATTCAGCGGTGATTGCGTCCCCAACATGCACGGGATGATAATAGATCAACTCTTTTTGCAGCAATAAACACGCACTTCCCGGAAGTTTATCCGTTATGACTTGTGAAATCAGTCCCTCTACCAAAAGTCCGGGAACAATCGGCTTTGTAAAATTTTTATCCCAGCCATCCTGGGGCCTTTCATAGAGGGGATTAAAATCTCTTGTTAATTCATTGCATTTACGAAGATCGTCTTCGGTAAAAACGCGCTCTAACCGTGCTGTCTGACCAATACCCAATTCGGAATGGGTATAACTCATACATACTCCTCCTCATTTTGACGAAATTTTCTTAATCATTAGTATATAATCAATCACCGGAAAATGGAAGAAACCGTTCTCTTGCTAGTCCTGCTTTCCACGGCTTTCTATAAAACTTTACTATGAACCTGGCATGGAAAAGAGAAAAAAGGATCATACCGAAAATGATTTAAAGGTATGACCCATCACTATCTTTATAGTTACCCTTTTTTATTTTTGCAGGGAAACTTGCTCAAATGGCCACGATGGGAGCATTTGCCGGAGTGGCTTATCTTCTCGATAGCCTAACGCATATTCCCCCTGCATAATCGTATGGATTTCCCTTGTTCCTTCATAAATGACCGGTGCTTTGGAATTCCGAAGGAAACGTTCGACTGGATATTCATCAGAGTAACCATACGCACCGTGGACTTGGACCGCATTGTTTGCAGCCTCAAACGCTGCATTGCACGCAATCCATTTTGCCAATGACGTCTCCCTGGTATTCCGTTTCCCTTGATTTTTCAACCATCCAGCCTTATAAACCAGTAAACTGGAAATCTCAAGATCTGCGCTCATTTTAGCAATCATCTGTTGAACAAGCTGGTGTTTCCCAATTTCCTTCCCAAACGTTTTTCTTTCATGGCAATATTTAACACTCGCTTCAAGGCTTGCCTCGATTAAACCAACAGCCCCTGCCGCAACCGTAAAACGGCCATTATCCAAAGCGGCCATAGCAATTTTAAAACCTTCGCCTTCTTCCCCAAGCCTATTTTCTGCAGGCACTCTGACATCACTTAAAAAGACTTCACCTGTATTCCCTGCACGTATGCCTAATTTCCCCTTGAAACCATGTGTGGATACTCCAGGAAATGTACGTTCCACGATAAAAGCAGTGATTCCTTTATGTGCTGAATCGTGGTCTGTTTTGGCGAAAATGATAAAATTATCTGCATAGTCACATAGGGAAATCCACGTTTTTGAGCCGTTAAGAATATAAGTATCCCCGTCTCTCCGTGCCGTTGATTTCATTGCGGCTACGTCACTTCCGGCATCAGGTTCCGTCAAACCAAATGCGCCAATCTTTTCCCCTTTTGCCTGAGGCACTAAGTACTTTTGTTTTTGCTCCTCGCTCCCCCATTGCAACAATGTCATACTGTTTAAACCTGTATGAACAGAAACCGCTGTGCGGTATGCAGTATCCCCACGCTCCAGCTCGGCACATACAATGGCAAGTGTGTTATAATCCATTCCGGCTCCGCCGTATTCCTCAGGGATACAGACACCCATCAGCTGCAACTCCGCCAATTTTTTCATAATGGATGGTTGAAATTCACCGTTTCGGTCCCATTCCTGGATGTATGGAATTATTTCTTTATCCACAAACCTCCTCACCATTTTTTGTACACTTTGCTGCTCCTCAGTTAATTCAAAATTGATCATGAAAAAACCCTCCTAGTTTTAAAGATAAATATATTAAAATCGATGTTTCGACGCTCAAAGTTTCCCTTCCCTATTAATTCTCAACTAGTTTACTAATCCTCTCCCTCAAGCGGAATTTTTGAATTTTCCCGCTTGGTGTCCGGGGGAAGTCATCAATGATTTCTACATGTTCTGGCCAATAGTGTTTAGCTATTCCTCTTTCCAGGAAAAACTCCTGCACTGTTTTTAATGTAAGTGGCTTCCTGCCTGGCTTCATTGTTATGAATGCGCACGCTTTTTCCTGAAGCCTTTGGTCAGGCATGGCAATAATTTGGGCATCAGAAATGTCCGGGTGCTCATACAAGACATTTTCCACATAAGCTACCGGAATATTTTCGCCGCCCCTTATGATTATGTCTTTGCTTCGACCGGATATTCGAATGTATCCATCCTCATCCATAATGGCACGGTCACCAGTTTTGAACCAGCCATCCTTAAATTCTTCAAGCGTTTCCTCCAGGCGTTTTAAATACCCAACAAAATGAGCGGGGCCTTTACATAATAAGTTTCCTTCCTGGTACGGAGGACAAGGGTATCCTTCATCATCCACGACTTTCACTTCCATTCCCGGGAAAGGAGAACCCTCGGAATTTGTCAGCTTTTCTTCGGGATCATCCAATTTAGTTACAGTCACTAATCCGTTTTCCGTCTGCCCCCACCCAGCCAGGATTGTAAACGATACTTTTTCACTTGCTTCTTTTACCAAAGCTCTCGGAATTGGCGCTCCAAAAGCCCCGTAAATACGAAGTGAACTAAGCTCGTAATCTCTGATTCCCTCGACGGAGAGGATATCTTTTAGAAAAGGGGTGGCACCAGCCGTCTGGGTGATTCTTTCCTTTTCTGCCAATTCAAGAAATTCTTCCGGATTCCAAATATCCTGATAAATACCAGTGGCTCCAATATGTGCTGGAACACGGACACCATATATAAATCCTGTTTGATGTGCAAAGGTAGACGCCATATGAACGACATCATTTTCATTAAGATTCAATCGCTTAATCCAATTTTCTGCCGCAATACAAAGCGTGTTATGTGTGTGCATCACCCCTTTTGGATTACCGGTCGTTCCTGATGTAAAAATAATTTGGGTTAAGTCATTTGGGTCAAGTACGATTTCATCCAGCAGCGCCGTATCCTGGCGCTCCTCCCGCGGGTCCTCAAACAATGAAGAAAGCGCCTTCATTTCGCTCGGGACCTGCTCACCAAGGACAAACACATGCTCCATGGAAGGCCATTTATGTTTTAAACGGTTAATCATTTCAGGATAGTTAAATTTACGGAATTGTTCCGGGACGACAATCATCTTTGATTCCGCAAGACCGACCATATAGCCAATTTCCCTATCCCGGTAAATCGGAATCAATGGATTCATAATGGCGCCGATCCTGGTAATCGCATAATGAAGGATGACAAATTCATTCCAGTTAGGCAATTGGACGGAAATAACATCCCCCTTCCCCAGCCCCAGCTCCAAAAGACCCAAAGCAACCCGGTCAACCAGCTTTCCTAGCTCCTGATAAGTATACCGACTTTTTTTATCAATAATGGCTATCTTGTTTGGATACTTTTCAATAGCATCATTCAAATAATCCAAAATCGTGCGATTCGGCCACTCAGACTGGTACCGCTCAATATATTCTTGAGTAAGCATTGTGTCAAAAGTCATTTTACCCATCCTCCTTTTACTTACATATAAAGCAATTTTCGTGCCAACTATATTCCAAGTAGAATAAGGGATTTCTCAGGCATAGCTTCGCACTTTTAATAATTTTCTCAATTATGAGAATCAAATTTGCGAAAATGGACCTTTCCAGCTCTTTTCATTGCAAATAGAAAAAGCCACCTGGATTGGTTGGCTCGATTTAAACAATAGTACTCTATCGTTTAACTACATTTCTTAATAACAGCTTTTCTATAAAAGGTACAATCATTTCTGTCCCAAAGCTTATTACGATCCGTTAAGCAAGGCATTTTCATTATCCAAGTAAATGGGATAGGATAGTCGAGTAAAGAATACTACTCCCACTCATAATCAGCAGGCACCAGTTCGACTTTTTCTGGCATTATTTTTTGAAGAGAGTCGATTGCTGAAAAGTGTTCATTATTTGAGAACGCAGTAATATAATCCCCATCATACCCTACCCAAAATATAGTGTAACTTTCAGTTAAAGTTACGATTGGAGTATTGGCTATCCACTTTAATTTAACAAGTCTGGTTCGGTTTTTTTTAGTCTTTTTTACCGGATAAGGTGACTCATATTCCCTTTCCTCTAATCTGAATACATCCTGTTTTAAGGACCATAATGATAAGTTCAACATACTTCCATTCCCGTGCAAATAAGGATAAAATTCTTTAAATTGCCGAGTGCTGCGGATAATTGCCTTTACAAAGAACGTGTCTTTACGACTTCCCTTCATATAATTGAACTCTATATTTTGCTCCTTAAACAGTTCTTCGTACTCTTCCTGTTGAAAATCAAAGATTTCCGAAAGTGTATATATAGGGTAATAATCTGGGCTCTCCATCCAATTGCTAAAGAATTCTTCCTGAGCATCTGTATAATCACCGTCAATATAACAAGAAAACTCTACGATATATGGGGACTCACCGTTAATCTCAAAAGGATAGGTTTTTTCTGGAGGGATGCAGCTTATTTCCACCTTCATTTAAGTCGCCTCTCTTAAAAGGTTCCAGTAATTACATTCCGAATCAACGCAGCCATTCGTTTAAGGACATTTTCATAAATTTCAGCTTCAACTTTCCTGCATGTTGTCCTTACATCGATATTTATTTCAATTTTTTCTTAAGAAAAGCAATCAGGTCATCCTGGTTATTGGTTTTATAAATGATTTCTTTATGATCGAATACAATAAATGCAGGGCTTTCCTTGATGTCTAGATATGCAAACTCTTCCTCCGCTGCCTCCATGGATGATGCTATATATACACTTTCAATGTTGTTTACACTCCCATCCTCAACTAATTCCGAGTCGTCAAATTCCTCTACACCAACGATAAATATTTTATATTTTCCTTCACCGCTGGAATAGAATTGTTTTATGTGGGAGTCATCACCACAGCCTGCTAACACTAGTATAATAAACAATAAAATGGCTGAACCTAATTTGAATCGTTTCAAGACGCCACCTCTTTTCCCTAAAATAAATATCTATTTAATTGACCGTTTTATCGAAATGCTAATTAATGATTAATGATTAAGATAGTTTGTTTTATTGATTATCTCTAACTTAAAACTTAAAGAACAGTTCAAACGTATACTTGGCCACTCTTATAATTGTTTTTGATATTTCCTTGGCGAATTCTTAACTAACTCTCCTCATTTTTCAAGTCAATAACAATTGGATGGAAAACCCACTGTTATTCAACACCACTCCCTCATTTGGCTAACAAGGCAATCACAAAAATAGCGCTGCTCCTGATGGATCAACGCATTCGGTCGTTCAAGAAGAATTATATTCTTTTAGTTGTTCATCATGCTTCCTAGGTTTACCAATCAATAAGAAATTGAACAAAAATGGGCGTAATCCTTACTAAATCACCAGAGTACGTAAAAGAATAAAATTACTGAAACAACCCGAATATCCAAACAATCAAATACGTTGGAACGGCAACCATAATCATCCCTGCAAGTAAATAACTAATTGACTTCATGATAAATTTAAAAACATCATATATAGCTCCCGCTAAGTCATCAACAAACTTTACCACTAGTTGACCCTCCCTTGGCTAAAATAAAACAATTAAAGACACTGTTCGTCCAAGCTTAGGATTATGTTTCATTAACAGCACCCTAGTTTTATTATATCCAGATTATACCATACATGATGGTGATTTTATTAAACTAACCTCCAGCACTTGTTCAAAAAAATAGCGAAATTCTTGCAACCCTATTCATGGATAGTACAGAAAAAAAGAATTATAGGTAAAGGGAATTGAGGGACTAAGGGGGAATATAGAAATCCATATCAGCGTGAATGTTTAACGTAAATCTATCTTCTTTTTTTAGGACCTACAATTAATTTGATTGCTGTTCTTTTTTCATTATTGATTAAAATATCTGTAAATGCAGGAACAAACACCAAATTAACACCGTTAGGAGCTACAAATCCTCTTGCAATGGCAATTGCTTTAATGGCTTGATTTAAAGCACCAGCTCCAATTACTTGTATTTCTGTAACTCCTCTTTCATTTATTATGCCTGCAATTGAACCTGCAACTGAATTTGGATTTGACTTTGATGATACCTTTATTACATTATCCATATCATTTTCCCCCTGTTATATAATTGCTCGATATTTTACTAGAAAGAATGCAATTATCGTATCCTTAATCATATTCACAATTATATAAAACAGACCAAGACCTTATTCCGTGGGTACCTTTTCTTACAATCCTTAAAAAGGAATTAGAAAGCCGCTTCTTACATAAACATTTTTCAATTCATAAACTATCCCCTGTGTCCATTAAATTTGTTGGACTTTTTTAACTGTTGGGCACTTATCAAAAGACCCGTGAGCCCAGCAGAAAGAGATGGAATAATACTATATATTAAATAACGCCACTCACCAGTTATCAGAGAAGTTAATAGAAAAATAACTGGCAATCCGATTAAAACAACTAAAGACACTGATAGTCCAAGCCTAGGATTATTTTTCATTTAACATTACCCGTTTCTTTTTTAATGATTAAGATTTTTTAAAACAAACCTGCCCTGTAAGTCGGCTTTATGGAGCAACAAGTTCTACTTTGATTCTATCGGGGTCTTCAAAAAAAACGGCATAATAATCATCCCCTCCCGCAAAGGGATGTTTATTTTTATAGAGGATACTTACCCCTTTAGCTTGCAATGCTCTTGTTATTTCATCAACGAGACTTCGTGAATCTGCATGAAAGGCTAAATGATTCAGCCCAACTCGGCAGCGATGGTATGGAATATCGAGGAAACGTTTCTCCACTTGCACAAATACAATGTAAGTATCACCTAATTTCCAGCTTTGCCCGCCTTCCCATTGTTGAAAAGGTCTGTATCCCAGTTCTTGTAGAAACCATCCCCAAAATTCCACCGTTTTTTCCAAATTAGACACGTACAACTCAATATGATGCAGCAACCCTTTAGTCATAAATCATTTCTCCTAATGAATGAATTGATGAATGTTCATTCCCTTTTCGCTGTTCGGTCCAAGATAAACTGATACACAAAAGCTACTATTAGTCCAGTCCAAAAAATGACAGAAGAAGAAAAGAGATTGCTTGTAAATAGTAAGCTATAAGTTTGATCTATGAATAAAAGTACCATATATGTATAAAAGCCTAGAACAGCACTTTTGTTCCAGTTTTTAGATTGTGCTTCGGACATATTTTTGAACAATTTCATCTTAATATCCTTTCTACTATACTTAATAAAGTAACCTCACCGTATGTTCATTGATAAATTCCATCCGGGAGTATTTTACCCAAAATGCCGCCCTAATTCTGCGCCAATCCCGATAAACATCAGAAAAGCTCCAAGGCTGATTCCTATAACGGTCAGAAAAACAGACATGTTCTTTCGCAGCTTCCCAGGCTTCATATGACCAAGAAAAACACTTTGGTATCCATCAGGGTGGATACTTTCAAAAACGAATAAGGAACCTAACAATGCGATAAATATGGTCGGTAAAAAAAGATCAGGTGAAACGAAAAAAAATCCTATACCAGTGATGAAGGTAAGGATATACAGTGGTACTCGGAGACGAGATTTTACTACTAACAGCTGCAAAGCTTCCCAGGCCCTTTTCAAACTATAATCATCCTTTTGAAAAAATTTTATAACGTATTAAAGCAGAACATTTTCGAAGTGTTCCACTGTTGGAAATGGATCGTAGAAATGATGCAGGTTATTTTTCCATTCTTGATACTCCTTCGATTGCCGAAATCCAATTGTATGGTCTTCTAATGTCTCCCACTTCACCAACAACAAGTATTTCCCTTTTACTTCTATACAACGTTGTAATTCGTGAGTTATATAACCCGGCATGGATGATATGATTTTTGATGCTTCTTGAAATACTGCCTCATATTCTTCTTCCATACCTAGTTTAACTTGTAGCATAACTGCTTCTAAAATCAACTAATCTCCCCCTTATAAAAATATATCATTTGCTTATTGTACCACGCTGTCCCAACTGAACTATGCATCGATTGGTAAAAAAATTAACACTTGCACACCATTAAATGATTTCCATAAGGGTCTTTGAATTTAAACCAATGATTATGCTCAATTCCTGTGGTTAATTCAACATTCTTATCCTTCATAAAACTATAGGCTGCTTCAATATCGTGGGCATTAAAATGAAAAGCTGGGGTTTTAAAAATATTTTCTTTTGAATAAATCTTGCTATCCAATACAATTCCAGTTCCATTCGTTGTTGGTATAATAAATAAATGCCCAAATAAGATCTCACCTTCTGCCTTTAACCCCAAAATATCACAATACCAATTCCTTGCTTCTTCGACATTACTTACAGGAATGAAGACGGTTCCGATTTGATTTATAACAGGACTCATTGACAACCTCCTAAAATAGGATACATTAAAATACTTCGCTTTATTTACTATATCTCCTTTTCTTAAACTACCCTGCCACGTTTGTTCAATAAGGACTTCAACAAAAAAGTGCCTTAATCCTTCTTGGATTAAAGCACTCGTTTAATTTTACATTTAAAACTACAAGTCGATCGGCTTCCCGCCTGTCACCCCGTAGATCTGACCGGTTATATAACTTCCTTCATCAGAGGCCAGAAGAACGTATACCGGTGCAAGCTCTACCGGCTGTCCTGCACGGCCTAGAGGATAGTTTTGGCCAAACTCAGGGATTTGTCCATCCAATTTTCCGTTATCCAACTGCAGCGGCGTCCAAATTGGCCCTGGCGCGACACCATTGACACGCACACCCTTCGAGGCAAAGTATGAGGACAAGGAAACCGTGAAGTTGCTTATCGCTCCTTTTGTAGCGGCATAATCCGCTAAAGATGTGGACGGTTCGAATGACTGGACCGATGTCGTGGTGATAATCGCGCTTCCTGGTTCCAGATGTTCTTCGGCTGCTTTTACGCTCTCAAACATGCTGATGATGTTCACTTTGAAGGTATCATGCACTTGCTTCATGGTTAACTCACTCAGGGATGGCTGCGCGATTTGCTGCGCGGCATTCAATACGAGCGTGTCCAGCCCGCCAAAAGCTTCCACTGTTTTTGTAACAATTTCCGTCGCTGCGCCGTCTTCCCGCAAGTCATACGGCAGCAGCAATGCTTTTCTGCCTGCACTTTCAATCAATTCTTTGACTTCATTGGCATCCTCTTCTTCACCAGGGAAGAATTGAATGGCCACATTGGCGCCTTCACGCGCATAGGCAATGGCGGCGGCCCGGCCAATCCCGGAATCCCCGCCAGTAATCAAGGCATTGCGCCCTTCCAGGCGGTTGTATCCTTTATAGGATTCTTCCCCGCAGTCAGGCTTGGGCCTCATTTCATTCTGTAACGCTGGAGTTTCCTGTTCTTGGTCCGGGAATTTTTCGTTATAAAACTTCTTGCGTGGATCAGTTAGATGTGAGTTTCCCATAAAAAAAACATCTCCTATCGTGTTTAATTCCTAAATTGTAAGGTTAAAAAAGATTCGAATGGCTAGCAAAACGCTTTGCTCGCTTCACTAACTCCACCCTGTTACATCTTTTGAATACCCTGTGAAATTCTTATTTAAACGGCTTAGGATATTAGCAAGATAAGACAAGTATAATAAATATAGAATAAGCTTTAAGCTTGGCCTAAGCTGCTTATTCCTTTTAAAAAAAGCCTGGGCATGGATAAAACCTGAAAAATTAAAATCCATTTTCCACTAACCATTTCATAATGCTTTCTTCTCTTTCTTTAATATCGTCATGCTGTCCATCGTATTTATGCATTTTCTTCTGAGCCACAATATTTCCATCTACCATATACAATACTCTTTCGGTTTTTGCTGCTACCTTTACATCATGCGTAACAATCATTATGGTTGTTCCTTTTTTATTAACCTCTGCAAGGATTGACATAATCCCTTCTGTCGATTTGGAATCTAATGCTCCGGTCGGCTCATCTCCAAAAATGATATCCGGATCATTTATCAATGCTCTACAGATGCCGACTCGCTGCAGCTGTCCACCAGAGGCCTGGCTGATATTATGTTCTTCAAGCTTTTTAATCCCTGTCATTTCAAATAGTTTTTTTGCTTTTTGATGTACCGCTTTTTTATCCACATCCTTTGAGACAAGAGCAGGAAACATAACATTGTCAATCAATGAAAGATTTTTTAATAGATTAATATCCTGAAAGATAAATCCCATGTTTTTCAGTCGAATCTTTGCCAGTTCTTCTTCCTTTAGTCCGCCGATTTCTTGGCCTTTAAATTTCACATGGCCAGAAGTAATTCTATCCATACCACTTACATTATATAACAGTGTTGATTTTCCACTTCCCGATGGCCCCATGACCGATAAGAACTCACCATCTTCTATTTCCAAGGTTACATCCTTTAAAATATGAAGCTCATTATCTTTTCCTAATTCTACTTTTTTGTTCAAACTTATTGCTTCTATTATTTTGGTCATGTATATTTCTCCATTTCAATCAAAGTCTATATCCACATGGGCACCCCAATAATCCTATTCTTTAGGAATCTGCCTTCGCATCTATATCGGTGCTTCACGCAGGGGACTTCTTCCAACTTCGCAGGCATCCTAATGCCCCGATTCTTTTAAGCCGTTCTAACTTCTAAAAACTACCGATAAATCCTCATCTTCTGCTACCTTACAGCACACAGATATCGTATATCCAACTACTAAAATGAATGCTAACGGACAGAGCAGCCAAGTCTGCCATGCAATATTAACCAATTCAATTTTTGCAGCTCCCATAATGGACATTGCTATACTTACCAGAAACTCCCCTAAATAATTTGTAGCCAGCACACCAAAGAGGATTCCCAATATAAGTACCAGCAAGGTTCCTGCCATATATTGATGTTTAATATGTTTAGAAGTTAATCCTACACTTCGCATAATGGCAATCTGAGACATATCCTTTGATAATAACATCTTAAGGAATAATGCCGTTATCAAAACAGCAATGATTCCTGCTATTGCTATTCCTCCTATAACAATCAGGCTCATCTGATTAATGATATTTCCAAGAGTCTGCCCAGTATATTCTTTGATATCATTTACCTGCGCAGAATCGTAAGCATTCTGGTAGTAGTCCATTTTCTCACGAATATTAACGTCCGGAGCTAAATCCATGCTCACAATATACCAAAGTACGGCCTTTTCATTTACCCCAAGATTCGTATGCGCCTTTGCTGTTTTCCCTCCGTTTGTAATATCCTGATAAATACCTGTAACGGATAAAGTCTGGTCTTCCCCGCCAACCCTGACGGTTACTTCATCTCCTACTTTCTTGTTTAATCCGTCTTTTGCGGCATTGGCAAAGGAAAGCGAGATTTCTCCTTCACCCTCCGGTGCTCTGCCTTCCAGATATTTTAATGGAAATACAGAAAAATCTCCTGTCTCAATATTAATATAGTCCCAGGTACCTTCCGCGTTTTTGACCTGGTATGAAGACGTAATGTAGGTTGCATACTTTTCAATATCCGGATCATTCTTCAGCTCTTCCTGCAGCTTTTTAATATCTTCTGTAATCGTATCTGTCCTTCGAAGATCAATTCTCATGTCGGATTTTCCTATTCCCATGTATGTAGAGAATTCCGCTGAATTCATGGTGTTATACATATTTAAGGGAAGTATGACAATAAACGTACATACGGCAAAAATAAAAAACAGCAACCTGTATAATTTAAAACGTATCCATACATCCCTAAGTCCCATGTAAATATTGGTGCTGAAGAATTTATTCGTAAGCAGGGGAAAACTGTATTTTCGGTTTTTTCCACGTTCCATGATATCTGAACGTAATGCTTCCACCGCAGAAATCCTATCGATTCTTTTCAGTATTTTCTTGCTGTACATCACAATCATGAAATAGACAAATAATGGAGCTATAAGCGATAATAGATATTTTAAGTTTCCTGATAATTCCGATGATATGTAAAGTCTCATATTGGCGTTAAACAGATTTACAAATACAAAGGAAAGCAGATAGCCTATTATACCGGCTGTCACTGACATAACTCTGTATTTGTTAAGATAGACATTCTTTATATCCTTTTTGGATATACCTATTGCTTTCATAACACCGATTTCTCTTAAATCTTCATCAATCGTTGCCAGAAACGTAAGTCTGATACAGAGCGATGCTATAATAATCAGCAGAATACTGATGAGTATAATGACCATTGAAACAGCTGCATCTGACATAGCATTAAACAATAGAAATATCGTTCCTCCAACTATAGGACCGTTTGCTGGAAGACCTGCTTCGATATATGCATCCTGAACAGCCTGAGAATCCCCGTTTTCATTCAGCTTGAATTCGATCATATATTCCAGTTCCCCAGCCTGCATTTTAAGCATTTCATCAAAGTCATTCTGATTTATCACAAACCGTTTCGAAGAAGTAAGCGAAGAGTTCATCTCAAAATCTCTTGCATAATCTGAAATGACAAACTCTTTCTCATCCCCGCCGCCTCTCACCGTAATCCTATCCCCTATTTTTAAGTCATGTTGTTCCATGAAATAGATGGGAACAGCCACTTCTCCTTGCTTTACATCCAGCTTTTCATTGTCCAGATCCAATATAAAATCAAATTTCTTGTTCTGTACAACAAATGAAATATCCTGTATCGTTCCAGCCATCGTTTGATTTTGGCCAAAATGAATATTGCTGCCGTCAATATTCTGAAGAACCATCGTCTCCTGCGTCGCTATATGGTCACGGTATTGTTCTGTGAATTGATTGATTTCTGCCTGGTCATATTCTCCGGCATGCATCACCGTAATGTCAGCTGGCACTGCACGTTCCTGCAGTTCCGACATTGACTGAATTAAATTTGCAACGATATTTGTTGCACTAGCTCCCAAAAGAACCGCCATGGTTATAAACACAAACACTGTTACCGTTATGATTTTCTTCCTGTTAAGATCATTCTTCACAATTTTTGAAAACAAAATTTTTCCTCCTTTCCGCATAAAAATTATTTCTCTATAAATTTATTGCCAACCCTAGTATCTTTTAAATTTTCAATAGGGGTGTACTACAATCCTTTATACTTCACAAAAATTAACCATTTCTTTACACTTATTTTTCAACAAAGCTGCTTTTTGATTGTTAATGGAATTCCACTAATAAGGAACATTTACTAAAAGAAGTGGTGTCCATAGTGCTGTTAGTTGTAATTATTGTAATTAAAACAAGTGCCTCTAATGGGGCCCTTGTTTAAATCCTTATTGGAGATAAGCACACTTTAGTTCAAGAAGAAATTGCTTCTTTATTACTGAGTTTCTCTTCTATCAGCCGTGTATTCTAATACGAAATAAAGGATATACATTGAAATAAAGAGTTATAAGCAGTACAGCAATCTCACCGATAGGTACAACCATTCTTTCGATGAACTATTCTTCTTAAACTACCCTTCCCCGGTAGTTAAACAGAAAAGCCTTACTTCTTTCTGAAGTAAAGCCCCATATTGTTAACGTGTGTGTACTTAACTTATCTTCGAATAATCTAAGTATAACCACCTGCATTAGAGATAAGCTATCTTATGGAGGTGCTAGACATGGGTCGGAAATTTGAAAAAAACCTTATAAAGTTGCTTTATTTCTTTGGTATTAGTTCCTTTATTTACTTAATTAAAAAACCACTTGCAAAGGACTGGCTCCTTGTTTTCTTTATAAAAAGTTATTATGCATCATTGGTCGATAAACTGGTTGTAAATAAAGGTTTTGTTAAATACCCCACTAGATTTCCAAAACAAGTTAAAACAAGTGTGGTGTTTGATTACATACTATTCCCGATTACATGTGTCTTTTATAATCAACTGACCAAAGATTCTGGCATCCTTCAGTGCCTTTTAAAAGTTCTGTATTTCAGTGTACCGATGACTATTACTGAGCTATGGCTAGAAAAAAATACACAGCTTGTTAAATATAAAAAGGGATGGAATTGGAAAACCACTTTTTATTCACTTTCTTTTTCCTTTTTATTGGTCAGATTTTCCATGTCTGTTATAAGACGTCTTTTTAATAATAAATACGACCTCTCTTAGATAGAGGTTATTAATCAACAATAAGGAAAAAGGATGAGGTATTTCTTCTTCCTTTCGTATTATATGTAATTCTGGTTGAACATTTTTTTGCTACTATAAAGAACCGCCGCAGCAATCATCCCTCAGCCATCACAATAAAAGCCCCGACTTCATGAATATTCCAACTATTTAAGATTATTTACCAATTTTTTTAAAACCATTAAAGAATGTTCCCCTCCTATTTTGGAACAATACAATTGATTGTATTAAAGAATAAGGAGGTTAATTAGAAATGGATAATCAAAAATTAGCCGATCATGAGTCATTGGATCTTCATGAAGTTATAAATTTTAAAACCCTTTGCTTAGCGAAATCAAAACTAATGCAAGGTCTGGCATTTGATCAAGATTTGAGAGCATTAATGCAAAAAGATGTTGAACAATCCATGCAAGAGCTTAGAGAATTACAGGCAGTTTATCAACGCGCACCTTTTGAAGCTCCTGTTCCTCAAAACCGGCCAACACCTATAGTAAATTGAAAAGGAGGCAAATTCATTGAATAATGACTATTTAGACCCTATAAACTCGCTACATGTACCAGAGCTAGCAGATACCACATTTGCGATGGATTTACTTCTTCGTGCCAAAGAAGGTGTCCGCAATATCGCTGTCGCATTAACGGAGTCCGCATCACCTGATGTTAGAACCCTCTTACGAAAACAGTTAATGCAAGGAATTGCCATGCACCAAGAAATTACAGAACTAATGATTAATAAAAAATGGTTCCATCCTTACGAACTAAGTGAACAGTATAAACTAGATCAACTCTCTGCCAACAATACATTGATGATTGGCAAAATGAATCTATTTCCTGTTGAGACCAATCGAAAAGGTATGTTTGACCGGACACCTGATGAACACTAACACTGGAGGCTGTAACCAATGAAGGCAGTAACGTATCAAGGTATTAAAAATGTTGTAGTCAAAGAAGTTCCAGATCCAAAGATTGAAAAACCAGATGACATGATTATTAAAGTAACAAGTACAGCTATATGTGGGTCTGATTTACATTTGATTCATGGCATGATTCCTAACCTGCAAGAAAACTATGTTATTGGCCATGAACCAATGGGAATCGTCGAAGAAGTTGGTCCGGGTGTGACTAAGCTAAAAAAGGGAGATCGAGTAATTATCCCCTTTAATATAGCGTGCGGTGAATGCCATTACTGCAAAAATCATTTGGAAAGCCAATGTGATAATTCAAATGATAATGGTGATATGGGTGCCTATTTCGGATATTCTGGTACGACGGGTGGCTATCCAGGTGGGCAAGCTGAATATTTAAGAGTGCCATTTGCCAACTTTACTCATTTTAAAATTCCAGAGACTTGTGAAGAACCAGATGAAAAGTTAGCAGTAATTGCCGATGCGATGACTACTGGTTTTTGGAGTGTTGACAATGCAGGTGTAAAGGATGGAGATACAGTCATTGTTCTTGGCTGTGGCCCGGTTGGTCTTTTTGCACAAAAATTCTGTTGGTTAAAAGGTGCAAAGCGAGTCATTGCCGTTGATTATGTCAATTATCGCCTGCAGCACGCAAAGCGCACCAACAAAGTAGAAATTGTTAACTTTGAGGACCATGAGAATGTAGGAAGTTATCTGAAGGAAATCACCAAAGGCGGCGCTGATGTTGTCATTGATGCAGTTGGTATGGACGGTAAAATGACTGATATGGAATTCCTGGCGAGCGGAATGAAGCTTCAAGGCGGAGCATTCAGTGCGTTTATCATGGCTTCACAAGCAGTGCGTAAAGGCGGGACAATCCAGGTTACAGGTGTTTACGGTGGCAGATATAATGGATTCCCAATGGGAGATATTATGAACCGTAACGTCAATATCCGCTCAGGACAAGCACCTGTAATTCATTATATGCCATATATGTTTGAATTAGTTTCCACCGGAAAAATTGATCCAGGAGATGTCGTAAGCCATGTACTTCCACTTAGTGAAGCAAAGCGTGGCTATGAGATTTTTGACACAAAAATGGATGACTGTATAAAAGTAGTGTTGAAACCTTGAGAAGGGAGGTATAAAAAATGAACTACGCCTTACATGAAGTACTTGAGGTCCATGAGATGGCTGCATTTAAAACCACTTGTTTAACTAAATCCAAAACGATGAAAGCGTTAGTTACAGATCAGCTATTAAAAGATATTATGCAGCAAGACATTGATGTATCTACGAGACAATTACAAGAATATGCCTCTATCCTTACAAACGCAAAGCAGTAATTAGGAGATGAATGAACATGAATCCAATCATTGAAAATTTAACTGGCATGAATGCACTATCGGACCAAGTTGTTGCAATGGATTTATTGATTGCTGCTAAAAGTGGGGTAAGAAATTATGCCATGGCTGTTACAGAATCAGGAACACCGGAAATTAAAGAAATGCTCACTCGTCATTTAGTGGAAGCACTTGATATGCATGAACAAATATCCGCATATATGGTAGAAAAAGGATGGTACCATATTTGGGATACAAACGAACAAATCAATTTAGATTTAAATAATATCAATACAGCATTGAACTTACCGACATTATAAAAATTTACCAGGAACAGTTTAACACTCACCAAATAAACTGTTCCTAGTAAACCATTTTGAGTTTATTTCCCAGAAGTAAATATTATTTATACCTCTTGTTACTCGTTTTTGTTTTACATTATTTTTTATGAAAAGGTTAGAGCATGAAATTCATCAATTTTGATACGAAGTAAACTATAAGGTTTCTGTCGTAAGTCTTTACCATAATGAAATCTAGGCTGCCGATGTAATTGGTTCACAATGACATACAAATACTGATCCGGACCAATTGAAAAAGTATCTGGCCACAAAATTCTCGGATCGTGTGCGATAGTTTCCATTGTGCCATTTGGCAATATTTTACGGATACAGTTGTTTTCATAATCTCCAGCATAAACATTCCCCTTTGCATCGGTGATCATTCCATCAGACGCACCCTTTTCTCCCCAATACTCCACATGATAGGGTAAATCAATGTCCGGTATCGTTCTGTCTCTCAGGGCTTCTGTTGAGATCGAAAACAAATGACGGCTGGTTAGTGGAGCAAAATATAATATCTTTCCATCAGGAGAAATCGCAATACTATCAGACGCCAATCTAAATGGAGACGTTGAACCATCTTTGTTTCGATTCATTAAAATTAGACCTTCTACTTTCGGTAAAAAATAAGGATCGGGTGAAGTTGAATTTGCCCCATTTAACCGTCTGAACGCGTTTCCACTTGATAAATCTACGACGATAATAGCTCCTGGTCCTCTTGAAGAAGAATCCGTTATATAGGCATAACCTTCTTTTCCAACACGAAAATCAAAACGGACATCATTCAGATAAGTTGTAGGCAGGACAACATCTTCAGTAAAGGTATATACTTTTCTTATTGTATTGGTTTGTAAATCAACAGCTACTAATTTTGCCCCCCCTTTAATAGGTTCAGAAAAATTAGGTGCCGCTGTATCTAATATCCACAGCGTTCCCCTTCCATCAGTAACTACACTTTGGACACTGATGAATGTCATTGTGATATTCTCGGGGTTAACCAAATTGGTTTGTAAATTAGGATAAGGCTGCAATTTACCCTCAACAATTTCCGCCACCGTAAATTTAACATCGTCTCCCCATTTCGGAAAGCAAATGAAAATACGACCGGTTTCTGAAACAGAAACACCTGTAGGCATAGCCCCATAAAATGCATAAACCAGTTCTAAATTACCGAAATATTTTTCACTAGGTAACATTGGTTTCATAATATCCTCCTCAAGCATTCAAACGGGATATCTCCTTTATATGATTTAAATTTTTCCCAGTGCATATTTCTTAATAAGTTTTATAAACGAAAAACGATTGAATTGATTGTTTTCGAAATTTCATTTTGGTTTTAAAAAAGTTATTAAAGCTTTAGCTTAAAACCCTCATGCGTTGCTTTAAAACCTAACCGTTCATAAAACCTTAACGCATCTTCCCTTTTTTTATCAGTTGTAAGCTGTACTAAATGACAACCACGTTCTTCTGCACGCGAAATCGCCCATTTTAAAAGTTCAGTACCTACACCCTTCCCTCTTACGGAAGCTGATGTTCTCACTCCTTCGATGGTAGCTCTCCATCCCCCTTGATGTGTTATATATGGTGTAAAAGTAATTTGTAGGACTCCAATCACTTCATTACCGTCACAAGCCACTACTAATTCGTTATTAGGGTCAGATGTAATAGCCTCCAATGCCATTTTGTAACTCTTAGGAAGTGGGTGTTCATAACGCTCCCGTTTACTCCCCAAAACATCATCTGCAAGCATTGAAACAATACTTTCTAAATCTTTTTCAGCAGCCATTCTAAACCTTATTTCTGTCTCCAATGCAATCCCCCTCATTAGTAACATTTTATTAATTTAAATTCCTATTGAAATCATCCAATACTTAAGCAATAGGCTTGCTTTCAATGCTTGTTTACTCCTCATTCTTATCCTCTTTAAAATAAGACTTCATCAACAAACCTGCCCTATTTATTTAGGTAATATAATTCCACAAAAATAGCGTTAATCCTCCTTGATCAACGCACCCGTTTGTTTAAGTCCATTTATTCACAAAGTTATTAAAGGAATGCTAACCTGCCCCATTTGTTCAATAAGGACTTCCACAAGAAGGTGGTGAATTCTTACTTTAACAAGGAACCTTATTGTCGGACAATGAATATTAGTTAATTTGTTTATGGAACGCATTTATAATTCCCTATGAAAAGTTTATTAAGGGAAATACAAAGAATATTTAAATATGTACAGTACTATTGGCATATTTCAAGGTATTTCGGAAGGAAAGGATCCTTTTACATAGAAACCCCCCACAAAAAGAAAATCTAGTCGAATCTTATATAAGTATAATAAAAAGGTTATGAATTGAAATAGAAGGTGTTGTTTTATGAAAAACTTCCGAGTCAGTTATATTCTTGAAAATCATGTAAAAACGGAAAGGGTCGTAACAGAGTTGAATAGTACCGCCGAGCAAATTTTTGATGAGGTGATCCCAAAGATTACCACAACAAACTTTTTAAAGATCCGTTCGGAGCAAGGTCTTGATCGCCTTGATACCTCCCAGATCCGTTATATTCGTGTTTCTTCTTTGAATCATGAATAGATTTTAAACAGCCATTTTAAAAATCAAACAGTCTTTGAATAATGTATAAAAGGTAGGATTTTAACATCATGACAGTTGCATATAAAACACGCGAAGAACGTAAGGCTGCTGAAGCAGCTACCAAACAAAAGAAACGAAAACAACCTCCTAAACTCTTTAAAAAACTGTGCATTGGCTTTTTGATAATCAGCTTCCTTAGCTTAACGATCTTAGGGGGCGGTGTATATGCCTTTATACAGGATGTCCCTGAATTTAATAAGGCAAAATTAGAAGACCCTCTGTCATCGAAGTTTTATGACAAAGACGGTCATTTTATCCACGAGTATGGAACGGAGCATCGCACGAAAATTTCGTATGATCAAATTCCTGCGCGACTCGAGGAAGCCATCCTTGCGACGGAAGACAGCCGTTTCTATGAGCATCAAGGCGTGGATTTATTGAGGACAGCGCAAGCGATTTTCGTAAACGTAACAGGGGAATTTGGCAGCCAGGGTGGAAGTACCATTACCCAGCAAGTAATCAAAAATTCCTTTCTGTCTCCTGAAAAAGCAATTAAACGGAAGGTACAGGAATGGTACTTAGCTTATAAGCTGGAACATAAGTATAGCAAACAAGAAATTCTTGCGATGTATGTAAATAAAATCAATCTTGGCAACCGTTCTTATGGAGTGGCTGCGGCAGCTAAAAATTATTACGGGCTTGATGTGGACGAGCTTGATCAACTAACCCTTTCTCAAGCAGCGATGATTGCAGGATTAACGCAAAGTCCGAATAATTATGACCCGACAAAGGCGGAAAATCAACAAGCAGCGACAAACAGACGAAATGTTGTCCTCTCTTTAATGCATAAGCATGGATACATTTCAACAAGTGAAATGGAAGCAGCGAAACAAGTCCCAGTAACAGATGGACTTGCGGAGAAAAAAGATCACAACGGTATGCCTTATGTATCCTTTTTAGACGCGGCCGTAAAAGAAGTGGAAACACAGTTAGAGGACGTTGACATTACGAAAGATGGATTGAAGATATACTTAACGCTGGATCCAAAAGCGCAAGAGCTTGCGGATTCGGTTGTCTCAGGAGAACAAGTTCAATACCCGAATGAGCGGTTTCAAACGGCTTTTGTTTTTATGGATTCAAAAACAGGAGAAATCAGGGCAATTGGAAGTGGCCGAGAAGCGCATCAAACGAAGTTCCGGGGACATAATCTTGTTACAGATTCGAAACGTCAACCAGGTTCAACGTTTAAACCCATTTTTGATTATGGACCGGCGATCGAATATTTAAATTGGTCCACATATCATCAAATTGAAGATGCTCCCTATCAATATTCAACAGGAGACCCGATCCGCAATGCCTATACGAATTACCGAGGGATGATGTCGATTCGTGAAGCGCTAGTTGAATCGAGAAATATCCCTGCTTTAAAGACATTAGAGAGCGTTGGCTTAGAGAAGGCCAAAACATTCTCGGAAGCTCTCGGCATCACCTATCCAAAGGGTGTAGTATATGAATCTTATTCGCTTGGAAGCAACACGGTTACCCCGGTTGAATTAGTCGGTGCTTATGGTGCGTTTGCTAACGGAGGAAACTATACAAAGCCTCATTTTGTGGCAAAAGTTGAATTCCCGGATGGAGAAGTGATTGATTTTACGCCGAAAGCGGAGCGGGTAATGCAGGACTATACCGCGTACATGGTTACCGATATGTTGCGGGGCGTCCTAAATGCACCGAATGGAACAGGGAAACTAGCTGCCATTCCTGGTGCAGATATCGCGGGGAAAACAGGAACCACCAACTTCGATGAAAATGTCATCCGTAAATTCGGCTATCCTGAAGACGCAACCAACGACAGTTGGTTTGCTGGGTATACGACCGATTATACGATGGCCGTATGGACAGGCTATGCCCAAAACGGTCCAGGGAATTATCTGACAAGGAACGATACGAAAATCGCCCAAAGCATCTTTAAAACGATGATGCAAAGTTACGCGGACGAGAGTCGCTTTGTACAGCCAGACTCTGTCGAAAAAATCCGGAATGAACTGTATATAAAAGGCGTTAAACGATATTTCGTGCCTCCAGCACCTACGCCGAAAAAAGACGACAAAAAGAAGAAAAAGCCAATCAAGCAAAAGAACGACGAGGAAAAAAGGAAAAAAAAGAAAGAGAATAAGGAGAATGGAAAAAATAAGGGAAAGGATAATAAGGATAAAAAGAAAGAAAAGAAGAAGGATTAGAATAATGAACCAATATGATCGGCCAGGTTGTTTTCAAACGGTGAACCTTACCGTATACAAACGGGCTACCTCTCGAGCAGGGCGGTTCATAACCAAACAAGCACACGTGATTACCAACGTGTGCTTTTGTTTCAAAAACACCTTTAAGTGTAATTCTTCACAATGTTTTTGCTTTTATTTACTTATTTTGTTTAGCACTAAAAATACTAATAACAGAAACTACACAGAGCAATAACAGTAATATTAACCTTAACCAATCCATTGTGAGCCAAAAATCTCCACCATTAACAATGTCAGGGCTTAAACCATACTCATCAACAAAAATACCCAGATTCCAAAATAAGCCAATCGAAATAAATAATGAAGAAAGACTTAATAAGAATACTGCAACTGAAAATTTCCGCTTTCCCACCATTGTAAATCCCCTTTTTGAACATTTTTTACTTAAATCCCAATAACTTTTCTACAAAAAACCATAATCCTTATTGAACTAACCCGTATGTTTAATAAGGAACTCAACAAAAAAGGCGGTTATCCTTCCTGGACCAACGCACCCCTTAGTTCAAGATATTCTACTCTTTATAGGTACAAATAGATCAACCTTACATTTCCCTTCTGGGTCTTCGGCAGGGTTATTCATATTAAATTCAAGGTTATATCTATTATTGTCTACTTCATGATGACTATTTGGCAACCATTGTCCAAATATAAATTGATAAGCAAGATTCAGCTTTTCGGGTACATCATAAAATTGATACAAAGCATACTGTCCACCATCCAGCTTTTTGAATTGCATTTCATTATGCTTCTCTTTTTCAAAACCTTTAGGAATTGTAACACACGCATCGTGACGACAATTATTACCTTCAACTAAATCAGGATTATCCAATGATATTCCTATAAACGATTGTGCTGGAGGATAAAGTCCATTGTTAATTGCCCAGTTAATCAAATCTTCCCAATGTTCTTGGGGTTCAAAATAACTTCCAATACGTCTTATAAATGCTACTTCATATTCAGGTAATTCCTTTATTACGATATCCAATTTTATGCATCTCCCAAAGTGAAAATATAATTCTAACTTTCGCTACCTATTGATGAAATTCCTGCTTTCACAATCCTGCCCCGTTTGTTTAAGACATTATTTCACAAACAATAAATTTTGCCTTCTGACAGCAAGTAGTAGTGCAAGAGAATATTATTAGTAGGCAATTCCTACACGTGATTGGACATAATCAGTATTTTCTATTTGACGATAACTAAATTCCGCTGTATCAGAAACGGATATTTTCATTCCACCTTCTGGCAAAAAATTTCGTTCAATTCGATATTGACCTTCTCTTTCTCCATCGGGTAAATATGTAGGACATACAATCGTCCAATCAAGTGTCGATTGTTTCAGCATATCATAAACTTTATGATGTTCTTCTGCTGCACGGGTTGATTTACGCTTTGATTCACTTGACTGATAACGCAGTAACTTTGGGTTGGTTCTACTTTGCAGGATACCTGCAGTTCCTATAGTAATAATCCGTTGTATGCCTTCGTTTTCCATTGCCTCAATAATGTGTGGCATACTTTCAGACAAAGTTGTTGCTCCATCAGTATTTAGCGCACTAATAACTACATCAATCCCGTACATTGCACCTACGATATCATTTTTATTTAAAACATTACCTCGAATAATAGTTAATTTTTCATTATTTATTTGAATCTTTTCTGGAGTACGAACTAATGCAGTAACATGATGTCTGTCATGAAGAGCATAGTTAACCATTTGACTTCCAACTCGTCCAGTTGCTCCTAAAATTAAAATATTCAAAAGTAATCTCCTTTTACGAATACAAATATTGACCTTTACCATAAACATTTGGTTTCTGAATCCTTTAATTAACTCGGCTAACAGGATGAAAGTATTGGGGGAGATTTATAGAAATACAGGTCCCTTTCCCAAGTTCGCTTTGCACATCGATTTCCCCACCCATGCTTTTGATAACACTGTACGCAACCATCAATCCCAATCCAGTTCCGTTTTCTTTAGTCGTAAAATAAGGTTCACCCAGGCGGTTCATTTGTTGCTTGGACATACCAATTCCTTCATCTTTTATCGAAAGATTAATAGTAGATGCCCCTTCACTGTTTAAACAAATTTGTAATTCCCCGCCTTTTGGCATGGATTCAATTCCATTCTTCACGAAATTCAGAAGACATTGATTGAATTTTTTTCGTTCTCCTAAAACATAATAATCCTCATTCCCTATTAGGGAAGTATTTATTTTAACATTATTAAATTTCGCCAAGGGACTAAGGACCTCAACCACATGTTTTAGTTCTTTAAAAATAAACACTTCTTCTTTTTCTTTATATGCTGGATTTGCAAAAATTAAATAATCATTGATTGTGTCTATTGCTTGATCCAATTCTTGTGCTGCGATTTTCAGATACCTCTCCCTTGTCTCAAATGAAATTTTTTCATCTGATAGAAGTTGGATAAATCCTCTAGTGGCGGTAAGTGGATTTCCAATTTCATGAGAAATACTGGCTGCAAGATTACTTGCAACTTCTAATTTCTGTGCTTTCATTGATTTTTGCAACAAATCAAAATTAAACATGATGACCTCAGCTAAAACAGTAAAAATCACCATGCTTATAACATTAATGAGCAGATGTTCTATTCGAATATTGGTCATTACCCCAGAACTAACGAGTGTTTGAGTTGGAAATACTACTAACGAAAGTAGGATTAGTGAACTACTTATCAATATTTTCTTTTTGAGAGATACCTTTACATAATACCTGGAGAGTAATCCTGCACATACAGCTGTTAATAACAAAATAAAATATGAATTATAAAATGCTTCTCCCCCGAATAAATAGTGAAGAGATATTATCACAATTAATAACAAAAACCCTACCCTATATCCTCCATATAGGGTGCCTAAAATCAGGGGAATCCTTCGGAGATCTAGAATTAAAGGTTCAATTAAAGCAATAGGAAATGTCATACATAAAATAATGGAGAGTAGCGGAAAAACTGCAAACATCCACTTTTTAACCCATTGAAATTGATAAATATAATGTAAAAGATAAAACAATTGCCATATGAACAAAGGAAATAAAGCTAGTAAAAAACTGATAATTAATTCTTTCGTATATAGATCCATACAGCGACACCAATCTTTCTTTGATCTAAGGATTAACAATCGCTTTACCAATACAGTGAATGCATTTCTGGAATTTTCAGAAAACTTTTTCAAAGATTGAACCATCAAAATATACATTATATTTTCTATAGTATAATAGTCCCTTAAGTTAAACAACGCATGATCAAGAAATTTTTTGGCATTGAATTTGTGCCTCTTGCCATTATTATAAAAAAGTCATATTCCTTCCCTTAAAGTTCACAAAGGGTGATTGCTGACAGAAAGGCAATCACCCTTTTTATTTTACTTTTGGTTCCGTTCGCCCAGTCTGATAAAGGAGCGATTTTACAGCCCCCGGCAAAATGGCATATAAATTATTTTATTGATGATTCTATGCTGATATTTATGCTTCCATTTTCTTCTTTCTTTTTTCGAGAAGAATACAAAGCATATAATAGTATAAACCAGATAGGTGTCAGCAATAACGCAGGCCGCGTTTCATCTGCAATCAGCATAATAATTAGAATAACAGCAAACATCGCCAGGACAGCATAATTAATAAATGGTGTCAGTGGAGCTTTGAATTTCGATTTTGCATGTAATTCCGGACATGTTTTTTTATATTTTAAATGAGAAAGCAGAATAACACTCCATACCCAAATGAAACAAATCGCACTAATGGAGGTTACGATTCCAAAAGCCTGTTCCGGCAGGAGTTTACTCAAAAGAGCTCCTACTGATACGACAAGTGTGGACACCCATAAACCGTTTGCTGGCACATGATTTTTATTCAGTTTTGAAAAACTTGATGGTGCCTGCTTATTGTTGCTTAGGTTATATAGCATCCGGCTTGTTGAAAACATCCCGCTGTTTCCGGCTGAAGCGGCTGCAGTTAATACGACAAAATTGATAATTCCTGCGGCAATAGGAATTCCAACTAAACCGAACGTTTTAACAAAAGGGCTTTCTGTTGCATTAAGTTCTGTCCATGGGTTAATAGATAGAAGGATTATAAGTGCCCCAACGTAGAAAAACAGAATCCTCAAAGGAATTTTATTAATGGCCGAGGGGATGTTTTTTTCCGGATTGGATGTTTCCGCAGCAGATACACCGACCAATTCCATACCGACAAAGGCAAATACAACTAATTGCAAAGAAAGCAGGAAACCTGAAATACCGTTCGGAAACATACCACCATGTTCCCAAAGATTTTCAACTGTAACCCTTCCTGTATTTGTCTCGAAGCCTATCACTAACAAGATAACTCCCACCACAATTAAAGCGAGAATAGTAATGACCTTTATTAAAGCAAACCAAAACTCCAATTCTCCAAAAAGCTTAACAGTTAATAGGTTAAGGCCTAATAAAATAATCAAACAGATGATGGCAGGTACCCACTGCGGAATATCAAACCAATATTGTACATAAACACCAACTGCAATAATATCGGCCATGGCGGTCACAATCCAACAAAACCAATATGTCCATCCGGTTATGAAGGCTGCCCGTGGTCCAAGATAATCCTGAGCAATATCCGTAAACGAAAGGTAACCTGCTTTGGACAACAGCAGTTCCCCTAGTGCCCTCATAACAAAAAACAGGGCAACCCCCACGATTAAATAAGCAAGAATGATGGATGGGCCTGCGAGTTGTATGGCTTTACCAGAGCCCAAGAATAATCCCGTACCAATGGTGCCTCCAATTGCAATTAATTGAACATGCCGATTTGCTAAGTCTCTCTTTAATTCTTGTTGTGCCAATCCTGACTCCTCCTACGTGATGAATTAATAAAACCAATAAAAAAAGAGATTGGATGCACTCCAATCTCTTAGATAAAAGAATAAGAATAATTTTATTATAAAAATAATAATAATTATTAAAATAACAAATAAATATTCTGTACTCTTCTGTCCTTTTGCCTGAGATTGTGAACCCTTCGGCGCCGCGCAATTCCCGCGATCTCTCCAGAAGCTGCTCCTGCTATAGTTTTGATCCCATAACATTCATAGCTAACTGCTTATTAAATTTTATAAAAATGTTATCTTCGAATAATAGATGATTTTATCAAGAGTTAAATTTTTTGTCAATCAATTAAATCATAATCTCACATTGGTAAAACGCCAATTGGTTTTAAAAGACCCCTTGGCGAGTTCATGCAAAGGGGTCTTTTCAAGCAGAAAATTC
This sequence comes from Bacillus sp. FJAT-27251, assembly GCF_001273925.1. GTDB lineage: Bacteria > Bacillota > Bacilli > Bacillales > Cytobacillaceae > Mesobacillus_B. The sequence continues at coordinate 2,594,474 of NZ_LIGG01000001.1, read as the reverse complement.
TTTATGCTGATTTTTGGGCTGGTTCAGTTGAAGGAACCTTCTCATTCGGGATAATTAAGTTCAGTACCAGCACGGCGATAGCACCTACAGCCGTTCCTGAAGAAAGGATATAGTTCGCAAAGTCAGGCAAACTGTAAAGAATTTCTTTAGGAAGAACGACGGTGCCAAGTGTCAATAAAATCGGGATTCCGATAACCATCATATTGCGGTCATTGATGTCTATATGCTGAATCACTTTTAAGCCGTTCATGACAATCGCTACACATACGATTCCAAAAATCCCGTTAATCACTGGTTCAGGGATGCATGTGATAATCGCGGATAGTTTGGGAATGAGACCTAGAATAACAAGAATCACTCCGGCACAGATGATCACCATTCTGCTTGCTACGCCGGTAATGGCGAGGATTCCCGCATTGGAAGAGTAACCGGTCATCGGAGTTCCCCCAAACAGTCCGCCGACAAGGCAGCCAATCCCCTCTCCTGCCGAGGCTCTGTTCAGCTTTTCATCATCCAGTTCACTGCCTGTTACAGTCGAGACGACAAACCATGTACCCGTTGTTTCAATGAGAATGATCAAATAAATAAATACCATTGTCAACATGGCTTGAAGGTCGAACACAGGTGCGCCGAATGGGAAAAAGCTTGGAAGCGAGACCCATGCTGCGTCCTTTACTGGCGAGAAATCAACACTGCCGAAAATGGAAGCTGTAATGGTACCGGCAATGATCGCAAGAATTACAGATACCAACCGGAAGAATGTTCCGTACCCTTTCGCTTTTTTGCCCAGCAGCATGCATGTGACAAGGACAGCTGCAGAGACGGCTGCGATGATGACGTTATGGCCGACATTTCCTGGAGCATGATAGATGGAGTTAAAGGCACTTGGCATCAGCGAGATTCCAACGATGACGATGACAGTTCCTCCGACAAGAGGCGGAATGATTTTACGGACAATTTTCGCAAACACCTTTAACGGATACCCCAGAACCGCTATCAGAATCGCCCCAGGAAGGAGACTTCCAAACACGGCCCCCAACCCAAGCTTGCCGCCAATCGCAGCCAACGCTCCAATCGGTACATAGGAAGGACCTTGAACGACCGGAAGGCGAATTCCCCAGATTGTTTGAATCAAAGTGGCAGCACCTGCGGCCAGAAAGCACATTTGAATAAAGAAGGTCGTGCTCATCGTATCCAATGCCAGCAAGCCCGCGATAATGATTGGTGCGATGTAAAGGTCCATCGCCAGGACATGCTGAAAGCCAAGCAGGATCGCCTTGCTGAATCCGACCTTTTCATCAACCCCTACAGTTATGTTCGGATTTTGACTGTTATTCTCCATTTTTCAGTTCCCCCCGTTATTGAGATTTTAATTGAACGAACCCTTCTATAACTGTTTTAGTCAACATATGTGTGACATTTCTCACTTGAATTATAAGGACTAAACTGTGAAAAGTAAACACTAAAAACGAACATTTTAATTAACCAATATTTAATCGTTCGTCTTTTGCGTTGACTTTTTTCTGATTCATTATAAAATGAAGACAAGAATAATTCAGCATGGAGGGATAAACATGAAAAGATTAGAAGACGAAGTACTAAGAAATGACTGGATTGTTGCTTGTAAAATAGAGGATGTAAAAGAGGATCCAATTCAAAAGATTGTCATGGGAGAGCGGATTGTCCTTTTCCGTAATGAAGAAGGTGTCCACGCCTTCAAGGACCTTTGCATCCACCGCGGGGCCGCCCTGTCATTAGGATGCGTGAAGGACGGCAATCTTGTCTGCCCTTATCACGGCTGGGAGTTCAACTCTGGAGGGTCCTGTACACATATCCCGCAGCTTCCCGAAGGCCGGGCGATCCCGCTTAAAGCCAAAGCCATCAAATACCTATGCAGAGAAGAATACGGATTTGTTTGGATTAATTTGAATAACAACGACCCGGAATTCTTTCCCTATCCCGAGTTTGCCGATGAAACCTACCGAAATGTGCTATGGGGCCCTCAGGAAGTAAATGCTCTTCCGCCAAGAGTCGTGGAGAATTTCCTTGATGTGGGCCACCTTGCTTTTGTCCATGTAGGCTATCTTGGGGTGGAGGAGCATCCCGTCATTGGAGATTACGATGTTCATGTAGAAGATGGCCGGATTTTCTCCGATGAAATTTCAATCTTCCAGCCCGATCCCGACGGCTCCGGCCAATCAAAGGATGTCTATTATACTTATGAAGTCCTGCGCCCCCTGGTTGTCCAGTTCATAAAACGGGACCCGGAAACAGACAGCAAAATGAAGATTATCCTGATGATTAGTCCTGTTACTGAAGAAAAATCGATTGCCTATGGAATTCTATCGTTTAACTACGAAACAGGCCAAACCGACAAGGAAATTACCGACTTTCAGGATATGATTTTCGCCCAGGACAAGCCAATTGTTGAAAATCAGAAACCAGAAGAGCTTCCTCTCGACCTTCAGGCAGAGCTGTCCTTAAAATCAGACCGAATGAGCATTGCCTATCGTCAATACCTGAAAAAATTGGGAGTCACACTGGGGACCGCGTAAAGGAAAGTGGCTGCCTATTCCCCTTTTGGGTTATAATAGAAGAACTAAAAGGTGCACTTTAAAAAGTGCACCTTTTAGTTCTTTCTTTAGTTCTCACTTGGCAGCTTTTATTGTTTTATTTTAATAGTAAAAATTTCCATTACATCGTTGCACAAACTGTTGCATTATTAAACTATTTGTACAATTTTGTAAAAAGCACTTGTTAGAGCCTCCTATTTTCTGTTACTATTTTCTAGTATTTAGTGAAAAAGGAGTCGTATTTACAATGTTATCCTCAAATAGTGTTGAAAAAAGCAACCTTGTTCAGAGCATTCAATTGTTGCGACAAGAGATGATTGAGACCGGTCTTAAGGAAGGGCTTACAAGTAAGAAGACGATTGAACTTAGTCAAAAACTAGATAGCTTTATTGCAAGATATCAAATTTTATTAACTAAGTCGAATAAAACATCCCTTATTCAATAGAACCCATTTGTCCAATAAGGAATTCAACAAAAAGGGCGCGCATCCCAGGATCAACGCACCCATTTAGAACATCTATTTAACCATGGTTATAAAAGCAGTAGATCCTTTCTTAAACTCCATTTTCTTAACAAATCCAAATTTCTCATAAAGATGAATGGCTCTTTGATTAAACTTTGCCACCGTTAATCGAATTGGGCCATCGTTGAAATTGTCCTGGATATGTCCAAGAATAAAGGAAAAGAATGTATTACCATATCCCTGACCTGTTAATTCAGGTTTCATACCAATCCCTATATCAATGAATTCCTCAGAATAGCCACCTAATTGAATGCCAATAGGTACTTTTGCAGCGTCTCCAATACAAAAAAAGCCAAACAACTTATCATTTTGGTCCAGTACTGCATAATACTGATTTTCAAGCATTTCCTTTAATCCATCAGCAGTCAGCTTATTGTTATAAAAGTCATAGGGTGCATCGTATTGCCAATTTAAAATCTCTTCGGCAAATTCTTTGCTCATATTTCCAATAATCAATGGCATATAACCTCCTTCAAACCAGCAGATCAATCTCTCTAATCCAAACTTCAATCAATTCTCCACTATTTTTGCCCTATTTCTTTTCCTCCATCTTCAATTTTTGATCCCGAGTTTTCGTCAGTGACTCTTTTTCTCTCGTTCTGGTGATTTTGAGTCTTGAGGCTGT
>NZ_LIGG01000001.1:2542293-2589587 GCF_001273925.1 Bacillus sp. FJAT-27251 | reverse complement strand
TACTGACACCAACTATCAATGCCCCCTTTTCCTTCGACCAATCAAAATTTTTGCACACCCCTACTTTACCTCAATCGCAAATGCGTAATGAGCATCTCCCTTTGATACGTTCTCTTCCTTTTCATCCATCCACCATGCTCCATACGAATAGTAATAAATTCCTTTCTGTGTAGGTGCCGAGAATTGATTGTTACTTACTTTGACTTCTGATTCCTCATTGTTGCTGATTTGGATAAGATCAGCCTTATTCGGCTTTGGTTCAAAATCCATAATAAAAGTTATCTTTTCACCAGGGTTTACCTTAATTGTGTCCCTGCCTTTCAATAGTTCCACTGGTCCAGCTGCATCCGCACATTCAGACTGACCATCGTATGACCAACAATAAGTTCCAAGTACCGTTTCGGATGTTTCGTTAGCAAACTCGATAAAGACTTTTGGTGGCTTGGGTTCGTGTTGTGTCAAACCAACATTGGTGCACCCAGTCATGATGAATCCTAAAAAAATTAAAATAAAGAAACCTTTTTTCATTCATTTCCCTCCCATCAGGAATCCGTTCATCTATCTAGACGATGGTTGCTATAACATTGTTGCATTGCAAGCTAATTAATGAAAAAAATAAAAAGGCGGTTGATCCTTCTGGAATCACCCGCCCTTCATTGAATACTGCCACTGGCCGTAAACATTTTTTATTCCATTACAGTTAAAACAGATTTATTCTCTCCCATCCAATGACCAGTAGCCTCCGACTAATCCAGCGTCATCCACTCCATAAGGAAACGATGTGCCGCCTACGACCTTATTTTCAACAACGTAAACAAAGGCGTTAACTTTACCTTTTGATTTTACGCCGCCACAGCACTCCCAATTGTCCAATGGGTGATCCTTGACGATGAATTTTTCAACCTTTACTATTTTTCCGATATATGGGTTAGGGTCATTCCCCGGCACCTTCCAATAAAAGCGATAAGGCATCGTCTCCATTTTACTTTCCGTGATTTTGTATTTTTCCTGTTGTTGTTCATAGGAAAGCACCTTATAACCTTGAAGTTCAAGATATTCTTTTGCAACCGCTGCAGGTTCAGATAAATCATCCATCGCTGATAACTCTTTTCCCAGATAGCCAACCAACCCTAAAAATAGCACAACAAACAATAAAAGCACCTTAAAATTGTTCATTTCATCCCCCGCCTTATTCAGCATTTGCTTAATTAAGGATTCAACAAAAAAGGCGGTCAATCCTTCTTGGATCAACACACCTGTCAATGTTAAAGGATATACCTAATCAAAAAGCTTTGCGCTGATAAATAACATGGGTAATACCCCAGGAAATTACGTAGGAGATCAAGGCACTGATTGCAGCTCCTATATATAAAGCAGGGACCGAGAGACTAGCAATAAAATCAGTTACTGCAGTTAGATGTTCTGTCAAAAACAATAGAATTGAAGGTCCTATGCCTACTAACACGAGAAATCCAATAATTACGACCGTAAATATATGGCCTGGCTTAAATATATAGAATAAAGGGAATGTGAACGCAGCGAAGAATAAGAACATGCTTACGGTCGTCGCAATATCCTTTATAGTAAAAGGTTTATCCAATGCAAAAAATGCCACACTTGTAACCGCTACTGATAAGGCCATATAAACAACTGCACCAAGAAATCGCGAGGCGATAATCTCTGTACGCGTATAAGGCAAGGAATTTAATAAAATATTAGTCTCTGCTTTTTCATCGTAGGCAAATGCGTTAAAGGGAATGAAAATACTGGCAACAAGGAAGGTTAAAACCGGATGCGAATTGGTAATGATAAAGAATAAAATAAGGGGAATAAAAAGGATTAACTGTCTTTTTTGAAGTATGACATCCCGTCTGATTAAATTAAACATGGTGTATGTCTCCTTTCAAGTAATACATAATATCTTCTAAAGAGGCTCGTTCAATGATAACGTTATCTCCGAACGTATTCTTCACTGCACTGACATCATCCGTCAAAGCTTCGAATCCGGTTGATGCGCGGTGAACACGGACCAAGTCCTTTTCGGTGTCTCTATCCAGGAGATCCAATCCTCCTTTTACGAGAGCATAGTTTTCAGCTATTTCATGAATGGAGTGATTAAATACTAATTCCCCTCTCCGCATAAAAGCTATGTAGTCCGCTATGCGGTCCAGGTCTGTTGTAATATGGGTTGAAAAAAAGATGGTTCGATTGCCGTCGATCATTAATTCCTGCAAAAGATCCAGCAGCTCCCGTTTGAAAATCGGATCTAATCCCGCTGTCGGTTCATCCATGATGATCAGCTCTGCATGATGTGATAATGCGATGGCCAAGGAGGCCTTCATTTGCATCCCTTTTGAAAATGATTTGATCGGTTTGTTAAGTGGCAGGTCGAACTGCTCGATATATTGATAAAATAGTGTTTCATCCCAGCGTTTATATGCTGGCGCAACAATCCGCTTTATATCTTTTAAGTTCAACCCTTCAAAAAATACATTTCCATCGTATACAAACCCTATGCGTTCCTTGATCTCCTTCTCATGCGTTTTGTAATCCAAACCGAAAATCCTGACACTTCCTGCATCCGCCTTTAATAAGTTCATCATGATCTTTATCGTCGTCGATTTCCCAGCTCCATTAGCCCCAATGAACCCAGTTACAAAGCCTTGCTTTACTTTCAAATCAATATTTTCAAGGGTAAAACCTTTGAATTTTTTGGTTACGTTTAGTAACTCGACCACATTTTCCACCTATTTCACTCCTCATATAAAATATTCAGTAACTGCTGCAGTTCATCCAGTGACAGTCCAATCTCCCGGCTATTAGCAATAACAGCACACAACTGCTCCTCAATGACCTTCAGTTTTTTCTCTTTAATGACCTCTAAATTCTGCTCTGCAACGAAGGATCCTTTTCCAACGATGGAGTAGATAAAGCCTGCCTTCTCCAATTCCTCATAAGTACGTTTAGTCGTTATCACACTAATTTGCAAGTCCTTTGCAAGTTGACGGATGGAAGGTAATGCCGTTCCCTCCTGTAGTTCACCTGCTAAAATCGACGTTTGTATTTGTTTTTTAATTTGTTCATAAATCGGTTCCTTTGAACTGTTGGAAATAATGATTTGCATGCAATCCCTCTTATCATTTTCGAAATAGTGTATATATACTATATACACATTATATACACACTAGTTGTCCCCTGCAACCTATTTTTTATTTGAAACTGTGGACAAGACAAAAAGGGCATGTTTGGACTACGCCAAAACATGCCTTTTACGATAAGATAATTAATTACTCTTTAATAAATATTGACTATCATTGAGTCAGGACAAAAGGACAAACCAATCCTTTCTGAATCAACGCCCTTGTGTAAAAAGATTTTGAGATTTATTTTTTAATCACTCTTACTTCCGTTTACCAGAATGCGATTTATTGATGTGAATCTCATTCACAGAGACGGTTCCGCTAACCTCGTTGCCTACTAGAACAAGAGGTTTTTTCGTTGGACTTGAGGCTGCATCAATGAATTCAAGTCCTTCCGGAGATACGTCTCCAGCAATAGCCTGTGAGAAATCCCTGCTGTTAAAATAATTGGCAAACTGGGCTTTTTCCGGATTTGTAATGTTATAGGTCATTACTCCGCCAATTCTCTCCAGCCCGACAAATGCATAGATGTCTTTGCCAATCCTGCCGATTTTGACATCTTCAGGCTCCGGGCCCTTTTTCGTGCTGCGCTTTTCAAACTCATCATCATCATTGGACCAATTGAATACCTCCGGGAAGCGCTCGGAGGTGATGGTTTCAAAATCACTGCCGCTGTCATAGACAAGTTCCATTGTATCAGCTTTCCAAATCGAGAAAGAACGTCCGCCCAATGTGTAAATTGCATCATTCCCACGATCAGTCAATACTTCAAGCTTCTGATAGCCAGCTGAATTTTGCATTTTTTCAAAAGATGCCTGCGCTTCTGCAGTGGTCATGCCTTTGAATAGGCTTGGATCAAGTTCAATGGTATCTTTCACATCTTTGAAATTAGCGACATTAATAAAAGTGGAATCATCTTCAGGCCACTCTGTTGCATCCCCTTCATTGGCGGTGACAAGATAATCAACTCCACGGATGTTTACGTATGCAACCGAATCGGGCATATACGCACCCAAAATAGGAAGCCTTTCTAGTTCAATCTTGCCGTCTCTCGCTGCATCGAGTTCATTCCCCGTGATCGAATGATCTTTATAGCCAAGCGACTTTACGGAAAGCACCTTACCTGCCTTAATATCAATCGTGGCAATGGCATTATTCTCCTGCAGGGTCACATACGCTTTTTTACCATCTTTGGAAACCGCAATGTATTCAGGTTCAAAATCCTTTACAGCATCCGCTTTGGTTCCGTTGTTCCGGATATGGACATCGTCATCAATTACGCTCTCATCATTGAATTTCACTTTCGTTACTTTCCCTGTTTTTACTTCAACAATGGTTACTGACCCTTCTGGATCCTCTTGTTCAAGCCCGGAACGCGGCTCTCCTTCATCAGCTGATAAAATATACTTTCCGTTGTCCGTCAGCTTAACCATATCAGGCTGGACCCCTGCCTCATAAGTCTTGAGGATTTTCCCCTCATAATTCATTTCGACAATCTTTCCGTTTTTCGTATAATCCGCTTCCTGAACCGCCGCGACAACGACATTTCGGGATGTATCAATATCTATGCTCGTTACATCACCGTATGTAAATTGGCCGGTGTTTACTGCATCGGCAATGTTAATCGATTTTTCCTTTTGAAGCTGCTGTTCTCCATTAGTGGTTTTTTTCAAATCTTTAAGGCTGACAATATCAATGGTTTGCCCAGCGCCGTTTATTGCATAGAACTTCTTATTGTCGGCGTTGTACTTTACAATTTCCGCGATTCCTCCGTCTTCGCTCTTCATTCCCATACTATAGCCTGCAATTTTTTTGACGTCCATTGGATGAGGAATTTGAGTTTCCGCATTTATATTTCCTACATTCATTTGGCTGCCTAAAAGCAGCATACTCCCAGCCAGCATAAATTTGCTAAATACCTTGGACTTTGAATTACCCTTCACCATAATGCCCCCCATTTTTTAATCTGCAAATTTACCATACAGGAATACTGTTTAAACAATATTAATTCCTTGTAAAGGTTTCGTATCGAACCTGCAAATAACAATACAATGATTTTATGGGCGGAGAAATGGCTGATAACTAATCGCTTTAGCTGAATAAGGAAAAGGTGCTTTAACCCTTATTGGATCAAAGCACCTTAAGTCTTGGAATGGTAACTAATTACCGTTGTTAGAATCCTCAATTCAACATTTGATTTCGTTCTTCCATTTGAGGCGGTTCTTCCATCCAGCCGTTCTTGATCATTATTTTTGCACCTCTATGAGCATATTCAAATATGTCTTTCATAAAAATGGTCGATTTGGCTGGTAAATCATTCCGCAAACTAAAAGCGGTCCCCAATGAGCCGCTGCCCATGGAAAAACTGCAAAAAAGGCTTATACAATACATCATCATTTTTTCGGAAAATGGTGCTAGTGTTGAACCGGTTGCATTGCCGCCTGCTGTTTGAGGGATTTGGATATTGTCTTGAAGCAAGGTTTCACTTAATTCCTTTACAATGCTTTTAGCAAGTTCGGCACCATCATTAAAGTAGTCTTTAACTTCACCTTCATTAGCACATTGAGCAAAACCTGTAATCATTTGAAGTCCAAAGATATTTGATTCAATCGAATGATGGATATGGGCAACTTCTACCGTATTCAATGTCCGCTTTTCGCTAAATGGATTAATGGGGAGACCACCCAGGTAGTTGGTATCTTTAACAAATTCAACCGACTTTGGCATTGGGACATAAGGGGATCTGACAAGCAACCCCTTTTCCAGCAAATATTGAGTGCAGAGGTTGTAATACTTTTGAGTAATGGCCGTTAACTCTTTAAAAATCATGATTATATCTTCTCGATAAGCCATAGTGATATTCAATGAGTGAAGCCCCATGCTAATTTCTTTTAACAGGCGAACAAACATGATGTCAAAACCATTATCATATAACTTTGGAACCTCTTTGTTAACATCTTGTGCACTAAACCCAACTGGTATCACAGCCCCTTCATTTTGAAACGTTTCTGCGATTATACCAACATAATTGTCAAGCTCTTCATATAAACGTGTCATAATATCCTTGGCTTTTTCGTCATCAGCTTTCTCGATAAAATAGTCCAATATGCGCAAAAGCATTGTCTTCTCTTGATATGTAAGCCATAAGGTACCTAATTCAGATGACGTAATTGCTGGCTTTTCTGGCATTTAATGCTCCTCCTAGAATTTTCTTGTTTTATGTTGAGCATTAAATGGGATTATCATTCAGTTTTTATAAAATCTTTTTTGCTGTCCTTGGCAGCTTTTTTGCAGACTTGGCACAAGTTAGCTTTCTTCGTTGGTAAGTTGATAATAATACCCCGCCAACGATGAATACCGACCCTAGCATTTCTGCTCCCGTTATTGGTTTGTATAGCAATATTAATCCCATTATCATTGCAACAAAAGGTTCTAAATTAGACAAGATAGATGCCTTTGAAGCATCCACATGTCTAATGTATTTATTCCAGATCAATGTAGCTATACCGTGAACAACAACGGCCGTTCCAATCAGAAAAGACCAATCGGCAACCCTGGAGCTTATTTGTATAGGAGCATCCAGGAGAAAGGCAAAAGGAAGCGACACAATCAAGCCTACAACATTTGAATAGAAGGTAATGGTAAGCGGATCTATTCTATGAGAAAAATGCCTTGTCATGATAATCATTATGGCGAATGTAATCATCGTTATCACAATCCAAAAAAGGCCTTTATCAACTTGTACAGAAGATAAGTTCCCTTTTGTAACAACCAAATATATCCCGATCACCGCCACGATTGAACCTAACAGCATGCGGATCGTTAATTTTTCTTTCAAAAAGATGGCAGCTAGTACGCTGGTCAATATAGGGGTAGTAGCCAAAATCAAAGCGGAAGTTGTAGGATCAGCGGTTTGAAGTCCTACAAAAAAAGACCATTGGTTTATAAAAACACCAATAATCCCCAGGAGTAAAATGCCGAGTACATCCGATTTATTCACTCGTTTTAAGTGTTTTTTATATAAGGACATTCCAAGTAAAAATAATACAATAAACAAAAGTCTAAGCATGGTCAACATGGCTGGGGAAAAATCTTCGACCAGCATCTTTCCAAATACAAAATTGCTTCCCCACACCATTACACATAATGTTAACCAGGCATAAGCCTTAAACATAATAACACCGTCCTATAACAATATGCTAACTGTCCTATTCTATACTCACTAGCATATTTCGTATACCTTTTTGTTTGGCTTATGAACTATGGTGTGCCCATCAATGTTAAAAAGCAACGTGGAGTTTCATTCCGCGTTGCTTTCTTTATCAATTACGTATTTAACAGTAGACTCGGGGCATGTCACCAAATTAACTGATGTTTTACAGCACAGCCTGTCCAGTTCTTCCCTTTATAAAAAGAGGCGATTTAGTCCGAAGTGCAAGCTGACAATAAACAACAGGCTGAATAAAAGGGAAAGCCAAGTGGAAGGATTCTTCCGTATTGAGAAAAACAGCATTCCGAGAAATCCAAGCGCTATCACCAGCAAACTAACACCTTCCAACATGTTCCCCGTGGAGATGGACAACTGGACAGGTGACGAAATTTCCTCCCCTGCAATGTACTCCGCAATAGGGGATGCCCCTTCCGAATCCACCGTAAAGTTAATTTCATGCGGCGGGGAAAGGATTCCTAAAAATGCCGTACAGCCAATGACCAAGAAGAAAACCAGGGATTCTGCCTTCAGGATTTTCTCGGGAAAACCTGACCTTTTCCTTGATACATACGCATTTGAGTAGGCAATGAGCAAAAGGGGGATGATCACAATATGCTTCAACAAGAGAAGCTGACCATATGACAGCACCCAGGAATTCACATACTCCCCTACATCCACCACCATGGTCATCGTCCAGAAGCCAGTGGACAGGATGACGAGCATACAAGCTGCCGCAAATGGGGAGAACCAATTCACAAAGGGCTTCCAGTTCACTTCATCTTTTGCGAACCACGAAACATGAAGAAGCACCCCTGCCCACAGCACAACAGACAGAAAATGCAGGGAATGAGCCAGCCACCCGCTCCAAAGCGTTAAGGAAGCCACATGGCTTGAATACCCGACAGCAAGAATCATGATTGTCAGCCAAAAGGCTTTCAGATATTTGGATCCGTTCAGCAGGATGGTGATCATCATAAACAAGCACGCCCATGAAATCACAAGCCAGGCATTTCCTACCTGGAAATCGGTCAGCACGGAATAGAGGGCTTTCATGACTCCGACACTTTCATAAAAATACAAAACCACTTGGAGGACAGGACCAAAGGTACTGAAAACCAACCCCAATGTGGACACCATCAAGACGTTTTTTGATAGTTGGACAGATGGTTTCCTGTCTTCCGGTACAAATGACAGGACCACATGCCCCGCTAAAATGGAAAAGAACAAGTAAGTAAGCCATTCCGCAGATGCAATGAGTATATTCATGTTATTTCTTCTTTCTCATGATGAGGAAGGAAGCCGCGAGAACGATCGCAAGCCCAATGATTAGGAGAGGAAAGAAGGAGTTGCTGTTTTCTTCTACTTCCTCATCGACCACACTTGGTGCCTCTTCCTTATTTTCTGGTGTTTCTGGTGTTTCTGGTGTTTCTGCTGCTTCTCCTGTCTCAGGCGCTGCAGATTCTTCCTTCATTTGAACCTGAAAGTTTACCTTTCCTTCAATAGGATGGCCATCCTTCCCGACAATTTTCCAGTTAATCACATAAGATCCATTTTTCAAGTCCTGTCCAAGGTCGGCCTTCATGACATGTCTATCAATGGTCAGGTTATGTAAAGGCATTTCTGTATCGTCCGCACGGAAGAGCTGCATGGTACTGAGCGCTTCTATTTCCGTGTTAAAAGTCAGGACCACTTCCTGAATAGGCTGCGTTACCGTTTCCCCTTCCTTGGGAAGGGAGGTCTCCAGTCCTGTATGGGCCTTGGCAGGGGCTGCTAACCCCCATACCAATAGTGCCAATAAAACGACAACCATCTTTCTCATTTCAAACATCCTTTACTTTTTTATTAACGTGATTTTGCGATACATTCCATTAAAGGCAAGTTCCCGGTCTTCTTTCAAGTTAACATCCTCTTTATGCTTCCGGGAGAGGGATTTGAACGAAATTCCGATGTCCGTCCCAAGCACCCTAATTAGCGGGCGAACCAGCTTCTTAAGGAAGGACAGTTCCCTGTCTTCCGGAGCAAATTTATCAAAGACCAGGATGGTTCCACCTCTCTTTGCGACCCTTGCCATCTCGCTGAACGCCTTCTCTCCATCTGGGACAACGGTAAGGATGAGACTCCCCACTACATAATCAAAAGTCTCGGACTCGAAATCCAGATGCTGCGCGTCCATCTGCAAAAACTGGATCTGGGAGTGGGGAAATTTCCTCCTCGCCTGATCCAGCATGTCCTGCGAGTAGTCAATGGCCGTGATGTCCAGTTTATCACGAGGAATCTGTTCCAGGTCGGCCCCTGTTCCGACACCTACAAACAACACTCGGTCCCCTTCATTGAAAGTCACATCCTGAAACAAGCTTTGCCTCGCCTTGAGGAATGGTCCCGCGTTGAAAAAACGGTCATACAATGGTGCCCATATTTTATAGATGATTCCATTCCAGGTATTATTCATCCCCGCACACCCCCGCTTAGGAAAAGCTTCCCAAATTGGGAAGCTTACTTTTTCACTCTTAACAATCTTAATCCGTTCAAGGTAACAATGAGTGTTGCCCCCATATCGGCGAATATCGCAATCCAGAGGGTGAGCCACCCCGGAATGACGAGTAGCAAAGCGAGCATCTTTACACCTAGGGAGAACGTGATATTTTGCTTGATGATGGCAAGGGCCTTCCGGCTCAGGCTGACGGTGAATGGAAACTTTTTGAGGTCATCCCCCATCAGGGCGATATCCGCTGTCTCAAGCGCCGTATCGGTCCCCGCTCCGCCCATCGCCACCCCGACGGTCGCAGCGGCGAGTGCCGGGGCATCGTTGATTCCGTCCCCCACCATGGCGACATGGCCGTACTGGTCACGAAGGTTTTTGATGAACTGGAGTTTATCCTGGGGCAGGAGTTCGGAGCGGACATCAGTCACACCAACCTCACTTCCGATTGCTTTGGCAGTTCCCTCATTGTCTCCTGTCAGCATGATGGTCTTTTGAATACCAAGTTTATGAAGCTTTTGTATGACCTCCCTGCTGCTTTCCCTTACCTCATCCGCAACCGCAACAAGCGCCAAAACCTCTTGGTTGGTTCCGGCAACCATCACGGTTTTACCTTGTGATTGAAGCTTTTTGACCTTGGCCTGAAGATTTTGTGGTATGCCATCCGTCAGGACTTCCTCAAGCAGTTTCGGACTGCCGATATAATACGTGGTACCGCTAATTTGCCCTTTGATTCCTTTGCCGGTGATCGAGGAGAATTCCTCGACGGGAATCTCTCTATAAGGAAGCTTCTTTTCCTCAGCCTTCTTCATAATGGCGGAAGCTAGAGGATGCTGGGAACGGTATTCAAGTGCCGCAATGGCTGAAAACAAGTCGTTTTCACTCTCTTTGTTCAGCACAACATAATCCGTTACCGCCGGTACCCCTTTTGTCAAGGTACCTGTCTTGTCAAAAGCGACCGCTTTCAGGGCGCCTGTCTGTTCGAGGTAGATGCCGCCTTTTATAAGGACGCCGTTCCTTGCAGCATTACCAATCGCGGTCACGATGGCAACCGGCGTCGATATCACGAGAGCGCACGGGCATCCGACGACGAGCACCGCGAGCCCCTGATAAACCCATTCGCTCCAGTCCGCCCCAAACAACAGCGGCGGGATGATAGCGACAAGGGCGGCCACCACGATGATCGCCGGCGTATAGTATTTGGCAAATCGGTCGACAAAAGCCTGGGATGGCGCCCGCTCTGCCTGGGCTTCCTCCACAAGGTGGATGATGCGGGCAATGGTGGTGTCGTCCACCCGCTTTGTGACTTTCACTTCGAGCAGCCCTTCGGCATTCAACGTGCCGGCGAATACATCATCGCCCGCCGTTTTCTCCACTGGGACGGACTCCCCGGTGATGGCGGCCTGGTTCACGGCGGAGAGGCCCTTCACAACGACCCCGTCCATGGCAATTTTCCCGCCTGGCTTGACTATCATGATGTCCCCGACTTCGATATCGTCCACATGGATCATCGTCTCCTGACCGCTTCGGCGGACCAAGGCTTCTTTCGGAGCGATGTCCATCAGGGACCTGATAGAGGCCCTGGCTTTATCCATGGAATACTTCTCAAGCGCTTCCGAGATGGCAAACAGGATGACCACAACAGCCCCCTCGCTCCATTCGCCGATAATCGCCGCGCCAATGATGGCAATGGTCATGAGGGTTCTCATGTCAAACTCAAGGCGGAACAGGTTCTTAATTCCTGTTTTAAAAAGGGAATACCCTCCAATGACAATTGAGGCAAGGAAAGCGGCGATGGTGGCGCTGTGCTCCTCCCCGTTGCTGAATACAGATAGATATCCTATTAGGACAAAAATTAGGGAGGCCAGAACGTTCCCGTACTCTTTCCAGAAAGGTTCATTCTTTTGCGGCTCCACTTCCCCTTTTTCAGGGTAGATTTTCAGATTTTCAAACGAGCCCGCTTTTTCGAGCTCCTCAATCGTAGTCTCTCCGTACACGGTGACTTTTGAAGCACCAAAGTTAACATTCGCATCCAAAACACCATCCAGGTGTTTCACGTTCTTTTCGAACTTTGTGGCACAGCCAGCTCAGGAGAATCCCTGAATCCGGAACACGTGTTTTTCTGCTTGTTGACCATTTTCAGCCATGGACGACCACCTCCTTTTGATGCTGAAAAGCCAAATTGATTAGTTGTTTGACATGATCATCCACGAGGGAATAGTAGACGAGTTTGCCTTCCTTGCGGTACTTTGCGATCCCCTGCTTGTTCAAAAGGCGCAGGTGATGGGAAACGGCAGCTGTAGAGGCGCCGACAATATTCCCTACATCGCATACGCATAATTCTTCCTCAAGGTAGAGAGAGTAGGCGATTTTGATCCTTGTCTCATCTGAAAGGGCCTTGAAGATTTTGACCACTTCGAGTGTGTCCTGTTCCTTGAGCTCGCTTTTTACCCGGATCACCTTGGGCTCGTGGATACAGGTAACCTGACAGACATCCTGTTCCGGCATATGAGCACATCCTTTATTCAAAAGTTCATTTGAATATATCTTATTCAAAACAACTTTTGGATGTCAACGAATGGGAGTGGAATTTTCTAATTATTTCTCGCATGAATGGTGAATTATTGCTTCAATTTTGTATGGTTTCTTCGTTGCACTAAGCTAGCTGTTACGATTGCCATCGTGGTTCGGGAGTTGTCCCTTGTTGGCTGCACTTATGCTGGCTTTCAGTGACCCTTTTACTTTCGTTCTGTCGATTTTGGGTACTGAGGCCGCTTGTCAGTGCCTCTTTTTCTCTCATTCTGCTGATTTTGGGTACTGAGGACGTCTGTCAGTGACCATTCTTCTCCCATTCTGCCGATTTTGGGTACTGAGGTGGCTTGTCAGTGACCATTTTTCTCTCATTCTGTTGTTTTTGGGTACTGAGGCTGCCTGTCAGTGCCCATTTTTCTCCCTTTCTGCTGATTTTGGGTACTGAGAGGGCTTGTCAGTGACCATTTTTCTCCCATCCTGCTGTTTTTGGGTACTGAGAGGGCTTGTCAGTGACCTTTATTCTCCCATCCTGCCGATTTTGGGTACTGAGACTGCCTGTCAGTGCCCATTTTTCTCTCACTCTGCCGTTTTTGGGTACTGAGGCGGCTTGTCAGTGACCATTTTTCTCCCATCCTGCCGATTTTGGATACTGAGGACGTCTGTCAGTGACTCTTTTTCTCTCTTTCTGCTGATTTTGGGTACTGAGAGGGCTTGTCAGTGCCTCTTTTTCTCTCTTTCCGCTAATTTCGGGTACTGACACCACCTCTCAGTACCCCTTTATCTCTCATCCCACCGATTTCGGGTACTGACACCACCTCTCAGTGCCCCTTTTTATCTCATTCTACCGATTTCGGGTACTGACACCACCTCTCAGTGCCCATTTTTCTCTCATCCCACTGATTTCGGGTACTGACACCACCTCTCAGTGACTCTTTACCAACCACTAACCCCCCTCAATAAAAAATCCATCAAAAAAAAGCGTTAATCCTGGATTAACGCCTTCCTCTAGAAACTACTAAATAGAATTCAAGAATATCAATCAAAATAGACTGGTTCTTGTGGATTGTGTAAATGTTTAAATGCTAAACGAATTTGCGATTTTGTATTTCTTGCTGCCGATAGAGGCGGCAGTTCATCTTCTGCGAAGAAGTCCACTGCATCCGTTTCAACACCTTCCATTGGTGCCCCGCCAATGATTTCACATTGTATAAATATTTTATACACATGGTAAGGGGAAGGTGGATGCGGGTGGCATTTCTTATCAACTATAGCTGTTAACTTTATTGGTTTCACATCAAAGCCTGATTCTTCTTTCACTTCTTTGACCGCAACTTCACTTGGAGTTAAGCCAATATCTCCCCATCCCCCAGGTAACGCCCAACCTCCATCTGTGGTTTCTCTGACCATTAAAATTTTATTATCTTTAAACACAACCGCTCTAATATCAACCTTAGGTGTTGCATAGCCGGTTTCATTTGCAAACAAATCTTTTATTACTGTCCGACTCACATCCGTATGCATTGCCAACATTTCAACGCTTAGGTTTCTAATCAATTCAAATCTTTCCAAGTCGTATACGTCTTTAGAGTAAGTAAGCCCTGCTTGCGCAATCGATTGAAGCTGTTTTGCCCATTCCAGCCATTTAGGCTCCAACTTTATTCACCCCTAATTTTCACCTTATTTAATCCTTCATGGATCAAAATCAATACTTATTAGAAATTGCCTGCTAAAATATTAGGATCTTTCAGTAATATTCAACTCTAAATACTCGTCCGTTTCCTTAAACCCAAACTTCTTGTATACAGGTCTTCCCATTTCTGAAGCACCAAGCCATATTCTTGATATTCCAGATAATTTGACCTCCTCAACCAATTTTAACAGCAAGTTTGTTGCTAATCTTCTACCGCGATAGTTTTGGTTTGTATACATATTTGCTATGTAGGCCTTTTTTCCAGTTTTATTGGTATAGCTTGGTGGGAAATCATAAAAAATTACTGCGCCG
Source organism: Bacillus sp. FJAT-27251 (assembly GCF_001273925.1). GTDB lineage: Bacteria > Bacillota > Bacilli > Bacillales > Cytobacillaceae > Mesobacillus_B. Next base: position 2,575,224 of record NZ_LIGG01000001.1, on the reverse strand, counting down.
CAAGCGACAATTTCCCCTTCATCTTCTGCAAGCCATTGGATCAGCCTGCCTTCACTTAGCTTATCTCTAAAAAATACGGATAGTTCTTTATCAATGTCAATATTGGGTTCCAGCCCCTCATCAATCAATTGTGTTTTTCTTAGTTCAACCAATTTTTCAATATCGTTCAGGTCTGCTCTGCGATAATTCAACATCAAACACTCCTCACTGAATCGGCATTGTATGTTTCATTCTTATTTATAACTCCTTCTTCCAAGTAAATGGACTTCAGCTCCTAAACCCATAATACTAAAAAATAACGAGTTACCGTTCTTAATTTCCAGATGAATTTCAATTGATTCCTTATTTATGCCAAATCCTATATACTGGAGAGGATTAGTCTTCCATAAAAACCAAAGGCCAAACGGACAAATCTTTATTTGGATCGTTTGGCTCCTTTTAGCTTTAAAGGCATTTCAGATTATTAAAGGGTTATGTTAAGGAGATAAAAAAATGAAGAGTTATAAAGTTACTTTAAGCTTGTTGCTGATCAATTTGTTCATAGCCTTTTTGGGGATTGGCCTTGTGATTCCTGTTATGCCTACCTTGATGAATGAGCTAAACATCACTGGGACGGTCATCGGTTATTTAACCGCCGCCTTTGCGATCGCTCAATTAATTTGTTCGCCTTTAGCTGGTAGGGCGGCCGATAAGTTCGGACGAAAAATCATGATTGTCATTGGTCTCTTTCTATTTGGTTTTTCTGAGTTTTTATTCGGATTAGGGAAAGAAATACAAACGTTATTTGTTTCTCGTATTCTAGGTGGAGTAAGTGCCGCGTTCATCATGCCGGCTGTGACTGCCTATATTGCTGATATTACGACGAGAGAAACCCGTCCTAAAGCACTCGGGTACATGTCGGCTGCTATCAGTACAGGATTTATTATCGGGCCGGGAATTGGCGGGTTTTTAGCGGACTTGGGAACCCGGGTCCCCTTCTTCTTTGCGGGAGGTCTTGGTACGATTGCCGGGATTCTTTCCATCCTTTTATTAACCGAACCGCAGCGTTCTGTGGAAGAGTCGGAACATGTCGCTGAAGGAAAAATGGGGATTAAGCGGATTTTTGCTCCGCTGTATTTCATCCCGTTTGTGCTAATTTTCATTGCTTCCTTTGGTTTAGCTGCATTTGAATCGTTTTTTAGTTTGTTTGTGGATCATAAATTCCAGTTTACTCCAGCTGATATCGCCATCGTCATCACAGGAGGGGCCGTTTTCGGGGCGATTGCCCAAGTCCTTCTTTTTGATCGACTGGCACGAATTTGGGGAGAAATCAAACTGATCCGCTATTGTTTGATTTTATCCGCTGTTCTGGTTTATTTAATGACAGTAGTTCATTCCTATTTTACAATTTTACTTGTAACTTTCATCGTGTTTGTCGGCTTTGACCTGTTCCGCCCCGCGGTTACTTCTTATCTATCCAATATCGCGGGGAATGAACAAGGCTTCGTTGGGGGCATGAACTCGATGTTCACTAGTCTCGCGAACATCTTCGGCCCGATTTTAGGGGGCATTTTATTCGATATAGATATAAACTACCCATACTACTTTGCAACATTGGTATTAATTGCAGGGATCGGGCTAACGCTGTTCTGGAAAAAGCCCGCCCCTGTTCAACAGAGGTCCATGATCTAGGTCCGTAGCAAAAAGCATCACAGCATAAAGGAGCGTCACTCATGACGCTCCTTTTCTATTATAGCAAGTCAGTAACAACAAGTTAACCCAAGTGATTATTGGTATGGAAAATACCAAGTCATAATGCACAAAGCCAAACAGTTTTGCTTCCTCATCAGTAATATATAAGCTCCAAGTTGCTCCTACCAAGATTAATGAATTTAAAATAAATGCAGATAACGTACTAAATAATTTGTTGTTTTTATTAATTAATATCAAAATAGATACAATTGCCGAAACTATAAAAGAAAATGACATTATGACAAAATTCAAGGTACCACCACCAAAAATCTTAATTCCTGTTAAGTCCCTTAAGTATGGTTATTTTCCTTATCAGTCAAAAGTTTGTCCAGCTTCTCTTCAACTCGCTTTAACCTATCATTTCTTTTGCGAATAGTCATGAACACACTTATGATCACTGCTGCTGTGGCCAGCAAGAGAATAAGCATGATGAATTGGAATAGAATATCTCCGCCATTAAGCCCGCCTTGAGATGAACCTAATACAAACAAAGGATTGCCCCCCTTTTTTATATTTGTTTACCTGAATCCTTGCGGAAAAGTTTCAAGTTTTTTCGTTTAAAACTAAGCCCCGTTTGTTCAATAAGATAATTCCACAAAAATAGCGCTAATCCAATGCACCGTCAGTTCAGTAAGACAGCTGTTTTAAATTGGCATACTCATAGTAACTGTTCTTATGTAAAATCCTAATTTTTCATACAGTTTAATTGCTTGATTTCCTGCAAATGCACTTAAACGGACTTCGGAATATCCTTCTTTCTTTAGATGCTCAATACCTTTTTCCATCAGCTGTTTTGAAATCCCATTTCCTCTAAATTCCTCTAAAACAAATAGTTCATAAATAAAACCGTACTTCTTATCTGTAAATTGGTCCTTACTTGCCCCTATTAAAATCCAACCAAACAAAATATCATTTTCTGTTGCTATTAAATAATAACTTCCCTTCTGCAAAAGGGCTTCAATAAGTTGATTGACTTTTTCATCCGAAGGTTTTACATCACCTAATGTACCATCATACACAGCTTGTGGAGAGAGAGACAAAATCGTTTTAAATTCCAAATCCTTTGGTTTTCTTATCTCCATTAATTTCTTCAAACCTTTCCAAGATTCTATGTAATATTCCCCGATTAAACGTTAGTTGAATAAGAATAAGGTCGCGTTATATTTTCAGCCAGACCTTTTGGAAAGCACCCCTTTGTTTTAATTAAGAAGCTTACATTTAAAACATCATTTGATTAAATAAATATAGTTGATAAAAACCTGGGACTACCAAAGCCAGAAACAGAGTAATTGCCGCACAGACCTTGGACTGTTTCATCGAGCGGTCATCTCCCTGTTTTAAATGCTCAAAGTATGTAAGAGTAAAATAAAGACTTGCGGTCAACATAAACGCTGTAAATATCCCTATCCAAATCCCAATGGACCCTGTAAGAGCTAATTGCTCCAATTAATAACACCCCCTATTTCGAAAAATATATTTATTTGGTAATTTTACCGTTTTTCCACAATCCTTCCTTCGAGTACAAATTGAGCTCTAACACCCATTAGCTCAAAATACATTCACTAAAACTGCTCCCCAATATATAAAACTCATTGTTAAAAAAACAAGTGAAAATGAAGTTAGTGCTTTTGGTAATTTGCCCTTAAAATATATTAACGCTAATCCTATTAGTATGTGCAAGAAGATAAATAGGAGAACTCTCACAACCTCACCTCTTCCTAAATTGTACCATCTTCATTAAGCATCTGGAAAACCGAACTTAAAGCAGCAATAGAAATTCAAAAATAAACCATAAGCATTCGAAGTATCTTTGTGTTAAAATTAATAGCTGTTGGATAGAAAGTGAGAGAGCGGAATATGAATCAAATTCAAACTAAAACACCTAAAAATTTCTTTAAAAACCTAATCAGCCTCATTAAAGGGAAAGTCTTTGTTATCAATGTGCTCCCTGTGTTGGCAGGATATTTTTTATCTTCTTATATCAATCAGGTCCCACTTGCTGATCACATTGTCTCTTTCTTTATTACATTAATAGGAAGTTCCTTTGTCATTGCTGGTGCTTTAATGTTGAATAATTGGTACGAAGCCGATTTAGATAAATTAATGGAGCGAACTAAAAGTAGACCGAGTGCTAATGGAGAGTTCAGCAAGAAGTTTGTCTTAAGTTTAGGAGTTACAACAAGCATACTAGGATTTTTGCTATTGCTTTTTACTAATGCCGAGGTGTTATTATTTTCATTCATTGGCTGGTTTTTTTATGTGATTTTGTACACATTTTGGAGCAAACAAAAATACTCGTGGAACACGATTATTGGAGCGGTATCAGGATGCGTAACACCGTTAATCGGTTGGTCTGTGGTATCTAGCAGTTTTCAGCTTATTCCGATGATGATGGCACTCATCGTATTCATTTGGCAAATGCCCCATACTTATGCCATCGCCATAAAAAGATTTGATGATTACAAACGGGCAGGATTCGCCATGTTGCCTGTTGTATCAGGCATCAAAAAAACGAAGATTCACATTCTATTTTACCTTATCTGTTTGATTCCTTTACCATTCTTTATGAAATCTCTAGGCTGGCTTTTCATCGGATTCATAACACTTTTAAATATCGGCTGGATCGGTTTATCTTTAAGCGGATTTACTGCACAAAACGAAGAACATTGGGCAAACCGGATGTTTAAATACTCCGTAATTCATATGATGTTATTTCTTACATCTATTATCGTGATGTCAATTTAAAAAGAACCCCTCAAGGGTTCTTTTATTTCTTTACTCTACATCATTCGGAAGGATAAGGCAGGATTTCACCAAAAATATTTCTAAGCAAAGAAGCAACGCTCTCGGCGTTGCTTTTGTCCTCTCGCATCTGATAGTTGAAAAGGTTAACAATTCTTTTTATTAAAAATTAGGGTAGTGTTATCGTTTAACTTCTTGCTAACCCCCGTTTTGTTATAACCTAATTTTTCATATAAATAACAATTCCGTTCTTCCTCCAATATTAAGAGGTCAATTTCAATTTAGGTAATACTTTTGTTCTGAAACATTATTAAAAATCGGCAGTCTCCTTTAAGAACTTCTTATATGCTTTTGAAGTGATTAACTTTATAATACAAAAACCTGTAAATGAAATAACTCCAACTACAAGCAAATAAATGGCGGTATTAGGCCTCGGATTTTCTACAATAAAAGACATGATTATAGTCATAAACAGTGAAAAAACAATAGCTTTTTTTACTACTAGTTTATTAGTTATTTTTTGCATACAAATACCTCCCATTATCCTTTTCTCTATATTACCATAAAATCCCAACCTACCCTCACTTGCTTTTAAAAACAATAAAGATGGTCTTTTATTTTCATGCCATTGTTCTACACGTATATTAATATCACTTTTACTTCCAGTAGCTGTATCTTCTGGAATACCGAAATAATCTGCAAAGTCTCGAGCGTTGAAATCTTCGACACTATATGTTTCAGGAGAGAAGACCATAATGGCTTTTGCATCAGTATTCTCAATTAACTCAAAGTATTTAAAAAGTTTTTCTATTGGTTCTCCTATTATTTCATTTTGAATAATATATGAGTTCCTAAAGTCGGGTGTCCAGCAAAAGGAACTTCTTCTTAGGTGTAAAAATATGAACATCATAGCCATTATTTTTTTTTATATCTGACAAAACAAAATAAAAGTAGTCTCTGAATAATTAATCTCCTTGGCTATTTAAAAGGTTTTCCGCATTTTTAAAAACAGCGAGTTGATTTCCTGTATATTTTCCTTGTGAAAAGACATCCACGATTGAATAATTAATTTTCCCCATTATTTCTATTCCCTACCTAAGCTTTCTCTTTTTTGAAAAGCTAAATAATGCTATCATCAAACAAATCATACTCAATGCCCAAACAGCTCCAGAAACACCTATCCTGAGTGAAATTTCTTCTGAAGCCATCGGATGATTGTAGTCAATTGCAATAGCTTTTGATGCAAAATATGCTGCAACAGAAACTAATAGCAAGTGCAATAATGTCCAGATATATCCCGAACCAAAATTTTTATTTTTTATCCAAAGGACCACATTAACTAACATTAAAATTCCCATAACAATTGAAAATCCACCAATCAACAATTCCATTACTTCCTGTTCTAATGGCATAAGATTACACCTCCAATTAGATTCCGACTAAGAAAGTTAATATAAGTATTTTAAACTTCAAATACATTTTACTATAAATACCCAACCCTTAAAAAAAAGCTGGTTTAATCCTTCTTGGATTGAACCAGCCTTTAGCTGAAAAATTCTTATCCAACACATGCCCAATGCTCGTTGCTCAACTTATGCTTTTCCTGTACCCTTGCAGGTAGTACAATCATGGACATGAACAGATTCCAAACCAGATGAAAAAAATCCCCTTCCTGAGCAGTCGGGACATATTCCCCTTTGAATCTTTTTCTCTCGCCGTTTTTCTTTCCGATTGCCAAAGAAGCCCATATATATCCCCCCTAACTTTTTCTTTATTTAGTATACCTATTTGTATTCGTTTTAATATTAAGCCCTTGGACGGCTGTTAATCATCAATACCCAATGGGGTATTTATAATATTAAAAATAAAAGAGTCTTTCAACCCTTTTATCGGCTCTTTACCAAAAGATTCACAGCATCCTGAATTAATTCTTCAGCGCTTCTTTCTCCTTCTTGTTCGGCAATCCGGACACATTCCACCAAATTCGAACTGACCACAACGCCAATTGTACGGTCAATCGCGGTCCGGGCTGCCGATAGCTGCGTAACCACATCCCTGCAGTCCTTGTTCTCCTCCATCATCCTCAAAATACCTCTTACCTGTCCTTCAATACGTTTAAGCCTATTTTTCATTTGATCATTGTATTCCATCTTTGTCCCCCCTTTAATAAAATTTTAGTTAAAGTCTTCTAAATAAATCACAAAACCATACTATACCCCCGTTTGTATATTGTCAAATTAGGATTATTGAAATTAAAAAGACCGCGATAGCCTTTGCGGACAGTCTGGTTCTTGATGAACTTAAACACTTTTACAATATCGCCGGTATATTTACATCCGTTTGTGAGCAAATTTAAACTGACGCTGGGAAGCATCAGCAAAAATATGAATAAGCAGAAAAGATCTATTCTTACCGAATCCGAGAATAGATCTTTTCTGTGTACAATTAAGGCTCCACAAAAAAATCTTGAATTACCTCTGTTTATGTATTCATAATGCTTTTTCCTACTGAAACGACTCTGCTATTCCAACCATCGTTTCTTTGGTCGCTTTTTCCCCATAGTATGTCAATATGTAATGATAATCGCCATCCGTCCAATGAATGGATGGTCCAGGCCCCTGTATAAAGAAACCATTGTTTCCATTAACGGTAACTTCCTCTTCTTTTTCCAAATTAATGTATTCAACCGGGGGTGGTTGAATAGTCAATGAAAACTTCATTCCACCTTCCTCCCCTTTGAATATCACCTCGTGAATATCGGTTTCATGAGGAGGAATCGCTCTTTCGTACTCTACTATGGTCATTGGAAATTTCGTCGGAAGCTTAGGGGTAATCCCTTCCTCTTTTAATTCTTCTTTAAGTGCCGTATGGTCAAAGCTTTCCTCGTTTTGACTGCACCCCAATATGATTAAGGGAAGAAATAAAAATAACATGGACATTACCCTTTTCATCAACACAGCTCCCTTTAAATTGCCTGCTTTTTAAAGTTTTGATAGGACTCTACAAACCTCACTGAAACTTCAACTCTTGCACCCTTACCTCAAGAAACCTTTTTTAGTTCCCCAATCCCGCCAATAAGCCCTATAAGACCGCCAAAGGCAATGATCGCAGGAATAAATAGTGAAGTCGGGTTGCCAAAAATCAATCGATAAATTCCCCAAATGATTAAAATAAAACAACTGACCAAACTGATGATCACCCTTACCTTCTTACCGCCAGACATTCCTTTTGAACCTTTAATCAATCTCACCCCCTTTGTTTCACCTAAATACGTTATTAAAAACACTTATTCATTTTTTTCGGCGAGATAGTTCCAAATCCACAAAATCAGCAAAAAATTAATGGAATGATGACTGCAAACCCCTTAAGCTGATCAGGAAGAGTAAAGAAGGATAATAGCACCAGAATAAGAAAAGGTGGCATTAAAATCCAATAACGCTTCCTCTTTGTCAAAATATCCCTCCTTCCTTATACATCTAATTGTAATAGCAAAGTGAAGCAACCCCAAGCTTTATTTATATTTATAGATAAAGCAAGACACTCCATTGGCTATTGACCAAAGGAGTGTCTTGCATTGATTAGGAAGCAGCGAGAACCGGCCCCTTGCCTCACACCGTTATGACTATTTTTCCTTGGGCATGGCCTTCGGCAAAGTACTGAAATGCTTCGGGAACCTCGCTTAGCAGATAACATCGGTCAATTACAGGCTTTACCTTTCCGGATTCGATAAGCTCTTTTATAAATAAAAGGTCTTTTTGATTTGCTCTTTGTAAAAAGCTGCCAACTTTCTTCCCTTCGGTCATGGAAATCCAGGGACCGAAAGCCATGGCCTGAAACATTTGAGCACCGGACCCTCCTACATGGACAAAAATCCCATGGGGATTTAAGGCCCGCTTGTAGACGGAAATCGGCTGGTACCCATTAACACCCATTATTAAATCATAGGTCTGTGTGTTGGCAGGAAAGTTCTCTTTTTTATAGTCAATCACATGGTCTGCTCCAATCGACCGAACTAGTTCTACATTCCTCGTACTGCACACCGCTGTAACTTCGGCTCCGAAGGATTTGGCAATTTGGACAGCGAACGTGCCGACACCTCCGGAGGCTCCATAGATTAACACTTTTTGCCCAGGCTGAATTTTGCCTTTATCCCGCAGGCTCTGCAGGGCCGTTACGGCAGCCATAGGCACAGCCGCCGCCTCTTCGAAGGAAAGGTTGGATGGTTTCAGCACCAAAGCCTTTTCTGGTACAGATACATATTGTGCAAAGCCGCCCCACCCGCTGCCGGAAAGGTCTCCAAATACCTCATCACCTTGTTGAAACTCAATAACGTCTTTCCCTACTACTTCCACCCGGCCTGCGATGTCTCCCCCGGGGATTAAGTATTTGGGTTTTAGGAGTCCGAAAGCAAAGCGCGCCAAAAACGGCTCCCCTTTCATAAGCACCAGATTTCCATAATTCAGGGAAGCGGCGTGAACATTCACCAGCACTTCCTTGTCTTTTGGAAAGGGTTTTTCAACCTCCTGCACTTCAAGAACATCGGGTGAACCATATCTTGGTGAAACGATCGCTTTCATAAACAGGCTCCTTCACTAGAGGTATTTGCAAGATTTCTCATCTAATTATTTCTATTTCTTAATCTAATAAAAAAGACCCGTTCCGTTTGACCGTTTCAGTCAGGCACCCTTTGTTTTCTTACACTATTACACTTGCATATTTTCGATAATGGTGGTGATTCCTTGTCCTCCGCCTATACAGAGGGTCACTAATCCATACTTTTCCCCACGGCGTTCCATTTCGTGCAATAGTTTGGTCATTAGGACGGCACCTGTTGCGCCAAGTGGATGCCCCAATGCTATTGCCCCGCCATTTACATTGACCTTATCCAGATTCGCATTCAATTCCTTGATGCAAGCCAGAGCTTGAGCAGCAAAGGCCTCGTTCAATTCGATTAATCCGATATCTTCCAAAGAGAGACCAGCCAGAGATAATGCCTTCCTTGTCGCCGTCACTGGACCAATCCCCATAATTTCTGGTGAAACCCCTGACACAGCTTGCGCAAGGATTTTGGCTTTTGGTTTAAAGCCGCGCTTGCGGGCCTCCTCTTCCGCCATCACCAGAACAGCTGAAGCCCCATCGTTTCGCCCGCTGCTGTTCCCTGCTGTCACGGAACCATTTTCTTTAAACACTGGGTTTAAGCTTCGCAGTTTATCCAGACTTGTCGACCGCGGGTGTTCATCTGTGTCAAAGATTCTTTCTTCTTTTCTTTGCTTGATTTTATAAGAGGTGATTTCCTTATTAAATCTCCCTTCCTTAATGGCCTGGTGTGCAAGTTCCTGGCTGCGCAGCGCAAATTCATCCTGTTCCTCTCTGGAGATACTGTATTGTTCGGCCAGATTTTCAGCTGTATATCCCATTGTGATATCTCCATAGACCTCAATAGGCTGGGAGCGCGGCTGGCTTTCCGTATTAGGATCAATTAACTGGCCATTCCCTGAGCCGAATCCATAACGGGCGTTCCGTATATAATATGGTGCCGTACTCATCGATTCAGCCCCGCCCGCTATAATCACATCCGACATTCCTGCCATAATTTGCAGAGCCGCATTATTAATGGCCTGCAGTCCTGATCCGCACTGTCTGTGAACGGTATAGCCTGGCACCTCGACTGGAAGTCCCGCACGTAAAAGCGCTAAGCGGGCAAGATTCGGAGCGTCTGTACTTTGTTTCGCCTGGCCCAGAATCACTTCATCCACTTCTTTTTTTTCTATTCCGGTACGCCCTGCAATTTCTTCAATCACTTTGGCGGCAAGGAAGTCCACTTCCACCTCTTTCAAACTTCCTCCCATTTTTCCGACAGGTGTACGTACCGAATCAACAATTACAGCCTTTCTCAATATCAACGCCTCCTAGTTTGTTTTAGGAGACTCCAATCGGAGGCCTCCCGCCCAATACCTTTGTTATGGCTCTCGAAACTTCCAATACTTTTTCCCCATAGAAAGACGCGTCTGCATCTGGTTCGTTTGATAAGTACACACAGCTAAGAACCAGTTTCACTTCACCATTTAGGTTGAAAATAGGTGCTGCAACCCCGCACACACCTGGCGTGTGTTCCTCATAACTTTCAGCATAGCCTTTCTTTTTAACATTCTTTAGTTCTTGTTTAAACTCTTCCACGTTCGTGATCGTCTTGCTGGTGAATGGTTTAAACCCGCTTTTCCGGATAATTTCATCTGCCTTGCTTTCATCCATAAAGGCTAGATAGCATTTACCAAAAGAAGCACTCGTCAAAGGAAAACGTTGACCGATGCTTACTGTTACCCGAACCGGCAGGGACGGTTCTTCCTTTGCGACATACATTAATTTGTCATTGGCGATTGGCTCCAGTAAAACGACTGTTTGCTGCGTCTCTTTACTGAGCTCCACGAGATGCGGTTTGCAAATATCAAGATAGTCAATGAATTCAGTGGCCCTCGCACCAAGTACAACCAGGTAGGAACCCAAGCTGTACTGCTTTTTGTCCTCATTGTAAAACACATAGTTATGGTGCTCGAGAACCTTAAGAATGCGATGGCATGTACTTTTATTGATATCTGCACCTTTTGAAATATCAGCCAGACTGCTTTCACGGTTATGATAACGGCTTAGGTATTCTAATATTTTTATCGTCGCTTCTAAAGCAGGTACCTCGGAACGTTCTTTTTTCATTTCCATACAAAACCCTCATTTATCAGATTAGGAGTTTGTTCAACGAACGAAACTCCATTCCTTAACACTATTTATTTTCTAAACATGGCTTCCCTTTTTAAGCGAATCCTACTGTATTCAGCACCAAACCCTTTTACAAGTATTCACGCTTTAGTTGTGCGGCAATGATATTCTTTTGAATTTCGGATGTTCCTTCATATATCTTGGTGATTCTCGCATCACGGTAGAAACGTTCAATCGGGAATTCAGCAATATATCCAATTCCACCATGGATCTGGACAGCCTTGTCCGCTACTCGGTTGTATACTTCGGAGCCCAGCAATTTGACCATAGCCGCTTCCTTGACCACTCTCTTTTTCTGGTCGACCATCCACGCTACCCGGTAGGTCATGCTTCTCAATGCTTCAATATCGAGCGCCATGTCCGCCAAGTAGTGCTGGATAATTTGCTGCTCGAAAATCGGTTTGCCAAACTGAATTCTCATATTCGCATGCTGAAAAGACATTTCCAGCAGTTTGTCACTTGAGCCCAGGTTCCGGGCGGCTAGGCCGGCTCTGCCATTGGCCAGAATTTTTAAAGCGTTTACATATCCTTGCCCTTCTTCCCCCAGTACATTTTCGGCGGGAACCTCGCAATCCTCGAAATAGATTTCAGCAGAATGGCTTCCATGAAGCCCCATTTTCTTTTCTTTCTTCCCTATGATGAAGCCTGGAAAATCCTTTTCAACTATAAAGGATGTAATCCCTTTTGCCCCTTTTGATGGATCCGTTACCGCCATAACTGTAAAAACATCCGCAATAGGAGCGTTGGTTATATAATGTTTGGAGCCATTCAGGATGTACTTGTCTCCCTTTCTCACTGCCGTTGTTTTAAGGTTGGTGGCATGGGAACCAGCACTAGGCTCCGTCAGGGCAAAAGCACCGATTTTTTCCCCTCTTGCCATTGGCGGCAGATACTTTCTCTTTTGTTCTTCATTTCCCATCTCGACAATACCGACTGAACCAATCCCCGTATGGGCACCAATTACAGTGGTATAGCCATTATGGGTTCTTCCCAATTCTTCATAAAGAGCACATTTGCCAACCATGTCGATTCCCAATCCATCATATTCTTCAGGGATGCTCAGTCCAAATAGTCCCATTTCCTTGGACATCTCCATGATTTTTTCTGGTATATCATCTGTTTCTTCAATTTCCTGTGCCAAGGGGTCAACCTCGGTTTCAATAAAATCCCTGATTCCTTTTTTTAACTGTTCCAGTTCCTCGGATAATTCGAAATTCATGCGTTGTTCATTCCTTTCCACAATAGATTAAATAATCCCTTTTTCTCTGAACCTCATACTCCAGGAAACTAATGTAAAAAAAGTTCAATTTCATTATTCGTGCCGTACACGAAATAAAATTCCTTATATGGAACAATCATACTGCTAAGCTCCTGTTGGGTCAATATAGTTTTTAGATAATTCAATTAATTCTTGCGATTTACTAGGGAAATAGGCAGGTTTATTTGGTAAAATAAAGATTTTTTTGAAATCAATGGTTTCATAGGCGGAGAAATTCCTGTTAATGTCTATTGAGGGGTTAAAAAGGCAGAAATAAGCGGAGAAATTCCGTTTACCTTATCAAAATAAGACTAAATTTTAAAATTAGATTCATATAAACGGAAAAGCTCCCCTTATATCCAAGGAAATGTTGGTATTTCCAGATTTAAGAGGAATTTTTCCGTTTATTTTTAAGCTCGGTATTACCTTTTTTAATGGTTGATGAGAAATTCCCTGAAAAAAATAGGGATTTCCTTGTTCAGTACATAAATTGCCTGCCCATTTGCTCTTAGGGTGGCTGTGAAAGACCCAGCCAAAGTTTTACAGATCATGTTTTAGTAACAGATAAAGTGGTATATGAAGAAGGCAAGACCAATAAAACAACGGAGGGACTGGTTAAATTGAAAGATTTAACGGCGACTTCAAGAGGATTATTGGACACTGCAAAAACTGGGGCAACATTCGCCGAGATGGCGACTGGAACACTGGTCTTGAATCAATATATTTAGGAGCGACACTGCCCTATCAGTCCTGTAAGCAGGACGAAAAAGGTGCGAACCAATGATGGTTTGCACCTTTTTTCTTTGTCAATAGGACCTGCTCAGCGTACCATAATTAATTAGACCCGCCATTTTCGGAAGGAGATGGCAAGTGCGGTCATGATGGCGGGAATCGTGATCGCCAGAAATATGATAAAGCCTATATTCGCAATGGTTTGCAGCGTTCCGGCAGCGTATTTATTTACTACCAGCAAGAAGAAGGAAACTAGTATCAAGAAAGCCGCCAGACCATAGACAAGCTTCTCCCCGGCACGATACTTTTCTTTTTTCGAATCTTTTTCGCTATAGATGGGAGCGGTATCCGGTGCCGCTTTGAACAAATGCATGTTGACTTCTGAGCAGACATGGGTCCATCCTGCCGCTGAGAAATATTCCATGTACTCATCGGCCTCATCATTTGCCAGAGAGCGATAATCGATGCTGTAGATCACATCCTCTTTTTCACCGCGTTCCAATCCATACCCCATAAATTTAAAATCCTTCACGTTCCAGCCTTGAAGCGATTTTTTTCGCAGCTTCTCCATATCTTTTTCCTCGGAAAACGCTAAGCCGTCAGACATCATATATTTTGTTTTTTTCATCCTTCATCCTCCCCCAGTCCATTTTCCGCCATCTGGATCATCACTTTTTTTCGATGTACATCTTCCCTCAGTACTTCCCGGCCCTTATCTGTCAGAAGGTAAACCTTCCTGCGTGAGTCTCCATCATCATACAGGTAAATAAGGTCTTGATTAAGCAACTTTTTTATGATGGTATACATGGAAGCTGGGCCTATTTTGACTGTTCCGTTTGTTGTTTCTTCAATTAAGGTCATGACCGCATATCCGTGCCGTGGCTGCGTTAAAGCCGCCATTATGTAAAAGACGGAATCAGTCAATTGTTCTATCTGTTTCACCCTGATTCTCCTTTATATCATTTTATGATATATCATAGTTAAAATATATCACAAAGTGATATACATGTCATCATAAAAAAGAGAAGGCTCATTGCCTTCCCGCCTCGGAATGGATTCCTATGCTGCTATTTCACTGAAACTCCTTTATCAATCGTCAACTTCAACCAATGTTCAAAGCTGTGAAGGGCATTCCTTGCCTTGTTTAGGGTTAAACTTATTTCCAACTCTAATGATCAAKGGAGTGCCGATGATTGTCGGAAGAAACCAAAAAATAAGTACGGGGATTTCATTTAAAACAGGAACCTTGGATATGTTTACGACGATTGTGGCTGTAACGATGCCAATATATGAACCGAGCATTCCGCCGATGTGCATCCCGATCCAATTCTTCCATCTTCTTTTTGCGGTAACATACCCCAAAAGGGCAAGGGAATAGGAGAAGATCCCTATATAAAAGAGGTAGGCGCTCTCTTCCCAATGAATGATGGACATCACAACGGCGGATATAAACACCAAAACATAGGCTCCGTGGTAAATCTCTCCTGCTGCAGTATGCCTCCCTTTCTTTTTACTGGAGGCCATTGCAATGAGACCACTGACCAGACAGACCGCACCGGTGAGAATATGCATGATTAAAAATAATTGAAACAAGCTCCCACCTCCAGTATCAAGTTATCTTAAGAGTTTACCAACCTCTCTCCTTTCAGCTCCTTTAAAATCAGGAGAACAGCAATCCCATAAACCAGGGAAATCGCGAGAGGAACCGCGATGAACGCCTGGTCAAGAAACCAGCTCCCAAGGAATAAGGAGGAAAGGCAGGCGCCTAAAGTGACAAATAAATAGGCTTTGCTTTTATAAATCCACATATAGGGAAGGAAATGCGAGCCTGCAAGCAAGCCAATCGTAAACGGCAAGTATTCAGGAATATGCATATACACGATGATAAAAACGGGGATAAAGAAAGCCTGTGGAGCAGCAACGATTCCTCCCAATGTGCCTAAAGGGTTACCGGAATATAGAACATTGACGCCCAGAAGCTTGCTGAGCAGGATTCCAAACGGGAAAATGACCGATAAGCCAATCACCCAGGCTAAATGGACAATTTCCATAGGAAGCAAAAGCGGAAGAAACGAGAATAGCAGAAACACCAAAGAACCAGACAGCAAAATGGGATATCCTTTTTTAGCTTCAGATATGATTTCAGAATGCAAGATTTCAAGAGGTTTATTCATTCAAACCACGCTCCTTTTTAGTATTTTTCCCGGTGAACCCTTAAGGCATGCCACTCCTTAATAAGGAAAGAATCAACATCCCTCAAGATAGGAAGCTCATCCATGCAACACTCTTATCATAAATGAAAAACGGAAGAAGTTTAAGGAATATTTTCCATTTACTAAATTTATTTTCCAATTAATTAATAATACCGATTCCTTTTTAAATAATGGTGACGGCCATAAACCGGAAGCCAAGGGCGCAGCTAATGTTTTCCCAAATGTATATCAACGCCGCTTACTTAAAAAAGCAGCAAATCATCTTCCGCGCAAAAAAAAGCATGAGGACTGCCCCCGTGAACGTATCACGAGAACTGTCCTCAAGCTTTATTGTACCGCAGAAATATTGATGATTCGTCCTTCTGCTTCGTACGAGATTGGAGAGGTGAAGCTCTTTACAAAATCGACGGTTGCTTGGAGATCTTCCGGCCCTTGGACAGGATTTTCACCATAGGCACGGAGCTTATATTGGTCTGAATAATGGTCGTACATGTAATTATTGATGGTAAGGGTGTAAGTGGCAGTCTGGTTGATTGGAGTTCCATCGGGTAATGTAATGTCCGTCACCTTCCCGGTTGCACTGTCCCACTTGTAATGGAAGCCTGCAATGGAGGCATCCGGGCCGTAAGAAGAAATTTGCGCATTCACAATTTCATCCATTTCCGATCCCTGTACGTCAATTTTCACCAGTGTGTTGCCAAACGGCTGGATATTGTACAGTTCTTCCCATGTAATCTCGCCTGCATCCAGGTTGGCACGGATTCCGCCGCCGTTCATCATAGCAAAATCGCTTCCCATTGCCGCCTTCATTCCGTCTGCAATCAGATTCCCAAGAGCATTGTCGCCAACGTAATTTTTCGTTATATATCCGCCTTGCAGATAGGTACTTGCCTGACCGATCACTTCATTCAATTTAGGCGCGATTGCCGTGGAGTATTTTTCCAAAATGGCAGAAACCTCGGGGTCTGGAGCGACTCCCTGCTGAATGACATCCACGATTTCTGCTTCCTTTTTAACAATATCTCCTGTTACCGGATCGATTTCAAGATCGATATCTGCAAAGGCCTTTCCATATTCGCCAGCCTGGACAATCAGCTTATTGTCCACTACCGCATTTACCTTTTGATGGTTATGAGCGGCAACGATGACATCCACCTTATCATTTATTTTGGCGGCGATTTCCGCAATTTCTCCAGTTGCCGTCTCGCCTGACTGGCTTCCCGGAACATGTGCCAGAACGACAATGGCTTCCGCTCCCCGCTTGGCCAATTCAGGAACATATTTGTTGATCGCTTCTGCTTCATCTGTAAATTCGACGTTCGTGATCCCTTTTGCTACGACCATATTTGGTGTTGCGGTTGTCGTAACGCCGATGAACCCGATTTTTTGGCCCTTTACATTTTTAATGTAGTATGGAGGGAGTACCAGTTCCCCGCTGTCCTTGTATACAACATTGGCGGCAACCATCGGGAAGTCGGTGCCGTCATAGTTAGCTGTTCCAGCTGGATGATCTCCGCCGTAAGTTAAACGAAGCAGCTCATCCACTCCCTCGTCAAACTCGTGGTTTCCAAGAGTCCCTGCGTCAAAACCAATGGATTCCATGATTTCAATAGTAGGCTCATCCTGGAACAATGCTGATACAGGCGGGCTTCCTCCCACCATGTCTCCGGAGTGGACAATCAGCGTGTTTTCATTGGTTTGTTCACGGTCTCGAAGATAGGCAGCGAGGTAAGCAGCGTTTCCATATGTATTGAGGTCATTTTTCGGCTGCTCGCTAACATTCACTTTGCCGTGCAGGTCGTTTACGGTTAACAATTGTACTTTTACATTCTCTTTTTTTGCCAAGCCTGGCGGAACCTTATTTCCACCTGCTAAAGCTGAGCTCCCCATCATGCCGGTCATCAATAGACTGACCGACATGGAGGCAGCCATTACTTTGCGGTTAAACAATGCCATGAATTTTTCCTCCTGAAAAAAAATATCGTATAAGGTAAATTGTAAAGTTAATATATTAATAATATTTCAAGAGAGAATTAAGTTTTTGTAAAAAGAGATGGCAAATACACTGGCAAAGTGTTAGCCTGAAGTGACATAGTGTCTTACCTATGTAAAGGAGTGAATAGGGTGAATACACTATGACTAGTAAGGCTGAACGCTTACTATTTTTAAAAGAGCTTGGACGTTTAATCGACGATCTTCAAAAGTGCAACGATGATCAAGTTCGCGATGGTATTCATCAAGACATTCATCTTCTTTTAGAGGCGCTATCTTTGACTGCTAATAACTAGCAGTCTTTTTCATGAAGTTGGGCATCCCCCACTGATAAAGGAGTGTACGATCCATTGCACCAAAGAGAAAAAGTAATCATTATAGGCGGCGGTATGGCAGGAAAACTGGCCGCACGTGTCCTTTCTGATGTGTTTCAGGAAGTGATCATTTTGGAAAAGGATTCCGAAACGTTAACCCCTGCTCCAAGGAATGGAGTCCCGCAGGGGAAACACATCCATGCCCTGCTCCACGCAGGTGAGCATGGTCTTGAAAAGCTGTTTCCAGGGGTTACGGACTGCTTCCATTCAAGTGGAGCGGTGAAAATCAACTCGACGAAAGACCTTGCCTGGTATCATCACGGTGTGTGGAAGTTCCGCTATGACGGGGGCTATACAACAACCTTGCAAACTCGTCCCCACCTGGAATGGCATATCGATCAACACATACATAAGATTTCTAATATAAAGGTCCTGTATAACCACTCGGTAACCAGGTATGTCTATCAAGACCAGGAAAATCGGATTGCCGGTGTTGAAGGAAGAGATAGCAGCGATTCCAGGTTCACGCTACTCGCTGACCTGGTTGTTGATGCCAGCGGGGCAAGCAGCCTGTCCTCCCGTTGGTTCAATGCGCATGATATCCATATCCCGACTGATAAAGTAGAAATTGGCTTGACCTATGCCAGCCAGCTTGTTGAGCTTCCCGATAATAAAAATAGAGACTGGAAAATCAAGCTTCTGTACCCCAATCCACCAGCTGAAAAAATCGCCGGTTCGATTTCAAATGTCGAGGGAAATCGTTATCTCGTCACATTTATTGGCTATCATGACGAAATAGACGGGAAGGAGATTCTGAAGGATGAGAGAGCTCTCCTTGAACTGGCTCGTAAACTGCCAAAATCGGATATCCATGAAGAACTGCAAACTGCTAAGGCCTTGTCCAGTGTGAGTGTCTTCCGGGTTCCCCATATTTTATGGAGAAAAGTCGATAAGGCACAGAATTTGCCTGAAGGTCTTTTGCTCATTGGGGACAGCCTTTGCAGGATTGATCCCTTTTTTGGCCAGGGTATGAGTATCGCCGTTTTGGAGGCACTCGCCCTACAAGACATTTTTCAAAATCAGCAGAGACCTCAACAGAAATCGATTAATGCCTTTCATAAAAAAGCAGGAAACATCATCGCACCCATCTGGAATATGGTCCTGACCGAAGATTTTCGATATCCAGCGACGAAAGGCAAGAAACCATTTGGCCTGCCTTTTCTCCAATGGTATGCAAAAAACATTTTCCTCCTGTCCTCCGAAAATCCAAAAATCTATGATGGGTTTATCAAAGTCATGAACCTGAAGCGGCCGATGACCATATTAATGCACCCCAAGATACTAATAAGGGTACTAAAAAGGACCAAATGAGCAGGGATTTTCCCGCTTCATTTGGTCCTTTTAATGATCGTTTTTTAGTTTGTTATTTGAAGGTCCTTTTCAAGGTATGTTTCTATCCAATGCTCCTTCACACCTCAACAGCTTCCCACCTCAAACAGAATTCCCATACCTGCTCAACATTTCTTTCGCTGGCTGCGTATTTTGGATATACCGTCTGGTCGAAGAATTGTTTGATTTGTTGTCCAGGGTTATCCGAGTATTGAGATGGCTGCATGATGGTTCGTTTGCCGTTGATTATTTTACCTGTGACCCCCTCGAATTCTTCGGAAGTACATAGGTGGAAATAGGTGTCGGCCATGGTTTCACGCGGGGCACTGAACAGGTTTTGGACCCTTGCGGCGAATTTCCAGCCTGATTGCATTTTCTGAATGGTTTCCTTCGAGAGTTTTATAGCCGGAATTTGAATGGCGTTGACAGATATGTTTTTGGTTTTCAGTTCTTCGGCCAGCTTGAATGTCAGCATCAGCAAAGCCATCTTGGAGTCCCCATACATTTTATAAGTGCTATATGTTCGCTTGTCCTTGAATTCCCCCTGGAGATTGTCGAATTCAATCCTTCGCTTCGGGTCAAAGAAATGCCTGATATTGGTCGTGCACGCATGGAGAATGCGGGCATCGTCCGACTTTTCCAGCAGGTCTGCCAGCAGCCTTGTCAGAAGGAACGGACCAACAACATTAGTGGCGAAAGACAATTCAATCCCGTCTTCGCTCAGCTGATAGGTTTTATTGCCATGATTCAGGAAAGCTGCATTATGGATGAGGATATCGATCTTTGGATAGGTTTCCTTCACGCAAGAATAAAATTGGTGTATGGACTCAAATGAAGAGATGTCGAGCTGCAGAAGGTCAACTTGAGGATTATTGGTTGCATCGATGATTTCCTGCTGCACTGTTTTGCTTTTTTCCAGATTGCGGCAGGCCATAATCACCCTGCATCCCTCCGCCGCAAACCTGCAGGCCGCTGCTTTGCCAATACCGGAGTTAGAGCCTGTAATAATGACGACTTTATCCATCTTCCCATTCCCCCATATCTACTATAAAACGGTTTCGTCATACCCTATTTAAATGCGTATCCTTAAAATGAGTTGGATATTTCAGCCCATAGCCCAGCATTCTGTCCATTCCTATATGGGCGGTCCAGATCAGACTTATGGAGAGCATGGTCGGGTTGGATAGAAATATTCCCAGGATGACAAGAATGACCGGTAACGTGTAGGTATGGAATAAATTATAGACCCTTGCTCCCGTTTTAGGATTGATGACATAGCCGACCATAGAAAGATCCGGCAAAAACAGCAAAACCAAAAATAATACCCAGCTGAATTGAAAAAAACCATAGAGGTAAACACATAAGGCCAAAACCGCCATTCCCTCTGCATGCAAAAGCTTTTTATTCATTGAAATCCCCCCTGTCTAAAGAACTATATTCTTCATTATCGAGGAAATTCCTTTTAAAGCAGGGGGAGGGTTCTGCTGCTTCATCCACGAACCAGAATGAAGCAGCAAAACCGTCCCTTTGCCTCACTGGAAATGGGCGAGCAAAACTCTCCCCATGGTTCCGAAGAGGAATAGGAGGGTAACGGCGATAATGGTCATTGTAGCGGTGACTCTTTTTTTGGCGGTAAAATAATGGCTGCTTTCAATGTGTTTCTTCGTCATGGGGTTTGAGTTGAAGATCTTGTCCCAGACGATGGAAATCCACTAATTTATCATGATGGGAAAACTTAAGAAGAGGAAGGCTTTGATCCACAGCGACGGAATGACGATTATTGCCGCCGTGGTGACATTGGTTAAGGCAGCATAACCGCTTATATAGGAAGAATTGCGGATAAAAACCTTAATGAATAATTCGGCAATGCCTGTGACAGGAGTCCTTTTTTTAAAAATCCGTTTTGACTTCCGGAATAATAGCGGCTTCTTCCTTCTTGTGACAACCGGTTTTTCAATTTCTGGGGCTGCCGCAAAGACCAGTTTAATCATGCTTGTTTTCCGTTCCTGCTCCATGTCGATCCCAATGTCCAGTGAACTGGCTTTTTGGAGTGTCATCATACTGGAATAAACCGAGGCTGCAAGAATGACGAAAGCAACCAGATAAACGAGCAGAAGGTGTCCTGTTTCGAACAAAAAATAGACCAGTTGGCTGAACCAGCTGAAAAGCACAAACAGCAGGAAGCCCATCCCGATTTTTTTCCTTCTTGATTCATACGTTCTCAAATAATATTTAACCAGCATCAAGCATGCACTCAAGGATATGAAATATCCCAGCAGCGCAAAGAGTCCCGTGAATCCGAGCTGATAGTGATTTAGTAAAAATGGCAGCAGGATAAGGAAGGAAGATCCCACAGCAAGTGATTGACTGAATAATGAATAGCTGTATCCATATGTTTTCAGCTTCCATAAAAGGTTGTTCTTTTTAACCAAAAAGACTTTATCCGCCTCTTCCAAATACATGTGAATATTTCCTGACCAGGCAATCAAATAGAACGCAAAAAACAAGAGAAACAGCGGAAGGTCCATGATCCACGAAGGCGTTTCATTCCACCATGAACGATAAATCATGGTGCTGATGACCACAGCCGGGATGATAATATATAACATGACGGTCCAGTCCAGGACCGTTTTCCAAACATTGTATTGGAATTTCCAGCCTCTTATTAACCGGCTCCGGAAAAGGCTGCTACCTTTCATCGCCATCACCTTCTGCAAGAAAATGGTAGCAATCATACAGCGAACCCTCTGGCAGGCGGCATTGAAGCCGTATTTCTTCCAGCGTGCCTTTTGCCACCATCCGTCCATTGCTGATCATAATGAACCGGTTGCAGATTTTTTCGGCCGTATCCAAAACATGCGTGGACATCAGGATCCCGGCACCCCGTTTTCGCTCTCTTTCAATGGAATCAAGAAACAGCTTCATGGCATTTGGGTCAAGACCCATGAACGGCTCGTCAATGATGTACAGGTACGGATCTGTAATCATGGCTAAAATAAGCATAGCCTTTTGCTGCATCCCCTTTGAATATTTGGATGGAAACTCATGGGCATGGTGTGCTAATTTGTATGTATCGAGCAGACCATCCGCTTTTTTCCGGTATTCCTTTTCATTTAGCCCCTCTACAGCTGCTACAAAATCAAGATGTTCCCAGAGCGTTAATTCATCGTAAAAGAGCGGCCTCTCCGGGATGTAAGCATAATTGGCGCCAGACCCAAATGCAACAGACCCGTCCATATGCTCAAGCAGTCCCAGGACCGTTTTAATGGTCGTGCTCTTGCCCGCCCCATTCGGTCCAATCAGCCCGACCAATTCACCTTGCTCAATCCTAAAGGCGATGTCAGTAATGATGGAATCATCTTTTTCATACCCTGCCGATTTAATATCAATATTCAATAAAGACATAAGCAGCCTCCTTCCGGGAAGCAAGAGGAGTTCTCCAACCGATCTTATTCCCTGGATGCTTACTATACGTCCAACACTTGACAAAGGTTTCCAGTTTGTCGAAAAAAAGAGGGAGATTCTCCTCCCCCGGTGGCATGAGGCAGTCAGTCAGGAGAACCGTCGCCTACTCTATTACCGAATCACTACTGTCACCATTATCATGAGATAGATGCTGATAACCAATAAGCAGCTGAACAGAAACGAGATGAATATTGGGGCTTTCTTGAAATACGATACGGCGATGAGTCCCATTGATAATAGAGACAGGAAAAAGAAGCCGACCGTATTCAGGTTGACAACAAAGCCGATGGAACTGCCGGCATCGATGATGTCACCGTGGAAGAGCCGAAACAAAGGTGACACCGCCTCACCGTTCACAAAATTGCCATGCGGCGGGGACTGCTGTGAGAAAACTGCCGTAATCGTAAAAATGACAACTAAAAGGATGCCCTCCACTCTGACCCATGGAATCGGATTAAAGGCAGCATCTTTGGACAGCTTATACTTGACGATCACGCCATTCGCCAAGGCATAAAAGAGCAGCGGCAGGACAAATAAATGCTTAAGCAATAATCCCTGGCCATAGGAAACCATCCACAAATTTATATACCCACCCACCAATGTTTCCATCAAAAACACACCGCTAAGAACAATTGCCGCCAAACATCCGGCAGCGACCGGTGAAAACCAGCTTAAAAATGCCAGCCAATTTTTATGATTAAGACAGAACCAGCCAACTATAAGCAAGATGCCCACCCAAATACTTGCTGCCGCCAAATGAACAAAATCGCTGACCATTCCTATCACGGGATCAATCGCACCAGCATGGCTCGACCAGGCCACGGTCAAAATCAAGCCAACTGTCAGCAAAGCTCCCAAAATAGCAGACATCTTCTTTTCACCAGGCTTCGCCAAGGCAATCAACAGGAGCAGCACAATGGAACCGAAAAAAGTAAAATTCCACGCTGTCCCGATCGTATAGGTTGTTAACACGATTTTTATCGATTCAAGAAAGCCTAATCGGGGAGCAATGTACAATGTGATATCAAGGACAGGAATGAATGCGAAAACAGGGACCAAAGCGGCACCCGAAAGGAGCAGCCGCTTTGGAATGTTCAGGTCAGGACGGTATTTGCCAGGAATAAGCAGGAGGATAAAGCTGCCTGCCAAAACGGAAAAGCATAGATATAAAAGTGCCTGACTGATGATGACGAATATATCCATTGATTACTTCTTTCTTTTAAGCAGGAAGAAGCCGCCTGCCGCTAGTACTGCCAAAAGAACGATAAACACAAAGCCCATGGAAGATGAGGCGCTCTCCTCTGCTTCATCGGCTGTTGCTGCCTCTTCCTGATTTTCTGTACTTTGCTCATCCGGCTCTGTTGTTTCTTCTTCTGGTGTTTGAGATGGTTCAGTCGTTTCCGCCGGTTCCTCTGCCGCTTCCTCCTCAGCTTCAGAAGCTGGGGCATTGACTGTGAAGGAGAATTCGCCTTCCAGTGGATGGCCATCCGCACTGATAATACTCCAATTGACTTGGTATTCATCATTAGCCAGCGGTTGAGCGAAAGTACCTGTCAGTGTCCCCTCCCCGATGATCAATTGCTCAGGTTCAAATTTTTGTCCCCCTGCTGTGGTTACTTCGATAAAACTGCCTTGTTCAATTTGGCCGTCAAATTCAAGAACAATTTCCGTTAATGGCTCGGTTACAGCGTCCCCATCCGCCGGAGTGGATCCTTGCAAATGCGAGTGGGCAGACACGCTTGCAGAAAAGGCAATTGCTAGTAAAAAGGCTGCTACAGCAGTAAATACACGTTTCAACATAATTCCTCCCTAAAGTTGTGGTACAGTTTAAAGTGAGCTCTTAAACCATTATAAATACTATGGCAATATAAAATAATACCTCGAAAGAGTGATTTAAGGTCAAAATGATTAACAAGGCCGGAATCGGTGATAAAATAAAGACACTTTCCATATAGAAAAGGTGTAAAAACTTGAAGTATAAACAAATCAAATGGCTCATTTTAATCATCCCAACGGTGACAATCGCCTTATGGGAATACCTGCGGCATGAGTTTCTCCTTCCCTATATCTCGATGGAGCTGGGAAATTATCTGTCTCCTATTTTGGTCTTTATCGTCACACTCGTCTTTTTGCGCCGCTTATTTTCCGTGCTGGAAAGGATGCAGGAAGAGTTGCGACTGGAAAAATCCAGGAAAGCAGCGCTGATCGAGCGGGAAAAGCTGGCAAGGGAACTCCATGACGGCATTGCGCAGTCCCTTTTTCTGCTCTCTGTGAAAATGAATAAGTTCGGCAGGAAGAATGACCTGGAGCACAGCCCCGATTTTCAAAAAATCAGGCAAACATTGCAGCACGTTCACGAAGATACCCGCCAAGCGATTACAAACTTAAAACTTATGCCAAGTGAAGAACCCTTTAGCTGGACAGAAACGGTCCACCAGTATGTTTCCTCATTGAAAAACCAGCATCTAATTGATGTTGACCTGCAATGGCGCATTAACGAGGATACGCTATCTCCAAAGGAAAAAATCGAGTTATTCGCCTGTATCAAGGAAGCGGTTATGAATGTCATTAAACATGCCAAAACCCATGAAATCATAATTCGTGCGGAAGAAATGGACAGAGGGTGGATTTGCCAGATAAAAGACCAGGGAATTGGGTTCACAGAAGCAACACTCCGCTCAAGTAAGGGATATGGGCTGCAAATCATCAAAGAGAGAGCCAGGGATATGGGATGGGAACATTCCCTGGAGAGGAACGGGGATGAAACCATCATGACATTGAAAAAGGAGCAAAAGTAGATGAACCCTTTTCGGATCCTTATTGTGGATGATCACGCCCATGCGAGGGAAGGCATTCGTGAAATATTGGAAGAGTACGAAGACTTCCTGATTATTGGGGAAGCAAGAAATGGCGAAGAAGCGATACAACTTACACAACAGCTTATGCCTGATATTATTCTCATGGACATTGAAATGCCCATCATGAACGGGCTCGAGGCAACCAAAAKAATCAAGCTCACGTTCCCCTTTGTGAAAATCGTGATGATCACGGTGTCAGATGACATCACCGATTTGTTTGATGCCCTGAAAAAAGGAGCACAAGGCTATTTACTAAAGAATTTCCAGTCGGATACCTGGATTGAACACTTAAGGGCCTTTGCTTCTGACGAAGTCCCGATGTCAAAGGAAATCGCCTTCCAAATCCTGAAGGAATTCCCGCAAAGCAAAGCCGTCAACACCGAAAAAATCCCATTATCCACTCGGGAATTAGAGGTACTCAAACTAGTCGCCAGGGGGATGTCCAACAGGGAAATCTCCGAGAGCCTCATCATTTCCGAACACACGGTGAAAAGTCATCTAAAAAACATCCTAAGCAAACTTCATTTGGATAACCGCGTGCAGCTCACCAGTTATGCTTTTCAGCAAGGCCTGATGGAGTGAGGCATGGGGACGGTTCTCGTGCATCATATCAGACTGTTATCTTTCATCGTCCAAACAGGAATATGAAAGTTCTCTAAAATTGGGAGGTGGACAAAATTATATCCAGAAAAGTCATTTCGGCCTCTGTCTCTGGTTCCTTATATGCCATTTTGCTGGGACTAATTCTGCCCAATCCTTTTGGCGGGGCGCTCGCTTCCATACCAAATTATTTATTTGCCGTTGCATCAGTCACGCCTCTTTATTTGATGTATAGTTTTCCGGCTATTTTAATCTACGGAGTGTTAGCCTCTATTATTAGTGATAAGATCGGTCAATTTATCTCAGCAAAAATAGACAATGATAAATCAGAACTATGGATCTCTGGCATTTCGCATATCGTTTTTGGTCTTGTATTACTATTTTATAGCTTAGGTGCTTCTATATTGTTTTTTATTACGGATAGAGTTTTACAAAAGAACAATAAAAAATATGAGTTGTTGCAATCAATAAAAAGCTTGGGAATCCCATTAGCGGTCTGGTTAATTTACATGGGGATTGTTTATATAGAGCATCTTTTGAACATTAGTTAAAAAAGTCTTCCCCAATGAGGAAGTAAGCAAGAGAAAAAGCCTAATCCAATTGCGGATTAGGCTTTTAACGAAGCAGCAGAACCGGTCCCATTCCTCACCCTTGCCTCATTAAAACGCCGCGGTCCAGCCGCCATCCACGGTGATGACCGCTCCGTTTACAAAGCTGGACTCATCGGATGCGAGGAACAATGCAGCCTGTGCGATTTCTTCCGGCTTTCCGGCACGTGGGGAAAGAGCATGAGTCATCCCTGCCCGTGACATCCCGAATTCATTGATACTGGTCATGCTTGAGCCAATATTGGTTTCTACGGCGCCTGGTGCGATGGCATTGCAGCGGATTCCTTTTTGCGCATACATGAACCCGGTATTTTTTGTCAGTCCAATTACGGCATGCTTGGATGCGCCGTATGCTGCTCCCGCATGGGCCCCGCTGAATCCGCCGGTGGATGCAACATTGATAATGACTCCCCTTTCTTTCTCCAAAAAGATTGGGATGGCCTTGCGCATGGCACGCATTACGCCTTTTGTGTTCACATCGAAAACCAGGTCCCATTTTTCATCGGTAATATCCCCAACAGGTTCGAATCCATCCATGATTCCTGCGTTATTCACAAGGATATCCAATGTTCCATATTCCTGTACAGCAGCCTCAATCATATTCTCTACCTGTGCCAAATCCGCTACATTCACTTGTAACGCTTTGGCAATGCCGCCATTTGCGGCAATCCCATTTGCAGTCACTTCAGCACCTTCAAGATTATAGTCGGCCAGGACCACTTTCGCCCCTTCCTTCGCATAAAGCTCGGCAATGGCTTTTCCCATTCCTGACGCTGCGCCTGTTACAATCGCCACTTTTCCTTCCAGTTTCATCATGATACCCTCCTGTCATTTATTTTAAAAATAGATTCTACCCTCAGAATCTATTATAAATGAACCAGCGGTCTTCATTGATTGTATTTTGTGAAAGTTTAGTAAATTACTCGATATCCCTGCATTTTCAGGGACAAGAAGGCCGCAGCCGATATAACGAATGGAGGGGAG
The DNA here is from genome assembly GCF_001273925.1 of Bacillus sp. FJAT-27251. GTDB lineage: Bacteria > Bacillota > Bacilli > Bacillales > Cytobacillaceae > Mesobacillus_B. Next base: position 2,547,567 of record NZ_LIGG01000001.1, on the reverse strand, counting down.
GCACAGAGTACCTCCCCCACAGTTCAATACGAAGCAATAGAACCGGCCCCATGCTTCTTTTTATCCAGTTTTGATAACGTAGCGACCGCTATCACCAGGATGGCGATCGCGAGAAGAAGCGTCCAGGCACTGCCGGTAATCCCTGCGACAATAAAACCGATAAAGGTGACACAGGCATTCAAAATGGCATATGGCAATTGCGTTTTCACATGGTCAATATGGTCTGCGCCAGCCCCGGTTGAGGATAGCAGGGTTGTATCGGATATCGGTGAAGTATGGTCGCCAAACATTCCTCCGGATAGAACGGCTGCAATGCAGACCAGCAGATGGGCATCAAGCCCAACAGCCATTGGAATCGCGATTGGCAGCATGATCGCGAATGTTCCCCATGACGTTCCGGATGCCAGGGACATGATGGCACCGACGATGAACAGAATCGCCGGAATAATGAATACCGGGATATTTCCCTGCACCAATTCCACAATGAACATGGCCGTTCCCATATCACTCAGCAACGTTCCTAGCGCCCAGGCCAATACAAGAGTCACGGCGACATAGGCCATTCTCTGCATACCAGATGTATAAATCTCAAATGCTTCCCCAAACTTCTTGAGCTTAAAGCCAATCATTAAAACAATGATCGTGATGGCCGCAAACAAGTAGGCCGTCGTAAGCGATATTCTGAACTGATTACCTGGAACCTGTTCAAATGGGAATCCGAATGAAATCAGCAAACCAAATAAAGTGATAAACAAGACTAAGAGCGGAAGCCAGATCAAGATGGCTTTGGAGCTGTTTGTGTATTTCTCCGTTTGCTCCGGCTTCCTTAGCGGTTTTGAGTCCGGCCAGTAGATGGCACCTGTTTCCTGGATCCTTCTTTCCGCTTTTGCCATCGGGCCGAAATCAAGCTTTGTGAACGTGATTAGAGGGACCATGATCACGGCTAGTATCGCATAAAATTGAAATGGTATGACTTGTACAAACGTATCAAATTCAGAAGTTGTGATGTTTAACAAATCGAACTCATTTTTAATGAGCCCCATAATATAGACGCCCCAGCCGATAAACGGAATCAGGACTGCGACGGGAGATGCAGTTGAGTCGATGATCCATGCCAGTTTCTCTCTGGAAACCTTTAGCTGGTCGAAGACTTTTTCAAAAACAGGACCGACAATCAGCGGTGTGCCCAGGTCAGAGAAAAAGATAACGATTCCCCCTGCCCAAGCTCCGATTTGAGCCTTTGCCCGACTTTTAATATATTTAATCGAGGCCTGTGCGAGTGCCGCMCCCCCGCCCGAATTTTCCATCAGTGCCACAAAGCCGCCGATAAAAAAGAGCAGCACAAGCACACCAGTGTTATACCCATCTCCAAGGCGTGGATAAATATACGTTTCAATGGTCTGCATTGTGGCTTCAAGCGGATTTCCGCCTGCTAAAATCAAAACGCCGATAAACACCCCCGAAAACAAAGAAATAATTACATTCTTTGTCATGACCGCTAGAATCACCGCAATAATCGGTGGCAATAATGAGAGAAATCCCATATGTTCCAAATTGAATCAATCCTTTCCTGTGTACATCATGATGTAAAACTTAGTATTTTAGAATAATAGACTCAGTTTACTATGATGCAGCCGACTTGTAAATATACTTTTTTATTTATTTTTATGCAAAACAGAGGGACGGTTCTCCTGCCTCATTTTTTCCAGCGTTCGGTCTTGCGGGAAAGTTGCTGCTAGCTAACTTTGTTTCTTATGCTCTATTAAGTTATACCTGCTCAAAAACATTGCTATAGACCCACTCGCATGGCGAATGCTATGGTAGGTAGGCAGTGTTTTTTAGGAGGATAACTTGAGATGGAAGAACAAAAATACAAGGATTTAAAGATGGGGGAACGCGGTGCCATGATCAGCATTCTGGCATACCTGATCCTCTCCTGCCTAAAATTGTTGATTGGCTATATGAGTAACTCTGCCGCACTTAGAGCAGATGGACTGAATAATACAACCGATATCATCGCGTCCATTGCCGTCCTGATCGGGCTGAGGCTTTCCCAAAGGCCTCCTGATGAGAACCATGGGTATGGACACTGGAAAAGTGAAACCATTGCCTCCATGGTGGCATCCTTCATTATGGCCGCAGTCGGGATACAGGTATTGCTGGAAGCTGTCACATCACTCGTACACGGCGGGTCTGAGACTCCGGATATCGTCGCTGCTTATGTGGCTCTTTTTTCTGCCGTGGCCATGTATTTCGTGTACCGGTACAATAAAAAATTGGCCCTTCGGATCAACAGCGGTTCCGTCATGGCAGCCGCTAAGGACAATTTGTCCGATGCATGGGTCAGCGTCGGGGCAGCCGTCGGGATATTTGGCTCTCAGTTGAATATGCCCTGGCTCGACACCGTAACAGCCTCAGTTGTAGGAATCCTGATCTGTAAAACCGCCTGGGATATTTTTAGACAGGCTTCCCTTGAACTTTCCGATGGTTTTGATGTGACAAAGCTCGACTTATACAAGGAAATCGTCATGGATGTAAAAGGAGTGAAAGGAATCAAGGAAATCAAGGGGCGGAACTATGGCAATAATGAGGTGATCGATTGTGTTATTTTAGTGGATTCAAGACTCGGAATAAAAGAAGCACATGATATTGCCACGCACGTAGAAAAAATCATGATCAACGAGCATGGAGTGTACAACGTCCACGTTCATGTTGAACCAAAATGAAGCATGGGGAACTGTTCCCCATGCTTCATTTTTTCAGTGGGATGCGTGCCCTTGTCCCCGGAGGAGGCAGGAGAGCCGTCCCCGTGCTCTACAATGGCAATGGGTCCATACTTTGGTCGTTTGGTGTCAAGTCAATTCCATAGTCTTTTGCAAAGACCATGTATGTATCGTCCAGTACGTTTTCTTTGTTTTCATCCAGGTTAAAGACCCTGGCTCCGCGCAGCCTGTTTTTTTCTGCTCCGGAAAGGCCATAGGCACCGAACCCGCAATTGCCGGCATAGCCGAGCATGACGCCATAATAATTCCCTGCGTAAGTGTTGATATGGTCGTGTCCGCAGAATACTCCTTTTACATCGCCGCGGTGCAGAATGGCTGAGAACATGCCGCTGTTGACAGGGCCGGGGCATTCATCCTCATTTCTTTCCCCAACGATATTATGTTTTTTGACAGCAAGCGCATGCTTTTCATCCGACATCTCCTCTTTGCCGGCAAACCACATATAGCGATGCTCCCACAATGGGATATGCATGAACATCAGGGACGGGATTTTGCGATTGAACCGCTTTTCCAATTGCATGGACGTTTCGTAATACCAATTCACCTGGTCAAAGCGGAGCCAGTCCCAGTATGGATAGCCCTTAAAATCCTGTCCGGCGATTTGGTCGGGAGCATACCTTCCGCTGTCAAGCAGCCATAGATTGAACGCAGGCGCGGTTCCCTTTGAATTGTTAATCAACAGATTTGCATTTCCTGTTCCAGTAATTCCTTTCTCCCCAGGCTGATTCATATTATGCGGATAAGACATATAGATTTCCAGCATCCCCGCCTCATCCAGGCCGTTTTTTGGAGTGGAATCTTCATCATGATTTCCGTATGTAATTGCCCAATGAATTTTTCTTTGTTCCATTGGCTGGGCCAGATTGTTAATCGCTTGTTTCAATTCCAATGGCGTATCAGGACCGCTTGCCAGCATGTCACCATTGATGACAACGAAATCCGGTTTTTCCGAATCCAGGACCTTTTCCATAAGTTCAACTGTTCTGCGGTCGATCCGTTCATCATCCTGCGGGTCATTAAACTGCACGATTTTGAACTTGCCATTACCATTGAATTTCAGTGTGGCCTTTTGGTTGTCACTGGCCAATGCGGTCGTACTGCCGAATAAATCTCCTGGCAATCCGGTGGACGCGAGTGTTAAGGCGAGTGTGCTCATCCCGCCAATTTTGATAAAATCTCTCCGATCCATCCCTTTATTTCTCTCTGTCACGTAGAATACCTCCCAATCATTGTATTAAAATCAGCCATCATTCCTGGCTAATACCCCAGATAGCTTTTTTCCCTATCTGCTATCAAGAATAAGCGCCGAATATTAGCGCAGGGTGAATGCAGGCCAAAGGATTAGTAAAGAAAACAGAAGCATGGCAGAAAGCAAAATCAGATGAACCCGCCTTCATTCTTTATCCTGAGAAGGAAGACCCAGCTTTTATAGTCGGAAGGATAGACATATGGGAAGTTTTCTCTTTTGTTTATTAAAATATTTTTGAAAAATTTACGGATCTGAAAACCTGTCTTAATAATTCATTTTTACAATGGGAGGAAATGATTGATATACCGGGAGAATTTTATGAACCAGCCTTTTATGTCAGAGAGAGAGAAAGCTATCCTGAGAGAACTTGAATTTAAAACAAAAATCAGTGTCACGGATTTAGCTGTAAAACTGAACGTAACACCGGAGACCATCCGGAAGGATTTACGTGTTCTTGAGGAACAACAGAAATTGCGAAGAATCCGCGGAGGTGCAGTTGCCTATGCAGGAATAAGCAGCGAACCCCCTTTCCTCCGAAAAGTCAGCATTGCCCATTTTCAAAAAAAATTAATTGGAGAAACAGCTGCTGCGTTTATCAGGGACGGTGAAACCATTGTCCTTGCTGCGGGTTCCACAACTCTGCATCTTGCAAGAAGTATCAAAGACGTAAAGAATGTGACCATTGTAACCAATTCCCTAGCAGCAGCCGAAACATTAAAAAGCCGGTTGGAATGTGGTCTTTTTAATGGAAAAGTGATTGTACTCGGTGGAACATCCAACCCACGGCAGCGTTCCACCAGCGGTTCCATTACCAACCAGCTGCTCGGGCATTTTTATTTTGACAAAGCGTTCATTTCATGTGGAGGAGTAAGCATGGAGGGAATCTGTGGGTTTGATGTGGACGAAGCTTCTGCTACTTCCATTATGATGAAAAAATCACAGCAAGTATTTCTGGTGGCGGACTCTTCTAAATTTAATCAAAGAGCTTTGTTCCATATCGATTCGTTAGCTGCCATTGATATTGTGATAGCAGACCAGGACAAACCAGAGCAATGGTCGAAAGACATCCGTATACGAGACCTGGGATGGATCAACGCCAGCAAGCATGGAGAGATTCCCATCTTTTAAATACAAAAAAAACCGCCGTAAATCATGAACCGGCGGTTTTTGATATTAAGCAAAGCAATCGTAGAAAAGGTCAGCCCTTTGTCGTAAAAGCACTCAACTTTGGCGTAAGGCTCA